>JBMHCW010000079.1:0-5778 GCA_049889715.1 Akkermansiaceae bacterium | reverse complement strand
GGGATTGGCCGCCGCCAGAGAAAATGGTCCATGTTGAGTGAGAGGATTTGGTGAAATCCAAATCCTAGAAAATTAATAAGCAAAAGAGACACAAACCCGAAGAAATCATCCTGTTGCTGCGCGAGTTTGACAGCGGAAGTTTGAGCCAAGAGAGCTTCTGTCAGCAGAAGCAGATCTCAGTGGCCACCCTCAATCGATGGCGCAAGAAATTCGGCATGATGGAAGTGGCGGACGCCAAACGGCTCAAAGCCCTTGAGAAGGAAAACGCCAAGCTCAAGAAGATGTATGCCGATGCCATGCTCGGGATGAAGATCTTGCATGAGACCATCGAAGTCTGGGAATGAAAACGCCGGAGGAGTTTGCGAATGGTTGGAATCCAGGCGAGAGGTGGCGCGCACAACAGGCTTCCTCCGTTTCGGCCTCAGCCCTTCACTCCGGAAGCCCGTTGACATCGAGTCTGAAATGACTATCCAGAGGCACCGATCTTCTCACTCTGAGTGGGCCATAAACTGGAAGAGTGGCAGTGGTTTGTCGTTGGGGTGTGGGTATTTTGATTACCTCTTAACCACTCCGAGCCTGGTGAGTTCAATCATTGGGTCAGGGGCATAAAAAATTGCCGCCACCGGGTTGATCCGGAGACGGCATTTTTTTGCTTTCGGTAAAAGTGATTTATCGCTTGCGACGGAAGAGCCCGAGTCCGGCGAGGGTCAGAAGAGCGAGCGAGGAAGGCTCGGGGATGGCCGTGATGCGGCCTTCTCCACCGAGGGCGTAGGCCGGGTCATTCAGATCGCCGAGACTTTCGAGGTAATTCTTCACCGCCTGCTGGTCGGTAATGCCGAGACTGGTGAACTCGCCGGCATCAAGGCCACTGCCATCGGCGTCGTAGAAGAAGTATTGATCGCCTCCTTTGACGATGAAGTCGGGGATGGCGGCATCGACGGACAGACCATCCACGGGCATTCCGTTTTCGATCAGGACGGTTCCATCCTCGAGTATTACACTGAGGACACGCTCGCCGTTAGTCAGGATGTTGCCATCACCGTCGAGGACGAGGGGTTGGGCGGTGACGTCGTAAGTGACGGTCATCCCGGAGATCTGGGCGAACCGGCCGGTGCCTCCTCCTTGACGGACAACATTCCCGGTGGCCGGATCGATGACCGTTCTGGAGTAGGCATTCTCGAGGAGAAGCTTCAGTTCGGCCGAGGAGATGTTTTCGACCACGGCGACCCGGTTTTGGAAGGGGGCGATGTCGAAGGAATTTCCTTCGGAAAGGTCACCGCTGATTTCTCCATTGCGAATGCCACCTCCGTTGACGATGGCGATTTGCGGGGAATCGACTCCGAAGCTACTGGCGCTGGCCTGGGCGGCGGCGAGGTAGGCATCGGCGACGAGGTTTCCGGTATTGGTTTCGTTCGAGCGGACCGCATCGCTGCCGCCTTCGAGCTTCCCAAAGGAATTGGTGGCGATGATGTTGCTGTCGAGTGCAGCAACGAAGTTGGAAACGGGAGTGGTGACGGAATTGAATACTCCGGTATCGGCGGAGACTCCGCCGATCGAGCTATCCTTGACGACGATGGGGTTTCCATTGAGGCCGGTGAGATCACCGGCAGCATCGAACTCAAGAGTGATGCGGCCCAGGTAGTTATAGTCGCCGGGGGCAGTGACGATATTGACCGGATTTCCTCCGGCATCAGCGGTGCCACCGAGGGGATAGGTGTTTTCGGGAGCCCCTTGGCCGGGAATGGTGTCGACGGAATCAACTGCGGCTCCGGTGTAGAGGAACTCGTCGCCTCCTCCGGCGATGGCAAGATCCACTCCGGTGATCTGGGAAACGACGTTCTGGTCTTCAGCAGTACCCTGCAGATGGGAGACGAGGATGACGTGATCAACGCCTCCCCCGCGAAGGTTGTCGACGGTGTTCTGAATGGAGGTGACAGCACTGTTGATGGTGACGTCGGGTCCCGGTGAGGAGATGAAAGGAAGATTCTCGGTGGTGGCGGCCACGATCCCGACGGTTTTGGTGAAGGTTCCCCCGAGTCCGTCATCGAAGGTGAAGGTCCGGGTCACGCTGGGCAGGACTCTACCGTTCAAAGGAGTCGAGGCCGAGACGTCGAGGTTAGCGCTGATCCAGGGAGCGGGAGCGAGTCCGGCGTCGTTGGCTGCGGTCTGATATCCGGCGATGAAGTCGCCGAGGAGATCGGGGCCGAAATCAAGATCGTGGTTTCCCACCACGATGGCATCGTATCCGATCTGACCCATGCCGACGGCATCGTAGTAAGTCCGGGATCCCAGATCACCGGTGGAAAGGGAGGCTGCGAACTCCTTGCCGGCGAGAAAGTTGTCTCCTGCCGAAACCATGAGGACTCCGTGTCCGAGTCCTTCGTAAGCGGTCCGTTGTTCGTTGGCGAGGGCAGCGAAGCGGGCAATCCCACCGTAGTCGGTGCCTTCGTCGGCGTTGATGAGTGAAGACTCTCCGTCGTTGTGGTGGAGAAGTGTGATGGAATACTGAGCGTGCGTGAGGCCTGTCAGGCAGGCCGTGAGCCCGATGAGGATGGGATAAGGGTTCGTCATAACCGTATCCGATCAAAGGGGAAATTTGCTCGAAGGTGAGAATCTTGATGTCACGAATTGGTAACTCAGTGACACAATTGTCATTTTTTCTTCCGCAATTCGGCGAGGAAGCGATTGGCCTGATCGATCGAAGTACGAAGAGTTTCGGAGTTCATTCCTTCGCGGACGGCGAGGAGTTCCGGCGAGTCTGCGCAGAGGGACCACGCCAGTTGTTCGACGGGTGAGGAGGCGGCTTTGCTGAGAGCGAGGGCGGCTCTTGGCTCGCCCCTGAGGGCGGCCTGGATCATCCAGGAGCGGGCCCGTTTTTTGTCCTGCGCGATACCGAAGCCATGTTGGTAGCACAGGGCGAGGTCATGGAAGGCGGTCTTGTGTCCTTCCTTGACGCCTTTGAGAAACATCTGGAAAGCCATCGCGGGATCACGGGGGACTCCCATGATGCCGAGGGCAAAGCAGTGCCCCATGGCGGTGTGGGCTGATGGCTGGTTGGCACGGACCCGGGCCTGCAGTGCCGGAAGCAGATCCTTCTTGTGCTTTTCGATCATCGGGACGGGAAGGAGGGAGGCGAGGGCCACCGGTGCTTCCGGATGTCCGGCATCGGCGGCCGCCTTGAGCAAGGTGTAGGCCTTTTGGTGATCTTTGGTGAGATAGGTTCCGGTGGCATGAAGGCAACCCGAGGCATAAAGGGCTTCGGCGTTCCTTGCTTCGACTGCCTTGTTCAAGTAATCCAACGCTTCGTCCTTGAGATCGCGTGCGAAAAGAAGATGGGCGACCCGGACCTGCGCGGGGGCGTAACCTGCCTGGGCCGATTGGCGAAGAAGGTCCGTGCCTTTACCCGGCGAGAGAGGAACTCCTTCTCCGCCGAGATGACAGAGGGCGAGAAGAAAGGTGGCCCGGGCGTTTCCTTCGATGGAGAGGTCTGAGAACATCTTGGCCGATTCGGCGTGCTTGCCCTCCATGTGGAGTTTGAAGGCAGTAAGCAGGGGAGCCTGGATCTGATCAGGATCCAGTTCGAGTTCCGGAAGATCGGCAACTGTGATGGCGCCGGAGGCGGGAAGCCCGAGAAAGAAGGCAGCCAGAAGTGAACGCATTTCTCGAAGAGTGGCTTTCCGCGGAATGAAGTGGAACCGGGGGGCTGTGACAGCTTGGTCACGCGTTCGCGGGCCTGCCCTTCGCAAAAACTTCTTTGAAGCGAAAAGCGATGTCCGCTATTGGGAAGATTGCTTATGAAGGTTTTTGGAATTGGATTTTCTGTTTGGCTGGCCCTGTTGTTTGTTCTCTTGGGAGAGGTTAAGATCCCGAGAGTCGAGAAGGTGGCGGTGCAACCACTGAACCTTCAGATCAAGAGGCTGAAGGAGGCGCTCGATTATTTGGGGCGTCCGTTATCGCCTGAGGATAAGGCCCGGTTGGATAAGGCCCGGAAATCGGCCGATGAACGTGAAGTGAGAGCCCTGATTCAAGATGCCCTCGATCCTCATTGCCTGGCCTTTATCGAGATCAATCCGGAGTCCCGGGTCAAGGTCCTGGCGGGGCCGGCCAAGCCGATCCTGGTGGAGAAGGGGTGGCGGCAGTTTCTGATCAAGGTGCACAATCAAGCCGGAGTCACCGCTCCGTTGGAGGTGACGAGCGAGCAAGCCAAACCTCTGGCCAACTCACCCAAGGAGAAGGTGGATGATCGGTGGATGGATCTGCAGGTCTACCGGAAGCGGCCGATGAGCCCGACCCTGTCCGGTTTGGAACTGGAGTATGTCATTGTGCAGATCTACAGTCGTGATGCGGGGAAGCGGGCCTCCTTGATGCAATTTTCGGTGGGGCAGGGAACCCAGGATCTGGGGTTTCGTAGCGACCTATTGACGACCTTCACCTGCACGCCGGCCAAGGTGGTGAGCTTTAAGGTACTCGATGAAAATGGGAAGGACACCATGGCGGCGTTCGAGATCCGGGACCGTCAGGGGAGGATTTATCCTTCGATGGCCAAAAGGCTCGCTCCGGACTTTGCCTTTCATCCACAGATCTACCGCACGACGGGTGAGAATGTTCGTTTGCCTGCGGGAAGTTATCAGGTTCGATGCCGAAGAGGGCCGGAGTACCTGGAACAGATGCTGCCTCTTGAAGTGGATGAATCAGGAGGCCTCCTCAAGGTTGAGCTGACCAGATGGATCGATCCGGCCGCGATGGGTTGGTGGTCGGGGGATCATCACATTCATGCGGCGGGTTGTTCCCATTACTCGAACCCGACGGAGGGCGTGCACGCCCCTGACATGATGCGGCATTGTCTGGGCGAGGATTTAAAGATCGGAGCCAACCTGACCTGGGGGCCTTGCTTTGATTACCAAAAGCAGTTTTTCACGGGGTCGATCGATCAAGTCTCCCGATATCCCTATCTTTTGCGATACGATGTCGAGGTTTCGGGATTCGGGTCTCATCAATCGGGGCATCTTTGTTTGCTGCAATTGAAACAACAGATGTATCCGGGAGGTGATTCCACCCATCACTGGCCGACGCTGGGATTGAACACGCTTCGCTGGGCGCAAAAGCAGGGAGCAATCTGCGGGCCGGCCCATTCAGGGTGGGGATTGGCGGCGGCGTCAGACGAGCTCCCGAATTATCAGGTTCCGAAATTCGATGGGATCGGAGCCTGCGAATATATCGTTGATGTCACACATGAAGTGGAAGGGCCGGATGGGACGATGGTTCCGGCGGTGGATTTTTTGTCGATGGTGGACACGCCCTATCCCTGGGAGTTGAACATCTGGTATCACACCTTGAATACCGGATACCGGACGAGGATCAGTGGCGAGACCGACTTTCCCTGCATCTACGGCGAGCGGGTGGGATTGGGTCGTTCTTACGTCAAGGTGCACGGAAAGCTAAGCTACGAGAAGTGGTGTGAAGGAATCGAGAAAGGGCGGACTTATGTGTCTGATGGCATGAGTCACCTTCTCGATTTTTCGGTGGAAGGCCTGGAGATGTCGAAGGCCAGCGAGCTGAGGCTGAAGCAACCCCACTTGATTAAAGCCAAAGCCAAGGTTGCGGCCTTGTTGCCGGAAAACGGTCGATCATTGAAGGATTTGAAGGCTGATCAGAAACCATACTGGCATCTGGAACGGGCCCGCGAAGGGGCCAGCCGGAAGGTCAAAGTGGAGCTGATGGTCAACGGCTATCCGGCCGCCAGCCAGATGGTGGAGGCCGATGGCACGATGAGGGAGC
>JBMHCW010000078.1:0-16110 GCA_049889715.1 Akkermansiaceae bacterium | reverse complement strand
GTGGTTTCACAAGGGATCCGAAAAGGGGGATTCATTTGCGATACACAATCTGGCGGGATCCTATCTTGAGGGAAAAGGCGTGAAGAAGAATCACGAATTGGCAATCGAGTGGTATGAGAAATCTGCTGAGTTGGGATACATTGAGGCCATGAGGGACCTTCACCACCTTTACAATGATGGGGAGATTGTTCCGAAAGATGCGGAGAAAGCGGAGCACTGGAAGCTGAAATTCTTTGAAGCGAACCTAAAGGAGGGCGGACAGTAGGCCGGATGATACCCAGAGGGTGGGGCAGGCTTTGAAACGGTGTGCTACTCGTCGATTGGCAATCCCGGGCCTCGCGAAATGCTTTTTGCTATCCCAACCGGTCGAAGGGATGCTTGAGTTGACTCATGAACACACGAATCGTTCTCGTGGCTCTTGGCGCAGTCTTTGTGTCTTGTTCACCCAATACTTTTCCTGATCCTTACGCGGGGTTTGAACATGTCAGTTCCGAACAGGGATATTGGAAGGAGCTTACGAGTGGTGAAGAGCAGATCCGGGAATTACATCTGCATTCGAAGGGCTTCTCGGTGACCTTCCAGCCCTTCGAAACTTACAAAGACTACTGGGGCCCCTATGCCCTTGGCGATGACCGGCGTTCCATCAAGTTGGACGTGGACGGAGGGAACGATCTGCCGGCTTTCGAAGAGGGATCCGGACGGTTTGTCGAAAAGGGCAATCAGGAGATTCGGATCGACGGGATCGTCCTGGACAAACGGAGGCCGTTTCAGAAGAGCTTTCGGTTCCAGCGTTTCGAGCCTGTGCCCAGGGAATAAACGATGTCTGTTTCAACGACGGTGAGAGATTGAAATCCGGAGCCCATGAGATAGCCTTGCGGCAGTCTATTGAGTGTCTCCATGCGATTGGCTTGTCATTTTCATCCGTGGTCGGCGGTTCTTGCCGTTTTGCTTTCCTTTTCGACAACCATGTCCCTGTCTGCCCAAGAGGAAGGAAAGCAGGGATGGAAGAAGTGGCAGCGGGATCTTGTTTTGTTCCATGCCGATCTGAGGAAGTTGGTCCAGGAGGCCAGGGTTCCAGCTGAGGAAGAGTTCAGAAAGCGACTGAAACAGAAGGAGCGAGATCTTGAGGTCATCACCGATGGCGGTGGGGGAGTGGTGGATTTCAAAGCCGCCGAGGGGACGATTCAACAAGTGGCGAGCAAAGTGTATTCCAATCATGAGGTGGAATGGGAAATTGAGTTGCATGGAGACACCAAAATTGCGTGGAACAAGTCGACCGTTCTGGTTCCTCGTTTCAAAGGGATGAATGATGAGCAGGAGCCCTTTTTTGCGATCAAGATCCGCAAGGCCAAGGCCGGGCCCTTCAAGGAAGGGCAGCGGGTGCGCTTGAAGGCGTCCATTGATGACTTTTCGCGTTTTCGAGAAGGCTATTCGGACGCGACCGGCTTGGTCGCGGTTTACTATCTGGAGAACGCTCCCAACCCGATCATGATTCTCAAGCTTGATGAAGCAGAGGTGATGTTAATTGAGTCCGGAGAGAGAAAGAAGTGATGAGAAGAGCGACGATGACGACAGTGGGGTTGATGGGGCTGTTGATGGCCGTGCTGCTAACCAGTTGTGCCAGCCGTACCGAACCGGGTTACAAGTCATTTGTCCGGGACCTTGACGGCAAGAGTGAGCTCGAGGTGTCGACTTATCCCTCGTGGTTTGATTCGGCCGGCGGAGGGGTGCCTTACGTGTATTCGCAGAGCCGGGGGCCCGAGAAGGTGTGTTTCCAGCTCTTTGTTCGAGATAAGAAGCGAAAGATGGGAGAGAACCCGCATATTGAATCGATCCTGATCAAATCGTTTTCCTATCGGATCGACAACGGCCCCCGGACGGTGCTGCTGAAGAATTATCCGGAGAGCTTCTGGATGCAGAACAATTCTCGATATGAAAAGCGGGATCTTCCCCCCATTCCCTATCGGAAAGACGCGGTGTTGATAGTGGAGGTCGATCTGAATTTGAACGGAAAGGATTACTCCTTGAAGGGGGAGATGCCATCGACTGAGGCAACCACGGTTTACCCGCTCCCGATGGAGATGTTGAGGTAAGGAGGTGGCGGCTCGCTGTGTGTCCTGATCACTTTGATGGTCTGGAATTAGCCATGCGGTCCTTTGGTCGCGGGGATTTGAAGAAGGCAGTCAAAAATGGCTTCGAGAGTGTAATGGCGGATCGTCCTGCTCCCTGACCATGGTTTCGCATGGAAGAGAACTGAGGTGAGCGAGGGGAATCATCGGGATACGACCACGAGATTGGTCTGGATGATTGGGACGAGTATGAGCGGGTGTCCTCTGGGTTCATAGAGGTGACTTTTGAAGTCTCGGCTTCGGAGGCGGCTCATCTTCTATTGTCGGATTCAAACAGAGCCGATGAGATCCGGACGGGTGCGGAAGACGGGAAGGTTTTCGAGCATGTTGTTCGGGTGCTTTCGCGGGATGGCAGCCGGCATTCACTTCAGGCGCAAACATGGGCGCGTCGTTATCGCCTGCTTGGATAGTGGGCCTTGCTGTCGGATTCGATGTTACCTTTCCCGTGCAGCCGGCGTAAGCGGAGTGTAGAACAAAGTATGGAAAGGAAGGTCTCGAAATGATTATGGCGGATGTCCTGATGTGGACGTTTTTGATTTTAGGGTTTTATGTCATCATGGTGGCCTACTGGGTGGCATCAGTGGGTTTGGCACCGCAGTTGGTGGAAGGAAGTTGTGAACGTTTGGGGAGTTCTCCGTGGAAGTCGTTTCTCATTGGGCTGGCGGTCGGACTTCCGGGAATCGGGATCGGGCTGGCTGCCGCCAATGGTGGTTCGGCGCCCATCAAGTTGATTGGAATCATCCTGGTCTTGCTGGTCTTGCTGGCCGGCTTGTGCGGTTCGGCTGGCTTGTGTTTGAGGATCGGAAAAGGTCTGAGGAATCCGGTGGATGAAGAGCAGCCTTGGTTGCGCGTGAAGCGGGGCGGGATTGTCCTTGGCTTGATGTTTATTTTTCCGGTGCTGGGTTGGTTCCTCATCTTCCCGGTGGCCATTTTTTCAGGAATGGGATCGCTGGTTTTGAGCTGGCTTGATGCCCGCAAGGGAACAGCCGAAGCGGAGATTGCCTGATGGGAAGGGGCCGGTCAGACGAGATGTCGCGACGCTTGTTCCTGAGAGGAGCGGCCGGGGTGGCCTTGTTCTCGACGTCGAGTTGCGACCGGATCGAAGACCTGCTCGGGATGGGGTCAAAGGAAGGTCCCTGTGTGCCGCCGACCGGGGAGGGGATTGACCTGGTTTCCCATGTCATCAATCGCGTGAGCTTTGGGCCGACGCCGAGCGATTATCATCGGGTCAAGGAGATGGGAGCGACTGAAGAGGAAGCGGCCAAGGCTTATCTCGATGAACAGTTGGCTCCCGACGAGATCAAGGACAAGAGGGCTCAGCGGGCGGCCAGGAGGTTTGAGGCGTTGAGTGCTCCGCTCGGTGAGATGTATGAGTACAAAGAGGAGTTTTTGTTGGAGCAACTGACGAGAGCCACCTTGGTGCGGGCGGTTCGGAGCGAGCGTCAATTGTATGAGGTGATGGTTCACTTCTGGAGTGATCATTTTAACATCGATTCTTCCAAGAAGGATTGCAAGTGGTTGAAAGCGGCCGACGACCGTGAGGTGATTCGCAAGCATGCCCTGGGCTCGTTCGCGGACTTGGTGAAGGCGTCGGCCTTGAGCCCGGCGATGTTGTGGTATCTCGATGGTCGGGAAAATCGCAAGCGGGACGCAGACGAGAAGCCAAACGAAAATTATGCCAGGGAGTTGTTGGAACTTCATACCCTCGGGGTGAACGGAGGGTATACGCAACAAGATGTCATGGAAGTGGCCCGTTGTTTGAGCGGGTGGACGGTGCGTGGAAAAGGACGGTTCTTCAAGGGGCGAGTGGAGTTTGATTCCGATGCTCATGATGACGGGGCGAAGACCGTGCTGGGTCATGAAATTGCGGCCGGGGGAGGAGAGAAAGATTTGGATGATGTTCTTGAGATCGTGTGTGAACATCCGTCGACGGCCCGTTACCTTGCGGAGAAATTGTGTGTTCGATTCATCGGAGACGAGCCGTCGGCGGATTCGATCGAAGCGGTGGCTGAGGCCTTCACGTCAAGCGGCGGAGACATCAAGAAAACCTTGCGGGGGGTGTTTGCGACGGAAGAATTCTTGACCGGATCCCGGGGAGGAAAATTGAAGAAGCCGTTTGAAATGATTGTCTCGGCTTTGCGGGCGACGAGGGCGGAGGTGAAGTCGGAGATGGCCTTGGTTGATTATTTGGTCCGGATGGGACATGCGCCATTTCAGTATCCTACGCCGGACGGTTATCCGGATGTGGCGTCGCCTTGGACCGGGACCTTGTTGTGGCGTTGGCATTTTGCGATTGCGTTGTCCCGCAATGAAATCGACGGAAAGATCAAGGTGGATGAAGAGGCGTTGCTGGAGGAAGCCGGAGGGGTTGAGGGATTGGCAGCGAGTTTGTTGGGGCGGGTGGCGACCGTCGGAGAATTGGAGAGTATTGAGCGGTCGGGGGAACCGTTGGCGATGATCATGGCTTCACCCGGATTTCAGTGGAGATGAAGGCGAAGGGGGCAGGACTGGTATCGGGAAACGGGGACGAGCAGCGCACCTTGGTGGTGGTCTTCTTGCGTGGAGGAGCCGATGGATTGACTTTGGCTCCACCCGTCGGTGATCGCGGATACTATGCCGCGCGTCCCACTCTGGCGGTCAAGGAGAGTGACATCTTGAAGTTGGGTGATGCCAATTGTGGTCTGAATCCTCTAATGAGTGGGATGCATCGTTTGTTCAACGATGGTGATCTTGCTGTTCTTCCGGCGGTGGGATCGGATGACAAGACGCGGTCACATTTTTATGCGCAGGACTTGATGGAGCACGGAGGGATGGTGGCCGGAGGATGGCTGGGGAGGTTTTTGCGTTATCGCGAAGGAGGTGCTCCGAGCGCCTTGTCGGCTGTTGCCTTGGGCAAGGCCATGCCGGAAGTGTTGCGGGGAGCGCCGGCAGCGACTGTGATGGAATCGATGGAAACTTTTTCACTGGGGCAAGGTGGGGGCTCGACGGACAAACTGGAGGCTGAATTGGCGGGTCTCTATGGAGGGGATGAGACCATCTTGGGACCGGCAGCACGAGATACCTTGCAGGCGATTGAGCGGATAGCGGACCTTGGAAAAAGCGGAAGCGGTCCTGAGAATGGAGCGGAGTATGGTGATGATTCTTTCTCGAACGGACTGCGTCAGACCGCGCAGTTAATTCGGGCGCGAGTTGGGTTGGAGGCAGTTTCGCTGGATCTGAGCGGATGGGATTCACATTTGGCGCAGGACACCTTGATCACGCCCATGATGTCACGATTGTCCGATGGCTTGTTCAATTTCCGGAAGGACCTGGGGAAGATGATGGACAAAGTCACGGTCGTCGTCATGACCGAGTTTGGGCGCCGAGTGGCCGAGAATTCTTCATTTGGCACCGATCACGGCCGCGGAAGCGTCATGTTCCTGATGGGAGGAGGAGAGGTTGGGGGAGTTCGCGGAGAGCGTCCGGAGTTGGAATCCGGAGTGCTGGTCGGCCCGGGCGATGTCCCGGTGATGACGGACTATCGCGAGGTGCTCAAGCCGGTTCTGACGAAGCACGGGGCAGGTGGGTCGATGAAGGAGATCTTTCCGACCTTGTAATTGAAGTGCTACTTGGGCTCCGGGACCGGCGGGTAGGTGTCGTAGATTTTGGCGGACTGGCTGTTCCAGAAGGGGGAGGAGCCCCAGAGGGGAACAGTGGGCCGGAGGGCTTCCCAGTCGGCGAGTTTTTTGAAGAGGGTGTCGCGTTGCTGGAGGTAGTTCCCGGTGACGTCGGATTGTTCGCCGGGGTCGGTGGCGGGTTGGAAGAGTTGAGCGGGGCGATGCGACGGGCGGACTAATTTGAACTCGCCCTCAAGAACGGCGGCTTGTCCCTGGAGGCGCCAGAAGAGGGGGCGGTCGGGAGAGGTTCCGTTCTTGAGTGAAGGCATCAGATTTCGTCCATCGTACTCGCCGAAAAGTTTGTCATAGTTGCGTCGGTTGCGGGCGTCTTCGTGCGAGGGAGCCTTTTTGAGCGGAAGGGGTTTCCCTTCGGCGGCGGCCGTGAAGGTGGGGACGAGGTCGAGGGCTGAGACGATGCCTTTGTGGGTTTTTCCCTGAGGAAGATTTTTGGGCCAGGAAAAGATGAAGGGAACGCGGACACCTCCCTCGAGGAGCGATCCTTTGCGGCCGGAGAGGGGACCGTTCCAGGATCCGTTGTTGGTGGCTCCTCCATTGTCGGAGAAAAAGACGATGAACGTGTCGTCGAGTTGTCCGGTTGATTTGAGAGCTTCCACGACCCGCCCGATGCCGCGGTCCATGGCATGCATCATGGCAGCGTAGGTGCGTCGCTTTTCATCCTTGATGTGGGCGTAGAGAGCGAGGTCCTCTTCAGTCGCGTGCATCGGTGTGTGGGGAGCGTTGTAGGAGAGAAAGAGGAACCATGGCTGGTCCTTCTTTTCGGTCACCCAGGACACAGCTTCGTCGCTGAAAAAGTCGGTAAGGTAGGGCGAGGAGAATTCGGTGAGCGGTTCGCCATTGCGCTCGAGGCCATTGCCATCGGGTTTGGGGAAATAGCCGTGGCTTCCCTTGAGCATACCGACAAAGTCATCGAAGCCCCGTTTGTTAGGATGGAACTCGGGGCCCATCCCAAGGTGCCACTTGCCGATGAGGGATGTTTGGTAGCCGAGGGCCTTGAGGTGGTCGGCGATGGTATGTTCGGAAGTGGGGAGGCCGAGAAGTTCGGGCCGGGTGGCGTATTTGGCGGCGCCCTGGTTGAGGTTACCCTCGTATCCGAAGCGGCGGGGATCGCGGCCGGTGAGGAGTCCGGCGCGGGAGGGGGAGCAGACCGGGGAGGCGACATACCCGCGGGTGCACAGGACTCCGCGGTCGGCGAGGGCGTCGAGGTGCGGAGTCTTGATGGTGGTGGAGCCCGTGCAGCCGAGGTCGCCGTATCCCATGTCGTCGGCCAGGATGATGAGGAGTTTAGGTTGGGCGTGGAGTATTCCGGAGAGGAGGGCGAAGAGGAAAAGCTTCATGAGGGGGGAAGATGCCTGATTGCGGGCATTGTCGAAGCGAAAAATGGCGGCAGGATTATTTGACGGTTTGAGGGCTTTTCCGTTGAGAAGGGAGGGCAAGTGGTGTTTCTTTCTCTCAAAGGATGGCGAGTTGGAATGATGACCGGCTTGAACTGGCGCTGAGGGCGTCGAAGGAAGGAGTATGGGATTGGGATTTTGAATCCGGATCGATTTATTATTCGCGGCGGGCTCTGAGGTTTTTTGGATTCCGGAAGGATGAGGCGCCCAATATTTTTGCGGAGCGTGAGAGCTTGATGGATGAGGCGTCATCGGCGGCGGTGGACGAAGCCTTGCGCCGGGTTTGCCAGGAGGGCGAGGAATTGTTCGCGGTGGAGTCGCGGGTCAGGACCCGGGACGACGAATGGAAGTGGTTCCGCGTGCGGGGAACTCCGGTCAGGGATGGTTTGGGAAAGGTCATCAGGCTGGTGGGAAGTTTGATTGATATTTCAAAGCGGATGGCCACCGAGGCCGAGCTGGGCGAGGAGCGGGCCTTGATCAAGACCCTCCTCGATAGCATCCCCATGAATGTCTACTTCAAGGATGTGGAATCGCGCTTCGTGATGGCGAACCTGCCAACCGCGGTCAAGATGGACCTGTCGTCCCCCGAGCAGTTGCTGGGAAAGACGGACGATGATTTCTTCAGTCCGGAACACGCGGACCATGCCCGGGCCTTTGAAGAGGAAATCATGCGGACCGGGGTGGGGAAGACCGACGTCACCGAGCACGAAAAATGGGAGGACCGGGAGGACACCTGGGTGAAAACGACCAAGCGGGTCTGGAAGGGCCCCGAGGGAGAAGTGAAGGGAACCTTTGGTGTGACCAGCGACATTTCCGAACTGATGCGAGCCCGCGCGGAACAGGAAAGAGTGGCCGCCGAGTTGCATTCGAGAAACCTGAAGATCGAGCAGGAACGGCAGCGGTTGCGGTTGGTGATCGATGGCGTTCCCATGAATGTTTACTTCAAGAATTTGGACCATCAATTCGTCATCGTGAACCGGGCCATGGCGAATTGGGTCGATTGTGAGAATCCCGAGGACCTCTATGAAAAGAGTGACCGAGATTTTTATTCGGAGGAGCATTGGCTGGAAACGGAAGCCGATGAAAAGAGGATCATGGAAGCCGGGGAGCCGGTGATCGAGCAGGTTGAAAAGGAAACCTGGAGTGGCAAGGAGGACACCTGGGTGATGACGTCGAAGTATCCGTGGAAGGACAGCGAGGGAACAATCGTGGGAACGTTCGGGGTGTCGAGTGATGTTTCCGATCTCGTGCTGGCGCATCGGGAGATGGAGAAGCAGGCGGGCAAGCTTCAGAAGAAGAATGTCGAAATGGCGGAGGAGCTGGCATTGGCGAAAGAGGTGCAACTGGCTCTATTGCCGGATGACATCCCGCAGTTTTCCCACGAGGAAAGCAGGCTTTGCTTTGAGAAACTGTATCGTCCCGCTCCGGATCTGACGGGTGATTTTTATGAAGTGATCCCTTTGGGTCCTGACAAGGCCGGTTTTTTCATTTGTGACGTGGCGGGCCAGGGGGTGAGGTCGGCCTTGATCGTTTCCATGTTGCGCGGGTTGATTGAGAAAGGCCTCGAGTCGGCCGAGGCTCCCGGGGAGTTTTTGACCGGCTTGAACGAGGGCTTGCTGCACATGTTCGAGGAGTCTGATCTGGAGATTGTGGCCACCGCGGTTTACGGCGTGGTTGATCTCGCGACAGAGGAGATTCATCTTTCGGTGGCGGGGCATCCGAATCCGGTGGCGGTCTTTGAAGACGGGGTGCGTCAGTTGGTTCCTCCGAAGGAAGCCAACAAGGGACCGCTGGGTGAAGAGGCGGGAGTGACCTACGGTTGCGTGACCGCGCCTCTGAAGGGATTGCGAAGGATGTTTTGTTTTTCCGAGGGTCTGCGTGCGGCGAAGAATGATTTGGGTGAGCTCTTCGGGGTGAGCCGGATCATCGGGATTGCAGAGAGGGGTGGACCTCTTCCAAAGGTCCTCGAGAGGTTCGAGGAAGCGGTGGAGGAGTTTGCTTCGGAAGGGGGCAATTTTCGAAATGCCTTGTGTCTTTTGGCTTGGGAGGTGGAACGATGAGTGAGAATTCCGATCGTCTGGACTTGGTGCTGAAGGCTTCCAACGAAGGAGTCTGGGATTGGGATGTGGCGAGTGGTGAGATTTATTATTCCAACCGCGTGCTCATGTTCCTGGGGTGCGGGAGGATTGGGGCGCCCAATATTTTCACGGATCCCGAACCTTATTTACACCCCGACGATCTGGAGAGCTTCCGGAAGAAGATCGACCGCGTGCTCTACCGGAAGGGACGCTTCATTGCCGTGGAGCCACGGATCAAGGATCAGGAAGGAGAGTGGAAGTGGTTCCGGGTCCGGGGTGTTCCGGTTCGCGACGAAAAGGGAAAGCTTCTGAGGATCGTCGGAAGCCTGATTGACATTTCGAAACGTAAGTTCGCCGAGATTCAGTTGGCCGAGGAGCGGAGCTTGATTGACCTTTTGTTGGATAGTGTGCCGGTTAATGTCTACTTCAAGGATCTCGAATCACGTTTTGTCCGGGCCAATCTGGCGACAGCAGAGAGGATGGGGGCGGGAACGGTCGAGAATCTGATCGGGAAGACTGATCACGATTTCTTTGAATCGGAACACGCCGATGCCTCGAGGGCAGTCGAAGTGATGTTGATGGAGACGGGGAAAAGCCAGGAGGACATTCTGGAGCACGAGGTTTGGGAAGACGGTCGTGATTCCTGGGTGTTGGTCACCAAGAAGGTTTGGTACGGGATGAAGGGAGACGTCCGAGGAACTTTCGGGGTGACGCACGAGGTGACCGAGTTGATCGAGACCCAGAATGAGCTCGAGCGGATTGCGGATGAGCTCCTCCTGGTCAACCAGGACATCAGCGAGGAGAGGCACTTGCTTCGTCTGGTGATCGACAGCATCCCGATGTTTGTTTACTTCAAGGATCTGGATTCGCGATTTGTCCTCGTGAACAAGGGAATGGCCGATTTGGTGGGGGAGTGTTGTCCCGAAGATGTGGTGGGCAAACACGATCGGGACTACTTTTCATCCAAGCTTCATGAGAGTGCGGGTCGGGACGAGGCTGAGATCATCAAGACCGGCAGGCCGATCGTGAAGAAGCTCGAGCGGATTGCCTGGAAGGACCAACACGTGACCTGGTCGGTGAGCTCGAAGTATCCATGGAGGGATGCCAACGGAGAGATCATCGGGACTTACGGGGTTTCAGGTGATGTTACCGAGTTGGTCGAAACCCGTAACAAGTTGGCTGAGATTACCTCGGCCCTGACGGCCCAGAATGCAGATCTGGCCGACGAGTTGGAATTGGCGAGGGAGATCCAGCAGGCGGCTGTTCCGGAGAGTCTTCCGAGTCTGGTGGGGGACGACATGGAGGTGAAGTTTTCGCATTGTTATCAACCGGCCAGTGATTTGGCGGGCGATTTTCTCGAGGTTGTTCATCTTGGAGAAGGGCGGGCCGGTTTTCTCGTTTGTGATGTGATGGGACATGGGGTGAGGTCGGCGCTGATTGTGTCGATGTTGCGGGGGTTGATTGAAAAGCAGCGGACTTCGGCCGGGGATCCCGGGGTGTTTCTTTCGGGCTTGAACGAGGGATTGTCCCATCTGCTGGAGCGGACGAATGCTGAGATGTTTGCGACAGCCCTTTATGGATTGGTCGATCTGAAGGCGGGTGAAGTGAAGCTGGCATCGGCCGGCCATCCTTCTCCCTTGATCCGGCAGAATGGCGAGGTCAAGGTATTGGACTTGAAGGGAAAAGCCCGGGGGCCGGCCTTAGGCATGGTTTTTGGGATTCCGTATCGGGAGCTGACATTGCCGCTTGAGGGCTTGGAGGGGATCTGGGGCTTCACCGACGGGATCTTCGAACCCCGGAATGCCGAGGGTGAGGAATTCGGGGTGGAGCGAATGTGTCGGGCCTTGGATTCTTCGGAGGAGGGCGTGGTTCCGTTGGAGCGGTTGGTGAAGAAGGCCTTGGAGTTTTCGGGCCAGCGAGGCTTTGAGGATGATGTCTGTTTGTTGGGGATAGAATTCTCCCGAAGGGCTTGAGATCGGCGGTTCCTGTGCTAAATGGGCACCGTCTTGAGCGAGAAAGTTGCCATACTGACCTCCGGTGGAGATGCCGCCGGGATGAATCCTGCGGTGAAGTCGGCCTGTGATTACTCACGCCGCAACGGGTGGAAGCCTTATCTGGTTGACTGGGGCCTGCGGGGATTGATCGAGGGGTGGATCTATGAGGCGACCAGGGAGCGCTTGTCCGGCATTCTCCACAAAGGGGGCACCGTGTTGGGGTCGTCGCGCTCCAAGAGGTTTTACGATTACGAGTTTCGCGAGCAGGCTTTCAACAACCTGAAAGAGAAGGGGATTTCCAAGCTGATCGTGATTGGAGGTGACGGGTCCTTTAATGCGCTCAACCAATTTTACTCCGACTTCGGGGTCCCGTTCGCAGGGATTCCGGCGACCATCGACAATGATATTCCCGGAACCGATTACTGTCTCGGTGTGGACACCGCGCTCAACATGATCCGATGGAGTGTTGATAGTATCCGTGACACCGCCTCTTCATTCTCGCGGGCCTTTGTGGTGGAAACGATGGGACGCCATTGCGGGTATCTTGCCATGACGAGTGCGCTGGCGACCGGTGCGGAAGTCTGCCTGGTTCCCGAAATTCCCTACGATCTGGATTCCATTGCCGAGAGGTTGCGCAAGGAAAAGGAAGAAGGGCGGAAGTATCTTCTCGGGATTGTCGCCGAGGGAACGGGGATGGGAGAATCGCTGACCCGATGGATGGGCGAGGCTCTTGGGATGGATGCCAGACTGACAGTTCTGGGTCACGTTCAGCGTGGAGGTTCACCGACTGTTTACGATCGCATCATGGCGTTCAAATTTGCTCATGCCGCGGTGGAGTCACTGGCTACCGGCCACACCAATCAGGTCATGACTTTCAAGGACGGTTCCTACGGTTCGAAATCAATCAACGAAATCACCGATCAGCAGCATCACGTTGATCCTTCCTTGATCCACTTGTGCGAGGCGATGAGCCGCTGAAGATCAGCGAATGATGCCGCGTTGGGATCCTTCGATGAAGGTGATTAGCTTCGCGACCTGAGGGTTTTCGCGTAGATCGGAATCCAGTGCCTCGAGCGAAGAGGCGAGGTTGGCGCTCTTCTTGAGAAAGACTTTTTTGTAGAAGGTCTTGAGGGCGCGAAGGTCTTCGTCAGAAAAGCCGCGTCGCTGGAGGCCGACCAGGTTGATGCCCCGGACCGTGGACGGGTTGCCGTCGACAATGGTGAAAGGAGGGATGTCTTGAACGATCTTTGAAATTCCTCCGGTGATGGCGTGGGCTCCCACTCGGCAGAATTGGTGCACGGCGGAGAGGCCCGAGATGATGGCGTAGTCTTCGATTTCAACATGGCCGGCCAGCGTGCCGTTGTTGGAAAGAATGACGTGGTTGTGGACGATGCAATCGTGGGCCACGTGGGAGTAAGCGAGGAAGAGGTTGTCGGAGCCGATACGGGTTGGAGTTTCTTCGGTGGTGCCCCGATGGATGGTGGTGTTTTCGCGGAAGACGTTGCGGTCTCCCACGTGGAGAGCGGTTGGTTCGCCGGCGTATTTCAGATCCTGTGACTTGATCCCGATGGCGGCGAAGGGGAAGAACTCGTTGTCGGCGCCGAGGGTGGAATGGCCGTGAATGACGACGTGCGAGTGGAGCTTGCATCGATCCCCGAGGCGGACCTTGTCTTCGATGACACAGTAGGGGCCGATTTCAACATCTTGTCCGATTTCGGCGCCGGGGGAGATGACAGCGGTGGGGTGGATCATGTGGCGTTAGGAATCTCTAACCTCTTCGCCGGGAAAAAGCGAGCTTGCTTCGACACTGGCTTCGGTGAGTTCCCATTGCCGGTCCACGTTGAGCCGGAAGCTCGCGAGGTGGTGGTGCGGCCATTGGTCGGGCGCAATCATGGAAAGGGTGTTGGTCCCTCTGATGGTGTAGAGGTGATAGGTTTCGCCGACCACCGGTTCAAAATTGATATCGGCTTCGTAAACGAGCTTGTTCCAGTTGAAGTGCTCGATGGTGGCAATGTATTGCTCGCGGATTTCCACCAGCTTTTGTTGGAGATCGCGTTCGACCTGGCTGATACCGCGGGACTTGAAGGTGGAGAGATCGGTGGGAACGATGCGCGGGCTCAGGGTCGAAACCGGATAAGGGAGGAACGCCCCCTTGTTCACGATGTCTTCGGTAAGATCAAGTTCATCTGCCATCATTGCCCGAGAAGGTGACAGAGAACGCGGGATGGGCAAACGGGATTTTTGAGAAGGACCTTAGCGAGGCATTTTGACATCGGGGATGTCTTTTCCGAATACCGAGTTCTTGTCCGCTCCGAAGAGGCCCGCCTTTCCGCATCCTTTGGCGATGGGAATGCCGTCTTTACTGATCTTGCTGCTTGAGACGGCGCCGTCGGGAGTGAGGTAGATGTATTGATCGGCAAATGGTTTGGGATCGAAGCGCGGATCGGAGCCGCCGGAAATGAGTGGGGCAACCAAAAGGGGAATGGTGCTCCCTCGGGATTTGAGAGGGCGATCGCCTCGGAGCATGACGTAACCGAATCCGTTCTCACCTTTGGAGAGCAGGGTCTCCGGGGTGCTGAAGTTGTTGTCGGGTTTGCGGGCTCCTTTCGCTTTTTTGATGTAGAAGTAAGATTCCGAGTCAAGGGTGCCCGAAGCTAGAAGTTGCGAGAGATAAGAGTTGGCATCGTCTTCCTGAGTAGGAACGGCAAGGCCTCTTTGAATGAGTTTCTGTCTGGTCTCTTCCGAGGGATAGTTTCCGAACTCTTCCAGAAAGTCGTTCATCGCAGTGCCAATTTGCTTGGCGTTATTGATTGCCTGAGCTTTGGCGGTAGCCAGAGACGATTTCCCCCATGAGTAGGGCACCATGCCGGCGATCACAACGATCAAGATCAGGAAGAAGAAAACTTCCAGTTTTGTGATGCCGGGTTGTTTGTGCATACTCAATCAGACTATCATACTGTGGCCTTGAGTTCTCGTCGTAAAAAAAGCGGACCTCCGAAGAGATCCGCTTGGTGAATCTGAGTTTTGCGAAAGGTCTAGAGGCCGCGTGGCTCTTTGACATCGGGGATGTCTTCGCCGAAGACGGAGTCTTTACCGCCACCGAAGAGACCGCCTTTACCGCGTCCTTTGGCGATGGGGACACCTTCTTTACTGATCTTGCCACCGGAAACCGCACCATCGGGGGTGAGGTAGATGTACTGTTCAGCAAAAGGCTTGGGGTCGAAGACCGGATCGGAACCACCCTTGGAGAGTGGAGCCACGATGATGGGGACGGTACTTCCAGGTGAGTGGAGAGGCTCGTCGCCCTCAAGCATGACGTAACCAAATCCGTTTTCTCCCTTGGCGAGCATCTTTTCAGGGCTGCTGAAAATGCTATCGCCTTCACGGGCTCCCTTCACGCCTTTGACGTAGAAGATCTTTTCCGAATCGACGGAACCAGAGGCGAGGAGTTGGCCAAGGTAGGCGTTGGCATCGTTTCCTTCGGGAATCACTTCAGCACCTTCGTCAACGAGTTGCTGTTTGGTGTCCTCCGAGGGGTAGCCGCCGTATTGCTCCACAAAGTCGAGGAGAGCGGTACCGATCTCCTTGGCATTGTTGGTCGCTTGTGCCTTCGCTGCCGCCTTCTGGGCCTTCAGGATTGCCGGCGTCGCAAGTCCCGCAAGGACCGCGATAATGGCAATCACAACAAGGAGCTCCACGAGGGTGAAGCCCTTCCGCATTGTGTTTTTCTGCTTTTTCATGTTTTTGTTTATGGTTTGGAGGGAAATCCCTCCGGTTTTTATGGAGGGCGGGTAGAAAACCAACCCTTCCAAAGAAAAATAAGCTTCGGGCCTCCTTCCGCAAGATAAAAGGAGGCGCATTCCTACTGAAATGCGTCGGCAAGTCCCTGTAAATCAGCTCCGGTGGCGCGGTCGGCCGCCAGAATGGCTTCTTTTTGGAGTTCGACGAGTTTTGCGATGCCGACACGCGACAGGTCGAGCATGGCGGTCATTTGCCCGGAGGTGAAGACGCTTTCTTCTCCGCTGCCCTGGAGTTCGACGAAGTCGCCGTCTTCGGTCATGACAACATTGAAGTCAACGGCGGCATCGCGATCTTCGGGATAGTTGAGATCGAGGATGGCTTGATCTTGATAGATGCCCGCGCTGACGGCGGCCACCAGTTTGCCCATGGGGAAGTCGCTGAGCTTGCCTGCGGCCATGAGGCGATTGAGAGCGATGGCGGCGGCGACGCATCCCCCGGTGATGGAGGCGGTGCGGGTGCCACCATCGGCCTGAAGGACATCGCAATCGATCCAAATGGTGCGTTTGCCCAGTTTCTTGAGATCAATGACAGCGCGGAGGGACCGTCCGATGAGGCGTTGGATTTCGGAGGAACGTCCGTCAAGCTTGCCCCGGTTGACATCGCGTTGTTTGCGGTTGTGTGTGGAATAGGGGAGCATGGAATACTCGGCGCTGACCCAACCGCCCTCGACTTTCTGGAATTTCATCCAGCGGGGGACATCTTCCTCGACGGTGGCGGCGCAGATGATGCGGGTATTCCCGAAGGAAACGAGCACCGAACCGGTGGCATTGGGAGCGATGTTCGGCAGGAAGGAAATGGGGCGAAGATCGGGGATTTGTCGTCCGTCGGGTCGGTCCATGCGGGGGATTAGATTCCCGAGGGGTTCAAAGCAAGATGATTTGAAGGAAGGTTGAATTTACTTAGGGCGTGTGGACAAAATAGCGATCGGCACCAATCTGCTAATGCTGAGAGGTATACGAATGCCATGAAGGTTGCGGCCAATCGATCATAGCGGGTCTTGATTCTTCGGAAGCGCTTCAACCTTTGGAAAAGACATTCGA
>JBMHCW010000077.1:0-11562 GCA_049889715.1 Akkermansiaceae bacterium | reverse complement strand
CCGCCTGGCGATTCACGAGTGGCATCGAATATGAATTCCCCGCTCTCGCCACCGTGGCTCTCGCTCCAGGCGAACGTCTGATCCTCACCCGGAACATTCCGGCCTTCCAGAGCGAGTTCTCCGTCCCTGAAGGAACCCAGATCCTCGAATGGACCACCGGTGGGCTCTCCAACGGAGGAGAGGCCATACAACTCGGCCGGCCCGGCCCGACCGACGCCAACAACATCATTCAGTATGTCCGGGTCGACCGCGTCAACTACGACGATTCCGCACCATGGCCCGGCTCCCCCGACGGCTTTGGATCGTCTTTAACCAAGGTCGCGGAGAAGGAATACGGCAACGATTTCATCAACTGGACAGATCCTGCTCCCTCGCCGGGCACCATTGCCCCGGGCGAGCGCTTCGACATCTGGGCCTCGCAAAATGGCATCGCCCACCCTCTCGATGATGACGACGGCGATGGCTTGAGCAACCTTCTCGAGTATGCCTTCGATCTCAATCCCAACTCCGCGGACCCAAGCTCTCCACTCATCATGAGTCCCGTTGGGTCCGGCTACACCCTGGGCTTCCTGCTCGACTTGAATCGCACCGACATCGACATCGTTCTCCAGCAATCACCGGATCTCGTCAACTGGACTACCGTCTCCACGATTCCCGGCACGCCCTCGCCCGGCAAGCAGAGCCGCTCCGTCACTATGAACACTGAAGGTCCACAGATGTTCCATCGTCTTCAGGTGCTTCCAAAACCCTAGCTTTCCACATCGAAGCTTTCAAATGGGAGCGCAACTCCCCTAGAATGGACGGATGAATCTTCGTCCATTCTTGGCTCTTGCGTTTCTGGTTCAATCATCCGCCGAAGAGACATCTGCAGTTTCTCCAGAGGCCATCGCCCATGCCAAGAAGATCCATGAGGGATTTCAAGGGCAAGCCGGATACGTCGCCCAATTCGGCGACTCCATCACCTACTCCATGGCCTTCTGGTCCCCCATGAGTTGGTCGGATCCCAGTGAGTATCTTCCCGATGACAAGCTCCCCAGAATCCCGGAGGGAAAGAAGTGGAAAAACGTGATCAAAGGCGCCCGTGACAAAGGGCCCAAGCACGCCAACTACTCGGGCTGGCGAGTTGGAAACCTGCTCAAATCCATCGATCAGGTCCTCACCCGCGACAAACCGGAAGCCGCCCTCATCATGATTGGTACCAATGACATCAGCGGAGGAAAAGTCCCTCAAGGCTACCAAGCGGACCTCGAAAAGGTCCTCGCCAAATGCCTCGCCGCCAACTGCGTCCCCATCCTCAACACCATTCCTCCCCGTCGTGACCGCGATCAGGCCGTCGACAAAATCAACACAATCATTCGCGACCTCGCCAAGGCGAAGAAGATTCCCCTCGTCGACTACCACGCCGCCTGCCTCAAGCAGGCACCAGGCAAGAGCTGGGATGGCACGGTCATTTCAAAAGACGGCGTCCACCCTTCGGGTGGCAAGACCAACGTCTACGATGAGGCCAACCTCAAGACTTCAGGCTACGCGCTGCGCAACTGGGTCAACTTCCTGGCCTACCGCCAACTCTACTTCGAGGTCTTCGAATCGAATTAAGATCTCATTTCGAACAGATCAATCAGCATGATGTCTCAACTGGCATGCGCAAGAAGCCGCTGATTGCACTTTCCACCATCGCTCTCATTCTTCTGACTGCCTTGGGAGTGTCATGGCATCTCGACGCCCGACTTCCACGCGCAACGGCCATCATTCAAATCCACCCGGCTCCGATCTTGTCATCATCAGACATCGGAACCATTCGAACCGGTCCCTCCACCTACATGAAAAGCGAGTTCGAAAAGGTCCTCAGTCGAGAAACACTCGCGGATGCCGTCAAAACAATCCACCTCGGCCTTCCCGCCACCGACGAGCAAATCGACGTTCTACGATCACAACTTGAAGTGGAGCCGATGAGAGGCTCTGACTTCATCCGGATCACGGCCAAGCATCAATCAAAACGACAAGCTGCCAAAATCGCCAACGCCGTGGCAAGAGCCTATGTCGACCAAACAAGACTGCGCGGCGCCCGGCGCACCAAAGAGATGCTTTCAGCTCTCGACGAAGAGCTTCAGATCCAGGGCGAGGTCGCCAGAGAAAAAGGATCAGCCTACACCACACTCACCAAATCCCTGGGGATCCCGATCCGCACGAAAAACGAACCCGCACCGACCTTGATCGATCTCAAGGAGCTGAACACCGAGAATCAGGACTCCGATCTGGCCCTCCAAAAACTTAACACCGCCAGGAACGAATACCTCGCTGCGAAAGAACAGTTTCAGGAAACACTGCACAAAACCAAGAGGAGAAAGGAGGAGATCAATACCATGATGCCCTCTGTCACCATCCACGAATTGGCCAAGACTCCGGAATAAATCATTGGCAAGCATCCGGCAGAATGAATGATCGCACCATGAAACTTCTGTTCAGTATCTTCTGTCTCCTTCTGGCCGTCACTCCCTTCGCCGTCGCTGATCAGAAGTGGGAGAAATCCTGTGTCATTCAGGTCCACCCCCCATTCGACCCCACAAAACAGAAGGACCAAGCCCCCAAGGCAAATTTTGCCGGAACGATCAAAGCCCTCACCTCCGACCAAACACTGAGAGAGGTTGCCAAATCACTCGGCGTTCCCAACGAAGAAGTCAAAGCGATCGTTGCAGACTTCAAGTCCAAGATCACCGCCAAGCATCGCGAAGGCACCGACTTGATCGAAATCACCGCCGTCGACACCAACCCCAAACTCGCCGCTATGCTCGCGAACAAGGTCGCAGACGTTTACATTGATCTCGCCAAAAAGACGGCCGAGCCGAAAACCAAAGAAGCGCTCGCTGCTCTCGATCAGGAACTGGCCCAGCAGGCCGACCTTGTTGCATCACTCCGGAAGAAACTCGATGTGATTGCGAAAGCCCCCAAGCCTGACTCCTCCAAATCGAAGAAACCTGCTCCAAAGGCAGACTCTCAACACGACACGTTGAAAAAACTCAAGGAAGCAAAACCCGATCTCAAGTTCCGCACCGCGGCTGCCATCAAGCTTCAAGACAACCCTGTCCCGCCTCTCTATCAAAAATATCTCCACGCTCTCGAAGACCTCGAGAACCTCCGCTCCGCCTACCGCGGGAAACACCCGAAGATGATCGAAGCCAAAAAGCGCGTCAAAGAACTCCGCCAGCAGACCAATAAAGCGGTCGAACAGTTGATTACGAAACTCGAGAAAGCCCCCGCATCTCCTCCCCATAAGGGAAGAGTCCAATGGATCCCCCCATCACCGGAGTTTGTGGCCGCCCGAGAGGACTACGAAGAGGCCAAAGACATGCTCGACGCCATGAAGGTCAAGCAACAGGAACAGCGAGTCCTCCTCAAGATGCCACGCCCAGCCGCCACCATCCACGAGCGGGCAAAGTGACCTCCTCCACTTCCGTGACCTTCATCTCCGGTTTCGATGTCGCGGACACCCTGATCAGCACATTCGCCCTTATGGTAGTGGGACTTCTAGTCCTCCAAATCATAAAACTCCGATCAACACAAATCCCAACCCCGCGACAACTCACTCTCTTCGCGATCACCGGATTCATCGTCTCAATCATCGCCGGAATTCTTGCCGTATTCGGGATCTTCGCCATCGCGGTAACCAACACTCCCGGTTGGCCCCATGAAACCGAAGAGCAACCCGACTGGACCGACCTCCTATTCTCGCTTGCTCTACCCTCGGGCATCATGATTACCCTGATTGGAATGATATGGACCATCCGTTGCTTGATCCGTCACGACCGATCATTGACCATTCCACCGCCTGACGAAGGCTAGTATAAATCCATCCGGAAGAGCGATCAATACCTGTAACGCTTTCACTTTCCGGCTGGCCTCTTCTGCGGTGCCCAACAAGACTCGAGCAATGGAAGACCTTGAAGCCCTCCTCGTTGCCTCTCTCGAAGACTTCGCCCTCAGCCGATCCGAAAAGCGGGAGATCAAGCAACACCTCGCCCGCTTCGCCGGAGACAACGTGGCCCAAGCCAAAGCCCGACAATTGGCCTTTCAACTGGCCAACCGGGCCATCGATGAATTCGGCCAAATCACGGCCATGGACTGGCTTCAGGACATCATCAAACTTCTCTATTCGAGCGAGAACCAGGTCAAAGCGGCCGCTTACTTCAGCCCCGGCGACGACTGCCTTCACCGGATCCGCCGCTTCATCGGAGAAGCCCGCGAATCCCTCGACATCTGCGTCTTCACCATCACGGACGACCGCATTGTCCAACGTCTCGGCGAAGCCCTCGACCGAAAGGTCCGCATCCGCATCATCTCGGACGATGACAAATCCGAAGACCGGGGATCCGATCTCGACCGCTTGTTACGGATGGGAATCGAGTGCCGCTTCGACCGCACCGAAGCGCACATGCACCACAAGTTTGCCCTCGCCGACAACAGCCATCTCCTCACCGGCAGCTACAACTGGACCCGCTCCGCCGCCACCGTGAATGACGAAAACATCATCGTCACCGACCACCCCAGACTCATCGACAACTTCAGCTCCCGGTTCTCATCAATGTGGCGTAATCTGGGTCGCTAGAGCTCTCCAAAACTCAGTCCAAACTTCGCAAGATACTTCCGCACCCGATCCGAATCGTTCGGGTTTTCCTTCTTCTTGCGCGACTCATGGAAGAGTGTTCTTCCGGCTTCACTGAGCGTCTTTGAATTGCGGCAAACTTCGACAACGTGAGCCAGCTGGACTCGATCGAATGGATCGATCGGCCCATCTAACAATTCTTCGATCCCATCGTCTTCTGCTCCCCTCTCCCAGGACTTCTCCAATCTCCCGATCTCTCCCTCAACCTGCTCCGAACGGATCCTCCCGCTCGGGGCCAACGTTCCCATGCGGGTCACAGCTGCGTTCAAGTCCCGGAAATTTCCTCGCCACGATGACGACGGATCTTCGGCAAATTTCAGAAAGCTCTGCCTCGCTTCCTTGTTGAAACTCACCGCCCGGCCTTCGCTCTTGGCGAACTTTTTCAATTCAAAATCCAGATTGGGCGAAATGTCCTCTCGACGATCCTTGAGACCCGGAAGCTCGAAGGTCCAGAGATTGATTCTCGCAAAAAGGTCCTCGCGAAACTCGTCCATCACCCGAAGATCCCGGTTCGTTCCGGCAATCAACTGAAACTTGCTCTTCACCGGGGTATCACTGCCCACCGGAAGAAAGGTTCCCTCTTCCAGGGCACGCAACAACATGGCCTGCTCATCCGTCCCCAGTTCTCCAATTTCATCTAGAAACAACAGCCCTCCATGGGCCTGCCGCAGGACCCCCGGTCGATCAGCGGCCGCCCCAGTGAAGGCCCCTTTCTTGTGGCCGAAGAGCGTGCTCATCGCGGTGTCTCCTCGCAAGGTCGCACAGTTGATCTCCACAAAATTCCCCTCGAGCGAATTGCGAGATTGCCGGAGCTCATAAATCCGACGCGCCAGATGCGACTTCCCCGCTCCCGTCGGACCGGTCAAAAGAATGGGAGCCTTCGAACGCAGAGCCACCACCTCCAGTTCTTCGATCAACGAATTGAAAGCCTTGTTCTGTGTCGCAATTCCCGACCTCAGAAAGTCCCGCGCCTCCTCCTGCTCCTCCGCAAAGCGTGTCGCCAGGCGGTCATACCTTGAGAGATCGAGATCGATGACTTCCACGATCCCGGCTCCCGGATGCCGCACCGCTTTCCTCCCCCGTGGGGGCCCCGTCTGCACCAGTTTGCCGGGCAGGAATCGCGCTTCGACGATCAGGAAAAGGCAAATCTGGGCCACATGGGTTCCCGTCGTCATGTGCGCGAAATAATTCTCCCGCGAGGGATCAAAGGGATAGTCCCGGCAGAGATCATGGAGCATCCCGTAAACCTCCTGAAAATCCCAAGGGTCCCGCATCACTACCTTCTGATCCACGACCTCGGTTTCGGGCGAAACCTGCAAAACATCCCCCTTCACCTGCCTCGCCAGCTTCTTGAAATTCCCCTGATAAATCAGCTCCAGCCGATCCACCACAAAGTCCTCCTGCTGACAGAGCGAAACGGTCGGCCTCCATTTCTCCCAGCGTCGTTCGTCCACCCCCCGGTCCAAACTGGTACCAAGAAAGCCGAAAACTACGTTCTTCTTACGATTCATTCGAATATCTTCCGATTATTTTCGATAGTAATTGTTGACTCTTAGCAAAGCCAATAAAAAGAAGGGAGATCTCAAAGAACTGATAATAAGCGTATTAAGTATTAATCAGACTATCTGGCACGACGCATGCAAAACTGATCTCCATGAAAACCGCCTTCAGATCCCTCATCGAGCACCACGAACAAGCGCTCGACCAGAAACTCGCCACCGAGAAGGCAGGCCCCAAAACCACCAACTCACGAACCATTTCTCTCTCCAATCACGCCAACGATAGAACCCCTGTCATCAAACCCACCTATTCGAATCACCCTTACAAACTTCGATATCTCCTCATCAACGCCAGTCAACCAAGCCCGATCCTTCAGAAGAAATCCCCTCTCCTGAAAATCCTCGCTGAGGACTTCCATGCCAACCTCCTTCAAGGAGATCCCGACTGCTTCGACATTCTCATCAGATTTCTCGACGACCAAACGAAGTTCCCTCCGGCAATCGGCCTGAAGAACTACTACCTGCGTCTCCTCAAGAATCTTCCCATGACTCATGACCAAGCTGAACAAGTTCGTCGCTTGATCTGGAACCATGCCACCAGCAAGGAATGCCATCGATCCACCCTCTTCTGCCGGCTCGCCATCCGGGTTAGCTCGCCTGAATTCCACCTCGCCGTGACCAAGGCCGCACTTCCCGAAAACAAGATCTTCGAATGGAAGCTCCATCTCCTCCGAAAGTATCTCGATAACCACTGCCCCGAAACCAAACCCAAATCATAGCCCCTCTCATTGTCGGCCCAAAAAGCGGGTGGCCACCAGGCCTCGGCCACCCGCTTCAAGTTTTCAACACCAGAAGCCCATGAAGCAAGATCACCAGAGTCCGCGCATCCATACCAACGACGAATCATTCATGATCTGCGCCAACCGCTCCGGATTGATCGAGCTTCGCGATCAAATCTCCCACCTCCTCGACAACGAGCTTTCCGAAATCAGCCTCGGCACCATGACCTCATCGGACATCTCTACGATATGCCTCGACGACGAACTGGAGGAACCAGCACCTCAGTCTTTCAAATCAACTCTCTTCATCCTCACCTCGCTCTTCTTCATCCTTTTCAGCCTGTTGGTCGGAATCTGCACCATCCTCTCCTGGCTCTGGTAACCGGCATTGCTCGCTCCAATTTTTCAAACCCTCCACCAAACTCCTTAGCAATCATGAACTCAAATATCCACCTCACCGGTCCTTCCACCGCCTTCATCCCTGCTCCCGACTCGAACGGAAAGCCCATCACGGTGATCGGAAACGAATCCATCCGTGAGACTTTCTGTGAACAAACTGTTTCGCAGATCCAGAACTGCAAAGCCGCTCCCGGTGTCAGCGAGGTGGTCCTCAATCCCGATGCCCACGTCGGATACGGTGCACCCATCGGATGCGTGATGGCTTCACCCACCCACATCTATCCCGGCCCCGTCGGCGTCGACATCAAGTGCTCGATGTCACTCCTTCAGCTCGACATCGACGACGATGCCATCGCGGACCAACGAATCCGACGTGAGCTCATCACCGCCATCTGCGAGCGAACTCCCACCGGAGCCGGTCGAGGACAGCGACACGCCAAGAAAGGTCGTGAGATCGATATGGATCTCGGTAAGAAAGCCGCCACCCAGGGTGCTTCCAAGGAGGTTTGCGAAGCTCTCGGGATTCCCGTCGAGTGGGCGGAGCGATGCGAAGACAGCGCTCACTTCGGTCACGATGGTTGTGTCTCCACCCTTGAAGAACGACTCGCGAGAATGCTCCGTAAAGGATACGATTCGCGTTTCCTCAACAAGGCCCGACAGCTTGGCTCTTACGGTGGTGGTAACCACTTCGGAGAAGCCGAAAAAGTCACCGTAGGAAAATCTCCCGAGGCCCGACGCGCCGCTGAAATCTTCGGCCTGAAGGACGGAAAGATCGCCTTCCTTTCCCACTGCGGATCGCGTGGATTCGGAAACGATCTCGCCCAACGACAGTTCAAGGCCCTCGAAACGCACTTCGAGAAGTGGAACATTCCCTATCCCGCCGGCGACAAGAAGCTGGTTTACGCTCCTCTTGGAACGCCCCAGGGAAATGCCTACCTCGATGACATGGCCCTCGGAGCCAACTTCGCGACCGTGAACCATCTTCTCATCAATGCTCTGGTCCTCGAAGCCTTCCAGGAAGTCCTCCCCGGATGCAAAGGAAGCTTCGTTTACTTCATCAGCCATAACATTGCGCGAGAAGAAATCGTGAACGGGATTCCCCAGTGGGTCCACCGAAAGGGCGCGACCCGGGCTTTCCCCGGGGGGCACCACGCCCTTAAGGACACGCCCTTCCACTCCACCGGACACCCCATCCTACTGCCCGGAAATCCCCGGGACGGATCCGTCGTGATGGCGGCTCTCCCCGGAGCGGAGAAGAGTTGCTACTCGGTGAACCACGGAGCCGGTCGAATCCTCGGTCGAAAAGCCGCGGCTCGATCGCTCGATCAACAAGCCATCGATCAGGAATTCGACCAACACGACATCCTGTTCAATGGACGAAAATATCCCATCGACGAAGCACCCGATGCTTACAAGGATTTCAACCAGGTCCTAGCCAGCGTCGAAGAGGCGGAGCTTGCCCACCAGGTGGCCCACCTCGCAGCTCGCTTCGTGATCAAGGATTCTTCAGCTCCCGACGATTAACAAAACCAAAGTCGCCGAAAGCCAATGCTTTCGGCGACTTTCCCCAACCATGCTCACTCTCTCAGGACAAAATGGCGGAGGCCAAATCCTCCGCTCCTCGCTCACCCTCTCGATGATCACCGGCCAGCCTTTCCGGTTGGCAAAGATCCGTGGTGCCCGACCCAAGCCAGGCTTGGCCCGCCAGCACCTCACTTGCGTGACTGCCGCTAAGGATATCTGCCACGGCGCAGTCGACGGAGCCGAGCTCGGTTCCACGGAAATCATCTTTCATCCCGGCAAAGTCTCAGGCGGAAACTACGAATTCTCGATCGGAACCGCCGGCAGCACCACCTTGCTGGCACAGACGCTTCTGCCCGCTCTCTGGCAGGCGGAGAACGCCAGCCATCTCACCTTGAAAGGAGGCACCCACAATCCCATGGCTCCTCCCATGAATTTCATCACCCGGGTGTTTCTTCCAGCCTTGAAGACAATGGGTGTCGAGATCGATGCCGAGCTCCATCGCTACGGATTCTTCCCGGCTGGTGGCGGTGAAATCTCATTCCGATTTTTTGGAGACCAGAAGCCAAAACAGGTTGAGCTTCTCAAACGAGGAGAACTTCTCGAACAGCGGATCCACTGCCTCTGTGCTCATTTGCTCGGCCCGATTTCCGAGAAGGAAACGTCGGCCCTCCGCAAGAAACTCGATTGGCCGGAAAACACCATCTTCGATGAACATACTGAAAACGCCGACTGCCAGGGTAATGCTCTGGCCGCGGAAGTTCGGTTTGAGGAAATCACGGAACGATGCACCGTTCTCGGCCAGCGTGGAAAGCCCTCCGAAAGGGTGGCCGCCGATGTCGCCAAGATGATGTCGATCTATCTCGAGAGCGGTGCCGTTGTCGGTCGACATCTCGCCGACCAACTCCTGCTTCCCATGGCTCTCGCCGGCGGAGGATCCATAATCACATCCGCTCCCTCCAATCATGTGAAGACCAACATCGAGGTCATTCAAACTTTTCTACCAGTCAGGTTTGAAACCGAAGAGCTGGAGAAAGGAACCGTCAAAATTTCAGTTCAATCCGACTGAGACGATTCATCAACGTCTTCCTTTTCAGGCGACGCCGTTTCCCCGCCTTCAGGGTCTCCAACCTCATCGACCGGCTTCAACGACCCCGGTTCGGGATAAGAAATATCGTATTCCTCCGCCACGATCAGAGTCTTTTCATCAGCCAGCCACCCGAGGATCTCGACGGACTTGTTAGAAACAATTTCAAATTGCCCGTTGCGAAGTTGAGCCACCACCGGCTCGTCTCCAGCAAACGCCCACTGCCCATCAACGCTGGTTGTGACGCCCTCTCCTGAAAGGCGGACCCAGGTATTCACTTTCGACGCCAAGCCCTCAGTGTCATCAACCGAGAGAATCGTGATCTGACTTTCATCGGGGCGAATATCGGGAGCGACTTCCGGAAGTTTCTTGGCCAACTTGACGGAGGTCGGCTTCGCCACCTCGCCGCTGCTCGCCGGTCTGGGCTCCACTGGTTCCGGAGTCAGCGGAACAAAGGGGCGGGGCTCAGGCTTGACCGATGTCACGGGCTGGGAGGGCCCAATTACCGGACTCATGGTCATCGCCGGTTCTTGAACAGGAAAAAAGCCGATTGGCCACCACCTTGGTCGTCGGGGCCGGGACCGCCGTCAACAAGGTCCGCGTCGTCTTCTGCCCCTCTGGTTGTGGAGTCGACTCAGGGGCGGACCCGGGGATCACCGGCGGAGTCGGCAGAGGATAAGGTGCAGGCATGCCTGTCACCAATTTCCGGGTCTTGGGGGCAGCCTGTTGCTGCACAGTAGCCTGGACTGCCGGGGCGATCTGCCCGGCGACAGCAACTGCGGCTCCACCCATCGTTGCCGGAGTCTGCAAGGGAGTGGAAGAAGAGCCTCCCGGTAGAACGATCATCGGACCCTTGGGCGATGAAGATGCCACCGCAGTCTTGACCTGCAGGGGAGCAGCCGAAACCCCTTTGTCCAAAGCCGCCAACAATTTCACCATTTCCTGACCAGCATCGCGGCCTCCTCCAAATGGCCGCCCGAGAGCCCAATCATGAAACCACTGTCAGTAGTCGATGACATAACGCGAAAGAAGTTCGCCGTCAGCCGTCCGTCCCAAATAGATTTCCCGGGGGTGAAAACAAATGGCATCCGCCCGGTCTCCCAAACGTGAGATCAAGGAATCCGCGTCCTGCTTGAGCTTGAGCATTTCATCGGCTTCAACAGCACGTTTCGTCATGACATCCTCAAGCGGTCTCCCTTCATTCCATCGATGAATCACCCAGACCTGTTGATCTCTCTCATCCACACCACCCTCCAGGACCTTGGTCAGCGACCGGTGCCGGAGCGACATCAAGTCGCGCAGGCCTTTCTCAAACTTCTTCTCATCAAGTCGACAAATGATCTCCTCGTCATAAGTCAAGACCGTCAAGGCATATGAAAGTCCGTCCTTGCACCTCGTTTTATAGACCGCCATCCCTTCCGTCTGAAAGGTGAGATCTTCGATGCTGTAGTTTTCCTTCATGGGCTCCGGGAGTTATTAGGGCGTGTGGACAAAATAGCGATCGGCACCAATCTGCTAATGCTGAGAGGTATACGAATGCCATGAAGGTTGCGGCCAATCGATCATAGCGGGTCTTGATTCTTCGGAAGCGCTTCAACCTTTGGAAAAGACATTCGA
>JBMHCW010000076.1:0-7955 GCA_049889715.1 Akkermansiaceae bacterium | reverse complement strand
CGAAATGCCACTCCGGTGATTATCGAAGACATCTTCCCGACCTTGTTGACGATGGCCGGTCAGGAAGTTCCGAAGAATGACGGCCAAAGCTGGGTGCCGATCCTGAAGAAGAATACTCCGCCTCCTTCGTCGCCGCGGGAGTTGCTGTGGCACTACCCGAATTTTTACCACCTACCTGCCTATAGTTCGTTGAGATTGGGTGATTGGAAGCTCATCTACTGGCATCAGAAACAAACCCTCGAACTCTTTAATCTGAAGGAGGACATCGGTGAAGCGACAAACGTTGCCGGTAAAAACCCAGAGCGAGTGCGTGATTTCGCGGTGCGGTTGACCCGTCAGCTCAAGGAAAAGGGAGCACGATTTGCTACCTTCAAGAAAAGTGGCAAAGCCATTCCTTATCCCGATGAGGTTCTAGAATCGAAAACGACGGAGGGGAACTGATCTTCTCTTTTCGATGATCGGTTCAAAGGAGGAATGCTCGCTTGAGTTCCAGGGGCACGAATTCATTCTCTCAGGATGACATCTTTTTTGAAAACCGGATTGATCCTGGCGACCGCCTCTTCGTTGATGGCCGAACGTCCCAACGTCATTTTGATGATGACTGACGACCAGGGGATCGGGGACTTCGGGGTGATGGGGAACAAGATCCTCGAGACTCCTCACATTGATGCCTTGGTGGCCAAGAGCGGATCGGTGGAGACCTTTTATGTCAGCCCGGTCTGTTCACCGACGCGGGCTTCATTGATGACCGGTCGATACAACCAGCGGACTCGTTGCATTGATACCTGGCTCGGACGCTCGAGCATGGACCCCGACGAATACACTCTGGCTGAGGCCCTGAAAAAAGCGGGTTACGCCACCGGTTTGTTCGGGAAGTGGCACTTGGGTGACCTGTATCCCATGCGTCCCCAGGACCAGGGATTTGATGATGTGCTCATGCACAAGGGAGGAGGGCTGGCCCAGCCTTCGGAGCCTCTGGAGAACGATCGACGTTATACCGACCCCATTCTCTTTGATGAAGCGGGCAAGCAGGTTCAGACCAAGGGGTTTTGCACCGATGTCTACTTCGATGCCGCGATGGAGATGATCTCGAAGAACGACGGAGGAAAGCCCTTCTTCATTTACCTCCCGACCAACGCTCCCCACGGTCCTTATCACGATGTTCCCGAGGATTTGCGGGAACATTACATGAAGAAAGACCTGCTTTCGCTGGCTGTTTCAAAAGTGCCGGAGCCACGCCGTGCCGCGGAGAAAGACAAGTTGGCCCGCATTGCGGCCATGATCACCAACGAGGATCAAAATGTCGGACGTCTCGTGAAGTTTTTGGGAGAGAAGGGATTGCTGAAGAATACCATCCTGATCCGCATGAATGACAACGGTCCGAATTCCATGCGCTACGTCGGAGACATGCGGGGGATGAAGACGTGGGTTCACGAAGGAGGAATCCGCTCGCCTTTCTGGATGCATTGGCCGGCGAAGATCAAGGCAGGTCAGGAAGCCAAGATCGTGGCAGCTCACATCGATGTCATGCCCACCTTGCTGGAAGCCTGTGGTGCGAAAGCCGGGGAACACAAGATGGATGGAAGCAGTTTTCTCAATCATCTCACGGGCGCCGGAAAAGCAGTGTGGCCGGAGAGGAAGCTGGTCATTCAAACCCATCGGGGAACGAAAGCAGTGAAGTATCATCACTTCATGATCCGCGATGGTGACTGGAAGCTCGTTCATGCTTCGGGCTTTGGGAAAGAGAATTTTCAGGGAGAGCCGAAGTGGGAACTCTACAATCTAAAGAGCGACCCGAAGGAAATGACCAATTTGGTGGAGAAGGAAAAGGAAGTCTTTGCCGGATTGAAGAAAGCTTATGAAGATTGGTTTGAGGACGTTTCAAGCACCCGTCCCAACAACTATGCTCCGCCCCTTGGAATCATGGGAACGGAGCATGAGAATCCCATGATTCTGACTCGTCAGGATTGGTTGGGCAAATCGTGGGGACCGGGCTCGACGGGCCACTGGGAAGTCGAAGTTGCCAAGGCTGGGAAGGCCGATGTTGAAGTGATTTTTCATCCCAGCCAGGTTGAAGGAGAGGGCGAGATTACCCTTTTGGTGGGCGACAAGAAATTGACCACCAAGTCTGCCGATTCCCGGGTCACCTTCAAAGGCGTCGAGATCTCGAAAGGAAAGCTCAGGCTGGAAGGACAGCGCTCCGGCCCGGGCAAGGCCAAGGGAGCCTGGCAGTTGATCGTGACGACTCGTTAGGACAGGATCTCCTTGATGACATGGCCGTGGACGTCGGTAAGACGGCGGTCGATGCCGTTCTGGCGGACGGTGAGCTTTTCGTGGTCGATGCCGAGAAGCTGGAGGATGGTGGCGTGGAGATCGTAGCAATAGGTGGTGCCTTCGGCAGTTTGGTAACCCCAGTCGTCGCTTCGACCGTAGGAGGTGCCGGCCTTGATGCCGGCTCCGGCCATCCATGAAACAAAGGTGCCGCCGTTGTGGTCCCGGCCATCGCCACCCTGGGCGAAGGGAGTGCGTCCAAATTCGGTAGTCCAGATGAGAAGGGTGTCATGGAGGAGACCGCGCCCCTTCAAGTCCTGGAGGAGGGCCGCGATGGGTTGGTCGACACTGGCCGCGATGGGAGGTAGCTCCTTGGAGATGCTTCCATGGTTGTCCCAGTTTCCGGTGGCACCCTGCGGGCCACTCCAGACCTGAACAAAGCGTGTTCCTCGTTCGCAAAGGCGGCGGGCAAGAAGGCACCGTTGGCCGAAGTCGCGAGTGACGTCATTGTCGAGTCCATAGGACTTGCGGGTGATGTCGGTTTCCTTGGACAGGTCGAAGGCTTCGGGGGCCGAGAGCTGCATCTTGGCGGCCAGCTCGTAGGAGCGAATGCGGGATTCCAGACGTGAGTCGTGAGGGTGCTTCTCGGCGTGCGAAGAGTTGAGTTGATCTAGGAGGTCAAGGCCGGCTCGGTCGGCCTTTGGATTGGCGAAGCCGAATTGGTTGGAGGCAAAGAGATCGGGGACTGGCTTGCTGGTATCGGTTTTGATGACTGTGCCTTGATGAACTGCAGGCAGGAACCCGGCCGAGAAGGGACCGCGTTGATTGTAGGGCAGGCCCTTGGCGTCGGGCAGAACAACGAAGGTGGGGAGATTGTCGGTGAGGTTTCCGAGGGCGTAGGACGTCCAGGCGCCGAGGCAGGGGAAGCCGGGCAGGAGGAAGCCCGAGTTCATCATGTAGGTGCCCGGGCCGTGAACGTTGGTCTTGGATTTCATGGCCATGAGGAAGGCCATGTCGTCTACCCACTTGGCTTGATGGGGAAAGACGCTGCTGACCCATTGGCCGGAGTCGCCGTGTTGTTTGAACTCGAAGGGGCTCTTGAGAATAGCGCCTGGTTTGACGGTGAACCCTTCCTGCTTTTCGCTCGGACCCAGTTTCTGCCCGTGCAGTCGGGCAAGCTCCGGTTTGTAGTCGAAGGTATCCATCGGGCTTGCGCCACCGGTCATGAAGAGTTGAATGATGCGCTTGGCTTTGGCAGGGTGATGAAGGCCGCCATTTAATTCGGGCCGTGGCTTACCATGAGCTTCGCTGGTAAGCATGTGGGCCATGGCGACGCCGCCGAGGCCGCCACCCGATTGCCAGAGAAATGATCTTCGGTTCATTCGACAAAGAGGAATTCGTTGCTGTTGAACAGGACGCGACAAAGGGCTGGGAGGCCGTGTTCTTTTGCGTAAGCGGAGAGAGCGGAAGTCTCATCGGGTGAGGGTGTCCGAAGCCAAACAAGCTTGGCGAGTTGATCGACCTGACCGGAGAGGTCGGGATGTTTTTCTTGGAGGTCGGTCGCGAGCCACTCGCTCCCGTGGAGAATGAAGTCGTTGTTGAAGACAGCGAGTGATTGGAGAGCCGAAACCGAAAAGCCACGCTTCGGCGCGAGGATTCCAAGATCGGGAAAGTCGAGGGCTTCCATGAAGGGGTCCGGAATGCCGCGCCAGACCACACGGTAGATGCTGCGTCGCGAAGCTCCTGGAGAATTCCAATCGTAAGCGGTGTAATCGAGAGCGGGGGTGGACTGGGGTCCTTTGGATTTTCTGAACTGTTCAATTCCGGGGCCACCCATGGTGAGGTCGAGTCGACCGGACAGGTGTAGGATGGAATCGCGCAAGGTTTCGGCATCAAGGCGTTGGCTGTTCATGCGCCAGAGGAGTCGGTTGTCGGCGTCTTGTTCATTGGGCATCGCCCGGCTGGATTGCTGCCAAGTCTGGCTGGTGAGGATGAGGCGATGAAGTTCCTTCAGGGACCCCTTGGCTTCATCGCGGAACCAAACCGCGAGCCAGTCGAGCAGTTCGGGGTGGGAAGGCGCGCCGCCCATACGGCCGAAGTCGTTCGCGGTTTCACAAAGTCCGCGTCCGAAGTGATAGTGCCAGACCCGATTGACAATGCTGCGCCAGGTGAGCGGGTTTTCCGGGTGGGCAATCCAATCGGCGAGAGCGGCGCGGCGGGTTGATTCGTTGGCTGGGTTTTCCAGTTTGAATCGACCGGGAAGATGGGTGAGAGCAGAGAGGGCGCCGGGGCTGACTTCGTGCATCGGTTTGTCGATGGCGCCCCGACGAAGAAGGTGGACGGCCTTGGCGGCTTGCGGGGTCGGGAGCTTCTTAGCGTGCGACCATGAGGAGGACACCCCATAAGCGATGGCTTTCGGAGGCAGGGCTTGAAGCTGCGCTTGAGCGTGCTGCTTGAGGGCGAGAGATGCGAGGAGAATGTTTTCGGACTCGGATCTCTGATCGGTTGGTTTCTTGAGGGCATCGCGCGCTCCGGAGGGAAGGATCCGGGCGGCGCCTTCGGCGGCCTCGGTGGTTGAAATCCGGAAGCGACCGATGAGGTGTTTGGGAGGGTGGAGCTGCTTCAGGGTGACCGCGAGTCGGCCACCTTTGGACGTGTCGATCGGCGATTCGATTTCGAAGACGATGTGATGGGATTCGTTGATCCTTGGATAGATGGCCCATCCGGTTTGGAGGTCGCCGTCGATGGCGTGGGCGGATGTCCAGCCTTCCTGATCGAAGTCGGCGGAAGCGCGGGAGATTTTCAGGGGAACCGGAGATTTGGATCCGGTGGGGAACCATTTCAGGTCGACCTCGGCGAGATGAAGGTTTCCGTTACCGGCTCGACCTGGGCCTCCCATCGGGTGTCGTTCATCCTTGAGGACTTCCGCACGAACGGCACCGAGCTTTGTGGATCCAACCTTCCCTGAAACCGTATAGATCTCCTGATCGGCAATGTGACCTCCCGCAAAAATCGACAGGTCGTCTTCGAGAGTGAGGGTAGCACCTCCGGAAGCAACGAAGACTTCGGGCGTCAGGTTGTGCCAGCTCACGGGATTCTTCTGCTGGTGCTCGATCCATTGCCTGACGATGGGGATATGTTGTTCCTGGAGAAGCACTTCAGCATTCAAGCCGTCCGCCGCTGCGAGCAGTTGCTCCATGTTCCGACGTGCGGCCATCACTTCGGCGGAAGTGTCGAATTCGATATCGCCTTTTCCAACCCCGGCGAAAACCGCTTGCAGGGAGTAATAGTCATCCTGCGTGATGGGATCGAATTTGTGAGTGTGGCAACGAGCGCAGTTTGCAGTGGTGCTGGTGAAGGCCGCCATGGTCTGGGTCACGATGTCATCGCGATCCAGATAGTCGAATGTGACGGGTGCGGTTCCGGCGCGACTGAGTTCGAGAGGGCCGGCGGCGATGAAACCCAATCCGGCAATGAGTTCCGGTTCGGACGGGAAGAAGACATCGGGCGCGAGCTGTTCGCGGATGAAGCGATCCCACGGGACATCGTCATTCAAGCGGTTGATGACATAGTCTCGGAAACGCCAGGCGTTGGGACGTTTGACATCGTGTTCGCAACCGTGGGAATCAGCGAAATGGATGGTGTCGAGCCAGTGGCGGGCCCAGCGTTCTCCATAGCGTGGGGAAGAAAGGAGCTGGTCAATGAGGGTTACGATTGCCTCGGGCTCTTTGCTGTTGATGAAAGAGTCGATTTGGTCCGGTGTCGGAAGATATCCGTGCAGCGTGACAAAGAGGCGTCGGGCCAAGGTGGCGCGCGAGGCCGTTGGCGATGGCTTCAGCCCGGCCTTGGTCAATGATTGTTGGATGAAGGCATCGATGGGATGTCCGGAAGCAGGAGCAGAGGGAGGATTCAGAGGACGAAGAGACCACCAATTGGTGTCGATGGGTTTGACCTGCCGGGAGACCCTGGGATCCGGGGCTCCGCGATTCACCCATTCGGTCAGGGTAGCGATTTGTTCCTCCGGCAGCTTCTTCTTGGGCGGCATTTCATAATCCGGATCGTGGTAGCCGACGGCGGTGATGAGGAGACTCTTGCCCGGATCGCCCGGAACGATGGCAGGTCCACTGTCCCCTCCGGTTGCCCATCCACTTCGGGAATCGAGACTCAGACCGCCTTTCATTTTTCCGCCTTCGTGCGAGTGGCACTTGTAACAATTGTCCCGCAGGATGGGCTCCACCTTGGTCGTGAAGAATTCATCGGCTCCGACCGTGAAGGGGAGGAAGAGAAGAATGACGAGCCGGGCAATCATGATCCGCCTGAAAGAGGAGAGAACGGGTGGGAATGGTTACCTTTGGAATTCGGTGGATCTTTCCCGCGGATGGTCTATCAAGCATGGAATGAAAAAGTGGTTCGCGACCATTCTCGCATTCCCGGTGCTGGCCTGCCCGGTGCCTGAGGAGAAAGTCAGGGATTGGCGGGTTGATTTGTTGAAGGAGGAGGGGATTGGGCTCGACAGGGAATCACTTCAAAAGGCCTTGGCGGCAAAGGGGGAGGCTGCTCCTGAATTAGAAGAGATCTACCGTCGTCTCGGGTCGGCCCGTTTTGCTGATCGGGAGAAGGCTCAAAAGGAACTCGAGAGACTCGGTGAGCCGGCGTTGGAGTGGCTTCGGCAACAGGAAGTTCCTTTCGATCCGGAGTTGAAAATGAGGGTGAAGGAAGTGATCCAGCGATTGGAATCCAACCACCGTAAGGCTCGGGAATCGGCGGTGAAACATGCGGTGCGAACCTTGTTGGCCGATGGAGAACAGCGGGGAGGCGCGACTGGGGGGCGTTTTTTTGAGTGGTTCGGAACTGATGTTGCGAAGATTGACGGCGAATATCGCCAGTTTGTTTTCAAGGATCAGGTGAACCGCGGGGGCAAGGTTCAGGATGGGGCCCTCGTGTTGCCGGGAGGGAAGCTTGTCGATGGCGACCAGCGCCTTGTCTTGAAGTCCGAGGATTGGCCGGGAGCGGAGACTTTTGGGGCGGAGTTTGAAGTTTCGGCGAAGCTGGGGGCGGACTCCAGCCAGGGGATCGGGGCTTGGCATCTGGGAATTTCGATCGGAAACGTGAAGGTCCTCTATCATCCTGGACTGAGTGGAGGGTCATTCCGATTCGAGAGGCTGAGTGACAATCGATACCTGAGCGGAATGACCAGTATGGGATTCGATCCAAAGCCAGAAGTGATGCAGTGGATGTCGGTGAAGGTGAGTCATCTTGCCGACGAAAGAGTTCTTTTGAAGGTTGTCGTTGAAGAGGGAGGGGACGGGAATGGCCGATTCGAAATTGAAAAGATCGTCTCCAAGGGGGACATTGGAGATCTCAGCGAAGTAAGTCTCGTTCGCAGTGGTAGGACGGGATCTTCGGCTTTGTTCCAGGACTTTGAGATCAAGTTGCTCGAGTAAGAGGGAGCTGCCTTATCGTTGAAGAGCCAGGGCTTTCAGGCTTCGTTGCGGGGTCTGATCAGCGAACCCGGAAGCGCAGGGTAGTTTCTCGATGAGCATGTATTCGTCAAAGAGATCAAGAAGGAAGGAGTCGTCCAGGTAGGGAGAGTTGAGGCAGGCCAGGATTTGTGAATCGGGGGTGCTGAGATCGGGAAGGCGGCGGACGATTTTGGCATAGTCTTTTTCTGCCACGAAGCTGCC
>JBMHCW010000075.1:0-85765 GCA_049889715.1 Akkermansiaceae bacterium | reverse complement strand
CAGTGTGCTCCTGTTCTCAAGATCCAAAGAATACCATTCAGAACGGCTCGACGATCACTCCAAGGCCGTCCCCTCCGATCTTCTCGAACAGGGTCATCGGGAAGGTGTTTTGAGACGGCATTCCATTGTTCATCAGTGAGGTCCATCCACTCACTGTGAGTAACCTTGTGAATAGTACCAACCTATTGATGAGATGGCTTCTAGTCAAAGGGACCGAAGGACAATGGCTTGGCGATGATATCGTAAAAGCTTTCTAACCGCTAGAACCTTCAACCAACGAACCGGGCTGGGAAAAAATGGTGCGCGCGAGAGGAATCGAACCTCCACGGGGTTGCCCCCACATGAACCTGAATCATGCGCGTCTACCAATTCCGCCACGCACGCGAACGGCGGAAAGAAATCACCCTCGCGCCCTCTTGGCAAACAAAATTCGTTGTCTTCTTACCGTGCTTTGTGGCTGAGTCCTTCTGCTCATGAAATTCCTGGTCACCGCCGGTCCCACAAGGGAACCACTCGATCCCGCCCGCTATCTCACCAACCGTTCTTCCGGACGCATGGGTTACGCCCTTGCTGCTGCTGCCGCAAAACGCGGCCACTCCGTGTTACTTGTTTCCGGCCCCACGACTCTCGATCTTCCAGCGGGAGTTGACTTTCTTCCCGTGGAAACAGCGGCCGACATGTACCACGCCGTTGAATCCCAGATAGGAAAAGTCGACACCGCCATCTTCGCGGCTGCCGTCGCCGACTACACACCTGCCAGCGTTTCCGAACAGAAAATCAAAAAGTCCGAAGACCACTTCACTCTTCAACTCACCAAGACAAAAGACATCCTCGGCTCGGCCCGCGCCGTAATGAACTTTGAAGGCACCCTCGTTGGGTTTGCCGCGGAGACCGAAAATGTGGAAGAAAACGCCCGGGGAAAATGCCTTCGTAAACAATGCGACCTCGTCATTGCCAATGACGTTTCCCGCACCGATGTTGGCTTCGATTCCTCGGAAAACGAAGTCATGCTTGTTTACCCCGACCATACCGATTCCTTGCCGAAAGACACCAAAGAGCACCTGGCCTTTCACCTGATCGAAATCATCGAAGCTCTGTAGCTGAATCCCAGGCCCCGAATCTTGCGAATGATCGGAATGGCCCTCTGCCATTAGTTCCTCGCATCCCCTCCGAAACTCTTCATATTCCCCTCCGTGACCGAACTAGAAACCGCAGTTCATGCAGCGAAAGAAGCCGGCAAACTTCTGCGAGCCAATTTCCACGCGCCCAAGGATGTCGACGAAGCCCTTCATCACGATCTCAAGTTGGCTCTCGACAAAGAGTCCCAGGATTTAATCACGGGAATTCTCCTCGAGGAATTCCCCGGGCATGCCATTTATGGCGAGGAAGGACTCGCCGGAGATCAATCCTCCCCTCACCAGTGGATCGTTGATCCCATCGACGGAACGGTCAACTTCTTCTACGGCATCCCCCACTTCTGCATCTCCATCGCCAAGCGGGTCGAGGGAGAGTTGGTTCTGGGCGTCATCTATGACCCCATGGTCGACGAACTCTGGACCGTTGAAAAAGGACAACAACCACTTCTCAACGGAAACCCGGTCACTGTCAGCAATCGGGACAAACTGGAAGAGGCCGTATTATTTGTTGGCTGTGGCAAAGATGAAGAGGCCTTGAAGACCGGTCTTGACCGATTCAAGAAAGGCTCCCTCCGGGCCCGCAAGATGCGGATGATGGGTTCGGCCGCCCTCGGCATGGCCTACATTGCTAGCGGACGCCTCGACGCTTACATCGAATCCCGAATCTCACTTTGGGATATCGCCGCCGGACAGCTCATGATCGAAGCAACCGGAGGCAAAGTGAATCTCGAACCCAACGAGAAGAATCCCGACGTCTACTCCATCGTCGCCACCAACGGAAAAATCCCCATCGAAGAAATCCTATGATCCGCTCCGGAATTGGATACGACGTCCATCAATTCGCCGAAGGCCGCCCCCTCATTCTAGGAGGAGTGGAAATTCCCCACACCCACGGCTTGTCCGGGCACTCTGATGCCGACGTCTTGAGTCATGCCATCGCCGATGCCATTCTTGGCGCACTCGGTCTTCCGGACATCGGCTACTACTTCCCTCCGGGTGACGAGTCGTGCAAGGACATCTGTTCGCTCCGCATCCTTGAGAAGTGTCATGCACTTTGTGAAGAGTCCGGATTCGTCTTGATGAACGTCGACTCCTCCCTCGTCGCTGAAGCTCCCAAGGTCCTGCCTCATGCCGAGGCCATGAAAGAGAACATTGCCAAGTCGCTGGGACTGACTCCCGCTGAAGTGGGCATCAAGGCCACCACCAATGAGACGATGGGCTTCGTCGGCCGACAGGAAGGGATGGCTGCCTTCGCCACCGCTCTTGTTGCGAAGAAGGATTGGGTAGACTCGATGAACGCCTAAAGCGGGAGATCGTAGCTCCGGCCCGATTTTCCTTCCCGCCAATGGATGAAGGCCCGGTTCACCACCGAATATCCACCAACCGTGGGATAATCACCCGTGAAATACCAATCTCCGGATGACTCGTTGATCGACTTGTGGAGATTCTCCACGGACAGGAAAATGACCTCCACTTCTCCATGCCAGTCAATATCTTCGGGGCTCACGATGCGCGCCACTTCGGCGGAAATTTCTTCGTTCGTGAAGGGTGAGTAGAGTTTCTTCACGGCATTCTTCCGCTCTTCCCGGGACTTCTTCATTTCATCGAGACAATCCTGATAGACTTCATCGATCAATGACGCCTGACCAGCTCGTTCGAGAAGGTTAATGGCGGCCTGGAAAGCAATGAACTTGCCCATTTCGGACATATCGATGCCGTAACAATCCGGGTAACGGATCTGCGGAGCCGTCGAACAAATGACGATCTTGCCCGGTTTGGTTCTTGCGAGAATCTTGAGAATCGATTGCTTCAGCGTCGTTCCTCGCACGATCGAGTCATCCAGAACCACGAGCGCCCCACCTTCCGGCACCACTCCGTAAGAAATATCATAGACGTGCGAGACCAATTGATTCCGCCCGCTTTCTTGTGAGATGAAAGTCCGCAACTTGATGTCCTTATGCGCGATTTTCTCACCTACCGGCCAATTGCGCATGATCAGGTCATCAAGTTTGTCCTCACAAAGATTTCCGTCGGCGATGGCTTTCCGAATATCCTCGCGCACCTGCTTGCGACGATAAAATCGGAGCCCCTCCATCAATCCGTAATAAGCGGTCTCGGCGGTATTTGGCACGAATGAGAAGACTGAGTTCTCAAAGTCATTCCCAATTGATTCAACAATCTGATCAACCAAAGCTGCCCCCATGGCCTTTCGCTCCTGATAGATTTCCGGATCATTACCGCGCGAAAAATAGATCCGCTCGAACGAACACGGTTTCGCTTCCACCGGTTCAGCAAACCTCTCCGAGCTCACTTCACCCGAATTCTTGATCGTCATGACGGTCCCAGGTTCGACCGCAACCACCTCATCCTGTTCAGCTTCGAAGACCGTCATCAATGGAACTCGCTCACTGGCAAAGGCGATGACTTCATCGGTCTCGTATTTAAAGCAGGGACGAATGCCCCGCGGATCGCGCATCACAAACAGATCACCATTTCCGACCACGCCGGAAATACAGTAGCCCCCGTCCCATCCCTTAGCGGACTCGGAGACCACTTCGCCAAGATTTAATCGCTCTGAGATCAGATCGGCGGTCTCATCACCATCAACCCCTTCGTCCCGAAGACTATGGTAGATATCGGTGTGGGCTTCATCGAGATGGAAACCAATTTCCTCCAGCACCGTCTGAGTATCAGTCCCGAAAACAGGATGCTGCCCACGGTCCATCATGCGTTGATTCAACTCACCGGTATTGGTCATGTTGAAATTTCCCATCACCATGAGGGTCCGAGTCGGCCAATTACTTCTCCGCAAGTAAGGATGACAGGATCCGTTGTCGAATTGCCCCGAAGTTCCATAGCGCAAATGCCCCATGTAAATCTCTCCCGCAAATCCAAACCCTCTGCGGATGTCATCGGGATCGTCCGGATCCACCAAATCCTTGCGAACTTTCTTCTCGAGCGACTTCAACTCCGAACGAAAGAGTCTCGCCAGCGAATCCTTTTTGGCATCACGCCGACGGAAAATGTAGGGTTGCCCCGCCGGCATCCCGATCTTGGCGCAGCCAATTCCAACGCCGTCCTGACCCCGGTTGTGCTGCTTCTCCATCAGGAGAAACAGTTTGTTGAATCCCCAGAGAGCCGATCCGTAGCGGTCCTGGTAGTAGGCCAAAGGCTTCTTCAAACGCACGACGGCAATGCCGCATTCGTGGGTCAGTTTGTCGCTCATATTGTGTGGATGTGTATCAGGATTTCACTTTGGCGGTGATGCCATCACCTTCGCGAATTTCTCCAAGAACAACTCCTCCCGGTCCGGCTGCACATGCCGCATCAACATCTCCGGGGCCAACCACCGCCACCCATCCGATTCCCATATTAAAGGTATGGAACCGATCTTCCGCATCGGTGTGTTTGAGAAGCTTCTGAACCGGATCATTCTCCCAATAAGGAACCTCCAGATCCGCTCCCATTCCTCGGAACAGACGTTCAAGGTTTTCGGGAAGACCTCCTCCGGTGATGTGACCGTAGGCTTTCGGGCGAACGCCTATCGATTTAAAGGCGTTCGTTACATCATGATACAATCTCGTGGGCGCAAGCATCGCACGAACCTCTTCCTCGGAGAATTCGTTTCCGTGCTCGGCGAGAAGCCGACGGCAGAGACTCCATCCGTTGGCGTGAAAGCCATCAGATTGATACCCCACCAACACGTCCCCGATTTTCACCGTCTCCGGTTGAATCAAATCGCTCTTCTCCACCGCCCCGATGCAAAAACCAGCCAACTCGACCACATCCTTGGGAACGAGGCCGGGCATCTCGGCCGTTTCGCCACCCGCCAAAATACACCCGCAATCCTCAAGGTAATCGCACATCCCCTTGATCAATCCCTTGATCCGTTCGGGGTGAAGTTTCTCAATGCCGATGTAGTCCAGGAAGAGTAATGGATCACCACCTGTGGTGATAATGTCATTCACGCTCATGGCGACCAGGTCCTTCCCGGCCTCGGCCTCCATCCCGTGCTCAAGGAGGAGCTCAAGCTTGGTGCCTACTCCATCGCATCCAGTGACGATGACCGGTTCGCGATAGTTGCTCAGGTCAAAGGCAGCGGCAAACAATCCAAACGAATTGAAGAGCTGTCGCTGCTTCTGGGTCCGGGAGACATCCGCCTTGATCTCGTCGACGAGAGCCGCGGCGGCCCGGGTGTCGACTCCTGCTTCCTGGTAGGTGACCTTTTTACCCATGCGCTCTGAGGAGTTTTTAGTCCCACAAACAATCTCGTCACGTCTTTTTCCTCACCAATTCGCCAATTCCGGTGGATTGTGAATAATTAGAGCTTATTTTACGTCATTCAGCTCACTATGAAGACTTTTCTTATCACCCTTGCTCTGGCGCTCCCCCTCTCGGCCAACCCCGCTTGGATCAAGGACGTAAACATTCCAAAAAAGGGGGCGCTAAAAAGTATTCCGCCCACCAAACTCACCTACACCATGACTTGGAACGGAAGGGTCCAGGCCGGTAACTTCAAGGTTCTCTTCGGTGAAAAAGACCCGCGCTATCCCAAGCATTTCATTGTCCGCTCCTACGGGGGAAGCACCGGATGGGCCCACGCCCTCTACCCCTTCCAGTTCAACTACACCAGTTTCCTGAGTCCAAAGACCCGGCGCCCCATCCTCTTTGTCGGAACAGAGAAAGACCGAACCGAAGTCGATGAACTCAACTACCGCTTTTCCTCGAAAGGGGTGACCGGCACTCAAAAGGAAATCGAAGGTGGCAAAACCGACATCGATCAGTCGACCTTCAACTACCCCTACTCGCTCGACCTCTTTGGGGGCCTTCTCCAGATCCGGAGCATGCCCCTCAAAAATGGCGAGACCGTAGTCATGCCCTTTCACCCGATTGCCACTCCCTACCTGACCAAGGTCAAGGTCCTCGGCAGAGAGCCCCGCCTCGGTCGTAAGTGCATTAAACTCGATGTGAGCCTGCAAAAGATCGACGACGACCTCTCCCTCAAACACTACAAGAAACTTAAACACGCCACCGTTTGGCTCTCCGACGACGAATGGCGCGTTCCCATTGAAATCAAGGCCGAAGTCTTCGTCGGCAGCGTCCGTGTTCTTCTGTCAAAACACGAAAACCTGTAGTTCGTGACTAACGGCAGCGTTCCCTTCAATCTCTCCGCATGGAGATCGAAGCAGGACTCAAACGCTACTTCGGGCACGAGGAGTTCCGCGAGGGACAACGTGACGTCGTCGAGTCCCTGCTAGCCGGACGTTCCTCCCTCGCAGTCTTTCCAACCGGCGGAGGCAAGTCGCTCTGCTATCAACTCCCAGCGCTGATCTTCGACGGGCTCACCCTGGTGGTCTCTCCGCTGATCGCCTTGATGAAGGACCAGGTCGACTCGCTGGTTGCCCGGAAAATTCCCGCTGCGCGACTGGATTCCACTCTCACCGCTGAAGAGACCAAGGCTCTTTATCAAGATCTTGATTCCGGAAAGATCAAACTCCTCTATGTCGCCCCCGAGAGATTGGCCAACGAGAAGTTCAGACACAAGTTGTCCCGTCTCGACATTTCGCTGCTCGCCATCGATGAAGCCCATTGCATCTCGGAATGGGGACACAACTTCCGTCCCGACTACCTCAAGCTAACCCGATTTGCAAAGGAACTGAACATCACGAGGGTTCTCTGCCTGACCGCGACAGCCACTCCTAAAGTTTCCGAAGACATCCGCCGACACTTTGGAATCAACCAACGCGACCACCATCAACTCACCTTTTACCGTCCCAATCTCAATCTGGTGGTCACGCCAATCCCAGGAAGCGAGCGACAATCCTACCTCCTGCAGAAACTCCGCGAAAAGCCGGACCAAGCCACCATCATCTATACGACTCTGCAATATGGTGCCGAGTCTCTGGCCTCGTTCCTCAAGCGAAACAATATTTCAGCCCGCCCTTACCACGCGGGATTACGACCGGAAGTTCGTTCCGAAATCCAGGATCAATTCATGTCGGGGGAAACCCCGGTCATCTGTGCGACCATCGCCTTTGGAATGGGAATCGACAAAGCGGACATCCGTGCCATCTACCATTTCAACCTTCCGAAATCGCTCGAGAACTACACGCAGGAAATCGGCAGGGCCGGGCGGGACGGAAAGCCCGCCCATTGCGAGCTACTCGCCTGCCAGGATGACCTTCGCGTTCTGGCCAACTTTACCTATGGAGACACACCGCAGCCGGAGGCCCTGAAAGCAGTCCTCCGCATCCTTCTCGATCAACCCGGGGACTTCGATATCTCCACTTACGAACTCTCCCGATCACACGACATCCGCCCGCTTGTCATCAACACCCTGCTCACCTACCTCGAACTCGATGGTTTTCTGCAGGCCACCTCGCCTTTCTATTCCACTTACAAAGTCAGCTTCTCCCGGTCTCTCGAACACCTGCTCAAAGGCTTCGATTCATCACGCCAAAAATTTCTGACCCAGCTCTTTGATGGCGGACAGAAGGGATCCAAGTGGATTGAGATCAATCCCAACGAATCATCAACCGCTCTGGGCGAGCCCCGTGAAAAGATCGTGCAAACACTCGGCTATCTCGAAGACCTTGGCGACCTTTCCTTAAAACCGGCCGGCATTCGTCAAGGCTACCGCTTACTCAAAAAACCCGAGGATCTCGGTGAACTCACCAACCGGATGATCGGACTCTTCCAACAGCGAGAAGCTTCCGATCTTGAGCGACTCCAACAGGTCGTTGATCACGCTCTTGCCAAGGGGTGCCTCTACCGCTCACTACTTGGTCATTTTGGAGAGGAGATGGCTGATTGCGGACACTGCTCTCGTTGCGAAGGGGAAGAACCGCTTTCATCTCTTCCTTCCAGCCCCCCGCCCGAAGTGAGTGAGGAGCAACTTCAGGTGATCCATCAACTCACTCGGGAAAAACATGCGGGGCTGCGAAGCCCCCGTCAAATGGCCCGATTCCTCTGCGGAATGACCTCACCGGCCACCTCCTACACCTGGTATCTCCCCGAGGGAGCGCGACGCAAACAACGGCTAACCTCACACGATGGCTACGCGCTTCTTGAAGAGCACAACTTTCAAGAAGTCATGGACCTTTGCGAAACCCTCATCATCGAGTGACCCCTCATCTCCCGGCCACTTCCTCCCAATCGCCAAACTTACGGAACTTCTCGTATCTCTGGGCCCGGAGTTTCTTTTCAGAAAGAGTCTGAAGCTCGCGAATCTGTTTGGCGACTTCAGTCTTGAGGGCATCCGCCGCGGCATCCGAATTATGATGAGCCCCTCCTGGAACCTCGTCGATGACGCCGTCGATCAAACCCAGCTTGGCTAGATCGGGCGCGGCAATTTTCATCGCCTCGGCCGCTTCCGGAGCATGCTTGCGATGCTTCCAAAGAATTGCCGCGCAACCCTCGGGACTGATCACCGAATAATAGGCGTTCTCCATCATCAGAACCCGATCGGCCACCCCGATTCCCAAAGCACCCCCTGATCCTCCTTCTCCGAGCACCACTGCCACAATAGGCACTTTCAAAAGCATCATCTCACGAAGATTCCTCGCAATCGCCTCCGCAATATTCCGCTCCTCGGCTCCAATACCCGGAAACGCTCCCGGAGTGTCGATGAGAGCCACAATGGGTAGCGAAAACTTTTCGGCCAACTGCATCAACCGCAGGGCCTTGCGATAACCTTCGGGATGGGCACTCCCAAAGTTCCGCTTGATGTTCTCCTTCAGGTCACGACCTTTTTGGTGACCAATGACCACGCAGCGAATCCCATCAATCGTCCCAAACCCGCCGGGCATGGCATGGTCGTCCCCCACGATCCGGTCTCCGTGCAATTCGGTAAAGTCATCAAATGCCTTGGCCACGTAATCCATCATGAACGGTCTCTTTGAGTGACGGGCAATCTGAATCCTCTGCCACGGAGTCAGATTCTGATAAATTTGACGGCGTGTCTCCACTAGTTTCGCCTCAATCGCGGAGATTTCCGTGGTGAGATCAATATCCTGCGATCTGGATTTGTTCTGCAGCTGGTCCAGCTCCTTTTCCAACTCCGCGATCGGCTTTTCAAATTCAAGCAACTCCATATCTTGTGGTGACGGCGCGACTCTATCACCGGGCTGGCCGGACTTCCACCTCATTTCCCACCCGAATCAGCATCGACAACTCCTCCATATCCGGACCCGACAAAAACAAGCCACGCTGTTCTGCCGCTCCCTCCCCTTCAATCTCCGAGCGAAGCTGGAGAAAGCTGTTTCCCGCCTTGAATCCGAGGACCTTGTCAGCCTGCCGGTAGGACGCATGGGTCGGCTGATAGGCCCGACCATTGACCTCCCCGTGCTTTCGGGAAATACGGGAGAGCATTGTCCTCCCGGGAAGCCTCCCCGTATTGACCCTCAAGATCGGATAATCCTTGGCAAAGACATGTTCCTTGTTTTCGTGATCCCGATGAAACAATTCGACTCGTTTCTTGGCAAGATTGACAACCAACTTGAAATCCAACGGCATCACCACCAATTCGTCACCCGAGTGCAAAGCCCTGAGATCGAGAAGTCCGTTCAAGAACATGATGGAGTCCAGGGTGGTCTGATTTGCCGTGGCGATCTTCAGGTATCCCTCTCCCGGCTTCACCGTGTGGGTCCGCTTGTTCGACATATTGTCTACCGAGAGAATCTCGTCCAAATTCATCTCTCCGAGAATCCGACGGGCTTCCGGACCGTAACTAGAGTCGGGATAAAGGTTCTGAATAAGAGACAGCCGCTCGCGCGCTTCGTCGAGCTCGTTTAAAGCAATCGATTCCAGAGCCTTGTAAAATTCGTGCTTTCCAGCTTCAAACCCGGCCTCTTCGTTCTCCTGAACAATCTGCTCCAAAGGCTTCAACACCTCGGCCTCCGGTTTAAGAATCTCCTTCTTGAGGTAGAGATACAAGATACAGAGACCTCCGATCACGATCAGGGTCGCGAAGACTTTCAGGATGGTCATGAACCCCTTCATCCTCTGCAGCGCTAAAGCAGTCCCTTTCGCTTCAAATCAAATCGGTTGATGTCCGATGATCTCAGGATCATCTCGAGGGTAAATTTCATCACCCCCACTTCCCACGCATCATCAACACTTTCGATGATCGCCAAGCTGGGATTCCCGGTCCGACGAACTTCGGCCATGACATTGTCTCGCACGGTTTCGAGACGTTCGTGGACGATCTCCTCGGAAACTTCACTCCTCCGGAATTGAAATCCATACTGTAGAAAGCTCAGGTCCGCCCCCATTTCTTGGAGATGCTCAATGACCTGCAGAACCTTCGGGTCGAACCCCTCCAATTCAATATCAGACATTCCAGTAGGCTTGATCAACTGGGGCTTTTGGGCCTCCACCTCGCCACGCCTGATCATCACCTTGCCCACCGTGTCCATCTGCTCGCTGAGAATCTCGAATTCAAATCTCGTTGACCCGAAAGTCTCAATACGACGATCGGGTTCATGGAGAACCCTCGTCGTCTCCATGGCATATTGAAAATCGTCCGAACTGAGCATTTGCTTGCACCACTATTCCCCAAAAGGGCATTGGTGGCTAATGAAAAGGGCAGGCTCCCTTCGGAGACCTGCCTTTTGAGAAACTATCTGCGACAGAAAGTCTTAGCCTTGGGACTTTTCAACGTGGCTGACGATATCTCCCACGGAAACAAGCTTCTCAGCCTCTTCGTCGGGGACCTCGATCCCAAACTCTTCTTCAACGGCCATCACCAGCTCGACAGCGTCGAGTGAATCGGCACCAAGATCTTCGATCATTTTGGACTCGAGCTTGACCTGATCAGCGCTGACGCCGAGTTGATCCACAATGATTTCCGTTACTTTTTCTGTGATGTTTTCAGCCATGATTTTAAGAATGTGGTTTTTGGATTATCGGGGATAGACGTAATTGGCAACCCCTAAAATTCAAGCATTCTCCTTCTTTTTCTCCGATTCCGCAATGCTGCCGTCGCTTTCCTCCTCTTCGTCTTCATCTTCGTCCTCCACCAGTTCGATCAGTTCGCCCTGGAAATTGGCAAGGACCTGCTGAAAAAGCGCCTCGGCAGGAGCTCCGTCCTCTTCCCTGAACTGGCCATAGACCATTCCATCGATCTTGGCCTTCTTCTCTTCTTCTCCCTCGAGATAGGTAATGGTTGCCAGCCCCTTGGTTTCCCACTTCCTCTTGTCCAGACGGATCATCTTCCCAAAAGTAATGACGCTTCCGCCGGGAGGGAAATACCCTTCGGCAGTGACCTTCATCACGCGGGACTTGGTCCGGATCAAGAAGAACACGGTCAAACAGGTCAGGAGCAGGCACACCCCCGCCGCCACCAACTGCTCGGTGATCTTGCGCTTGGGCTTCCGGTCCTCTTGCACATTAATCTTTTGGGGCCAGCCTTTTTCACCACTATAGGTCTTCCACAACTCCTCGTCATTCCCCTTTTCCATGGTGGCGAGAATCGAGGGCCAGGCCTCTTCAAAGTCCGTTCCCGGCGGATAGATGCTCTGATCATCCTCAAAAGGAATTTTCTGGATGGCGACAAAGGCCTCCCAGTTCTCACGATGTTCCGCCCAAGCCTGCCCCGCTGCCGTAAAGGCCTGATAGTTGGCCACAATGTAGTTTTTCTTCGGGTATCCAATCTTCCAGTCATACAGGAAGTAGGCCCCGAACCCGCCAAACATCGCCAACATGAGAATCGCCCGCCAGATAAACCACTTTGTAGGCCGGCAGATCACTTCGGATGTTTCAGGGGAGGTGGACATAAGCTTTTACAAAGGAAATCAAGGGAGCCCGTTGATAGCAAGAACAGGAATCGAAAGAATCGTCATTGCTCACTGGGTTTTCCCGACTCCATCCTCGCGAGCCAGGACGGCCAGACGGAAGGCCTCTTGGTCACCATAGCGACGGATCGAAAACTTGACGCAACGACGTTTTCCCGGAGAGGGCGACCAAGTTGCCTGCCAGAATTCGTAAGAGGCGCCATTGGTAACGACTTTCACACGAGACACTCCTACCACTCCCGAACTGTTTCTAGCCGACCGGGTGCAAATCCTCGCCTGCTCTCGATCCTCAATCTTGCGAAGAAGATTATTGCGCCAAATACGCGCCGCCTGAAGGGCCCTCGACGAGGACCCGAAGACACTGTCGCCAAAATATTTGGCGTATTTAACCCCCCGTCGTTGCAGGCGAACCTGCCAGCCGTGAGTGCTGGCGCCGGGAAGATCAATACGCGCAAGGGCGTAGTTGTCGTCGGTTTCTCCCATCTTTCGGTCCCGAAATGTGGAAAGAACCCGACAGGCTGTCAAACCCCGCCCTGAACTTTTTGCCGATCAGTCACGATCGCCATTACCACGACGAAGAATGCGGTTCTTTGCATCCTCGCTGATGACGTCGGTGGTTTCAATATAAGACGTGGCGGCCTCCCGGTCCTGCCCCATCCAGCGAACCGTTGCGACGCCGACGGACCAACCACGCGTCCTTTCATCAGCGATGGTTTCAGCAATCGCCACCTGGTCTTCTCCATTTCCGGAATGATCATTCATGACATATGCCGAAGCCGCAGCATCGCGTACCGCACCTTCCGGCTGCTCGGTGACCCAGGAACGGGCTGCCTCTGGATCCTTGCTGGCCCAGCTGCCCATGACGTCACGCATCGACTCGCGCTGCGATTCCTCGTTGCCATTCTTCATGACCCAATCGACAGCGTCCGCCGGATTCTCGCGGGCCATCGATTCAGCAACGCTCTCCACAGCTTCGTCCCGAGCCTCTCCATCGGGCAGCTGCAATGCCTTGGAACCAGCCAAGGCCGGATCTTCAGCAGCCAAAGAACGAATCGCCGACCCCATGGCATCTCCTTGTTGATCGAGGGGAAGCCCGTTGACCCAAGCTTCGGTGGCAGCCCAATCCTTGCTGGCCCACTCGCGGGCAATGGCACTATTGGCATCCGACAAGGCACGCCCTTCCAACCCGTCAGTCATCTGGGATGCCTTCAAGGGATCACTCACGGCGATCTGGGAAAGAGTCTTGGACATGGCATCCGATTGCTCACGACCTTCGAGAGAACGAGCCCACGCCAGCGCCCCTTCGGGATCCTGCTTGGCCCATTCACCGGCAATTGTTCCGGCTCCCGAGCTCATCCCACCCCGACCGCGTCCAAACATCCCCATCATGGCGAATTGGGATTTGTTAGCCTCGTAATAGTCGGCGGCTCCCTTAGGATCAGTGGCCGACCAACTTTGAATAATCGTTGGACGAACAAACATTCCGGCCTGCCCCATCTCCGAATTGGCATGCTCCATGGCGTCAAAGGGTGACACTTCCGCCCAGGCTCCAAAAAGAATATAGGCTGCCAGAATCCGCTCGTTGAATGGCAACCTGTCGAGTTTCTCCGCTTCGGAGGCAAATTCCTCGTTGCTCAGCCCTGAATAAAGCTCGATCAAGGCCTGCAGCCGCGCTGTCTGGCCGGGCAATGCCGTGACTTCTTCGTAAGACGAAGGACGACCCGAAGGAGCTTCCGAGCCCCCGGCACCACCCGATGGACGGCCCGACCTCCCCGAAAGAGAGGCTCCGCCTTTCCCACTGTTGGCAGCCGGTTTTTCAGGTTCGGGAACATTCTGGTTCCCAAAAAGGTAACCAACTCCGCCTCCGACAAGGAGACACGACGCAGCAATAGGCAATAAAGCTTTCATGTAAATTAAGAGATCTCGTTTCTGAGAATAAGCCCCAACAACCTCAAAGGTTACATCAAACTTGCACAAAAAGGCGCTTTTACGACCTAATTGAAGCCAAATTCCCGGTTCGAATGGTCGCTCAGGGAATCGTTTCGCTCCTTGGCCGCCTGACATTCAACCGTCAACCGGGCAAAGGGCATGGCTTCGAGCCGAGGATTGGGGATTTTCTTTCCAGACTCCTCACAAATTCCGTAGGTGCCCATTTCCAGACGCTGCAGGGCCTCCTCGATTTCTCCGAGCGCATTGGCCTCTTTCGAAAGCATTGTCAGCGCAAAATCACGGTCGTAGGCATCAGAACCAGCATCACCCTGGTGCATTCCCGACCCGCTGGAATCAGACCCCTCATTGGCGTGTTTGATCGAATCGTTCTGAATCCCATACATCGAATCAGTGATCTGATCACGAAGATCCAACAGTCTCTGTTTCTGACGTTTCTCGAAATTGGTCAGTTTCGCCACCTTCTCTGGCCGGACGTAGGGCCGTTTGACAACGACGGGCTCCAGATCCTCTTCCTTGACAACTTTTTTCTTGGCCACTCTGGCCCGCTTGACCGCCTTTTTGGCCGGAGCTGAAACCGTCTTCTTGGCCTCCTTTTTAGCAACCTTCTTCACCGCCGCCTTCTTGGCTGCCTTTTTGACGACTTTCTTCACGACAGCCTTCTTGGCCACTTTTTTGGCGACTTTCTTCGTGGTCGTTTTTTTAACCGCCTTTTTCGCAGGAGCTTTCTTCGCAGCTTTCTTTACCGCTTTCTTTTTAGCAACTTTCTTCGTGGCTGCATTCTTGGCAGCTTTCTTGACTGTCTTCTTTTGAGCGGCCTTCTTCGCGACTTTCTTCTTCGCAACTTTCTTGACCACCTTTTTCTTGGCAGCCTTTTTCGCAACCTTCTTCTTGGCGGCTTTCTTGGCAGGGGCCTTTTTCGCTACCTTTTTAACGGTCTTCTTTTTGTCGGCAGTCTTCTTTTTGGAAACCTTTTTGGCCATGAAACTTGTAGGTGAGAATAAAATTTGCCCGACATCCAGTCAGCTCGCTCGCGATCTTCTAATTCCGCGGGCGCGCACAATTAGAGGGTTTATTCTCGGGGCGCAAGCTGTTTTTCCACCCCGGATTCTACTTGAAGACCACCATGCTCTTGAATTCCTGCGCAGTCCCTCTAGTCTGCGCTCCGCTTTATGGATCTTCCCTCGATCATTGAATCACTTCTCATCGCCTCGGAATCACCACTCCCCACCTCGGAACTCGCCCGACTGGTCCGCGCCCGGGCAGCTGAATTCTCCGATGATTCGATCACCGAAAACCCCGAAAATGCTCCCGCTCCGGATAGCCCCGAGCGCGCTTTGGACCTCGAGGCCCTGGCTGTCATCGATAATGAACAGATCCTGGCGGCGCTCGAATCTCTCAACAAAAGCTACGAGGCAGCCGGCCGCTCCTTTTCCGCTGCGGAACGCTCGAAAGGGTGGAAAATCTACACCCGGCCCGACTATGCCGGCTTCGTCAAACTCCTCTTCCCCGGCAGAAAGCCCGAACGTTTGAGCCCTCCGGCCATGGAAACCCTCGCCATCATCGCCTACCGCCAACCTGTCACCAAATCCGCCCTCGAGGCCGTCCGGGGCGTCTCCTGCGACGGCATGCTTCAGAAACTTCTCGACCGGGAACTCGTCAAAATCAGCGGCCGTGCCGACCTTCCGGGACGACCGCTCCTCTACGCCACCACCGACCTGTTCCTCGAGCACTTCGGAATTGCCGATATCGAGGAACTCCCGAACATCGGAGAACTTCGAAAAGTCGATCTACCTGACGGCACTGAGGAAGAGCCCGGCGAAGAAAAGCAAGAGACTTCCGCCGAGGAAGCTGAAAAGCAACTGGCCTTGAGCGCTGTGCCAAACGGGAGTGATGAGGAAGAGGGAGAGCCATCGGACGCTCCCGCAGAAGACGCCGCCGACTCTTCGGAGGAAGAATAGCATTTTAAAACCCCGGGAAACCCAACAATTTCATGCCTCTCGACGATATTCGCAAGACCATCGACGCTATCGACACCCAGCTCCTGGACCTTCTTTCCCGAAGAGCTGATGCCGTCCACGAAGTTGGTGAGATCAAGAAAAAGGAAGGTCTTCAAATTTATGCCCCCGAGCGCGAAGACGCCCTTCTCAAATCGCTTGTGGAGAAAAACAAGGGGCGCCTTCCTGAAAAGTCAATTCGGGCCATCTATCGCGAGATCATGTCCGCAGCCCTGGCCTTGGAGGACAATCTCAAAATTGCCTACCTTGGCCCCGAAGGAACCTGGACTCATCAAGCCGCCATCAGCAAGTTCGGCCACAGCGTCGCCTACTCGGCCCAGCCAAATTTCGCCGAAGTCTTTGATCAAGTGACCCGGCGCCACGCGGACTATGGTGTGGTTCCCATCGAAAATTCCACCGAAGGAGCTGTTTCCTCCACGCTGGACCTGTTCGTTGATTCCCCCCTTCGGATCTGCTCCCAAATTCTGCTGCGGATCGAAAACGGCCTCATGGCCTCCATCCCACGGGAGGAAATCAAGTCTCTCTACTCCCACCCTCAAGTCTTCGGGCAATGCCGGAATTGGATTCTCCGGAATTTTCCCGATGCCGATCTCGTCGAGTGCTCCTCCACCACCAAAGCGGCCCAGCTCGCCAAGGAAAAGGCGGCCGAAGGAGCTGCCGCCATGGGTGGGCCTCTTGCCGCGGAAATGAGCGGTCTCACCATGCTGGAAACCGCGGTTCAAGACCGCGCGACCAATACCACCCGCTTCCTGGTGATTGGCGAGGAGACCTGCCCGTCCACCGGAAACGACCGCACCAGCATCCTTTTCTCGGTCCACGACAAACCTGGTTCTTTGGTCAAGGCCCTTCAGGCTTTCGACTCTTTCGAAATCAACATGTCCAAGATCGAATCCCGCCCTTCCAAGCAAAAGGACTGGGAATACATCTTCTACGTCGACCTTGCCGGACATTGCGATGACCCCGAGGTCCGGGAGGCTCTCGACACGCTCGAAACCCACTGTTCCCTCGTCAAAATTCTGGGCTCCTATCCAGACCTTACCCTCTAGCCACTGGTCACCCGCTTTTACGCTGGCCATTCCAAATCAGTCTGACAACTTCTCCCCGTCATGCTTCAGAAAGGAATTCTCAATCCCGCTGTCAATGATCTCCTGGCGCGAATCCGCCACACAAACACCCTCGTTATTGCCGACTGGGCCTTCCCATACTGGACGGACCTCGAAGTGATCGATCTCAGCCTCACCCGGGGAATTCCCATGATCACCGACCTTCTCGATCTACTGGCAGACAACTTCAAGGTGGGACAGATCTGGCAGGCCGAAGAATTCCTCGCCACCAATCCCGATGACGTCATCAAAACCTACGATGACAAGTTCAACGGCTTCAAAGGCCTTTACCCTGAGGTCGAAGTGACCCGCCTTCCGCATCTTGAGTTCAAAAAGCTGGTTCCCGACGCCATCGGGCTCATTCGCACCGGTGACCCCACCGCTTATGGAAATGTCATTCTCGAATCCGTCTAACTATTTCTCTTCATGAAATCAGCCATCACCCTCTGTCAGGTCCCCGAAGCCGCCGCCGGACCCTTCGTTTTCCACCAACCCCTCGCGGAAGGCTTTGCGGCCGCTGCCCGTCACGGCTACGACTCCGTGGAGCTCTTTTTTCCGTCTCCCGATTTCATCTCAGTCGATGAAGTCAAAGCTCTCGCCTCTGAGCACAACCTCGGCATTGCCGCAGTCGGAACCGGCGCCGGCATGGTGAAACATGGTCTTTCGCTCACCGACGACGACTCCACCAAACGCGAAGAAGCCCTCAAGTTCATCACCGAAATGATCGACTTTGGCGGACAACTCGGAGCGCCTGCGATTCTGGGCTCCATGCAGGGAAAATGGGGCGAACAAGTTTCCCGCGATCTTGCTCTCAGCTGGCTCGCCGATGCCCTCAAGGAAGCCGGAGCCGCTGCCGCCAAACACGGGGTTCCTTTCATCTACGAGCCGCTGAATCGCTACGAAACCAATCTCATCAACCACCTCGCAGATGGCGCCCGATACATCGAGGAGAATGGTCTCGATAATATCGTCCTCCTCGCCGACCTCTTCCACATGAACATCGAGGAAAGTGACGTCGCCCAAGCCATTCTTGATGCCGGCAAGCACACCGGACACGTTCACTTTGCAGACTCCAATCGCTCGGCCATGGGCTTCGGTCACACCGACCCCGCACCCATCATCGCCGCTCTCAAGGAAGTGGGTTATGAAGGTTACCTTTCTGCCGAAGTCTTTCCAAAACCCGACGCCGAGGCCTGCGCCGCCCAAGAAATTAAGGCGATCAAGGAAGCCTTGGCTTAGACTCGGCAACCTAACGCGTCGAATTTAGCGATCCTCGTGGTTCCTCCCTCCGTCGGTCAAATCCGCCTCGACATTGGGAAATCGCCCCCTATTCTCGCGCGCCCGCGGGAAATCCCGCCCGTCCAACCATGGCCAAAGGTTTCCAGAGTCTCCCCGGTTTTCGCGATTTCCGTCCCGAAGACTGCGCGATCCGCAACTACCTCTTCCGGAACTTCCGGGACGTCGCCCGTCGCTATGGCTTTGTGGAATACGAAACGCCCCTCCTCGAATCCACCGAGCTCTACCTGAAAAAGTCCGGCGGTGAACTGAGTGGCCAGCTCTTCCGCTTCGAGGATCAGGGAGGACGAGACATCACCCTGCGTCCCGAAGTCACCGCCAGCCTCGGCCGCCTCGCCGCCTCAACTCAGCGCGATTACCAAAAGCCCATGCGTTGGTTTGAGATCGGCCAGTGCTTCCGCTACGAAAAACCGCAAAAGGGCCGCACCCGCGAGTTTTACCAGTTCAATGTCGATCTTCTTGGCGAAACCAATGCCGCTGCCGACGCCGAACTCATCGCCCTCTCGATCGATCTCATGCGGAGCCTCGGATTCCATCAAGGTGACTTCGTCATTCGTCTTTCGGACCGTGCCTACTGGCAGAATTTTGGAGCCGAACGTGGCCTCAGCGAGGAGCAAACAGCAGAACTCCTGCAAGTCGTCGACAAGCTCGAACGTGACCGTCCGGAAGTCACCACCGAAAAGCTGGCTCCCTTGGGGATTACTCTCGAAGAAATTCAGGACGCGATCAACAATCCCGGTTCTCTTGGCGAAAACCTCGATACCGTTCTCGCCAATCTTGAAGCCCGGGGCATGTACGATGACGTCGAACTCGATCTCTCCATCGTCCGCGGTCTGGCCTACTACACCGGAGTGGTCTTCGAGGTCTTCGACGCAAAAAAGTCTCTTCGCGCGGTCGCCGGAGGCGGTCGCTACGACACCTTGGTCTCCGCCCTCACTGATGGCTCGGTTGACCTCCCCGCCGCCGGCTTTGCCATCGGGGACGTAGTCATCCGCCACCTCATCGAGGAAACTCCGCACGCGGCTGCCAAGATGGAGGCCGAGCTCGCTGCCCAAGGAGCGTGCGACGTCTACCTCATTCTCGCCGACGACAGCAAACAATCCTGTGCCCTTGGGCTTGCCAGCAAGCTCCGCACTGCTGGAATTTCAGTCGCCTACTCACTGGGCCCGGCCAAATTCAACAAACAGTTCAAACAGGCTGATCAATCAGGCGCCAAGCTTGCGATCGTGATCGGAAGCGAGTATCCCGCGCTCTCGGTCAAGACTCTGGCCACCCGGACCGAAGAACAACTTTCCGACGACGAACAGATCGCCGAAACCATCTCCCAACTCCTAAGAAAATGAGAACACACCACTGTAACGAACTCCGCGCCGAGCATATTGACCAGACCGTCACTCTTGTCGGCTGGGTCAATTCCACCCGCGACCACGGTGGCGTGATTTTCATCGACCTCCGCGACCGCGAAGGACTGACCCAGGTTGTGTTCCGCCCCGATGATTCCGAGGAAGCCGCCAAGCTTTCCCACACTCTTCGCGAAGAGGACGTCATCCAGGTGACCGGCCTTGTCTCAGCCCGACTCAAAACCGACGAAGTCGACACCACCAACGAAGACCTCGCCACCGGTGAGATTGAGATCGTGGCTCGCGAACTTGTGATTGTAAACAAGGCCGAAGTCCTTCCCTTCCAGCTCGACAAGGAACTGTCCAACGAAGACCTCCGCCTCAAACATCGTTATCTCGACCTTCGTCGCCCCCGTCTCGCCGAAAACCTGAAGCAGCGCCACGTCATCACCAAGGCCGCCCGCGATCACCTTTCCGATCTTGGCTTTCTCGAAGTCGAAACCCCCATCCTTTCCAAAGCTACTCCCGAAGGAGCCCGCGACTTCCTTGTTCCTTCCCGCATCAACCCCGGAAAATTCTACGCCCTTCCTCAGGCTCCCCAGCAATACAAACAAATGCTCATGGTCGCCGGCGTGGAGAAATATTTCCAGGTCGCCCGTTGCTTCCGCGACGAAGACCTGCGTGCCGACCGTCAGCCTGAATTCACCCAGATCGACATCGAGGCCTCCTTCGTCGAGCAGGACGACATCATCGGCATGATCGAGGGAATGCTCTCGTCCATGTTCTCCAAAGCTCGTGGTGTTGAAGTTCCCGTTCCCTTCGAACGACTCACCTACGAAGACGCCATGAACCTCTATGGATCGGACAAGCCGGAGCGCCGCATTGGCATGGAGATGGTCGATCTTTCCGAAGACCTCAAGGACTGCGAATTCCGCGTCTTCTCCGGAGCCATCGCCAACGGCGGTGTCGTCAAGGCCATCAACGCCAAAGGTTTTGCCGACATTTCTACCGGCCAGATCGACAAGCTCACCAAGCTGGCCCAGGAAGCCGGCGCCAAGGGACTGGCTTACATCCAGGCCCGCGACGTCGATCGCAAGACGTGGCGTTCGCCTTTCGTGAAGCGCATGACCGACACCGAAGTCGAAGCGCTGCGGACCAAGCTCAACATCGAACCCGGCGACCTCGTTTTGTTCGCCGCTGATTCATGGGAACCTGCCTGTGACGTTCTTGGACGCATTCGTCTCGAAGTGGCCAGCCTGCAGAACCTTCTCGAAGGAAATGAAGAACTCGATTTCCTCTGGGTCACTGAATTCCCGCTTCTCGCTTATGACGAAGAGGAAGGTCGTCACGTCGCGGTGCACCACCCCTTTACTCGTCCCCTCAAGGAAGACGAAGAGAAACTTCGCAAGGGCGAGCTCGACGGACTCCGGGCTCAAGCCTACGACGTCGTCCTCAATGGATACGAGCTCGGCGGAGGCTCCATCCGGATCCACGAATCCGATCTTCAAAGCTCCATGTTCTCGGCCCTCGGCATCTCGGAAGAAGAAGCCAACGAAGAGTTCGAGCACATCCTTACCGCTTTCAAATACGGTGCACCTCCACACGGTGGCATCGCCCTCGGTCTCGATCGTGTCGTGATGCTGGCCTGCAAGGAAGACTCCATCCGTGAAGTCATCGCCTTCCCAAAAAACAACAAGGGAGCCGAGCTCATGACCTCCAGCCCCGGAGTCGCCACCGGCAATGCCCTCCGCGACCTGCGCATCAAGTCGACCTACGTCGAGAAACCAAAGGCGGAGTAAGGTTTGACCGGAATGCTCTCATCTCACAAAGTCTCGCCATGAGAGTTCAGGCGATTTGGCTCGCGTGCGGAGTATCCCTTTTCCTTCCGGCATCTGCTGAAGTGGAAAACAGCATTCCTCTGGGGATCGAAGCGGTCACCGGAATCCGTTCGGGCTACGTCCACCGGGGATTCGATTTGGCCGATACCTCGCTCGAGTTCCAATTCGCTGGCAAAGTCACCTTGTCAAACGAGCGGAGCCTCAACTTCGGACTCTCCCATCTCGCCGAAAGTGGCGACGACTTTTCCGAAACCGCCGCCTACCTCGAACTGGAAACCGAGTTCTCGGATCGACTCCGGGCCGGATTCTCAGCGACTTATCGAGACCGCAGTGAGAGCCTGATCTCCAGCGGCATGGACCTCGGACTTTTCACCGCCTATGAAATCAATGACGACTGGGAATGGCGCAATGAACTGAATTACGACTTCGGACCCGACGGCCTCTACGCGGCCTCCGAAATTCAGTGGAGCCACGCCCTCTCGGAGAAAACCTTCATCTCAATTTCCGGAGGAATCAGTTTTCTCTCCGACTACGAAGATCGGGACGGCATGAATGATTTTTTCGCCCGCCTGACCCTCGATTACGCTTTTTCAGACCAAGTTTCCTTCACGCCTTTTGTTGGGACCAGCATCCTGTTGGATGACGACGGAGATGGCGACGTCTTTTATGGCGGCCTCTGGTTCCAGGTTATTTTTTAGGGCCTTTGCCATCGCGGCCGCCGGGACCACCCTTGCGCTCGGGACCGCCTCGCCGCTCCCGATCTTGGGCCGCCTTCAACTCCTCCGGGGTGATGAAACCATCCTGATTGGAATCCAGACGCTCGAAGATCCGCACTCTCGTGCTTTCTTCAACTCGGGTGAAAGCAGGAGCCTTGAGAAACTCCTCTTTCGATAACTTTCCGTCCTGATCGAGATCGAGCTCTCCCAGAACGATCCGTGGAAGCGGGCGACGTCGGTCGGGACGGCGCTCCGGCCGATCCTTGGCATCAAGAAAGCCGTCATTGTTGCGGTCCCAGCGATCAAACATTTCCTTCAATCGCTCCTTGGGTGCATTTTTAAAAGGCGGAGGCGGATTCTTGGCAAATTCTTCAAAAGAAATCCGGCCGTCCCTGTCGGCATCAGCCCGCCCCATGAAATGTTTTCCATCATGAGGCTCCGGCATCTTGGGCAGTTCATCCCTCGAGATGAAACCATCACCATTCTTGTCCAAGCGGGCAAAGAGCTTGGCTCTCACCTCTTCATCCAGCTTCTTGGCTCGCTCCCCCTCGTCGAATTCGGCCCGGGACAACCGCTGGTCCTTGTCGGTATCATAGCGCTTGATCAGGTCGATTTTTGGAGGGCGCTGCTTGGACTTCCCCTTACCACGTCCACTCTCCTTATCCTGGCCAAAGGTCATGGCGGGCATCAAGGAAAGGAGGACAGCGATTAAAGAATGAGGTTTCACGGCAGTGTTCGAGTTGCCCGATCAAACCACCGGACACAGGTGAAGTTGCATAAAAAAGCCTCATTTTCAATAGACCATTGGATCGAAGATCATATCCTCACGGCCAGATGGAAATTCTCTCCCTGCTCAAGGCCGAGCGCCCCACTCTCTCATTTGAATTTTTCCCGCCCAAGAATGACTCTGGAGCGGACGACTTGCTGAAGACGGTTCACGAATTGGGAGAACTCGACCCTGCCTTTGTCAGCGTGACCTATGGAGCGGGAGGCACCACCAGAACCCGAACCCGTTCCGTGGTGCAGCGCATTCTCAAGGAAACGTCCGTCCCAACCATTCCCCATCTCACCTGCATTGGTCACTCCAGAGAGGAAATGACGGAAATTCTGGACCAATACGCCAGCGACGAAGTGGGCACCATCCTTGCTCTGCGTGGTGATCCACCGCGGGACCAGCCCGATTACGACCGCTCGAAAGATGATTTCAAATACGCGTCCGACCTGGTTCGTTTCATCAAGGAGCATCCGCACCCCTTTGAGATTGGAGTGGCCGGATTTCCCGAAGGGCATCCCGACACCCAGAACCGGCTTCTTGAGATGGATTACTTCAAGGAAAAGGTCGATGCCGGAGCCGACTACATCTGCACGCAACTGTTTTTCGACAACCACGATTTTCTGGATTATCGCGAGCGATGCCAGCTTGCCGGCATTGATTTGCCCATTGTCGCCGGCATCATGCCGATCACCACTCTCGCCAGCATGAAAAGGATGGCCGAACTTGCCGCTGGAAGCCACTTTCCGGCCAAGCTTCTGAAAGCCTTGTCCTCGGCCGGACACGATGCCGACGCGATTCGTCAGGCCGGCATCGACTACGCCATCGTTCAGTGCCAGCACCTCATCGAGTACCAAGTGTCAGGTCTTCACCTGTATACCCTGAACAAGAGCAATGCCACCCGGGCCATTGCCGACTCACTTGTTTTTTAATTCGGGGATGATCGAGTTCTCCCGATACTCCTTGATCAGCGATTCTTTCAACAGCTTGTCCGTGGTCTTCTGGGAAATCGAAGCAAAAGTGCTTTCCACCGGAATCTCAAGCCACCGCCACCCCTCCTCATCTTCGGGGTAGAGCTCGATCAATTTATCGTATTTTTCGAAGGCCTCGGCCGGAACAGCCAGCTTCAATTCACCGTCGATCCGATAGACATCCATCTCCTGCATCAGGAGAATTGACTCACGTTCGTCGGCTGTCAGCTCTCGCTTGGCCCCTCTCAACTGACGTTTCATTTCATCGATCCGAGCCTCGAACTCACTCATTCGCTCCCCGTCCTCAGCCGCTTTTGCGAGGCTCATACGGGCGTGCTCCAGATTCTTCGACGATGAGCTGTCGGTATAATCTGCCTTGAATGAATCGGAAAAACCCTCGGTGAGAGTGATCCCCAGACTTTCAGCAGCCTCCTCCTGGGAAGGTAAACGCGTTTCCAAATTTCCGAGCAGGACAGCCACCTTTCCCGCTTTTAAATTCAAGTCAGAGATTTTCATCGTCCCCCCACCGGTCTCAAAATCGAAACTCCCTTCGGTGAAATCAATCCGTCGATAGGTTCGATCAACATCCAACACAGAAACAGCCCGGAGAATCGCCCAACGTTCCCTCAGGGTGATCTGGTCCCCATCAGCAAGCTCGACCTTGGCCTTGGTTCTTACACCCGTGTTTGTCGATCCACTGATCTCAAGACTCCCTGAAATCTGTCCCGAAAAATATTCGCGCACCCGAACCCCCTGAAGCGACACCAAACTTTCGAGCGGAAGATTCTGAAAGTCACCTGCGAGATCCAAAGTGGGTCTCGAAACCGGCCCTCCGATCTTCCCCTTCAAATTCAAGGAACCATTTTGGTTCTTCAACACGAGTGACTCCACGCTGATCCCGTCTTTCGACACTTCCAGCTTTCCGCTCTCGATGCGAAAACCCTTCAGCCAGTTTTGCTGGAAAGTTCCTCCGGAAAGCTCGATCTTCCACGTTCCATTCTCAAGATCAGCCTTGAATTCCGCCCCCCCGATTCTTCCGTAGGTCAGCTTGGAATACCCCCAGTCACAATAAAGCTTGTTGATCACCACCCGCTTGACCCCGTCGCCTCGAAAACTCTTCAAAATGACATCGAAGGCCTGATCCATTTCTTCATCGGTGCCACCCGCTTTGATTTCAATCTGAACTTCATCCATCCTCAGCTCTTCCGGATTCCACGCAGAATTGATCCCGGTCAGAAACTCGAAGGGAGCCACTAAATTCTCGACCTTTGCATCAAAGAAGAAACTTCCCGCTCCTCCTTTCATTGAGAGGTCCCGAAATCCCCCGCTCCCTCTGCGACGGTGAAAGCCGCTGGCTTCCACCTCTTCAAGCCCCATGGTTTCCTCGATCCCCGCAACAAGAACTTCTCCGTAGCCCTCACTGGAAAAATGGCGGGTCAGAAAAAAGTAGCCGATCCCCAGAATGACGAAAAGCACGATCAAAAATCGGACGAGAAGCCCTCCAAGCTGTTTCACCAGAGACGATCCCTCAACAATCCCGGTGTGACGAAGCTGGAAAAATAGTCCCTGCTTTCCAATCCATTCAGCAAAGCGCTTGTGATAGTCGCTGAGTCGTTCCTGATCGAAAGGGGTTTCCACGCGCGAAACCTAGCCAAGAGATTTCAGGTACGCCAACCTAAATACTGCGGCATTCAGCATCAATTTGATCCCGTTCCCGGGGATTTCCCTCGCCCTGAGCTCTCGGCTCGGTTATTTCCTCCCGCCGTGGAATCTGCCGATTACAAGGTCAGTCTGGAAATCTTCGAAGGCCCGCTCGACCTTCTTCTTTACCTTATCAAAAAAGACGAGGTCGATATCTACGACATTTCCCTCGAACGGGTGACTTCCCAATACCTGGACTACATCGAGACCTTCAAGTTGCTCAATATCGATCTGGCTTCCGAATTCATCTCAATGGCGGCAAACCTGATGTATATCAAGAGCCGCACCCTCCTCCCGCGCAAAGAACAACCTCCCGAGGAAGACGCCGAGGAAGACGATCCTCGCTGGGAGCTGATCCGACAGCTGATCGAATACAAGAAATTCAAGGACGCTGCCAATTTCCTTCACCGACGAGAGATCGAACAAGAAAGCATCTTCGCGCACACGCCCCAGAAACAGGATAAACCTGCCCCCAACGAGCCTGTCGAACTCGCCGAGGTCTCGATCTTCGATCTCATTCGCGCCTTCCAGAATGTCCTCAAGAGGTTTGAAGAAGCCAAAGACCTAGGTGACATCATCGACGACCGCTATACGGTCAATGACAAGATCGAATTCCTTCTCACCAAACTCCCAAGCGGGAAGTCGATGAACCTTCAGTCTCTCTTCCAGGAAGCCACTTCGAAAGTCGAGGTGATTGTTACCTTCCTCGCGGTCCTTGAACTCATGAAGATGAATCAACTGCGGGCCCGGCAAAACGAGCTTCTCGGAGAAATCGAGATCGAACGAAACGTTGTCACCTAGCCTTTGTGTCCTGTGGCTTTTCCTCGGATTGGACTTTTTGGCGGGACCTTCGACCCCATCCATGAAGGACATCTTGAAATTGCCCGGAAAGCCCTCGCTGAACTCAATCTTGATCGTCTGATTCTCATTCCTTGCCGTCAGTCTCCACACAAAACAGGCAAGCCGGGTGCTTCCGACGAGGATCGGCTCGAGATGCTCAGACTGGCGACCAGTTCCGATCCCCGACTCGCTGTCGACCCCTTGGAACTCGAACGCCCACCTCCGTCGTACACCTGGTCCACGGTCCGCGAACTCAAGAAGCAATTCCCTTCAGGATCTCAACTCTTCCTCCTGATCGGCTTGGATCAATGGGAATCCCTCCCCCGCTGGGCCCATCCGGAACGACTCGCTGATGACGTTGAATTCATCGTCGTGGGCCGAAATGGCTTTCCAGCCCCCAGACCCGGCTACAACGCTCATTTTCTCGAAGGAAACCATCCGGCATCATCCACTTTGATCCGTAAATCTCTGGCCGTTGGCAAGCCGCCCGAATGGGTACCCGATTCCGTGCTCGCCTTCATTAACGAAAAAGGGCTTTATTCCTGAGCTCCCTGACTTGATCGCTCTCACAATTTCCCCTACTCTTCCCCTCAGAAATGAGCTTTACGAAAAGAATCCTCACAGCCCTTCTGGCAACTTCTCTTTTGTCTCCGGCCCAGGAAGCTGGAAATGCGGACAATAAGAACGCCAAGCCCGAACTGCCGCAATTCGTCGTCGACATCCGAAATCTCCCCGACGACAAAAGGAAGGAATATCAGGATCTCTTCGTCCGTTGCGACCAACTTTTCAAGCAACGCCGCATCTTCGAATGCCTTGAGAACCTCTACAAGCTGCACAAGATCTACAAAGGGAATCCTTCGACCACCAACCTCCAAGGTGCCTGCTACGTTGAATTCAGGAATTTCGACAAAGCCCGTCTGGCTTTCGAAAAAACGCTGGCCATCCAACCCGACAACTTCAACGTCCGCTTCAACATCGCCGAGATCGAGTTTGTCACCCAGAACTGGGGCAAGGCTCTCGAGCTATTGACCGCGCTCGACAAGGAGTCGGAAGATGAAGGTTCCAAGCACGCCAACATGAATCCCTTGATCAAGTTCAAGATGATCCTGTGCATGCTCAAGATCGACAATGTCGACGGAGCTCAAAAGATGATCGCTGCCACCGATTTCCTCGACGATTCTCTACTCCACTATTATGGTACTGCTGCCCTGCTCTACCACAACGACCAAGGGAGGGAAGCCGAAGTCTGGCTCGCCCGCGGAGGACGGATTTTCCGTGATCCAGGCAGAATTGCCCCTTGGCAGGACACTCTCATCGAGTTCGGCTACATCAAGAGCTTCTATGGAGGAGACCTCGAGGTTGAACAAAACAACCCGGCGGGAGCCGACGAGTAGCCCTCTCCCTAGAGAGCTGGAATTTGCTCCAACTTGATCCCATATTTTCTGGCAATCTCAGGGGCGTCGGATTCCTTGTAAGCCTCGCGGTAGTAGATCTCCTCGATTCCATAGGCGCAAAGCGTCTGCATGCAAGCCGTGCATGGCATGGTCGTTGTTGCCACCAATTTGGCTTCTCCTCTCTTGAATAGGCTGCATAAGTTCACTTCCGCATGGAGCATGAACTTCTGACGCTTGTCCCGATCATCCCAAAATCCCAAAGGGGCATCGAACCCGGGCGCCAATCCATTGTAGGCGGTGGCAATCACCCGGTTGTCCCAGTCTAGCGCTGCCGCCCCGACCTTGCGGTAAGGATCCTCGGATCTCAGACTCGCCACATCCGCCAGAGCCATCGCGTATTCGGGAATGGATAACCGCCCCTCGTTCATCACCGTGATGCTGCGTTCAGTCGCGCCATCTGTCCAGAACAGGCTCAACTCCCCTGCAAAACGTTCTCCCCCTCACTTTTAGCGACCACCAAGGCAGCACAACTGTCTCCGAAGACGTTGACCGCCGTCCGCGTCATATCCAGCAAGCGGTCGACCGACAGAAGCACAATCACCGCTTTGTCGGCATTCGGAATTCCTGAATTATTGAGAATAATCAGAATCGCCACCAGTGAGGCCGACGGAATACCGGCCACCCCGACGCTGGTCAGAAGCGCGCTGAGAACGACCATGAATTGGGCTGCAAAGGACAATTCGATTCCCATGACCTGCGCTACAAAGATCACAGCCACACACTCATACAAGGCGGTTCCATCCATGTTCACCGTTGCCCCCAGCGGCAGGGTAAAACTGGCTGTCTTTTTGGAAACCCCGGCGTTGTCCTGAATGCAGCGCATGGTAACCGGCAAGGTCGCCGACGAAGATGCCGTTGAGAACGCCGTCAATAGAGCCGTCCGCATCGCCCGAAAATGATCCAGCGGGTTCACCCTGGCCAGCAGACGAATCACCAACGGCATCACCAGGAAGAGGTGCAAACCAAGAGCCAAAAGGACGGTCACAAAGTATTTCCCCAGACTCGCAAAGATATCGCCCCCAACTTCATAGATGACCGGGACGATCAACGCAAAAACCCCAATGGGAGCCAGTGCCATGATGGCCCGGGTCAGCACAATCATGACATCGTTCAAGGCTCTGAAAAAATCGCTGACCGGAAAGACCTGATCCTTCGGAAGACGTGTCATCGCCACCGCAAAGCAGATACTGAAGAAGATCAGACCCAACATCTGGCCGTTCGAGGCTGCCGCTTCGATCACGTTGGGAGGAATCATCCGGACGAAGAACCCTGACATCTGCTCAAAGAAACTTTCCTGCCCGACGGTGTTCTCTTTGACGCTCTCAATCTTCTCGAGTTCGGACTCGCTCATCTCCCGATCAACAATCGCCGTTTTGATCGCCTCGTTCGGAGCACCATTCTCGAGCCCAGGTTGAATGAGATTCACCAAGACCAATCCAAGACAAATTGCCAACAGGCTTGTGAGGGCATAAAAACCGGCCGTCTTCCCCAACAAGCGGCCAAACCCCTGCATCCCGTGTAAGCTGGCGATTCCCGCAATCACCGAAGAGGCTACGAGCGGGACAATGATCATCTTGAGCAAGCCCATGAAGAGATCGCCCACCACCCCGAATAAAAGAAGGCAGCCATCGACGAATCCATTCCCCTTGTCGAATTGACGAAAGACAAACGCCAACAAGGTCGCCAGGGCAAGCGCGATCAGAATCTGCCAGTGCGGCTTTAATCTCATGAAGGCAAACTAGGACTTCCGCCCGACAACTCCAAGAAGGAAGCGCACTTGTTGGCGATAACCGTCAATCCGGGACACATACCGCATGGCGTCTGTTGCAGGAACCCGTCCCGCAAGCGTTTGGGCCACCGTGTCGAGAGCCGTCTCACGCGAACTTTCACGCTCGATTTTTGAGGCACTCTCTTCCGCAAGATCAGGAGAATCCGCCTTGGCAAAACTCAACGCCAGCTTGCGATAAGTCAAATCACGAAGGCCGCTGTTGGAGATTTCGCCCGCCGTCCTGAGGGCCGCGTCCGCATCACCGGTCTCGGCAAAGACCTCGGCCACAATGCCTTTTGCCTTGGCTTGCGCCCGTTCGCTTTCGATTTGGATGAGCTCCCGATTGGCATCCGAAACAATCACGCGGGCACGGTCATCTCCACCATAGCGAGCATAGGTTAAAGCCACACTGGCAAAAGCTATCGCCCGCTCAGTGGGGTCATCCATATAACTGATGGTATCGAGAGCCCCTTGGGATTGCCCGACCAATGCAGCTCGCTGGGCCACTTTACGAAAGGCTTCCTCCTGCATCTCTTGATCAGCAATCAAAAGAACAACATTCCGTGCAGACCTGACTCCTTCATCGCGGACCATCGCGACAGCCACCGCTTGAAGCGCCCGAGTCCGGGCTCCAGGATCTTGCAAGGAACGAGCACGGTCCAAGGCTCCATGGAAATCTCCTTGATTCAATTGCAGAAGAACCAAGGACTCGTAAGCCTTCGCTCTTTCCGAAGCCGTCTCGATCCGATTTGCCGAGGCGGCCGAGTAATCGATATTGCGACGACTGGCCTCCTTGATGATCAACATCCGCAGCGTTTCATCCCTGAACATCGGATCGTGAATCAATCCTACCAAAGATTCGATGGAAACGCTTCCCCCTCTCGCCTGGGCCTCAGCAACCCGGGCCACGGCAGTATCACGCTGCCTCGTGCTCGAAATCCGGTTGATCAGGGTCATTGCTCCCGCGGAGTCCCCCATGGCCGCCCGAATCGCCGCAACCCGGCCTAAAGCCATATCCCGGTCACTCGATCTCGAGATCATCGACAGAGTTCGCAGGGCATCATCCAGAGTCAAATAACGAGCCTCCGACTCGGCGATGCTTCTGAATGCAAACCCACGGGCACTGGCACCGCTCAAGGTTTGAGCCATCCGACGGGCTTCCTCAAATTTCCTTTTGCGCGCGTAAGCCGTCACCAATTCGGCCTTGGCCCGGGACTGCTCAGACTCGACCGGAATTCTCACAATCAGACCCTCGGCCAGTTCATAGTAACCGGCCGAGACCATCGCCTTGACGACGTCACGCATGGCTCGTGATCCGGTTTTCGGATCATCGGGGTCACTGGCCAGACGGCTGGCTCGCTTGAACCAATATCGAGCAGAGTCATCATCGCCCAACTTGCGGAAAGCAAGAGCGACTTGGGCTAATTCCGACCAAGGCGTTTCCGAGTGGAGTGCCCGCTCGGCAGCCTCCATCAGAAGCCTCATCCTCAATCCGGTCATCTTATTGGCCTGATTGGCGGCCTCACGCTTCACAATCGAGGCCTCGGTCTTTTCACTATCAGGAGAATCCGGAGATGAGGCACTCGACTTATTTTTCACCAAATCCCCCGGTGCCACCCTGGGAGATTTGCCACCAACTTCGACGTCCAGAACTCCGTCATCGTCAGAGCCACCTTCGTCATCCCCACTCAAAGCTGAGGAACTGCCCCGGTCACTGGCTGTTGCGCCTGTGGATTTCGCATCGGTCTGGCGATCGCCCAATTCAGGCCCCCACCAGACTACCAGGACCAAACAAGCGACCAGACCTGCTACATACAAGCTGAGTCGCATCAATCCTATCGGTTTCACCGGGGTCATCTCGCTGGAACTACGGGGTTTATTGTGAGTAACTTTCACTTATCCGTAATTTCCAAATGGCGGGCTTTGCTTCTCCCCCCTTTCCCGCTATTGGTTGTTTCTTGCAGATTTCTTCTGTCATTCTCCGCTTTTTGCCTGCGGCCATTTTGGCGATTCTTGGGGCCACCCTTTCTGCCATTCTGGCTCCAGTGGAAATGGCCGACGTCAACGATCAACTGGTCGGCTTCCCCGATTCCCACGCGATGGCCCATTACCTTCGCCCCGGAGTCCTGTCCTTGATTTGTTTCATTCCAGCCATCGGCGCCCTTTATTATGGATTCTGCCGATCCCTCGATCGCTATCTCATTCGTCAGTTCCTGGGCGCTTTTACCCTCTGCCTCTCCTCTCTTTTTGCGATTTGGCTCATTTCCGACATCAGCAGCAACATGTCGGACTTCCGCGAAAGCGAGCAGGCGGCCTCGATTGCGGCCAAATACTATCTTGCATCGATTCCGAAAGTGTTCGTGGAATTCGCTCCCTTCGGCCTTCTTCTTGCCATGCTCCTCTCTCTCGGTCGGCTGTCCAGGGGACAGGAAATCGTCTCCATGATCCAAACCGGAAGAGGGGTCGCGCGCCTGATTTTCCCCTTTGTCGTGATGGGATTCCTCGTCGGGCTCATTTGTCTGGGATTCAATTACCGTTGGGCCCCTTGGGGAGAGAGCTACCGGCAAGGACTTTTGGAAAAAGCCAAGGAAGGATCGATCAGCCAGGCCCGGAACGTCATCTACTACGAGAAGGACCATCGACGCCTCTGGTGGATCGGCAGCTTCCCCTACAACTACCACAAGGGAACGCCCCTCCAAAAAATCATCGTCCGCTCTTTCGACGAACAGGGCCGTCCGGTTGATCGCCTCGAAGCCGACAGCGCCGAGTGGGACCGGGACAGCACCCAATGGACTTTCCGGGGTGTCCGCATGCAGATCTTGAACGCCAAACTTTCCCCCGGGAGCGACCGAATCATGCCGGCCAGCGTCAAGGACCTTCCGGATCCCCTCGTTTTCCGCGATTGGCCCGAAACCCCTTGGCGCCTGATCAAACCCGGACTTTCCGCCGACAGTCTGGGAATTCCCGGACTCTACAGTTGGCTCCTGGCCAACCAGGATTTGCAGTGGGGCAATAAACGCCGCTTTCTCACCCAGTGGCATTACCGCTGGGCACAGCCGGGCATCTGCCTGGCCATTGTTCTTCTTGCCGCTCCCCTCGGGATCGTTTTCAGCCGGCGGGGAACTGCCGGCGGGATCGCTCTGGCCATCTTTCTCTCTGCCGGAATCATGTTCTCTTCGACCGTGTTCCTGGCCCTCGGAGAATCCGGCTACCTTCATCCCGCGTGGGCGGCTTGGGGCACAAACGTCATTGCCACCGGCGTCGCTCTCGTCTTGATTCAGCGGCGCCTCGTTGGAAGGCCCATTTATCAGACCCTCCGCAAACTTCTCCCTTCCTAAACGTTCCCTCATGAAAGAACCCTGGAGCATCAAGACCCGAGCCAAGGAATGCACTCTCTCCGGCACCCCCTTCGAAGCAGACCAAAAGATCCGGGCTGCCATTTTCCCCGACCCGGAATCGTCCGGATACCTCCGCAAGGACTACACCCTGGAAGCGTGGGACGAACGCGAGGACGATGAAACCCCGTTCTCAACCTGGATCACCACCTATCAACCTCCGGTTATCGAAGAGAAGGTCGAAGATGTCGTGGAAGAGGATCCCGAAACCTTGTTGCGCCGCATGGTCGAGGAGGACGAGGAACACACCGAGAATGCCCGCTACATCCTCGCAGTCATGCTCGAACGCCAAAAGCTTCTTCGCGAGACAGATACTCAGGAAATCCCCTCGGGGATCCTCCGCGTCTACGAACATCGTAAAACCGGAGACGTCTTCATCATCAAGGATCCTGGTATCGCCCTTTCCGAAGTCGAACAGGTTCAAGATGAAGTTCGCGCCCTCCTCGATCCCGATAGCGTGGAATCTGAAGAGGATGAATCCAGCGATGAGACCGAAACGGTTTCTCAGGATGCTCCCTCTGACGACACTCCAGACGAATCAGGAAGTGACAATGACGACGAGAAGGTGACCGCCCCGGAGCGGGAAGTCTCGGAAGATCCTGAACTCCCCCCGTCAACCGACGAGGAAGAGTAACGTCAAACGTAGCATGCTCCCTTGGTTCCAAGACAAGTTTCCGATCTATCTGGCACCGATGGCCGGGGTAACGGACGTCACCTTCCGGACTCTTTGCAAGGAACTGGGCGCAGACGTCATGGTCACGGAGTTTGTCTCCGCCGAAGGCATTATCCGCGCCGATCATCGCACCCGCCGCTACACCACCTTCACGGATGAACAACGCCCGGTGGGAATCCAGCTTTTCGGAGCCGACGGAACCCGTATGGGTGAGGCCGCCAAGAAAATCATTGATTGGAAAAAGCCCGACTTCATTGATCTCAACTTTGGATGCCCGGTCAACAAGGTCGTCTCAAAAAACGGGGGCTCTTCCCTCCTTCGCGACTGCCCCCTGCTGGTGGACACCGCCTCAAAAATCGTCAAGGCGGTCGGAGACCAAGTTCCGGTAACCGGAAAAATCCGGATCGGCTGGGACCAGAACAGCATCAATGCCGCTCATGTCTGCCACCTGCTTGAAGATACCGGCATTCAGGCTGTTGCAATTCATGGTAGAACACGCTCGCAAGGTTACCGCGGCGAGGCAGACTGGGATGTCATCGACGAATGTGCGAGGACCGTCAACATTCCGGTCATCGGAAACGGAGACATCGATTCCGCAGAAACCTTGAAGCACCGGAAAGACACCACTGCCGTCTCCGGCGTCATGATCGGGAGAACGGCCATGCAGAATCCTTGGATTTTTGCCGAAGCCAAAAGCTTTCTCGAAACGGGAGAACTCCCTCCCCCTCCGTCGATTGAAGAACGATGGAGCTTTGTGATCCGGCACTGTCGCCTTGCGGTGCAATCCGATCGCTATGGAACGGAGAAGCACACCTTGATGGCCATGAGGTCACGCCTGATGACCTATTGCAAGGGCTTCCCTGGTGCCAAACCGCTCAGAAAACTCCTCTCCCAAGTCCAGTCAGTGGCCGACGTTGAGGAGATCGCCGCCAACAGCCATCACTTGAAAGACCCACAGCCGGGCTAAAGTCATTTGTTTTCCCTGAAAATAAAGATGATTGAACAAAATCGTGGAATCGGCTAGTCTCTCGGCTGCCATGACTGTGAAACCGCTCGCCTATCTGCTTCTGTCAACGACTCCTTTGGCGGCTGCAAGCAATCAGGAAGAACGTTTAAAGAAGCTTGAGAGCGACGTCGCCGAGCTCCAAACCATCGTTCGCACGCTCGACCTTCGTGACCGGCAAAACACTCCGCCTGCTCCGGATCGCCCGACTCCAGAGCCAACTCGGCCGCTTCCCAGCGCCCAAGAACACTTGATCCGCACCGGCGACTCGTATTGGTTAATCTCCCGAAAGTATGATGTGCCGGTGAGCGCTCTCCAACGGGCGAATCCCGGGATCAGCCCGCGGCGGCTTCCGATCGGAAAAACAATCATCATTCCCGGACACCTCGAGCCGGCCCAACGAATCGAAGACAATCACCACGTCGCTCCCACGATTTCCAGCACCTACACCGTCCGGAAAGGAGATATTCTTGGGCGCATTGCAGAAAGGCACGGAATCCGCCTGCATCAGCTTCTCGCGGCCAATCCGGGAGTTAATCCCCGAAGACTCCAGATCGGAACCATTATTCAAATCCCGGGAGGATCTCCGGCCCCAGCTCCCATTTCCACACCTTCTCCAGAGCTTGAGCCCGAACCAGATCCAGAAGTCGCTCCAGAACCAGTAGACGACTATCAGCCTGCCCCTCCACCCGAGATCAAGGGCTTGGGTTGGATTGAGGACGATTCCCCTGCGCTCGCTTCGGCTTTTTCTCCTCAAGCTACCAAACTGATCACTGTTGAAAGCAATATGCGGCTTTCCGAAGTTGCCAGTCGACATGCCACCTCGGTTGCAGAACTCAACAAACTCAACGAGATCAATCTCAGTCCGGAACAAATGATTAAGATCGGATCTCAGCTTTACGTGCCCGGCCGTTAGTCTTTCTTGCACCAGCCATCATTCTCCCCTAGTTTTGGGGCAATGGAGAGTTATGAAATTTTCAAGGAGGCTTTCAAGAAGAGCAGCCCGAAGGAGATCGCCAGCGAGCTAGGAGTCTCCCTTTCGCTCGTCTACAAATGGGCCCAGGAGCAATCCGAAACCGGAAGCGGATCCCGGAACCCTCTCGATCGCCTGCTTGAAATTGTCAGACTGACCGGAGAACTCCGCTTGGTTGACTGGCTCTGCGAAAAAAGCGACGGATACTTCGTTCGCAACCCGCCCAGTTCCTGTGAGAAGGGATTCGAAGTCCTCCCCGCCACCAACGAGATCGTCTCTCAATTCTCAAGCCTTCTCTCCCGAATTTCACAGGCAGCCCAGGACAACTCCATCACTCTCGATGAAGCCCAGGAAATCCGGGAACAATGGGATCGCCTGAAGTGCTATGGCGAAGGCTTTGTCCGTTGCTGTGAAGAAGGTGACTTCACCAAAATGGAACAGCAACAAACGCCCGTCCCAGAGGAGCCCAGGCGGACGCTTTACTAGGTCGCCACTTTTTCAAAACAAGCGGCAATGTCAGTTGCCCGCACCCTCCGGTCGAGTTATAGCTTCGCCAGATGTCAGCTACCGTCCGCACACGTTTCGCTCCCTCTCCGACCGGATATCTTCACGTCGGAGGCGCCCGCACCGCTCTGTTCAACTGGCTCTTCGCCCGTCATCACGGAGGAACTTTTGTCCTCCGGGTCGAAGATACCGACGCCGCCCGGAACACCCCCGAGGCGCGCGCAGCCATCTTTGAGGGCATGGAATGGCTCGGTCTCGACTGGGAAGGGCCTGGAAATGAAGGTGCATGCGGTCCCTATTTCCAATCGGAACGAACTCCAGTCTACGAAGAGTGGTTTCAGAAGCTCGTGCAAGCGGACCGGGTTTACGAAAACGACGGCGCCTGGCGTTTTCGCTTCGACCGCAAGCCCGTTACGATGAATGACCTTGTCTGTGGCGAGGTCACCATTGATTACACGGACGAATCAAACACGCCGGATATGGTCATTCGTCGTTCCGACGGTTCCTTTGTGTTCCACTTCGTCAACGTGGTAGACGACCTGACCATGGGAATCACCCACGTCATCAGGGGTGAAGATCATCTCATGAACACTCCGAAACACCTCCAACTCATCGAGGCTTTTGGAATGGCCGCTCCAGCCTATGCCCACATCCCCCTGATCCTGAATGGCGATGGATCCAAGATGTCCAAACGGGATGAAGGTGCCGCCCTCGGCGATTACCCAAAGAACGGTTTTCTTTCGGATGCCGTCGTCAATTTCCTGGCCCTTCTCGGCTGGTCTCCCAAGGATGATTCCGAGATTTTTTCGCCGGAAGAACTCATCGAGAAATTCACTCTCGAGTCCGTCAACCGGGCCCCTGCCCGCTTTGATCCCCGCAAGTGTCAGTGGGTCAACCAGCAACACATTCTCAAAATGTCTCCCGAGGACTTTATCGCTGCATGTCCGGGTGACGCCACACCCGCGATGCTGGCATCCGTGCAGGAAAAAGTCTCCCTGCTGACTGAAGTCCCCGACGCTGTCTCGTTTTATCTGAATCCAGAGTTTCCCTACGACGAGAAGGCGCTCGAAAAAGCCAGTAAGGCTGCTGATCTACTCGAGCAACTCGCCAACGACTTCAGCCAACTTTCCGACTGGTCCGCCGCCAAAGACACCATTGCAGAAACCGCCAAAAACGCTGACGCAAAACCCGGCCAACTGATGTTCCCGTTGCGGGTCGCATTGTCCGGAAAAGCCGGAGGTCCGGATCTCGGAGCCATTCTCCAAATCCTCGGCAAAGACGAATGTGTCCGCCGGATTCGCCGACTCACGACCCTGCTCCAATGAAATTTTACACGATCGACCAACTCAACGAGATCAATCAACAGGACAATCTGCCTGCCCGGTTTGCAGTCATTGGAAACCCGGTCTCGCACTCCCTATCACCGCAACTGCACCAACCGGCTCTGGATCAACTGGACGAGCAGTCCCGGTACGTCCGGATCGAAATCGAAGAGGGGCAGGTCGCAGCAGCCTTTGATAAATTGTTTGCCGCCGGCTTCAGGGGAATCAACGTTACCGTCCCTCATAAACTGGAGGCCCTCGCTGCTTGTCATCATGTCGATCCTGCCGCCAAGACCATGGGCGCAGTCAATACCATCGTCTTTGACGAAGAGGGAAAACGAAGTGGATTCAACACCGACGGCCCCGGATTTGCCCGGGCCATTCGCGAAGAATTCGGAATGGATCTGGGAGATCTCCGCGTCATCATTATCGGAGCCGGCGGTGGGGCCGGAAGAGCCATTGCCACCCAATGCGCCCTCGAAAATTGCAGTCAACTGATCTTGGCCAATCGTACTGCCGAGAAACTCGGCCCCATGAAAGAGGAGTTACTCGCTCTGGAGAATCTTGAATTGCTGGAGGGTCCTCGGGACAGGATTGAAACAATCGCCCTCGCTTCGCCGGATCTCCAGGAGGCTCTCGCTGCCAGTGATTTGATCGTTAACACGACGTCAGTTGGTTTGAAATCAACGGACCCCACGCCATTTCCTTCCTCATGGATCGAGCCCCATCATCTCGTCTATGACACAATCTATAATCCGGAGCGAACCAAACTTTTACGTGAAGCGGAAATGCAAGGAGCACGCACGGCCAACGGGCTCTCACTCCTCATTCATCAAGGCGCACTCTCTTTGGAATACTGGCTTGGGAGGGAAGCTCCGGTCGAGACCATGCGGGCAGGAGTCACGGATGCCCTCAAGGGCTGAGCCAACCGTCGCACTCGAATTCCGCGATCTCGAAGACTCCTTCTTCTCCGATTCCACTCCGATGGCGAATCTTCAGGGTGACACGCCGATTTTTCTGCGGAGCGGTTCTGATCACGATTCCGCCGTAATTGAGAATTGATTTCAACTCCTTCTCCGTTTCCAGATTTCGCTCATTGTTCAGCGGATTGTAGGCCAGGATACGAGATCCCAGATCAGGGGAGGAGACGAAATATCCTGAATACTCCACCCCATCGGATTCAAATTCGTAAACCGGTCTTTTTTCCAGCAAGCATCGAACCAAGATATCCTTGCGAGGTTTGGTCTCGGCAATCTCACCAATGCTCTTTTCCGACCAGCCGGTGGAGGCTTCCCAATCAAGAACAACCCTTCCGTCCTGATGGACAAAATAGGCTTGGTAGGACGAAAAATCTCTCCGGGTGCCCGAGACCACAAGGTAACCCGTTCCACTTGCCTTCGAAGCTCCCGGCAAAGAAGCGACTCTTCCTTCCCAGTGGAACCCCGAAAGCGAATTCGTCAGACAATCCTTCCCCCAATCGGCAAGGTCAATCGGGTTGACCTGACGGTAGGGCGACTTCCGAAGCAATCCCGCAATCTCTCCAGGTTCCTTTGCCTCGTTAATCGCGTGAATGATCGAACGAACTTCTCCAATGACTCCAGTCGTGTCGGCATGATACCAACTCAAAGGCCCCTCGGTCGTGTCAAACTCTTCGCGTTCCAAGACCACAAGATTCTCCGTGTCCACCAAGCCAGTTGACTTCGCCTCTTCATTGCCAGTCAGCTTGACGATCCCGATCATGATTGCGACCACCGGAACGATAATCCCCACCAAGAGGATCCATAGCCACGAGGAAGAACGCTTTTTGGTTCCCCAGACGTCATCCAATGGCTTGTCATCATCGCTGTCCCTGTTCTTCAGCCGACGCAACTGCTCGGCCACATCAACGTGCCCGTAATCATCTTCCTCGTCATGCATTCCGATCAGCAACTCCTTGGCTTTGCTGAACAACTTGCTGGCCTCCTTCTCCTTGCTTGAGCTGGACGATCGGCGCTTTCGGCGCACCTTTCTCTTTTTACGGATCATTCCCTCCGGAACCTCCTCAGGAGGCTGCTGATCTTGCTCACTCATGTCTCTTATAAATTTTCCCCGCGTTCAGCTTTATCATCGCCCTCCCCGGCCTCAACTTCAGGAACCAGACGAGCCTTATCAGCTTCATGTTTCTCTCGAATAAATCCTCCGAACCAACCGGGACCAATGATCTCCTTGAGGACCACCCGCTTCAGACCACGCAACTCACTTTCCTCAAGGCCCATCCTCACGGTAATCCTCATAAACCCTTCGGGATCGAGATTTGAAAGCATTGAATCAAGAGGAAATTTTCCGTCGTTAAACTCAGACCACAATCTGAGAAACTCCTTCCCCAGCTCTGAATCGGTTTCCACTTCGACCTCGGGAGACTCGCTCTTCAGAAACTCTTTCTCAGGTTCCGTGAAAACCGGAGGACGGTAGAAACTCAGGACAAAACGTTTGCTTTCATCTCTGGACTTTCGCTTTCGAACCAATAAACGAAACTCCCCCTCCTGTCCTCCAAGATCTGCAAGAAATCGGGCCCAGGACATCTCGGAATAAGGAGCGTAGGATTCCCAGTCCAACTTCCATCCCTGACCATCGAAATAATGAGTGGTTCCAAACAGCCTCCCCTCGGCATCCACCCAAACTTGTTCGATCGCAAGAACGAGAGGATCTTTTGAGACCTCGAGCACATTGGTCCCCACCACCTTGATCGGGGCTGCCGGAACACTAAAACTGTGCTCCCGGTAATAGCGGCTAAACGGAAGAGCCATTTCCGAAGAACGACCGATGAACTGCTCCCTACCCTTCATCGTAGGGGCAAAGACATATTCGTTGAACAGACGAAACAACTCGTCTTGATGAGCCCCGACAAACTCCCGATCCCTGGTCTCCGTGACATCTACTTCGCGATCATCATCTCGATCGGAATCTTCACTATCCCTCGTGAAGAAAAGCACAAAGACAAGCACCACAATACAAACCCAACCCAAGAGAAAGAAAACCATCGGTTTGTTCTTCTCCCTCTTAGTCTTTTTCCGCCGTTTCCTGATCTTCTTACTCCCGTCAGGCAAAAGAACCTCTCCTCGTTCTCTTTCCGGCTGTTCATCGACAACCACTTCTTCATAGGGCTTCGCCGAAATTGGAGGAGCCTGTCCAGATTTTGGAACCCTGACGATCGCTGCCTTTTTGGCGGTCAGGTTTCGGACGACTCCTTTTGACTCTGAAGATCTCGAACCTTGCGGCAGGGACTGAACCTTCGGAGCCCCCGCCTCTCCAAACTGAAACCCACACTCACCACAAACCAAATCGTCGCTGGTGGCCTGCTCACTGCGGACCACAGCCTGACACGAGGGACAAATAAATACTCCGGGCTGGCTCATGGTTGCTTCGCGGGAAACATTGCGGGACAAAGCCCCTGTCCGTCAATCTTCCGGACCGGAAAAAAGCTTGGCTGTCGCTTTCTCCACAAGAATCGCGGCAAGCGCCTCCGTGGCTCCATCCAGTCCCTCCACTGCGGTCTTGAGACGGGCCCCTTGACCCGATGCTAGAGCTTCTTCCACCGCAGCCTTTTGCTTCCTGATCTCTTCGAGATCCCGGTCTTCCAGATACTCCCCGGTCTCCTGCAAGGCCGCTTCGACCGCCGGCAGCAATTCCTCAGCCTTGAGTCTGGCCTCTTCGAACACTCTGGCCCGCATATCCTCGATCGCAAACTCCACACTTTCCGAAACCATCTGTTCGACCTTGGCCTCTTGCACATCGACGGCCGCGCTTCCAACCTCAACCACAGTATCCGCTCCGGTCGCCACATCTCTCGCCAGGACCGAAAGAATCCCGTCCGCATCGATTCGAAACTCGACACCGACCCTGGCCTGCCCCCTGCGCTCAGGCTGAAACTCCACGTCAAAGACACCAAGGGACCAGTTGTCAGCCGCCAACTCACGCTCTCCCTGCAAGACACGAACCTGCATTCGAGTCTGACCATCCGCCGCGTTGGTAAACATCTCACCGGCCTTGCAGGGAATCGTGGTGTTACGGGGAATGAGGACATTCATCAACCCGCCCATGGTCTCGATTCCAAGACTTAACGGAGTCACATCCAGAAGAAGCACTTCTCTGATCACTCCCGAGAGAATTCCCGCCTGAATAGCCGCGCCCCTCGCAATGGCCTCGTCGGGGTGCTGGCTCAAGTCCGGTTCCTGACCAAAAATCCTGGTCGCCAGTCCCTTCACCGAAGGGATTCGACTGCTTCCTCCGACCATGACGAACGATTCCAACTCGTCGCCCCCTTTTCCCGAGTCCAAAATAGCGCGCCGACAACATCCCTCCATCCGATCCAAAAACGGAGACATCCATTTCTCAAATTGCGACCTCAGAATTTCAACCTCTCCAACAAAAGGCATCCGGAAAACCGCCTGCTCACGTTCGCTCAACACATGCTTCACCCTCCGTGCTTCGCCAAGCCATTTGACCCGGTCCAACTCCGGCAATTGATCCCAATCCACATCGAGAAGCTCCGATGCTTTTCGCCCCAACAGATCATCGAAGTCATCTCCTCCCAATTGGGTATCCCCCGCCGTCGCAATCACTTCAAAGACCCCCTCCCGCATCTCCAGCACCGAGACATCAAAGGTGCCTCCACCCAAATCAAAAACCGCCACTCGTGAATCTTCATCCAAACGGTCCAAGCCATAAGAAAGAGCGGCCGCCGTCGGCTCGCTTAGAATACGAACCACTTCCAGTCCGGCCAATTCTCCGGCTTTCTTCGTGGCCGCCCTTTGCCCATCATGAAAGTAAGCAGGCACGGTGATCACTGCTTTGCTGACATCCTTCTCGAGAGCACGCCCGGCTATTTCCTTCAGTTGCCTCAAGATTTCCGCGGACACCATTTCCGGAGTCACCCTGGCACCGGGAGTCGACAGCGTCCCTTCTTCATCAAGACGCCCCTCCGCTTCATCCGCCCGACGCCCCATCAAGCTTTTGACGCTTGTCACCACTGGCTCGACCCCGGCCCGTCTCAGCGCCGATTTACCCACCTCCACCGAACCATCGGCCCCATACCAAACGGCGCTCGGAGTCAAACGGTCCCCGTTCTCGTCAGCCAATAAAATGGGAAAGCCCGAATCCACAACAGCCACTGCAGACTGGGTGGTCCCCAGATCAATCCCCACAATCAACTCCTTCATCACCGCCCAAGTAACGCCACTCTAGCCTCCGAGCAAGACCTCAAACAACCTTCCCGTTGCCCCTCTCAATTGCCCCTGCCACTTGACGACGAATGAAAGGCTCCGGCAGCTGGCCTCCATCTCACCCAACGAGGCTTCCCAACCCACCGCGTCAAACTGTTCAAATCGCCCGATGATTGATTCCTCGATCTCTTCAAGCTTATGAATCAATTCTTCCACCTCCTTCTTGAGGGCCGGGACCTGAGCATCCACCATCGCCTTCCCCAGTTGAGACTTGGCCGCAACTCTCGCAGCGATCAGGGCATTCACCTTCTCAAGGACGCCTGCGACCGCAGAGAAAAAATCCATGACCTCATTGTCAACCGCCCCTCTGGCATTGACTTCACCGCCCGCCAACCCGATCGCAAGCCTCAATCTCGACAAGGGTTCCTTGAGAGCTTCTCCAGCCTCCCGGACCCGACGGAACTCCTGATCATCCCCGCCCGCATCGGGATGGGCTTTACGACTGGCCTCGCGGATGACCTCGGCCAGTTCATCCTCCCGAAGGATCAGCCTCCTCGGCATTCCCAGTCTTGTGAAGGCATCCATCAAGCCGCAAAACTCTCACCGCAAGAACAAGTGACAGCCGCATTGGGGTTGCTGACCTTGAAGCCTCCCTGCTGCAGATCATCCGAATAGTCCAACTCACTCCCGCTCACAAACAACGCGCTTTTGGGGTCGATCACCACGTCGACTCCGTTACTGGAAACCAAAATATCCCGATCTCGTGGCCCCTCCACCAGATCCATTTGGTACTGGAGACCGCTGCAACCACCCCCAACAACCGCAATTCTTAAAGCACCGTCGTCTTTTCCTTGCTTTTTCCAGAGCGAACGGAGATGGGCCGACGCTCCATCAAGCACCTTCACCAGTTTTTCGTTCCCGACTGTATACCCCGCCTTCAATGTGGCGGAAGCTAGCAAAGCGCCCCCCTTCCGCAACCAAGATCTTCACCTTTCCCCCGGACAGCGCGTTGCCCACCAGAGGAGGATTTGACCCACTTTTCGGCGATGATTGGATTTTTTTGATCTTTTTTGGCCCGAACACCATCCATTCGACGAGTATAGGGGTAAGAGGGGGCAATTCTCTGCAATTAGGTGAAAATTAAGTAGTGATACCTATGGACAGGCTACCGCAGATGTTCCATTCTAGCCTATCAGCAACCGATACCCACAGCCCGTGGTCCAGAAAATTCAATTTCTTTAAACATTTGAGTTGCGCCAACCTTCGAAAATAGTCAGCATGACCAAACTTGCCGAATAATGAACCGTCTTTCCTTAATCCTAGCCTCCGCACTGGTCCTTCCATCGTTTGGCCAGACCGTTTACACTATTCCTCAGGGGTATACCAAAGTCTCTATTGCTGCAGCCAGTTCTCCGACCGAACCGACGCTAACAGCCATCTCTGCCACCTTGATGAATGATGTCGAACACGCCGGAGCGGTCACAATCAATGCTGATTTTGATCCTGATCCTGATGCCGATCCAGCGACTCCTGATAGTATCCAGACCATCACGGCAACAGGTGCGACATGGGCGGCCAATGCGTTCACCACGGACCCCCACCTTGCCTACCTTGTGAACTCAGACGGTTCCGAAGAGTCCTTCTTGATCGTCTCGCACACTGCGGACACGCTCACCGTCTCTACCTCGTTTAATCTTTTGGCAGATACACGTTTTCCTGCTTCCACAACACTTAAGATTCGGAAGGCCAATACAGTTGGAAGTATTTTGGGAACCACTTCCACCCCGTTCACTGTGAATGATCGGATCTACATCTGGACTGGGAGTTCGTGGCAGACCTTGATCGCCGTGGGAGGGAATTGGGTCTACTTAGGAGGTCCAAACAATAATCAGAGCGCGACAGGCGCGGTCATCTTTCCGGAAGAAGGCATCTTTGTGCAGCGCGCTGAAACGACCGCAGCAGAACTCACATTGTTTGGCGAAGTTCCTTCGGTGGCACAGGCCTCCACAGTCCCTGGGGGAAGTTCAGTCTTTGTTTCAACTCGTTTCCCTGTTGGCAGCAGCCCGGTGGCCAACCCAACTGGCATCAGACTGGCTGACCTCAATATCGACGAAATCCCTGGTTGGGATTCAACCGACCGGGCCTACTTCTGGACCGGTTCTAGCTGGCAGACCCTGATCTCGATTGGTGCTAATTGGATCTACCTTGGCGGCCCTCTGAATAATACCCCAGCCAATGACTTGCTTGTTCCACCGAACAGCGCCCTGTTCCTGACAAGAGCAACGGCGGGAAGTGAATCTACTTCCCCCTTCACCGTGGATCCTCCTTACACCGTCGAATAAAGCTTTCTCGCACTCACACAAAATCCAACATTCATCATTCTACGTTACTTCATGAGACTCATCATTCCACTCATCCTTCTCTCCGGAGCAGCCCAGGGTGCCACTCTCGGCATCAACATGCAAAACACGTTCTTCGGCAGCACCAATCCATTCCGTGATAGTACCAACGGAGTCCTCGCAAATGGAGATCTTGTCCAAGTCGGCTATTTCGAGCTTGGTTCTGCCCCAGCCATGGACGGTGACTCATTTGACGGCTTTGTCCCGATTTCCACTTCTCTGGGATTGCCTCTTGGCCTCAGTGTTGGTGACAACGGTGAATTTTCCGCCACCGTTGAACTCGACAATGCTCTCGATGTCTCAACTGGCAGCTTGACCCTTCAGTATGCCTTGCGGTTCTTCGATGCATCCTCCCCTGCTGCCGCGACCTTTTTCAACACGGTCACAAACTCGGATTGGCAGTTTACTTTCACAGCGACTAATCCTCCACCTCCAAACAGTGAGATGCTTCTCGACCCAGTTTTGGGAGGAGGGACGGTCGCTTCGTCAATTTGGGAAGGAGGAGCAGCTTCTGCTTTCGGGACAACAGTTCCGGCAGAACCAATCCCAGAGCCAAGCACCGCACTTTCCGCGCTCTTGGGCCTCGGTCTTTTGATCGGTGCTCGCCGCCGCAAGTAGTCCAGGTACGCGCTTTATCATTTTCAAACCATCTGCCTCTTTAGGCAGGTGGTTTTTTTGTGGCTATTCTTCAAGCATCGCGGACATCCCGCTAAAGAATCCTCTCAATTCATCCTCGGTCGCTTCAGCTCCCATGATGTCCTCATAATCCTCCTCTTGAATCCAATCGGGATTCAACTCACGAATAAACGAACTCGGGTCACAGGCCTCTTGATTCCCCCACTTTACTCTCGTGGAACAGTAAGTCATGGTCATCCGCTCTTGGGCTCTCGTAATCCCAACATAGAGTAGCCGCCTTTCCTCGTCCCGTGTTCCTTCTTCGAGACTTCGCTTGTGAGGAAGAATGCCCTCTTCCAATCCCACCAGATAGACTACCGGATATTCCAAGCCTTTGGCTGCATGTAAGGTAATCAAGGTCACCCCGCTCATTTTTTCGAGATCATCGTCCTTCTCCGAATCAAGAGCCGTCTTGTCCAGGAAGTCGCCAAGAGAGATTCCTTTCTTTGCCGCTTCAGTGATCGACGCAATCGCTGTTCCCATTCCTTCCCTCCGGGCATCCTTTTCTTTGTCCGTCTTGCATTGCCGCATCAACCATTCGCTAAATTCGATCTTGCGCATCCATTGATCAATCACCACCCCGGGATTCCTGCCATTGACAATCTCCCGTCGACATTCCTCCACCTGCTCGACAAAGCGTTGAATCGAGGCACGCACCTTTGCGGACAACAGATCGAGGAAATCATCATCAATCAGGGTTTTCCAGATCCCTTGATCCCGCTCACGACTCCATTCAAGCGCAGCCATCGATGTGGTGTTTCCAATTCCTCTGGGAGGAATATTCAGCACACGGAGCAATGGAAGGTCCAGATCCGGATTATCGAGAACCTGAGCATAGCTCAGGATGTCCTTCACTTCCTTGCGATCATAAAAACTTTGGGCCCCGACCATACGGTAAGGAATCTTGGCCTCCCTCAGAGCCTCTTCCATTTTCCGAATTTGCCCGTTCGTCCGGAACAACACCGCGAAATCCTCCAACTCCCTTCCTTCCTCCCGCTGGGTTACAATTTCGGAAACGATCCACTCGGCCTCTTCCTGATCGCCGGGCATTGACACCAATCGAACCAAGTCACCTCCTGGGATCGTCGGACGCAGCTGTTTTTCCCGGCGGCCCACGTTGTGTCGGATTAAACTATTCGCGACTTCCAAAATGGCCTGACTACTTCGATAATTCTCCTCAAGCCGTATGATCTTCGGGTTGGAAAAAAACTGCTCAAACTGAAGAATATTTGCCACCTCGGCTCCCCGCCATCCATAGATCGACTGATCGTCATCGCCCACTACACAAATATGATAGGGGTCCGCCACCAGCTGCTGGAGCAATCTCATTTGCAAGCTGTTGGTGTCCTGAAATTCATCCACCGTGACATACTTGAAACGATCCTGCCAATACTCACGAACCTTCTTGTGCTCTCGGAGCACTTTTTCCCCCAGTAGCAAAAGATCATCAAAGTCCACGGCATTCTGGGCTCGGAGCTCATTCTGATAGGCCACTGCGATTTCGCGAATGAGAGAGTCCTGAATCGAGGACAAAGGCTGCTCGGCATTCTTGGTCCGCGATATTTCCCCCATGACTTCGGCCGGCTTCAGATTAATCTTGGCTCCTCCCTTGCGGACGATGAGCTGCCGAATCATCCCCACCTGATCTCCGCCGGCCACCACTGCGAACTTCTTTCGATAGCCCAAGGCTTCAATATCCCTCTTCAAGATCCTGAGACACAGGGAGTGAAAGGTGCAGACAGTTAGCTTGCTCCCCTTCTTTTTCCCAACCATCCCCACCACGCGTTCGGCCATTTCGGCCGCCGATTTGTTGGTAAACGTAACCGCGAGAACATTCTCGGCGTCTACCCCGTTCTCTAGGAGGGCGGACATCCGGCAGGTCACGGTGCGGGTTTTTCCAGTCCCCGCACCCGCAAGAATCAAGACCGGACCATGAAGCGTCAACACCGCCTCCCGCTGGGCTTGATTCAAGGATTCAATGGAAAAACCGGACGACATCGACGACTCCCCAACAAAACGCTCCCCGGCCTGAAAACGCAAGCGCAGCCTGTCAGTTCCTCGCACTTATGATTTGCCACACGACCCGTGAAGCGATAACACTCGCGAAGTGATTTTCAGAAACTTTGAAAGTCCTATCATCAAATCAACAATCTGAAACAATGAGCCAAATCATTCCTACCATTACCTCCGGTATCGCAGGCCCTCTCGGCGTTCTTCACTTGCCTCGTCTCTGGCAGAAAGCGTCCCTCGACGCAGCCGGCAAGCTCCACTCTGATTATCCCGCTGCTGGCGCAGGCTACGATCAGATGACCCTCGACGCTCTCGGCATCGATCGCGACACCTTCCTCGCTTACATCAGAGCCGAAAAGCCCACCTACACCCAGATGGAACAGTGGATTCTCGACCAAAAAGGGGGCTCACTCGACAGCGCCACCATCGACGCTCACAATGCTGCCGTCGTTGGTTACAAGCACGATGATGCCACCCGCACTGCTATTCTTGCCGCGGTGGGAATCGCTGACACCGGCGCGATTCTCGATGCCATCAACCTGAACAATCTCGAGGACTGGCACGATTTCCACTCTCAGGAAATTGCCTGATTCAAAGGATTCTCAGAACTCTTCTCAACTCCGGGTGGCTCGCGCTCCCCGGAGTTTTTTTAGGTCGCCATCCTTCTCCGGACCCTTGCCGCCCGATCTTTCAAAGCCTTCCACTCACCGTCAGTCCCTCCGCTGAAAGCAAGACTTTCGTAATCGCTGACAAATTCCTGTTCTCCGTCGGGCAAATTTTCCAGCAACCAAGTCGACATGGGAAGCGAAGCAGGTCGTTTCCCCACCCGCTTGGCCAACCACTTTTCAAATCCCGCCAATTGATTTCCCGAATGGATACGTTCGTCCCATGAAAGATCCTTTTGCCCGGGAGTCCGTCGACCGGTGATCGTGAGTTTGACAAACAGATACCCAACCAACCCGACTCCCAGAACAACAATCAACCAATTGATCACCACCGAGACAACCGGCCCCGAAAGCCATAGAATAAAAGCCGTCCGGAATCCTTGAAACCAGTCCGAGAGAGCCTGCCACCAGCCGCCACGGGTTTCATTCAGCCAACTGGCAGGCGTGAGATCGACTTCCACCCATTCTCCGCCCCGGCATCGCCAATGTTCCTCTCCCTTTCCATGTTGCTCCTTCACCCAGGTTCCCCCGACATAGATCTGACACCAGGCATGAGCGTGTTTTCCCCTCAGCACCCATTCATTTTCATCATCGCCCGCCTCACGAACAACGTAGCCCACACAATAGCGCGCAGGAATCCCGGCTCTCCTCAGAAGCATGGTCGAGGCGCTGGCAAAATACTCACAATGGCCGACCCGCTGGTCATTCAAAAAATCGGTCATGGGTCGGTGCGATCTCGAGTAGTCCGAGAAAGTGCTGTAGGTAAATTGTGTCGCAAATTCCATTTGCATGCGCTGCACCAATGCCTCGGCCTCCAAACGAGGCACTTGCGAGGGCTTCCCTGCCGGAGCAGGTGGTCGAGGTTGGTGGCCCAGATTTCTCAGGAACAAATCCAAACCATCAAATTCCTCCTCGCTGAGATCCAGATCCCTCGTAAATGGATCCAGATCCCCAGGAGTCCCGTCGCCCTTGGAGCGAAAAATCAACGAAGCCGCCCCGTGATCGGGCTGGTTGATCTGCACCGAGCCCATGGAGTTGGCGGCCAGGTTTTCGGCATGAACATTCTCCATTCTTCCAGTTCCCAAAGGCATAGGAATCAAGCCCTGACTGATCACGAGACCTTCAAGCCGCCCGACCTGCCCGAAGTCTCCATCTCTTTCCAAAGTCCGATCAAAGTCATAGCGGTCTTTCCCCGACTCCAGCAACCGTTCGAAATCACCACCGACCTCCCTCTCCTCATCGATCTGTTCTTCCAGATCCCTCGGTCGCAGGGTCGCCCGCCAGTGATTACCCAGAGGGCGGTTGTAGGATGCCAACCGAACGCGTTCCGGCCGTGTTTCCGGCGGAGCATAATACCGCCAGCGAATCGACTGGTCCTGCTGTAAATTCGTGACTTGGCCGATATTTGTCCGCGTCTCCATCGAAAGCTCCGGCCCCTCGGTGATCCGACCCGGTGAAGTCAGCCGGACAACATAATCATAGGCATGAATCACTCCATACCCCGTTCCAAGCGCAACCGTTCCGGCCATCAGATAGGCAAATGACCACGCCCACGGCCGGTGACGACCACCGGACATGTGAAAAAGAGCCGCACCCAGCAGAACGAGAACACCTACGGAATAAACCAACAGATCAGAGACCGCGATTCCCGAACAAATCAGAACCAAAGTCAGATAAGGATATCCCAACTGAAATGGACGCATTCTCACCGGTCGACCAAGCTTCCTGTCCAACGCAATCTTTCTCCGGGCGATGAATGAAAAGGTCGTCATCGGCACTCCGCGATCGGAGGCATACTGCTGAGCCAAACCAATGGGCATCATGATGAAGGGCATCCAGGCCAGCACCGCCAGAAAGTCGGAAGGATCGGGATCCTCCATCTGGAACAGGGCCACGACGGCCGCGATCAAGAGTAAGATGCAAAGCTGCCATGCCCGTGCGAATCCCTTCTCTCCAAAACTCCATCGGAGGGAGATCCAATGTCGCCCCTCGAAAAGAATGGCAGCAATCAACCCCGCCAACGCCTGATCCTGCATCCCTCCCCAAAACAGGAAAGCCACCCCCATCAAGAGACGGGGTGGAGCTTGGAACATGACGCTTTCCTCTCTCATCACCGACTCATCAAATCTTCCTGTACCGAATCCCACCGCAACCAGGTTACTCCAGCCAACCCCTCTTCCTCTGGCTGATCCCCGACACCGATAACATAGACCATCAGTTTCAATCCGGAGCGACGAAGCTTCAGCAAGAACTCCTCCCGCTCGCTGCTCCAACCACATAAAACCACCACGCAGGCGGTCATCTCTTCCGCGTAGCGGGAAATCAGATTCAGCAATGATTCATAAGTGCCCTCATCACTTCCCTCCACCTTGGCCAAGACCTCCATCAAACGATCCGCTCGTGCCACGCCCCGGCCAGCCGTGTAGACCTCGGGCTGTTCTCTGACAAACATCAGATCCAGGAGACACTGCTCCCGGTCCATCGTGGAAACAAAAGAAGCCGCCACTGAAATGGCCTCCTCCAGCAATTCAGGACCGCTCGCCTTTAGCGAAGTATCAAGGACAAGACCATAGCGCGAGAATTGCATCTCCTCGTATTGCTTGACGATGGCCTGCCCGGTTCTCGCCCAAGCCTTCCAATGAATCTTTCTGAGCGAATCCCCGGGGCGGTATTCGCGCAACCCCATGAACTCTCCTCCCTCACCTCTCACCGTCGAGGCTGTCTCGCCACCGACCTTCAGATCAGATTCCCCGCTCAAATCGAGATTGGGCAGTTGATAACGCTTGGGAATCACCAGAACCTCAGCGGCTTCATTCACCACCGTCCACAAACGCTGAAAGAGTCCGAAAGGATCGGGTAGCTCCACTCTCAGGTTTTCCAACTTCAATAAGCCCCGTCGTCGGGGAAGCATGGTCAAATTGACGACTGTCGATTCACCGGGTTTCAGCGAAACCACATTGGAAGACCCCAGCGATTGCCAGCGTCCGCCTCGTTCGTTCAGCCACTTCCACCGATAAAAGGCAAAGAGTCGATCAAAGGAATTGCGTGTTTCCTCTCCAGGTTCCTTGAGATTTAAGAATTCCCATTCAGTTGGCCTCGGATCATCGCTCATTTCCTTGAAAGTCACTCCATGGAGTGACCTCTTCCCCCAATTGGTAACCTCGACCGAATAGCTCAACTCATCGCCGACAGATCCTGTGGCCGGCAACGATCGCTCGGCAACTACCGAAGCCCGTCGAAAGAAGGCCCACAAAGAGCCCACCGCCAGGATCCCCAAAATCAAGGAACTGAGAGCCACCACCTGGCTCTGCCTCAGATTTGCGCCCATCATCATACTCCCCACAAAGGCCCCGACGAACATCCAGGCCACCGGCCGGATCCGTTTTCGAACGAAGTACCCGATCGAACTACCCTGTTTGTAGTTCCGATAGAGCAAACGCTGCAGCCACCGTCTGTTGAAGGACATTTCCACGACAAAAACAAGAAACCACACCCTGTCAAAGGTGGCAATGACCGAGCAAACATGCTTCCTTACCCCTATGAAATTTCTTCTGCCTCTGGTCGCCGGACTGTGCCTCATCTCGTGCAAGCCGAATTCATCGGGCGATTCCGACGATTCAAACGCAGGCTCGAAGATCACGCCTGAAGAACACGCCAAGCTGATCAAACAGAAACTCGATCTTGAACGAGATCTCGACCTGCTCATCGTTGAGCATAGCAGCGACGAGGGCGCCGAAATCGAGGCGGCCAAGGACAGCCTCAACGAGGCCTACATTCAGTTTCGGAAAGTCCAGGCAGAACTACCGGTTCTCAGCCCCATCTCAAAGAAAATTGAGGAAATGCAACTCAGACTGCGGGACGCCCGGGAATCCGGCCAAAGCGAGCAAATTGAATTGGTCAATGACGAAATCCTCAAGGCATCCGAGGAACTCAACAGCCTGGCCGGGGAACAACCCGAGATCAAGGAGGCCAAAATTCGGATCGACGACGCGATCGCGGATCTCAATCAGGCCCGGAGGAAGTTGGCCCTTGAGATTCCCGAGGCCAGAATCCTCCTCGAGGCTCTGGAAACGCTGGAAAAACGACTCGTTGAAGCGACCCAATAGAGTTGACCCGTTTTGCTTGTCGCCTCGGATCGCTTCGCTACATTTCCGCGCGTGAAGCACCTCGGCTCTTTCCCTCTCATCGTTGCCTTTCTCTTCTCTCTTCTCGTCCTGCCGGCCTCGGCAGCCGCTGAGATCGAGCCCGCCTACAAAAAGGGCGAATATGGTCTCAGCAAAGATCAATACGCCCAATTCCCCCGCCCCCTCGCCTCCTACGATGAAGTGGAAGAAGAAGACTGGGGCATCTGGGACCGCCTGAAGTATCGAGCCGGGCAACAAGGGGGCTTCAACCTCGTGGCCTCTCTCATTTTCCTATGTGCCATCGTTCATACCTTTCTCAGCGGGTATTTCCTGGAGATGGCTCATCACCACGAAGAGCGACACCGGAAGCATATCGAGGAACACGGGTTGACCGCTGAAGCCAAACCTCATGACGGAGCCAAGGATGACGTCTCATTTCGCGCCAACCTTTTTCATTTCCTCGGCGAAGTGGAAGCGGTTTTCGGAATCTGGGTCATCGCACTTGCCATGGCAGTCCTCTGGTTCTTCGGAATCCAGGGCGAAGGAATCGGAGCCGGCTTCAACGAAATCAAAAACTACATCGGAAGCGACGTCAACTTCACCGAACCCCTCTTCGTAGTCATTATCATGGCTATGGCCGCCACCCGCCCGGTGGTCCGTTTTGCCGAACACATCGTTGACAAGATCGCCAAGATCTTCGGCGGAACACCTGCTGCCTGGTGGTTCGCCGCCCTCACCGTGACTCCTCTCCTCGGATCCTTCATTACCGAACCCGCGGCCATGACCATTGCCGCCTTCCTCCTTGCCAAAAAGTTCTACGAACTCAATCCGAGCCCTAAATTTGCCTACGCGACTCTCGGTCTCCTCTTCGTGAATATTTCGGTTGGAGGAACTCTTACCCATTTCGCCGCTCCTCCCGTTCTCATGATTGCCGAGAAGTGGAGTTTCGGAACTGGCTACATGTTCGTGAACTTCGGTTGGAAAGCAGCCGTGGGCATCCTCATCTCGAATACCCTATACTTCTTCTATTTCCGCAATGAGTTTTCCAAGCTCAAGCCGTCGGTCAACACCGACATGCACGTTCCGCTCCGGTGGGTCGATCGCGAAGATCCCATCCCCGGGTGGGTGACGGTGGTTCACCTTCTCTTCCTCGGCTGGACCGTGCTCAACGCCCACACCCCGAGCATGTTCATCCTTGGGTTCCTCTTCTTCCTGGGATTCACCCAGTCCACCGGGCACCATCAGAACGACGTGCATATGAAGAGCCCCGTCCTCGTTGGCTTCTTCCTCGCAGGACTCGTCATCCACGGCGGCTGCCAAGGATGGTGGATTTCAGTCCTACTGACCTCGATTGACAACGATTGGATCCTCATGATTGGGTCCACAATTCTGACCGCCTTCAACGACAACGCAGCCATTACCTATCTGGCTTCGCAGGCTCCCGGACTCTCCATTGGAGCAAAATATGCCATTGTCGCAGGAGCCGTCACCGGCGGTGGTCTCACGGTGATAGCCAACGCCCCCAACCCCGCCGGACAATCCATCCTTAACCGCTTCTTCAAAGGAGGAGTGGCGCCCATGGGTCTCGCCAAGTCGGCACTCGTCCCAACCGTGATCGTTGGCCTTTGCTTCATGTTGATCCCCACTTCGGGAATGACCAAAGACCCGAAAACGCCCGACAAGCCGGCAACCGAAGAACCCCAGGAAAAATAATGTTCACCGGACTTGTCGAGGCAACGGGCGAGGTTCTCTCCCTTGAAGAAAAGGGCGATCAGGCTCGTCTGGAACTTGCCATTCCATTTGCTTCCGAACTCGCACTCGGCGATTCCGTAGCAGTCAACGGATGCTGTCTCACCGTTGCCGAACTTGGCGAAGGCACCTCGTTTGACCTCCTGGCCCAAACCTTGAAAGTCACATCGCTGGGTCAGCTCGGGACAGGAAAGACGGTCAATCTCGAGAGAGCCCTGGCAGTCGGCGACCGTCTTGGGGGACACTTTGTCCAGGGCCATGTCGATGCCACCGGCGAGATTCTCGATCTGTCACCACAGGGCCAGGACTTCCGCCTGGAAATCGGTCTCCCCGAAGAAATTCATCAACTTTGCATCGATAAAGGCTCGCTATGTATCGATGGGATTTCCCTCACGATCGCTGAGCTCGGCAACGATCGCGCCGTTTTTTGGATCACCCCACACACCATGGCTGCAACCCATCTGCAGACCGCAGCAGTCGGTCAACAGGTCAATCTGGAAGCCGACCTCTTGGCTAAGTACGTGAAGAAGTTGCTCAAGCCTTCGTGATCGATTCATCCATTTTTCGCTCCCTTTCTCTTTTTTGTTTCCAAATGGATATTTGTCAGACAATTTCTCCCCTGAGAACGCGTCTCTAGCAATCCCTACCCGATATCATGGAAACCAGACCGCTCGGCCAAACCGGCATCGATCTTCCCATCCTTTCTTTTGGGGCCTCATCCCTCGGAGCTGAGTTCCGCTCCATTGATCTCAATGAAGCCTTTGGTTCCGTGCACACCGCCTTGGATCTCGGCATGAATTTCATCGATACCTCCCCCTTCTACGGGCGAGGAATGTCGGAAGTGATGCTGGGACAGGCCTTGAAAGGGATCGATCGCGACAGCTACCTCCTCGGGTCGAAACTGGGCCGCTATTCTCTCGAACATTTCGATTTCTCCGCCAAACGGGTCGAAGAGTCCATTCACGTGTCCCTCCATCGCATGGGGACCGATCATCTTGACTTGATCCTCCTGCACGATGTCGAATTCGTGAAACTTCCCCAAATCTGGGAAGAGACGATTCCCGCTGTCTTGAAGGCGAAGGAAGAGGGCAAAGTCCGCGCTGTCGGCTTCTCATGCTACCCCATGGCCTGCTTCAACTCGGTGCTGGATCATGTGGAGGACGACATCGATTGTGTTCTCTCTTACAATCAATACACTCTTCAAAACACCGCTTTTGCCGACGACCTCATTCCCCGGCTCAAGGCAAAGGAATTGGGAGCGATTAACGCCGGACCTTTCTCAGCGCGCCTCCTGACCAACGCCGAGCTTCCCGAGTGGCTGAAAGAGCCAGAAGAAGTCAAAGAGGCTGCCCGAACAGCCGCAAAGCTCTGTGCCGACAACGGTGTCGATATCGCGCAACTCGCTCTTCAATTTTCCTGCGAGAATCCCGACATCGCTTCCACAGTGGCCGGATCCGCCAATCCAAAAAATGTCGCCAAATGGGCCCAATGGTTGGCCGAGCCCATCGACCGCTCTCTCCTCGCTGAAGTTCAGAAAATCTTCGAGCCGGTCAAAAACATCGGTCATATCGAGGGACTGCCCGAAAACAACTGAGGCGACCCCGACCTCCTCATCACACCGACTTCTTCTTTCACAATGTCCTACGCCATCGAATTTACCGACGTCAAAAAAATCACCGCCATCGACCTTCCCGACATGGAAACCCCGGGCCCCGGTGAAGCCTTGGTCCGCACCCATCGCATGGGAATCTGCGGCACCGACCTCTCATGCTACCTCGGCAAGTTTCCCTTCTTCGACTATCCACGCACTCCCGGTCACGAACTAGGCCTCGAAGTCGTCGCCGTCGGCGAAGGCGTCACCAACGTCAAACCCGGTGACAAGTGCTCGCTCGAGCCCTACGTCAACGACCCCGAGTCTCCGACCTCTCAAAAGGGGAATTCAAATTGTTGCCCGGGCGTTCAAGTCATTGGGGTCCACGGACCTGGGGGACTTCGCAAGGCCAACTGGACCGTTCCGGCCCGAAAGCTTCACCCCGGAAACAATCTCTCTTATGACGAACTGGCTCTCGTCGAAACCCTCGCCATTGGCTACCATGCCGTCGAACGGGGAGCCCCGAAACCCGGGGAAACTGTCCTCGTCATCGGAGCAGGCCCCATCGGGCTGGCCTGTCTCGAATTCCTCAAGCTCATGGATGGCGTCAATGTCATCGTGATGGACATGGTTCAGTCACGCCTCGATTTTTGCGCCGAGAACCTTGGCATCAGTAACGGCATTCAGTTCAATCCAGATGGTTCACACCTGGCGAAACTCGAAGAACTGACCGACGGAAATCTGGCCGACGTGGTCATCGATGCCACGGGCTCCAACAAGTCGATGTCCACCTGTTTCGAATTCGGGGGCTTCACCGCCCGAATCGTCTATGTCGGCATCACCACACTGGAGCTGACCTTCCCACACGCTCCTGTTTTCCACCGCAGGGAACAAACCCTCCTTGCCTCCCGCAACGCCCTTCCGGCTGACTTCGGCGAGATCATCAAGATCATTGAAGCCGGAGATATCGACACCAATCTCTGGATCACACACCGTCTCGACATTGAAGACGTCCCCACCGAATTTGACAAGTTCACCGACCCATCTCTCGGCGCGATCAAGGCCGTAATCAATGTCAACGACTAAGCCGTCATACGCTTCCTGCTACTGATGAAACGTCTCCTCTTTCTGCTATTCACTCTCGCCTCTTGCGAAGAGCCGGAAGGGGTTTCAAACCAAGATTCTTCGGATCCCAAAGAGCAGCCCGCCCTACCCTCATCACAACAGCCCTCCGGGGATGTCAAGCAAGACACTTCGGACCCGGACCAAACAAATCTGGATCCCGAGAGAGAATCGGAGACCAAGCTAGCGGGCGATTCAAAACCAGCTTCGCCGGATCAAGAGGAACCGGCTTCACCAGCATCGACAGCCCAGGAAACCGCTCCGACCGCCGCTCCGGTCCCCGGCCGCCCCGGATTCTGTTTCACCCCTTTCACCTATAACATTGTCGATGTCCGGGGTATCCCACCTGGAACCCTCGTCAAAGACCCCATGGACCCAAATTCCGCACGCGTCTTTCGTGCACCCTGACAACGTTCAATCCAAACAATCGACCTATGAAAACCTGCCCTAAATTCACCTTCGGTGTCGGCGATCGCTTCGCTCACGGTGCCCATGCCCAACTTCAGGCCTTTATCGCGGCCAAAGACCTCGGCATCGACATTTGCCCGACCTGGAACAAGTCAAACCGTGAACACGATATCATCGGTTCAGAACCCCAATCCACCCGGGACGCCGCCGACAAGGCCGTCGCCGATCTCAATTGGGAAGGAGAATACCTCCTCGATGCCGATCACATCAACCTCGCCACCGTGGATCGCTTTGTGGCCCCCTGTAATTTCTTCACTCTCGACGTCGCGGATGACATCGGGGAAGCCGCTGACCCGGCCGACGTTGAGGCTTTTATCGCGAAACACCCCGAGTTGATCGGATCAGTCACCATCGAAGGCATCGACCAGCCTCTCGAGATTTCCCGGGAGCTTGTCGAGCAAACTGCCAATCAGTTCTTGAAGGCCACCCAGAAAGCCAAGGCCATTTACGATCACATCGTGGCGGCAAAGGGTGGCGTCGACGACTTCGTCACTGAGGTCTCGATGGATGAAACAGACAATCCTCAAGTCCCGGCCGAGATGCTCATCATTCTCGCCGCCATCGCCGACCAGGGAATCCCCATTCAAACCATCGCCCCGAAGTTTACAGGCCGATTCAACAAAGGGGTCGACTACGTCGGGGATGTCGCCCAGTTCGAGCAAGAGTTCAACGATGACCTTGCCGTGCTCGCCCATGCAGTGAAAGCCTATGGACTTCCGGAAACCCTCAAGCTTTCCGTTCATTCCGGGTCAGACAAGTTTTCCATCTACGAGCCGATCAAGAAAGCCATTGCCCGCACCGGCGCCGGCCTTCACATAAAAACAGCCGGAACCAATTGGCTGGAAGAAGTGATTGGACTCGCCACGGCCGGAGGAGACGGACTCGATCTCGCCAAGGAAATCTACGCCAAGGCCCTTGAGAAAAAAGAAGCCCTCTGCGAACCCTACGCAACGGTCATTGATATCGACCATGCCCAACTGCCAAGCGCCGAAGAAGTGAACGGCTGGTCCAGCGAGCAATTTGTCAGCGCCCTCACGCACGACCAGAGCGACCCGGGATACAATGCCAATGTCCGCCAACTTCTCCACGTCGGATTCAAAATCGCAGCCCAAATGGGAGACCGCTATCTTGACGCTCTGAAGGCCAACGAAGAGGTCATCTCAAAGTGTGTCACCAACAATCTTCTGGAGCGACACATGAAGCCCCTCTTCGATTAATGCGCAAAAGCGCTGCGGCGCGAAAATCCAATTAATCAAGACGGCTCCGGGAAACCGCAGCCGTTTTTTTTCGCTCTAAGATTCCCTGCTTTCCACCTGTATTGTCAGTGAGGATTTGACATAACGCACCATGAAATTTTTCCCGCTCGCGCTTTCCCTGTGCCTTCCAGCTTTGGGATCCATTGACTTCAACCGAGATATTCGACCGATCCTCTCGGACAAGTGTTTCCATTGCCACGGACCGGACGAGGAAACTCGTGAAGCGGACCTGAGACTGGACTCCTTCGAAGGAGCCACCGAAGGCGGGGAATTCGCCACTCCAATCGTCCCCGGGAAGCCCGACGAGTCCGAGGTGATGGTTCGCCTCCTTGAAACCGATCCCGATGAGATCATGCCTCCTCCGGAGTCACACAAGATGATGACCAAGAAGGAAATCGCCTTGATGAAACAATGGATCACCGAAGGTGCCAAATATGACGAACCCTGGACTTACAAAAAGCCGGTCAAGCACCCTGCCCCTCAAATCACCACCAAACACTGGCCCGCGAACTGGATCGACCAATTCATCCTTTATCGTCTCGAAGCCGAAAAGCTTCCTCCGTCGCCCGATGCTGATCCAGTCACCTTACTTCGCAGACTCCACTTCGACCTGACCGGCCTTCCTCCCACGCCCACAAACGCTTCCCGATTCTTCAACGCATACGCGAACAACCAACAGAAAGCGCTTGAGGAAGAAGTAGACCGCCTCCTCGCATCGCCGGCCTACGGTGAACGCATGGCCGCCTATTGGCTGGATCTCGTCCGTTATGCCGACACGGTCGGGTATCATGGTGATCAGGACCACAATATTTCTCCCTACCGCGATTACGTGATCGATTCCTTCAACGGAAACCTCCCCTTCGATCAATTTACCCGGGAGCAACTGGCGGGTGACCTCCTGCAGAATCCCACTGAAAGTCAGCGGGTGGCCACCGGATACAACCGGCTTCTCCAGACCACCCACGAAGGTGGCCTTCAACAGGCTGAATACCGAGCCATCTACCAAGCGGATCGCGTCCGCAATGTCTCCGCGGTCTGGATGGGAGCTACCGTGGGCTGCGCCCAATGCCATGATCACAAATACGATCCCTACACGGCCAAAGACTTCCATAGTCTCGGGGCCTTCTTTGCCGACATTGATGACGAAAGCCACTTCAAGACCGGCACCAATGCCCTCCCCACCCGCCGTCCACCCGAGATCCGGGTGCTGACTGACGAGCAGAAGAAACAACAAGTCGCTCTCAATAAATCTCTCGACGATCTCGCCAACGGAAAGAGAGCGGAAATCTCCCGACTCATCGCGGAGGCCGATAAACAGCAAGCCCAGCTTTCGAAGGAGAAGAATACTCAAAAGAAGAAGGCAATTGAAGCGTCTCTGAAGGAAAAGCGGGCCACTCTCGCCGGACTGATTTCCAAAGAGAATCTTGGCAAATGGAAAGAGCTCGAGAAGGAATTAAAGACGATCGAATCCCAGGGCCGAATGACCATGATCACCGTCGCTCTCAAAACACCGAGGGAAACCAAGATTCTCCCCCGGGGAAACTGGCTCGATGACTCGGGCGAAGCGGTGCAACCGGCAGTTCCCCACTTCATGCCTCAGATCAAAAAGGACGGACGCCAAAGCCGACTCGATCTTGCCAACTGGCTGACTGACCCGAAAGAAGGCACCGGCGGCCTGACTGCCCGAGTCATGGCAAACCGCCTTTTTTACCTCTACTTTGGGACGGGTATTTCCCGCTCCCTTGGAGATTTCGGTGGACAGGGTGTCCCCCCTTCGAATCCAGAACTCCTCGATCGCCTCGCCGTCGAGCTCTACGAATCGGGCTGGGATCTCAAGCATCTCGTCCGTCTCATGGTCACTTCTCGTGCTTATCGGCAAAGCTCGCTGACTCCTTCTTCTCTTCGGGAAAGAGATCCTTACAACGAGCTCATCGCCCGCCAGTCCCGATACCGCCTGCCGGCCGAAATGATCCGCGACAACGCCTTGGCCGTCTCCGGTCTTCTTGTCGACAAGGTCGGTGGTCGTTCCGTGAAACCCTACCAACCAGTCGGCTACTATCGGCACCTGAACTTCCCCACCCGGAAGTATCGCCAGGATTCCGGCGGCAGCATCTATCGGCGCAGCCTGTATATCCACTGGCAACGCCAATTCCTGCATCCCATGTTGAAGGCCTTCGATGCACCCAGCCGGGAGGAATGCACCGCCGAACGACCCCGCTCCAATACTCCGGTAGCCGCGATGAACCTCCTCAACGATCCGGCCTTTGTGGAAGCTGCCCGAGGGCTGGCGGAAAGAATCCTGTCAAAGAAAGCCACGGACCGTGAACGCCTCGATCATGCTTACACCATCACTTTGAACCGACTACCAAGCGAGGAGGAACGAACAACCCTCGGTGAGCTCTACACTTATGCCAAAAATGATTTTCAAAAGAATCCCACATCGGCCCAAGCCCTGATCAAGGTCGGACAAAAACCCGCCCCGGCCGGACAAGACCCCGTGGAACTAGCCTCGTGGACCACGGTGACCCGCGCACTTTTAAATCTCAGCGAAACCACTACCCGGAATTAATCCCCCTTCGCCCCATGACTCCTGCTTCCAACTACATCAACCGACGGACTTTTCTCAACAACACCGGACTGTCCTTCGGGTCTGCGGCCCTCTTGTCCCAACTGCTCCAGGCCGAAGAGAGCTTGCCCACCTATCCGGGTCTTTCGGGGCTGCCTCACCACAAGCCCAAGATCAAAAGAGTGGTCTTTCTCTGCATGGCCGGAGGCCCTTCCCATCTCGAGACCTTCGACTACAAACCTCAGCTCGATAAGCTCAACGGGCAGCCCATGCCCGAGTCCTTCACCAAGGGACAACCAATTGCCCAACTCCAAGGCCAAAAGTTGAAGGTACAGGGCCACCTCACCAAATTCAAAAAACACGGCAAGTCGGGGCAATATGTTTCGGACTACATGCCCTACCATGCCAGAATGGCCGATGACATCTCGGTCATCCGTTCGATGGTGACCGAGCAAATCAACCACGATCCCGCTCACACCTTCATGAATACCGGCACCGCGATCAGCGGACGCCCGTCCATGGGTTCCTGGATCAACTACGGACTTGGTTCGGAGTCTTCGAATCTTCCCGGCTTTGTCGTTCTCACTTCCGTGGGAGGGCGCAACCCCCAGCCCATTGCCTCCCGGCAGTGGGGATCGGGCTTCCTCCCCTCGCAATTCCAGGGAGTCGAATTCAATTCAACGGGAGACCCAGTGCACTATGTTTCCAACCCCGCCGGGGTGGATCGCAATCATCAGAATGCCTTGATCAGGACCATCAGGAAACTCGATTCCCAACGCAACGAACTGGTCGACAATCCTGAAATTGCGGCCCGCATCAATGCCTATGAAATGGCCTTTCGCATGCAAGCCTCTGTCCCGGAGCTCACAGACCTCTCCGGAGAATCACAAAAGACCCTAGACATGTATGGGGCCAAGCCGGGCGATGGTTCCTTTGCATCCAATTGCCTTCTGGCGAGACGCCTCCTCGAGAAAGGCACCCGCTTTGTGCAGCTCTATCATCGCGGATGGGACCATCACGGCGGTCTCGACAAGTACATGAAGGTTTGTTGCGGACTCACTGACAAGCCCACCTACGCTCTTCTGACGGATCTGAAACAACGGGGCCTCCTCGAGGACACCCTCGTCGTGTGGGGAGGAGAATTCGGTCGCACTCCCATGTTCCAGGGCAAAGGTGGAGCAGGAAGGGATCATCATATCAAAGGCTTCTCAATGTGGATGGCCGGTGGAGGAGTCAAGCCAGGCCTCAGTTACGGAGAAACCGACGAATTGGGATACAACGCCGTCAAAGATGTGGTGCATGTCCGCGACTTTCACGCCACCCTACTTCACCTCCTCGGCATCGATCACCACCGTTTCTCCAAGAAGTTCCAAGGCCTCGACATGCGTCTCACCGGAGTGGAACCCGCCAAAGTCATCAAAGGCATCCTCGCCTGATCAAGCCGGCATTCCCGACTTTAATACCGGTAGCCTCCTCGACAGGGAGGTCGATGCCCGTAGTGAGGCCTGTGGTGGTAATGATGATGGTTCCCGTGATCCTTGCCCACCGAATAGGCAATGGCACCAAGAGCAACGGCCCCAATAGCTGCCGCAGCAGGGTCGATCGACTGCTGCGGCTGACCGTTGGCGTCATAGGTCGTCGTGCAGCTCGCAAACAAAGAAAACGCCATCGCTACGGCTGTCAGTCGCACCAATTTCTTCATAACACTGGTAAGACTGGAAAGAGCGGGACTCTATTCGAGAAAAATCTCTAGGAATCGGAAACTACTCCAAGTGAAGAAGGGTTGGCACCGTCACCACCTTCATTCCTGCGGCAAGGGCCCCTTCAATCCCGGCGCGCCCATCCTCGAACACCACACAATCCTCGGGAGCAACTCCCAAACGGGATGCGGCTTCCAGAAAGACGTCAGGAGCGGGCTTTCCGTTTTCAACTTCGTCACTGGAGACCACCTCATCAAACCAGTCAGAGATCCCGACCATCTGCAAGGTCTTCTCCACCACAACCCGGGAGCCACCACTCGCAACTCCCATCGGAACCTTGCCCCGATTCTCCCGGGCAAAACTGGCCACCTCTTCGATGAGTTCGATCGAGCCCAATTCCTTCATGAAGTGCCTCTTCTTTGAGAGAGCCACCCCTTCGGGATCCAAGTGCAATCCTCGTTCTCCATTGAGAATCTCGACGATGTCCCGGGTCGGACGACCACCCATCGCGTAGAAAACATCTTCAGGGAACACTCCCGGACTCCCGTGATCCGCCAAGGCCTGACACCAGGCTTTGAAGTGGGCGGGCATGGAATCCACCAAGGTTCCATCGAGGTCAAAAATGAGGCCTTTGAATCCAGGCTCGGGATAGTTCAACTCGAGATCACTCATGTTTGCGGAGGCGAAATGGAGCAAAGAGAGACGACTTACAAGCAACAAACGCAGTTCAATCGAAAGAGTAAGATTTATAGGACAATTGACTCGTTCTCATAAACCCCGGAGCGAACCGATTTCCTCTCTTCACCGCCGTTTTCAACGACCACTTTCCCCTTGATCACCACCCCGTCATCGAAGCTCACCGGACCGGAAACCGTCAATTCGTTCGCCTCGATCAGAGAAGGCTGGCCCAGCCCCTCCAGGGAATCGACCAGCTTGTATTCTCCGGAGAGGCTCACCACCGGAGGAACTCCATTTCGCCGGGGATCAAGAACAACCGTGCCATCATCACCCACCAGATAAGCATCAGATCGCAGCACGAAGAGATCGCCGGTAGACTTCACCGGAGCAAATCTCGTTCGAGGAACATTGACGGCCACCGCCCCTTCAAAACACTCGATGGCGGAACCCATCGCCTGTTCGAGTTGAAAGACCGGAGTCGAAGAAGAGTCACGGGGATCCACGGTCTTGCTGTTCCGGATCACCGGAAGCGAAAGTACTCCGTCATTCTCCGTCATCACCTTCTTGAGCGACCGGAGGTTGACCCAGATGTTGTTGGTATTGAAAAACTTGTGGCGTTCGATGTCCTGGAAGGACTCCAGATCACAATCCGGACATTGGGCCACCTCGCGCAAGATCAAGCGTCCGTCTGACTTGCGCGTCGCCAGATGCCCACCTTTGCGATCCGAATCCGTCCGACGCGTCACCTCGATCAAAAAGGGCGCCTCCTGCTGAGCAAAATATGAGAGCAAAACCGAATCCAAAACTGCTCCAAGATTATCACTGTTCGAAATGAAGGCATATTCCACGCCATCGTCCAGCAGACGGTCCAGCCACCCGCTTCCCTCGAGAGTCGGATAAACATCCGCATGACCGGGCGGACACCATTCCAACTCGGGATTCGCCGGATGATCAACCGGGTCCAAAGTTTCCCGCACCAATTTGGGAGCCCAGTTCTGCAGCAATTCAAGATTTGCGGGATCGCCGATCTCCGGCACCGATTCCCGCAGATATTCCTGAGTATCATCACTGCTGGCCTTGCTGTTCATCAAAAGAAATCGAACATCCGATCCTGTCGCCTTCCTCAACGACAAAATCTGTCGGGACATCAAATCGAGAAACGCCACACCCGGCCGAACCTCCAGCAGACTCTTGACCTTCTCCAGCCCCATGCTTGTTCCAAGCCCTCCATTCAATTTGATCACCACGGTCTTCTGCAACAACTCCTGATCCAATTCCTCACTTGCAGGAAGCGAACTGTAGTCGACAACCCCCTCGGCCGGAGAAATCTCATCCTCCCCCACCTCCCCGCTTTCCCCACTTTCCACCAACCGGTAGGCTCTTTCAAAAGCCAGAATGGCGGCATTCATCACTCCTTTGGACTCCATTTTTTCCCGTATCTTGGTCGCTTGACTACTCATCTCGCTCATCATTTTGGCTCATCACTTAAAATGCAACCCCATCTGCCTTGAGATAAAGACATATTGAGTGGCATAAAAACTGCTTTCAAACCAGTTGACGATTGCAGCGTTCAGCAGTATCCGTGCCGGAGTCGCGTATGGCTGATGCCTCACTCCATCAATCGCTTTCACAGCAACAGACCCTTGCTCCCCAAATGCGGCAGAGCCTGGAGATTCTGCAGGCGAACACTCTGGAACTCAGCCAACTCCTCAACCAAGCCCTCGAAATCAACCCAACCCTCGAGGACACGACCGAGCACGAATCGTTCGATGAAATCACCGAACAGGAATCAGCCAACCCCGACGATTATGATGACTGGCAGGAGAGTTATCAGGACGATCTCCGCGAACTTTCGATCATGGAGAGACGGGCGAAAGGGACCAATTCCGATGCCGAAGAACGACGTGAACACTTCTACAATTCAATCGTTGCCCCCCTCACTCTCCAGGAACATCTCACAGAACAAATCCGCGAAAGCGGCCTCAGCCAGGAGAGGCAAAGCGACGCTCTCGTAATCGTTGGCAACCTCACCGACCATGGTTACCTCGATGCTTCTCTCGAGGAACTGGCTATCCAACTGCAAATTCCCCTGGACCGACTCGAGGACGCCTTGGCCACCGTCCAAAATCTTGATCCACCCGGGGTGGGCGCCAAAGACCTCAGAGAGTGCCTCCTGCTGCAATTGGACCACCTTGGTTTGGGAGGTGGACTCGAAGCGGAAATTGTCGACGAACATCTTACCGAGGTTGCCAAGCACCACTTTCCCCAACTTGCAAAAAAGCTGCATGTCTCCATCGAGACCGTCATGGATACCGTGGCGCACATTGAGGCACTCGACCCATCGCCTGGAACACGATTCCAGAACAATGGCAATCCCTACATCCAGCCTGATGTTATCATCAAGCAAGGTGAGTTCGGTGTTTGGGAGGCTTCCCTGACCGGTAGCTACCTCCCGCGGCTTCGAATTAATGATGAGTATAAGGACCTCCTCGCCCAATCATCGAACGATCGAAAAACCCGCAACTACCTGAGAGACCAAATTAGAGACGGGAAAACAATCATCCGGGCCATCGATCAACGACAGGAAACAATCCTCGCCATCGCCCGGGAAATCGTCGACCGGCAGGCCCCATTTCTGAACAATGGAACCCGCTTTCTAAAACCAATGACCATGAACGATATCGCCGAGGTCATCGGAGTCCATCCAACCACGGTCTCCCGAGCCGTCGCCGGGAAATACATCGATACCCCCCATGGCCTCATGGAAATGCGAAAATTCTTCGCCACCGGATATCAAACATCGACCGGCGAGGATGTCTCCAATGAGGGAGTTCGCGAAGCCCTTCAGGACCTCATTGAAAGCGAGGATTCCTCGAAGCCCTTGTCCGACTCCAAACTCGAAAAACTACTCACCGAGCAGGGCATCAAAATCGCCCGCCGCACGGTCGCCAAGTATCGCGAGCAACTTGGAATCCTTCCCTCTCATCTTCGTAAAAAATATTAGCCCTCCTCCTCATCCGAGCCACCCTTCCAAACATGACCAACGACGAATTAAAAGCTGCTCTGTCCAACGTGAAATACCCGGGATTTTCCAGGGACATCATTTCTTTCGGCCTGGTCAAAACTGCTGAGATCAACGATGGCATCGCCACGATCAAACTTCAGATCCAGACACGCGACCCCAAGATTCCCCAGGAAATCTTCCAGGACTGCCACCGGATTCTCGATCCCCTTTTGGGAGACCCTGCCAAGGTCAACGTTGAAATCGACATTCAGGACCCGCCTGGCCCTAGCTCCAACACACCTACCGGAGAAGGCAGCTCAATTCCGGGCGTGAAAAGAATTATTGCCGTAGGCTCGGGCAAGGGAGGTGTCGGCAAGTCCACGGTTTCCAGCAATCTAGCCATCGCCCTTTCCCAACAAGGCCTCAAGGTTGGACTCCTCGACTGCGACCTTTACGGACCTTCCGTCCCTCTGATGTTGGGTGTTCCCGATCATCAGCCAAATGCCGATGCAAACGATCGGATTATTCCCATCGAAGCCCATGGACTCAAACTCATGTCGATGGGCTTCCTTCTGGGAGACAACTCCCCTGTCATCGTGAGAGGCCCCCTGGCCAATCGATACACCCAGCAATTTCTCACCCAAGTTGCCTGGGGCGAACTCGATGTCCTCATCCTCGACCTTCCCCCGGGAACCGGCGACATTCAACTCACTATCGTCCAAACCATATCACTGGACGGAGCCATCGTGGTCACTACGCCCCAGGAGGTGGCCATGATCGATGCCCGAAAAGCAGTCTCCATGTTTGCCAAGGTCAATGTTCCCATTCTCGGGTTTATCGAAAACATGTCCTACTTCGTTTGCGACCATGGCATCAAATACCGCCTCTTTGGAGAAGGGGGCGCCCAACGTGAATGTGAAAGACTCAAAGTCCCCCTGCTTGGAGAAATCCCGCTCGAACCAGTGGTCGGAAAACGTTGCGATGGTGGAGAGCCGGTGGCTCTTGTGAGCCCGAGCGAATCGAAAGCTTCCGCTGCTTTCCATCAAGCAGCCCAATCTCTTCTTGATCACGTCCGCGCCTAGAGCTCAATCAAGGCGCAGGAGGAGCAGGCTCCATTCGCTTCACGCGATAGTAGGTGTCATTCGGTCCGATCGATGAAACGGCATAGGTCGCCACATCATCGAATAAAGGCGTGAGCGCCATCACAACCGTCGGCGTCTCAAAGCCAGGCGTCGGAGACGACTGAACTTCGTAGCGATAATTGGCCACGCATGGCCAACTGATGGTCAATCCGCCTGCTCCATCAGGAACGACGGAGCAAGAAAAGTCATCAAGGATGCTTCCATCGACAAACTTCATGGCCTTCGCCGTCGCATCGATTCCGATCTTTGAACCCATGATCCGGCCGGGGCCGTCATCAACCGAAAAATGAATGCCGCCGTAGAGGCGGGAAATCCCCGCCTCATCGGCCGCATCATAGTAAGTCGCCCACTGCAAGGTCACGTCAGTCGTCGGACCGTCTTCGAACTCCAGCCCACCCATGGGTAGAGTATGGGTCGCCAATCCTCCGGGAAAGAAAGGATCTCCAGACATGATGGTCAACACCTCTGCAGCGGCCCGACTGAAACCACTGTGACCCGACACATAACCAGCAAACGCTGGCGTCACAAAAGTTGTGCGCTGATATGGAAGCCAGAAATCCCCCGGCCCGAATCGAACCGGATCCTGAGGGAAGGGAGGTGGAACTTCCGGAGGCTGGTTCCAGAATTTCACCTGAAGGAAATTATCGACAATTGTCGGATCGAAGGGGTTCACAAACGACACAATTTTAATGAGATCCGGTGTCAGAGGGAGACCTTCGGGATGATAAACCGGCTGCTGATCATCAGTAGATTGCCCCCTTTCAGACATGTAGCGAATCGCGGTGATCGGGCGGACATAATCGTAGAACCTTTTCACTCCCCATACTCCGACAGCAGTATCGTGGAGGGCGGCATTCAATGCCAAATAAGCCTTCACATCCCACTCAAGGTCCGGAAGAACCGGTCCAACTCCGAACATCTTCTTCTCAAAGTCCGGATGATCAAAGGCATCGTTGGCAAGGGTGTTCCAATGTCCCGGAGGAGTCTCGGAGTCCGGCCCGTCGGCCCAGAATTCAGCGATCGTCCGGCCATAGTCAGCGCGGAGGACCACATTCGGAGCGTAAGGGGCTGGAGCGGGAGTCGCTCGTGGGTTCTCGACATGCCCGGTTCCATCGTTGAATCCGAGCGTGTTGTTTCCAATTGCCCCCGGAGAAATATCGATGGTTACCCCGTCCAAGGGATCCAGCCAGGAACTGTATTCAATGACCTCCTTGGTCAGCTCCTTCATTGCCAAATCCCCGGGGGATCCATCACCAGTCAACACCGGTGGAGCGCCTGGGTCGATGTTGGCATAGACGCCGCCTGTTGATGGTCCCGAAAGAGCAAAGGGGCGAACATACCCCCAATGGGCACCGATGAAATTCTGGATCGGACTGGTTTCCAAACCATTCTGAGTCTGGGCTTCATCAAATGAAAGAGGCTGCCATCTGGTGGGATCCACCAAATCGATGGGCAGCGCCACCCCGGGGAATCGAAAGACAAGCGGAGGATTGACCGGCGCATAACCGGTATCATCCGAATAAGGTGCAGCTACCATGCTTGGAACACCCTCAACATCCACTTCAACCATCCGGTCCTCGTTGGAGTTATCGCTCGCTGCTCTCGCCAGAAGAGCGGCCGCACATCGATTACCGACCGCCTCGGGGCTTGTTCCGGTCGTCGTAACAATGGCCGGATTATACCCGAGCGAGGTCATCAACGTGTCGTATAAGGCTTGGGTTGCAGTAGGGTCAACAGCCTTCGTCGCCCTCGAAGACAAAACGCGGTAAGCTGCAAAGCTAACGGCCTTATCTCTGGCCGCAGCGACATCTGCAGCAGTGGCGTCTTCATTATGAAAAACCCCCACCGAATTGGAGTCATAGGCAGCCCATGCGTCATACATCGCGGCCGAAACATGGAACAAATTGCGCGCATGGACATTCGGCGTCGGAAAATCGATTCGAATCGCTTCCAATAACTCCTCATTCCATTGACGCGCCACTGATTGGCCGGACGCCATTTGAGAGAGCGAGACCAACGAGAGAGCACCGAGGTTTAGCCGTTTGAAGAAGTGCCACTTTGATGAAGTTTTCATTTTCAGAAAAGACAGGGGTTAAGTTCAACAATTTGCCTTTGTATGGCGAGAGTCCTAGGTCGTGTGGACAAAATGGAAAAGTGTCCGGGATTGTTTGGAATCCTTGAATAATCAAAGAACTCTGGCATGCTGCCGCGGTGAAAGAAAGTTATGCGGCAGCAATGCCAGAATCCCCTGATTTTTCAAGGCTTGGAGGCGATTCATTTTGGCTTTTTTAATTTGTCCACATGGCCTAAGTAATTCCGCTTTAAAAGTGAAACCTCAATTATCAAGGCCCCACAAAAGTCAACGTCTACAAGTCAATTTCCACCTTCTCTTTTATCAATTTCATTCACCTTGCCCATTTACTCTCGCCCACCCGATCCTCGCCATAACTTCACCAAACCTGCCTACATCCCAATAAAATCACCGAACCTCCCACCAGTTTGAGAGATTGTTTTGGCCTGCCTCTGCACCGTGACATCATCTGGGCCGACGTCGCAGCAACACATACAATGCTGGTGGTCTCGCGTGACAAGTGTCTACGCAGCTGTGAAATTCGCCTGCTGAGAACTAAACCGGCACCGCCAGCGACTCAATAAGCTCCCTGACTACAGATTCACCGGTCTTACCTGAATAATGGGCATCACTCTCCAAAACAAGGCGGTGACCAATGACGCCGGGTGCGAGTGCCTGGATGGTTTCCGGCAAGACAAAGTCCCGACCTTCGAAGAGAGAAAGAGCCTGTGCAATTCTCAGCAGATTCAAGGATGCCCGTGGACTGGCAGCCAGCTTGACTTCCGACTTCGCCCTCGTTGCTCCGACCAGTCGAACGATGTATTCCTGCAACTCCCGTGTGATGGTGACCGCCTTGACCGCCTCCCGGACCTCGTTCAATTCCTCCGGGGAGACCACGGGCTCCACTTTGTTTAAAGGATGGTCCCTTTCCTGCGCTTGAAGAATTCCCATCTCTTCTTCAACCGAGACGTAGCCCAGCGAACATTGATAGGCGAACCGGTCCATCTGGGCCTCGGGTAATGGATAAGTACCCCGCAACTCAACCGGATTCTGCGTCGCAATCACAAAAAACGACTGCCCCAGATCATACCTCTTTCCTTCCACTGTAACCTGACCTTCTGCCATCGCCTCCAACAGAGCGCTCTGGGTTCTCGGAGAAGCACGGTTGATCTCGTCGGCCAACAGAATGTCACTGAAAATCGGCCCACGGTGAAACTCAAAGGTCGAAGTGCGCGAATCGAGAACACTGACGCCGAGAATGTCGGACGGCAACAAATCGGGCGTAAACTGAATTCGTTGAAAATTAGCTTCCCCCATCGACCTGGCAATGGCCTTCGCCAATGTAGTCTTTCCCGTTCCGGGATAGTCTTCCAAGAGGACATGTCCTCCCGCGACCATCGTCGCCAGGACCCTTCTCACCGTGTCTTCCTGTCCCAGCATGACGCCTCGAACGGACGTCTCCAACCGGGATACGATTTCCCCTGCAGTCATGAACTTCTCTCGTCGACTATTTCTCAGCCTTCTGAGTATTCCACTCTTCCCAGACAGGTCCGGCGGTCTTCTTGTGCCACTCCAGAAGCTTTTGGATGGCTGCCGCATCTTCCTTATCCAGATTGGCGTCGATCTTATCCAGATTGTCAAAATTGCGCATTCTCTTGGCTTTGTTCGTCTCTAGAAACAACTCGATGTCCGCCATCACCCTTGGTCCCTTCTCGGACGGTGCAACGATGACCAGAGGGCATGACATTTCATGACCTCCGGCTTCATCCACCATCATCGAAAAACCGGTGAACTTCCCCTCCTGCTTGCTCGCCAGAATCCGGTCAGGCACTGTCGACGATGCTGCTCCAGCTTTTACGAACTTCAACTCATTGAGCAGCCTCTCAGGCTTCTCGGGGACCTTGCTGATCATCGACTGATCCAGCAAGTCCATCATGGTTCCCGTCGCCAGCACACGGCGCCACTTGGTAACCAAAGCCTGCCCTTCATCTTCGCTGACTCCATTTCCTTTGGGATCGAAGGTCGCAACCTTACTCCACAGACGGGTGAAATACTCCTTCTCAAATTTTGGAATATCCCCCTTCACCTTCTCCCATAACTTGTCCTGACCTTCGGCCAAGCTCTTGTCAAAAGAGTTCTCCAGGGGACGGTCCACCCCCGGAATGACATACCACCCGTCATCGTCCTTGCCCATCCACACTTTGAGAATCTCGGGCGTCCAATCCCCGCCGGTAGGTTCAACCAGCAGCACTCCGAGCGCCATGCCCTCTTCAAGATAGAGCTCGCTCTTATGAGCCTCTACTTCTTCTCCTCGCCCCATCCCCTTGTTCCACCAGTTGACCGCTTCCTGATAGCGACCGAAGCGGCGCTCATTGATCTTGCTGACTTCTTCATTCCCCCCTCCCCGGAAACGCAATTGAGCTCCCCGGGGAATTTCCAGTTCCTCAAGATCAGGAACAAACTCGCCGTCTACGTCATCACCCCCTTCTTCCTCGTCCTTCTTCGGCTCCTCCTTCTCTCGATAAATCCGACGCAAGTAATCAACCATCGCGCCCTCCTTCATCAGGGAAACAATTCCATCCAACAACTTTTCCGGACTCTCCGCCCTCAAGGCTTCGTGTTTCTGCTCGAAGACCCCTCCCATTCGCTTGGACAATTCGCGATCCTCCCAACTGAAGTTATCACGATGGGCCGACCGGTGAGCACTGGCGCTCTCGTCGGCATGAGAAAAGAACCCGGGCATCTCCACCCGCCACCCGTTGGTCGTCATCAACATGCGAAAACGAATCGGAGTTCTGGTATTATCGTCAGGCTCGACCTCGTAACTCGAGAGAAACGAGACCATCGCGGAATATTCTTCTTCATCTCCATCTCCCTCCATAATGACTTTCATCACTTTGCGGGAAGTCAACAACCTCCATGACCGGCGGGAATCCAAACCCTGAAGCCCCAACCGGGCGACCCGCAGTTCGCGATCCCACTGTCGATCATCAAACTCATCCCTTTCCAGAACTCCGAGCCAGACTAACACTTCATTGAGCTTACCAGCTTCGGCAGATTCCAAAAAATACTGGAGCGCCAACTCAGGATCTTCGACCGTCAGCTTTTTGGAATCCACGGAATCCTTCAGGCTTTCATCAAATTTCTTCCGCTCCGCCAACTTCAAATCACTGACCGCATTTACCCGGGTGCTTGCCATCCAATGCTCAAGTCTGCCGACCCGCTCACGAAGTTCCTTCCCGAATCCCAGACCAACATTCTGAAATGATCCCTCGTTGGGTGCCACCTGCCACTCCCCCTTCTCTAGCTTCAAACCAAGCGCGATCATGGTCACAGCATCGGGACTGTTCTCCGGGATCGCCTGGATCAACACGGCTGCCAAATCGCCATCGATGGTTTCCACTCCGGACGACAACTTCACTTTTTCGACCGCAAGCCACGAAGCCCTTCGCTTCCAGGCATCTTCAATGGCGCTCAATTTTCCCGGACCGCAAAAGGGAGAGACCATCACTCCCGCGGGAATCCCCGCCGGGGCATCGGGCTTGGAGAGTTGAGTCAATACCTTGAGCGCGGCGTCAGTCGGAGAAGCCGCGAATGCTCCGAAACAGGAGACGAGAAAAATGAATACGATCAGGCGCATCCCCGACAGTTTCGCATCCTATTCCCCGGCAGACAAGTCGGGGTTTCACCCCTTGTTTCGGGTTCAAGGAAAGAGTTTCCAGAGAACAAACGTCACCAGAGACCCCAGGAGCAGACCAGCAGTCAGTCCATAAAGGGCCGTTTGCACCTGAAACGGTTTCAGTTCAGGGCCAGCAATGGTCGTGGGCGGAACAGCGGGAGCCTTGACGATACTAGGCTTGATCTTGCGCTTGAGATACCTCTCGACCTCGCGCTGCCCCCTCTCGGCAACCAGAAAAAATTCCCGGGCTTCGACCCAAGCGAGATTGGCACTCACCACGGCCGGAATCTGATTGTAAGGGGTCACATCGAGACCTGGACGGGGATCGATCGGAATGTTGTTGGCGGCAAAGGCGGCTTTCAACGCCAATCTGGCATCTTCAATTTCCTTCGCATACGGCTTCATTTCCTCCTGCAATTTCGCGGTCTCACGTTCAATCATCGCCTCGTCGGAAGCCTTAATTCTTCCTGGAATCGATCTGGCGATGGCGTTGGCGATTTCTGCCGCCTCCACCGGATCGTGGCGCGTGACCAACACCGTTAATTCTTTGGTGTCGCTGATGAGATCGAGATCCACCGATGACCGGAGTTCTATCACCGCATCATCAGCACTAAGTTCCCATTTCTTATCCAGCCCCAGCGTCGCGACCACAGGGGCCAGACCTTGGTCCGATTGAACTCCCTCCAGAGTTTTGGTCTCACTATCATTCAAGAGACCCGTCTCGACAGCCTCAACCCCACTCGCCTCAAAAGGCTTGCGAATATCAACGCTGAGAACCGCAACCGCGACATAGTCCTTCGGGGCAGCCTCCCAACGCTTCTCACCATACAGATAACCCCCGACGGTTAACCCGATGGTCAGGAGAGCCAATACCCAGGACCACCACCAAAACCCCCTCCGTCCTCGTCTGCGTTTCATGCGGCGGATTAGAACAGCTGTAACAAATCAGTCACCCGAAAAAACGAGTCACTTCAAGGACTGGTGAAATTCGTCACCTGAAACCAGGCTTTCCACAAACCCAGCCATCAAGGCCGTTGTCGTCTTCACATCGTCATAGGACACGGTTTCGACAACGGAGTGCATGCATCTCAAAGGAATCGATACCAGTGCGCTGGGCACTCCGTCCCGAGACTGATAGATGCTGTCGGTATCGGTCCCGGTGAAACGACTGGAGGCTTCATGTTGCAATGGAATTTTCCTATCCTTGGCCACCTTGATCAAGCGATCGACCACCAGAGGATGACTGGCCGTTCCGTGGGTCACCGTTGGTCCGCCTCCCAAGTCCACTTTGCCATACATCGGAGCACTCAGCCCAGGCGTGTCAGTGGCGTGGGTGACATCGGTACAGAGGCAAACATCCGGCTGAATCCGGTGCGTCGCCATCTTGGCCCCATACCCTCCGATCTCTTCTTGCACTGCATTCAAACAAACCAATGAAAAAGCGGGCTTCGTCTTGGCTGCCGCCAATTTCTTCATGACTTGGGCAATCATGAATCCCCCGATCCTGTTATCCACTGCCCGACTGACCAGATGATCCTTGCCCAATTCCTTCGGCCCCTCGGCATAGACCGCCGGATGTCCGACCCTCAATCCAAGTTTTTCCACATCCTTGTCGCTCGACGCCCCGACATCCACCCACAGCTCATGAACCTTGGGAGCCTTTTCATTACTGAGGACATCACGTCGAAGATGAATCGCCGTATTTCCAATAATTCCTTCCACTTCTCCCTTATCACCAAAGATGCGAATCCTTCGACCACGACCGGTCGCGGCATCACTTCCACCAACTCGATCCAAGTAGAGAAAGCCCTCTTTCGTGATGTGTTTGATCATATAGCCGATCTCGTCGGCATGGGCCTCCAGCATGACGATCCGGTCCGACTTCCCCTTCAAGGTGGCCCATGTCGAGCCATAAGAGTCGCACTCCACCGAGTCGGCAAACTTTGACACATACTTCGCCCAAACCCGCTGACCGGGCATCTCAAATCCTGTCGGACTCGGAGTCTCCAACAATTCAAACAAGAAGGACTTCTCAGCTTTCGTCATGAGCAGATCATGGCCACTGGAGGGTCCGGAGTGAAGGCCAATTCCTCACTCTTTCTTGAGCACCAAAGCGGCCTCCAGATAGCGCTCCCAATCCCAAGGCGTGATCTCATGTCGACCTTCCCGCAAATGATACCACTGCCCGGTCCCCTTCAAGGTTTCGCCAGGATTGGGAAAGTCCTTTCCAGCAACTCCTTGCTGGTCAAAAAGGCGATAAATCACAGAGGCCCCTTTCAAGGCCAGAAACTCCCCTTCAGGGTCAGCCCACCTGTCCTTGCTGGCGCTGGCGACATAGACCGGCCGCGGAGCGATACAGGCAATCAAGCCATCCTGATCGTATGGGAGCTCATCTTCCTTGTCATTGTACTGCTTGAAATTCCCCGTAAACCAGTGGGGAAACGTGGTGTTGATCTTGGCCACCGTTTCCCCCTGCCGTCGTTTGCTAAGAGCCGCCCCTCCACAGCCCGAGTTATTGGAGATCACCATCGCAAACCGTTCGTCACTAGCACCCGCCCAAAGCGCGGTCTTCCCGAGACGGGAATGCCCGATCACCGCAACTTTCGTGTCATCAATCTCCTCAACATTCTTCAGCTGGTCGAGAACCCGACTCAGTCCCCACGCCCAACCCGCGATGGTCCCCCAACTCTCATTCGTCCGCTTTTCCTTGAACAGGGCATGCACTCCATTCTGAAACTGGTCATCCTTATCCGGATCGAAATCGTCACAGTGGACGGTGAGAACGGCAAAGCCAGCCTTCGTGATCATGTCGACCGGCCAACGTTTCGCTGCCTTTCCCGGCTTATCGTCCCCACCAGAAGTCACCCATTCGTCGGCGTCAACCGTGTGATTCCCTCCGAAATTCAAGCCGAGAAACGCCGGCACGTTCTTGGCGCCCTTGGGCACGTAGGCCAATACCCTGGCATTCAGCGATCCACCGAGCGTCAGGACATACTCCCTTCGCACAACCCGTCCGTCCAGAACCTCACTTTCACGATCCAACTTCCAGTCACTACGAATCTCTCCGGCGGGCACCACCCCGTAGACTTCCGTCGAAAAGAATTCCATGGCTGCCTTTCGGCCTGATTTCTTCCACGAATCCAAATCCACCTTGGTTGAATCCTGGCCAAAAGCTACGAACGTTAGAAAGAAGAAAAGCAACCACTTGATCATCCGCCCATTAGAGCCGGTTCGTGAGGCAAGACAACGAAACTTTCCCGCGAATGCTCTCAGTTCTTTGCAGGCTGTCCGGTCAGGTGAAGATTTCTCTTCGAAGCCTGCAGAACCAGAGCGTAAGCCGCTGTCATCAAATCATCTTCCCCCATGTAGGGAGCTCCCATATGCGGAGTGGTAAATCGCAGACCGTAGCCGGGTTCCCAAGCGAGTGAGAACCACCACGAATACTCCTTCATCACTTCGGCAAACTTTTCGGGAGCACAAAGATTCAAAGCAAGCAGCCCCCAGGCACCTCCGGGTTCTCCATAAGCATGACTGTTCCGGATCCAAGGATGCCGACGATGCATGAAGTCGATCATCGCGGTTTCCATCTCCTTCTTCTCTCCCCTCAGTTGACAAGCCATGGCAAAGGTCCCGCTCCGAAACCAGAACTCGGCCTTGTCCTTGTAGGATTGATTGTATCCCAAGGATCCGTGCCCTCCCTTTTCAGGGTCAGACCAAGCAAGCGTCATGTAGGGAAGCAACAACTCCCAGATTTCCGATTCCATTCCACAGCGCTTCGCGAGAGCCTCGAAAACCAGCAAGTGACACGACGGAGCCACCAATGATTTTTGCCCGTAGGGAAGACCATCTGGTCCGTGTCCCAAGGCGGGAACATTCCATTTCGATTGATGCTGACCAGCGATCGCCCATTCCTTCAAAGCGTCAAGATAAGGGAGCACCCGCTTGTCTCCGGTTTGTAAATACCACTCGCTGTAGAGCGTCCCCGCATAACCGCCGAACCAGAAACCGAGATTCCCATACTTCTCCGGCTCGGGATACTTCTTCATGGTCCAATCGATGGCCTTGAGAACCGCATCTTCGTGGCCGGATTCCTTGGTTGCCAACAAGGCCAGTGAAGCAAAGGTCGTCTTGATCACGTGACCTCCCCACGAGCCGTCTTCCCGTTGATTCTTCTCAAGATATCCAATGAGATCCTTCAACATGGCGGCTGCCTCGACATCATCGGCCGGATTCATGCTCGTGAATCCTCCCTGACGTCTCAAGATCAGCTCCAACTCTTCGACCTTGCCATTTCGAAGAACCCCCAATCGCAACTTGGACTTTTTCTGCGAGAGCAGCTCTTCGGAAGCCCTGCCCAAGAGAGCCTCGTGACTGCGCTCAAACCAGGTCCAACCGGGATTGAGGTCGTTCACAGACAAGGGGTTCCCATTAATCGAAACCACGACATCTCCCTTCACCAAACCGGCCTGGGCCGCCGCCGACTCCTCACGCACATTCATGATGGTGAAGGCCGTCTGCTTGTGCTCGACCATGGCGTCGAATCCCAGAAGTCCGGCCCCCATCTTGTCGGGCCCAAGCCCTCCATTGGAACGTCCGAAGAGTTTTTGGGTCGGGGCATTGTGAACCCGACAAAGCCTGACCTTTCCGATAACGACGGCCTGCTCATCAACAGCCTTCACCCTGACTCCCATGGTCTTCCCGACCAAAGACTTCATGATCTCCGGGGGAACTTCCAACCACGCGCGGGACGACGGCTGAACCGCTTCGCCTTTTTCCGGCAGGTCATACCCAAGCACACTCAGCTCGGCGGCTGTTCCAAACCCTCCGCCACTCCAATCCGTCTCGATGACAAACCGAACTCCCTCGACCACACGCTTCTGATCAAAGGTCACCACGAGAGCCTCACGATCATCGGCCACTCCTTTCGGGCTCCGACCCTTTGACACCACTTGCCAGTCCCCTCCTTTTTCCCGGACCTCAACCCGGTAGTCCTTGGCCACTCCGTTGGTAAATCCGCCCTGACGCGGAAGATATCGCACGCCTTCAATCTCGGTGGGCTCGCCAAAAATCAAACCAATCCAATGAGGAGCCTTGGCCTTGTCGTTGCCATAACGACTGTGCCAATCAGTCTTGGGGTCCCCATCGAAGACCCGTTCTCCCAAATCATTGCGATGCTCGGACGAAACGATGGCAGCCCATTTCGCCCGGGGCGTCTTCCGCCCTTCAACCGTTATGGTCGCCTTGGCGAAAGCCTCTCCAGATGCCGGGTCGATCGCTTCCACGACCAATCCAGCCTGACCACCCTCAGGGCTTCCATAGGCATCCAAGGAAATGACACCACGCCACTTCCCGGGCACGGCTGCATCCTTGGCCGACAATTCCGGCACCTCGATCGATTGAACCCATGCTTTCCCTGCGTCGACCAGAGTCCCTTGTTCACCTCCGGGGAGGTTCCACGAATTGACACCCAGTCGGGTCTCGACCGGAATCGGAGTGGCATTCAGGGACTGCAATGAAAAACCAGCGATGAACAAGGTCGCTTTAGACAAAAGTGATCGGAATTGCATTTTTCCGACTCTGGAGTCTTTTGCCGTAGAATCAACTCCCGAAGTTGGAAATCTCCACCCTGCTAGCTCCCTTTCAGAACCTTACGAACGATCACCGACTCCCTTCCGCTTGACTCAAGACGCCGCCTCCGCTCCTCGGGGATGATCTCAATCGAACAATCATCATAGCCCAGCGAATCCTTAAAATAAGCTGCCGCCCTCGTACTGAGGGCAAAAACCCATTCCAACCCAAGCTCACGAGCCCGACTCTCGGCAGCTTCCACCAAGAGATGTCCGTAGCCACGACCTCCGTGACTCTGTTTCACATACAGGCAGGCCACCTCCCCACACGACACCTCTGGAGAGGCGTGCAATGCCACACAGCCCACCACGTTTCCATCAATCGTGAGAACTAGAAAATCATCGAGATGTTCCTCGATTTCATCCCAGGAACGAGGAACCAGATGTGCATCACGAATCGACCGCCCGACCATGGCCAGTAGCTCCGAGATGTCTTCCTGGCCAATCGGACGAATGGACAAATAGTCATCAGCATAAACCATCGTTCCGACTCCTTCGTTGGAAAACAGTTCGTCCATCAGCACCCCCTGATGAGCCTGATCCAGCAAATGGACCCGCGGAATCCCGCGTCCACAAATCTCACCCGCCCGATGAAACAACCCGGCGTCAGGCCCACTCCACCCAAGAGCCTCATCCCTCGAAATGGCACTGCGGACTTCTCCCGGCCTTGGGATCAAGGCGATCATCTTGCGGGCCTCGACACTGAGTGCCAGGTCGACGTTCTCCTCTCCGAGAGGATCCACTCCAGCGGCCTCGACCAGGGCCAACTGCCCGCGATCGAGAACTTCCTCCACAGGAATCTCCCCATCAATCACCCGCTGCCATTTGAGCTCGCGATCCGTCAAAAGATAATCCAATCCTCCAGCGGTTCTCCCCACCGAGACGAGAACCAAACGAACGTTTACCTGTTGCAAGGCGATCAAATCCAACACGGCTTCCGCCATTGCCAACTCGGTCATCTCGTCCTGATTAACAACCACCACAAAGACCTTCCCCCGGAAGGAGGGAACGTATTGCAGGACGGCACGGACATCGCTTTGCACGTGACGATGTTAGAATGATTTAACCTTCCCCGCCAGTTTTTCGATTCACGAGATTCCGGACCAACCCAACCCCGCCCCAGAGCACTGCGATCACTAATCCGGCAACCGCGAACCAATCACCAAAGGCCGCGTATAAGGTGATTCCGCCTTGTTCGAGGGCATATGCCGAGGCATGCAGATAACCTCGATGAAAATGGCTGCCGTTTTCATCCAGCAGTCGACGTTCTTCCTTGGTGTAGGGATCAACCGTCGATCCCGTCGCTGAAATGATCCCGGTCACTCCCCGGTTGGCACAACGAATCATGGGACGCCTGAGCTCGATACTCCGGAACAGGGAATTCCGGAAATGCTGCAGACTCCCCTCGGTTTCCTGAAACCAGCCATCGTTGGTCACATTGACGATCATCTGGGGATAACTTCGGACAAACCTCCTCGTCAATCGAGGCACGGTATCTTCAAAACAGATTGAAGGAATCAATTCCATCTCCCGGTCATCAACCTGAACCTTGAGAGGTTCAAAACTCTCTCCTGCAGTCAACCCAAACGAAAACGGTGCACCCGCTGTTCTTTCGTAGAGATCGTAGATGAATTCGAAATCAGGGAGGGTCTCGCCGAATACGACAAGATGGTGCTTCTTGTATGTCTCCCGTTGATCATCAGCCGTTCTTGTCATCAACGAGTTGTAACGGTCGGTTGCCTCCGACATGGTATCGTCACTCGCAGCCTCATTGATCCCGACAACCATGGTGAAATCTCCAAGGTCTCCGATGTACTTGATCACACTCTCCAGGCCTGGCCCGGTCTCAGGACGCCCGTCGGGCTGAATCCAAAAGTGATAAGGCAGGCAGGCCTCGGGCCAGACCACAAAGTCGGGCCACTTTACTTCGACCAATTCATCGTCACTCTCCACCTTCTTCATCGCCTCCTCGGCCTCCTGCTCAACCTCCTTCAATCCGTCTTCGGTCAACTCGACAAAACCATCGACGATCTGATGGGCTTCCCAAACCACGCGATTCGCAAACTGTGGAATATCCTGCTGGACCAAAAGGAACCTCGCCTCAACCTTGGGTGCATTGACAACCGACACCAACCGATGGGTTCCCACGGTGAATGCCAACATGACCACCAGCAAGGCCACCGCGAAATCCCAGTGAACGAGTCTCACGCCCCCCGACGTGGCTTGCCCCACGAAGCGCTTCGCCGTTTGCACCACCACCGCGCTCACAAAAACCGGCAGGAACGACAACCCGATGACACCGACGAATTCAGCATTCTGGGCCAACACCAGATTCTGCGAAAATGTGACTCCCAATCCATTCCAACCGAAGCCGGTCAGAAACCACCCCCGGATCCATTCCAGACCACACCACAAACCAGCCAACAAAGCTGCATACCCCAAGCTCCTCCCCATTTCCCCAAAGCGCCCCTTCACGGAAAGCTTCCCGTGGACGGTCGTCTTGAGCCAAGGGTTCCCTGCCTTTGCCGCGAAGGCTCCGAAGAGGCCAAAGTAGATCCCCAAATAAACCGCAAAGGCAAAGACACCAAGCCAAGTCACACTGCCGATCCACTTCAGATTAATGGCCCAGAACACAAAGCCACTGAAGAACCCGAGACCAAAGCCACGAAGACGCGAGCGCTTCCCCTTCACCGTCCAGAGCAACGGCAGGAGGATCCACATCCACCCCCAGACCAACCAGGCCTGATCAAAGGGCGCAAAGCAAAGAGCCAGCGCCGCCCCGCTTCCTGCCGCACCCAATAGTCGCAAAGCCAGACGCATCAGCCCATGCGTTCGTAGGCGTCTTTCTCCAGGTCATTCCAAAGGGAATCAAGCGAAGCCTCCACTCCTGAACGCTCGCTCCCTTTGCCAAACAGGTAATACTTGATCTTGGGCTCCGTTCCCGACGGACGAACGGCAAACCGCCGACCATCTTCGAGATCCACAAAGAGCATCGCCGACTTGGGAATCTCGTCACCCTCCTCATCATAAAACCCACCCTTGGCGTAATCCTTCACCGAAACGGCGGCCGAACCATCGACCTCCTTCGGCGGACTTGAGGCATAGGACTCGACGAGAGCAGCAATCTTGCGGGCCCCTTCTCCGCCTTCCATGACGATGGATTTCCCTTGCTCGAGATAAACCCCGTATTCCTCCCAGACTTGATCACGGAGTCCTGCAATCGTTGTCCCCTCGCTCATGGCATAAGCCGCCAGTTCAGCGAACATCACCGCAGAGGCATTACCATCCTTGTCCCGAACGAAATCCGAACCGAGGTAACCGTAACTTTCTTCACCTCCAAAGACGAAAAACTTGGAGTATTCCAGCCTGAGCTTCCGGCTCTCTTCTTCGGTCAAACTCCGGTAATCACCTTTCTTCTCCGCCGGAATGGCATCCTCGTATTTCTTCAACTTCTCACCGATGAACTTGAATCCGGTCAACGTATTGACAGTGCTGATTCCGAATTTCTCGGCCACCGCATCCTGCAACTGTGTCGTCACCAAGGTCTTGATCAGAACAGCTCGGCTCCGGTTGCTCTCGGTCAACCACCCCAGCTCAAACATCGTTTTGATGCGATACCATCCGATCAGCGATCCAATCTGATTCCCGGTCAGCAACTCCATCTCGCCCGCCCCATTGCGGACCGCCACACCCATCCGGTCGCAATCGGGATCAGTTCCGATCACCGCATCGGCTCCCACCTCCTCCGCCAGCGCAATCGCTTTCGCCAAGGCCGGAGCATTCTCCGGATTGGGAGATTCCACGGTCGGGAATCTGCCATCTCCACCGTCCTGCTCGGGGACGGTAATCACCTCGAAGCCCAACTCCTCAAGCATGGGGACGATAATAATCCCTCCGGTCCCATGCAGATTGGTATAAACGACTTTGGCCTTACGGCCTTCCAGCAAGTCCGGACGCAAGAGGACCGTCTTCAGGCGATCCATATAAATACGATCAATATCCTCGCCCAGGATGGTCAAGGCTCCCTGCTCCGACTCTGGAAGCGCTTTGTAGTCTTCACTGGTCAGGGCATTGACTTTTTCAATCACTCCGGTGGCATGAGGCTCAACCAACTGGCCTCCGTCATCAATGTAGGCTTTGAACCCATTATCGTGATGCGGATTGTGACTGGCCGTCAGACAAACTCCCGAGTTGGCTCTTAAATGCCGGATCGCAAAAGAGATCTCTGGCGTCGCCCGCTCCGCTTCGAACAAATAGGCATCACATCCCAGATCCGTGGCCACCTTGGCGCAGGTTTCGGCGAAATCGCGCGAGAAGTGACGGGTGTCATGACCAATCACCAGCGACGGCTTTCCTTCTCCCTCATGACGTTTCTTCACGTAGGTCACCAGCCCGATCATGGCCCGCTTGAGATTGTAGAAATTCATCGAGGCTGTTCCCACACAAGGATGTTCCGGCCGATCAAGCGGCCCGCCTGCTCCCTGTTCCGCCTTGGTCACCACTCTTCCCACGGTTCTTCCCCGCAATCCCCCTGTTCCAAACGCCATCGTCTTGAAGAAACGGTCGTCGATTTCCTGCCACTCGCCGGCCTCCAGCAACTCGACAATCGCCGCTTCTCCCACCGGAGATGATGTGCCGTTGAAATACAGTTCGATGTTTCCCCGGGTCTCCTCAGAAAGGTCGCCACGCGCAACCGCATCATTCAAAAGGGTTTTCCATTCGCTCATTGCTGCCGGAATGATAAAAAGATCGCAGACAATGTCCAACCCTCGCCTGCAACAAATCGTTGATCGCGCTCTGAAGAAGCGCTCCCCCCTGCAAAGCCCGGAAACCAATCTGATCAGGCTGATCGACGGAGAAGGCGACGAACTCCCCGGATGCTACCTCGACAGCTACGGCGAGGCCTGGCTCGTCTCGACGACCACACCCGGACTCAATCCCGCCCTGCGCGATGTTCTCTCGGCTTATGGCAAACCCCTTTATCGGAAACGACTCGACCAACATCAGAAGGAATCGCCTGTTCATGTCTCTGGACCGGAAATGCCCAAATTCTTTCTCGGTCTGGAAAATGGACTCAAAAGCCGACTCTCCTTCCAGTCCGGATACTCACAGGGAATCTTCATCGACCAACGCGACAACCGGGCCAAACTTCGGGATCTCGTCCAACCCGGTCAAACCGTTCTGAACACCTTCGCCTACACCGGCTTTTTCTCCATCGCCGCGGCTGCCGGCGGAGCCACTACCTCGACCCTCGATCTTTCCCAGGTCTACCTCGACTGGGCCCGCGAAAATTTCCGCGTCAATGACATGACACCGGATGACCACTACTTCTGCAAAGGCGACACCTTCCATTGGCTGCGCCGCTTCGCCAAACAGGGGAGAACGTTCGATGTGATCATTCTCGACCCACCCACCTTCTCCCGCGACGACAAGGGCAAAGTCTTTCAGGTCGAACGCGATTACCCCCGCCTCTTCGAACTCGCTCTTTCTTGTCTCGCTCCGGAAGGAACCATTCTCGCCTGCACCAATTACCGTGGCCTCAGCGTGACGGATTTCACCCGACAATTAAAATCTGTGAGCCCGCGTTCCGCCAACTTTGAGCCGGCCCCGATGCCTCCTGACTTTACCGAGACTTCCTACCTCAAATCAGTCTGGGCCACTTTCACCTAAACAACTTGTCTTTCTTGATCAGTTTGATAGATGCAACCGCTACGAAGATTCTCGTCCTACTCTTTCCTTTTTTGGCCATCATCTCGGCTCACGCGAACATTGAGATCTTCATGAAGTTCTCCACTCCTGGAGGCGAGGAAAAGGCATTCAATGGAGACAGCAAAGATCTCGACTACCGGGCAGAGGACGGTTGGTTCATTGTCGACAGCTACAGCCTGGGCATTGAAAACACAGTGAGCATTTATTCCATCAGCGGAGGGACTGAACCCGGAAGAGCGACTTTCAAAAACCTCATCGTCAGCAAGAAATCAGGAGCCGGAAGCGCCCACTTCTTCGAAACCTGCGCCACGGGGAACAGCGCAAAAATTGCAACTCTTGTCGTGCGCAGGCCACGTCCCTCCCCTGAAAAACCTGCTGTCCGCGTCTTTCAGGCCGAATTCCATCTTACCCGGGTTCAAAGCGTTGTCACCGATGGCAGTCGTGGTGACGACGAATCCTCCGAGTCCCTCATTTTCCAGTATGGCGCCCATCGAATCGAATTCTTCACTACGGACGAACTCAACCGGGAGTTCTCAGCCGGGGTCACGACATGGAGTCAGGTCAAAAACAACGAAAGTACGGAGGTTGGCCCCTAAAACAAATTGAACCATGCCCTCGCTGGTCATGGCCGCCGCCAGAGAAAATGGTCCATGTTGAGTGAGAGGATTTGGTGAAATCCAAATCCTAGAAAATGAATAAGCAAAAGAGACACAAACCCGAAGAAATCATCCTGTTGCTGCGCGAGTTTGACAGCGGAAGTTTGAGC
>JBMHCW010000074.1:0-15250 GCA_049889715.1 Akkermansiaceae bacterium | reverse complement strand
GCCGTCGAAAACTGGCTCTCCTCCCTCCCGGCCGACAACCAGACTGAGATCAAGAAATTCATGAAGTCTAACAAATAGCTCCGCCCTGAGCCGGGGTGACCAAGTGGCTATGGAGGAAGAGCTGATCCCCGCCGGCACGTTGAAATGACGAGACAGCCTTGTTTCTTCCCAGCATCCTGGTCCTTCGACATGTTTCTCGGGACCACAAAAACTCATTCCGCTTCTTGTCCTTCGCTCCGTGATCCAACAGACTAACTCATGCCTGACGATCAACAGCCGGACATCAAGGAACCACCCAAAACTTTTGGCGGCATTCTTCGCCAACTCGGCCCGGGCCTGATCATCGCCGGAGCCATTGTCGGTTCAGGGGAGCTCGTGGCCACCACTGCGGTTGGCGCGGAAGCCGGATTCGTCCTCCTCTGGCTCATCATCATCGGGTGCCTCATCAAGGTCTTTGTGCAAATCGAATTCGGCCGCTACACCATCATCAACGGCCGCACCACGCTGTCGGGTATGAACGAAGTTCCCGGACCACGCAAACGAGTCAACTGGCTTTGCTGGTTCTGGCTCATCTTTACCGTGGTCGCGCTCGTCCAGTTGGGAGGTATCATTGGCGGAGTAGGACAAGCCCTCACCATTCAACAACCACTCACCGAATCCGGACACGTCGCCAACGAATACCACGAGAAAGTCATCGGTGAGAAAGTCCAGGCGAGCATCGACGCCCGCTTCGGAACCGGAGAGAACGCGGAGCCAGTCGCTGACTCGAAAACGGAAGAAGCCCCAACCTCACACGACTCCCTCATCTGGTGCATCATCGTCACCATCATCTCCATTTTCATTCTCGTCGTCGGGCGATACCGCCTCATTCAAAACTTTTCCACCGCCTTGGTCGCCAGCTTTACCCTGGTCACCATCATCAATGTCATCTACCTGCAATCCCTTCCCGACTGGAGGGTCTCATGGGAAGATCTCGCATCCGGCATGAGCTTCGACATCCCGGAAGGGAAGGGGCTCGCCGTCGCCCTGGCTGCTTTTGGCATCATCGGGGTTGGGGCAACCGAGCTCATTCAATACCCCTACTGGTGCCAGGAAAAAGGGTATGCCAAATGGACCGGTCCGCGCGACGACTCGCCCGAATGGGCCGCTCGCGCCGAAGGCTGGATGAAGGTTCTCCGCTGGGATGCCTGGTGTTCCATGGTTGTCTACACCACGGCCACCATCGCCTTTTATCTTCTTGGCGCCTCCATCCTGGGTCGGACCGGACTCGACCCCTCGGGCGACCAAATGGTCCGCACTCTCGGAGAAATGTATGTCCCGGTTTTTGGTTCGGCTGCGCAAGCGATCTTTCTCTTCGGAGCCTTCGCCGTTCTTTACTCAACCTACTTCGTCGCCACTGCCAGCCATGCCCGGGTCAGTGCCGACGCCATGCGTGTATTCGGCGTAATCAAAGACGACGACGCTTCCTACCAGAAGTGGGTGCGCATTTTCTGCATCATCTTCCCTCTCATGTTTCTCGCAAGCTACGCCTTCTTCCGCGCTCCCAAGTTACTTGTGCTCGCCGGCGGCTTGATGGGTGCCCTCATGCTCCCGTTCCTTGGTGTGGCCGGCTTGTTCTTCCGTTACAAACGCTGTGACAACCGCCTCGCTCCCGGCCTGGCCTGGGATATCGGACTTTGGGTCAGCTGTATCGGGATGTTTGTTGCCGGAGGATATGCCCTCTACAAGGTCGTCTTCCTTGAACTGGTTCCCCTGCTCATCGCATAGTAAGTTTTCGGATCGTCGCCCCACCAAATCCCACTTGTTCCTAGCACCATGAAATCTCGACCCACGACCATTCTCGCCCCGTTACTCCTGACAATCGCCGCCTCTTTTCTGATCGGACAGGAAACGGCAGCACCCGCTCGCGAGCAGAGCGTCAAACCCGGCATCAACAAGAGCTATCTCGACCCCGACCTCAAGGTTGATGACTGGCTGAAGCGATTCGAAGTCGAAAGCCGCGAAGTCTTTCACGCCAAGGAAAAGGTTCTCGAAGCCTGCGAGGTTAAGGAAGGCATGGTCATCGCCGACATCGGAGCCGGCACCGGTCTCTACACCCGCCAGTTTGCCGAAGCCACGGGTCCGGAAGGTTGGGTCTATGCCGTCGATATCGCGGCTCCTTTCCTCAAGCACGTTGTTGAACGGGCCCGCCAGGAAGGACACGACAATGTCAGCGCCATCCTCAGTCCGGAAGACGCTGTTCCTCTTCCTCCCGGGTCGATCGACCTCGCTTTTATTTGCGACACTTACCATCACTTCGAATATCCCAAGGGCACGCTGGCCTCGCTGCTCCGGGCCATGAAGAAGGGAGGCACGGTGGTCGTGATCGACTTCGAACGAATCGAAGGCGTCACCCGCAAATGGATCATGGGACATGTCCGTGCCGGCAAGCCGGTTTTCCGTAAGGAAATCGAAGAGGCCGGATTCACCTTCGTCGAAGAAGTCAAGGTCGGCGGATTGAAGGAGAACTATTTTCTTCGCTTCCGTAAGGACTGATGTCCGGGACGCCCATCAGGGGGTTCGGATGGTGGACCCTGACTTTTCTGGTGGTGGCCAATATGATTGGCGCCGGAGTCTTCACGACGTCCGGATTCACCCTCGCCTCCCTTCGTGAGCCTTCGCTGGTGATCCTTGCCTGGCTGGTCGGGGGAGTCATCGCCCTTTGCGGAGCCTACAGCTACGGATTGCTCGTCAAACGCATGCCGGTCTCCGGCGGCGAGTATGCCTTTCTCTCGCAAGCGGCTCACCCATTCCTCGGATTCATCGCAGGATGGATTTCTCTGCTCGCGGGGTTCAGCGGAGCCATTGCCTTCGCCGCCGTTTCGTTCGAAGCCTATCTGCCCGAACTCCTGCCTCGTGGAATTCTGGCAGCCCTTCTGGTGATCTCGGGAGCGATGATTCACGGCGCACGAACCCACTTGGGTGCCGGCATCCAGAACGCCACGGTGGCCCTCAAGCTCCTCATGCTCGCGGTATTTCTCGCTGTGAGTCTCTGGAGTTTGAATTCGGGAACCTGGAATTACGACGCACTTCCACCCCTCCCCGATGAATCGCCCGCCCTTGCGTTTGCCCAGGCCCTCGTCTGGATTTCACTGAGCTACTCCGGATTCAACGCGGCTGTCTATGTCGCAGGTGAAGCAGCTTCGCCGAACGTCGTCGCGCGCGCCCTTCTGACCGGAACCGCCTTGGTCGCCCTCCTCTATCTTCTCCTCAATACTGTCTTTGTCCTCGCACCACCTGCTTCAGAAATCGCAGGGCAACCCGATGTCGCAGCGATCGCCGCTCTCGCGATCGGAGGAGAAGGGTTCGCACAGTTCACCCGCCTCGTGATTGCCTTCGCCCTCCTCACCTCCGTGCTGAGCATGATGATGGCAGGACCGCGGGTTTATGGAAAGATGGCCGACGACGGGCTCCTTCCGAAGTTCTTCGCTCTCCATCCGGAGCGCACCTGGCCTGCCGTTTGCCTTCAATTGGTCGTCGCACTCATCCTGGTTTTTGCCGGCAGCCTGCAAGACCTTCTCTCTTATCTGGGGCTCACTCTTTCCCTGAGCACCGCCCTCTCGGTGGCCTGCCTTTTCCTCGGTGATCCATCCCGGCGCATCACCGGCCTGCGTGCCCTTCCCCCTCTGCTGTTCATTCTGGCCACGCTCACTACCGCCACCCTGCTCGTCATCCGGGATCCTTGGCAGGCCCTGGGCACCGGGCTGACCCTCGTGATCGGAGGTCTCGCCTACTTCCTCCTCGGGCGCCCATCGAAGACCTCGCCATAAAAAAAGGCGCCTCCCCGGAGGCACCTCTGTTGCATTGGAACTCTGACGCTGAGATCAGCCTTCCTTCTTTTGAATTTTCTCGATGAGAGCGTCATCCGTGGCATCGACAGCAACGACGACGTCATCCACGAGAATTTCAGCCACACATCCGAGCAGTCCGTCAACCCGGCGACCGCCAGGCTTGCAAGGAGCACCGCCTCATCCACCACCCGACTTTTCCCGAGAATAACGAACGAGGTTCACCGGCTCCGTCCGCTGGGGAACATCACTCTTGGCAAACAAGGTTTCGATTTCAAAGGATCCAGTCGTCTGGGCAATGGAACCGGGACCATTCTCGGCATCCTTGCGATGAAAAATGGTGTAGCGGATCTTGACGTTGTCGACATCCTTCTTGGTCCAGTTGCGAACCTCCACGGTGTATCCGGCAGGAGTGGTCGTGGTCTTTTCGATCCCCGCTTGTTTCTTCAGCGGCTTGTCCTTCCAGAGGTCAAAGTCGAGACGAAGTGCATTGGCACCCACGAGGGCGTTCCCGTTGTCCTTCACATACTTGATGTCTGCTTCACTGAGAAGGTTGAGCTTGAAGGTCACGGTTTTGGTTCCGGTCTTGCGAACGGTCACCGTTCCTCTCTTTTCATCGTAGTCGGTCAGGGTCCCTTCAAAAGTCTTGGAACCATCCGCGCTGGTGAAGGTCCTCTTTTCAAGGGCCGATGCTGGAGCCGCCAAAGCAAGGCAGCCAAGCAGGGTGAGCAAACTTTTCTTCATGGCATTCAGTCGATTTGGTTGCTCAATGCCACAAACCAGGAAAAATGACAATCACTGATCTGGCAACCGATGTGACAGATTATTCTGACTCCGCTTCATCAAGGGGACACGGACAACAGCCCTTGGGCACTTGGAAACTCGAACCCGTGCGATAAATCTCGGGCCCCACCACCTGCTCCGTCAGGTTCGCAGACGCCGCAACGCTACTCGAAACCGAATATCGATAGAATCCCTGTGTAGGCGGAGGGTTCATGTCAGGAAAAAACGCCAAATAGCCATCCCCGGGAATCGGTCCACTGATATTGACAAAGGGGGTCACCAAGGTCCCCCGCTGGATCCGATAGGTGTAATTGGAAGTGGTCGGGATGGTAATCAGCAAGTCTCCGTTTGGCATGAACTCCAGCCCCATTTTCTTCGGCGGAAGAACGACCTCCCAGCCGATATCGATCAAACCCGCGATATCAAGATCAGTGAATACCGCCAGATCAGGCAATCCGACCAAGGACACCGCACTCATCAACGATCTTTGGGGGGCACCATGGGGCGTCCCAAAGGAACCATAAGAAGGACTGATGTAAGGACCGGGCGACGACCCGGCCCAGTGGGCTTGAAAGGGGTCCACCCAAGGCTTTGTTCCCCCGTTGGCTTCCTCGCTCGCCGCGCCATTGAAAACTCCCATTGGAGCCAGATCCTTGAATGACGCTGAAAAGCCAATTCCGAGAATGTGACCCAACTCATGCAAAGCCACGCCTACAAAATCGGTCTTCGAACCATCCGTATCAGTGGTGGAAAAATTCCACGCCCTGGTCGTCCCGTTCGACCTTTTGGTATCAAAAGCGATGGAACCACCCCAGGGGCCGTAGTCGGTCGCCGGCGAAGCGAGTGCTCCGGGCTGCCCCCTGCTCATCACCGTATCCACAAATGAATTGAATCCTCCATACGAGATCCCTGTTGAAGCCTCCCCGGTGGTCGACCCGCCCAAATCTCGCGCCCCGAGATAAACGATAATGGTATCTTCAGGAACCACCAGATCGACGAGATTCAACCGCACACCGTTCGCCGGGTTCAAAGGACGCGCCGCCCATGAATTCTGTGACCGGCCGGTGGCCCGGGCATCGATTCGGTCCAGCGAATCGACCAGAATATTCTCAAAGTAATCGGCACACTCTCGAATCGCTTCCTTGGTCCCAGGTTGGTTGAAAAAGCCGGAAGTGTCGTAGTCATACCGCAGTTCAATCTCGATCGCGGACGCCGAAGACATCAGGCAAAGCCCAAGCAAAGCAGACTTTTTGGAAAAATTCGGCCTAACGAGATCCTAATCAATTTTCCCCTTCTGGCAACCTCGCGCTTGCTCTCACATGCAATCTTGATCTCCTCTCCGGCCCCGATACCCTCCCGATCAATGAAGACCCTGCCCCTCGCCACCTTCACGGCTCCCGCCATTCTCTTGTCCTCCTGCTCAACCTCCACAAACCCCTCCCCCACCAACAGCGGGGCCGATTGGCATGATTTTGTCGGATCCACTTACAACGGCCTCAGTAGCAGTTCATCCCTCGGCCCAACCTCCATTCCAGTTCTGGGTTCCCCCTCCTACGAAGCAAACTGGGGAAAACCAAAAGTCCGCAAATCAGCTGCCGGCATCTACGAACTCAACTACGCCAACCCCAACCAACCCTTCGATCGCCTGGTCATCTTCGGGTCACCCAAGCCATTTCCAGCCCTCAAGTCGCCTCCGTTCTTCAGCAAGGATGAAATGGTCAACGGCGAACTCACCGCTGTCGACTACCCCCAGTCGTTCCGTACGACGACCATCGCCGGAAAATCCGTTCGCTGGTTTCAGGAATCAGGTTCCGGCGGAGCCGACGGAGCCTACTACTCCACCGTCGGGTTCTCCGTCACCGATTCCTCCGGCAAGACGGGATACTACCGTCTCGTCGTCGAAGGTGGCGATAACATGGACGCCGAAGTCGCCCGCCGCTTTTCCTCGGTGACACCCGCCAATTAAAAGGCTGCGGATTTCCGTTTCACGACTAGGCTCCTAACAGAATCCGGGGCCGTGAATTTCCTCCTTTGAAAAAACAGGGGAAGAAAATCGTGACGCTTCCCTCACACCGCATATCAACAGCAACCAAGTATGATTCGAGTTTTTTCCTTCCTCCTCGCGCTGACCCTGATCCCGGGGGCCTTGGCCCAGAATCCTTTCGAAGAGCAATTCACGCTCGATGAAAAGACCAGCGCAAAAGTCACGCCCGAAGCCTCGGCCGTGGAACCCGGTGATTACTTTCGCGTCGCCTTCACCCTCAATCACAAGCCGCACTTTCACTCCTACTACAAAAATCCCGGCATCGTCGGTGAAGCACCCTCGGTCAAGTGGGAGCTCCCCGAGGGATTCACCGCCAGCGAATTGAAGTTCCCACGCCCTTCGGTCATCAAATCCAAAGTGGGCGATGTCGAAGCCGTTCTCTATGGCTACGAGGGCACCGTGACCTTCGTGGCTGAAATCGAAGCCTCCGACGAAATCGAAGCTGGCAAGGAATTCACTCTCTCCGGCAAATTCCTTTGGCAGGAATGCGATGAATCCAGCTGCGTCCCCGGCGACCTTGAGTTTTCCTTCAAGGTCACCGCCGGCGAAGAAACCACACTCATTCCTGCCAACGAGGAGCTGATTGAAAAGGCCTCCGAACTCCTCCCTCAGGATGGCTCGGCCTGGGCGGGAATCGCAAAGGAAGATACCAACAACATCATCCTCGAAGTCATTGCCCCCGAAGGAGTCGAGATCAAGGAACCGATTTACTTCTTCTCCCACGATCAACAAATCGATTCGCAAGCCCCGCAGGAAGTCAAAATCAAGGAGAACCGGGCCTTCCTCACCTTGATGCGCAACCGCGGCAACGAAAAACTCTTCATCAAAGCCGGGAAGCCATCCGAAAATCTTCCCGGGCTTCTCGCCTATGTCTCCGAATACGGACCCGGCAGCCTCGAGCTCCCGGCGGCTCTGGTATCACCGCCCGCCGGTGAGGGAACTCCCGACCTGGCCGTTCATCCCAAGGTGGTCGACGCCAGTGAGGACGACATGGAGAAGGGCCGCAAACTCTACGACGTTGATGCCCGACCCGAAACGGTCCTCCTCGGTGGCGCCAAAGAAAAGAAAGTCACTTTCCTTTCCTCGCTTGGCTTGGTCTTCATCGGCGGACTCATTCTCAATCTCATGCCCTGCGTCTTCCCGGTCCTCGGGCTCAAGATCATGGGCTTCGTGGCCCAGGCCGGCGAAGACGAAAAGAAGATCAAGTTCCACGGCATGATCTTCACTCTCGGCCTGCTCGTGACCATGTGGATCCTGGCCAGTGTCATCATCGCTCTGGAACTCGACTGGGGACAACAACTCCAGGATCCCGTGTTCCTCGGGACCATGATCATCATCTTCTTCCTGATGGGCCTCAACCTCTTCGGCCTCTTTGAAATCGGGACAAGCCTGACCGGAGTGGGCGGAGAGTTGCAAGCCAAGAAAGGCTACTCCGGCTCCTTCTTCTCGGGCGTTCTCACCACTCTGGTGGCCACTCCCTGCTCCGGCCCCTTCCTCGGCGCGGTGATGGCATTTGCGCTCTCGCAGGACAACAAGGCCGTGCAGTTTGCGATCTTCACGGTCTTTGCCCTCGGCATCGCTTTCCCCTACCTCGTCCTCTCCTTCTTCCCCGCTCTCATCAAAAAGCTGCCCCGGCCCGGTGCCTGGATGGAAACCTTCAAACAGGTCATGGCCTTCTTCGTCCTCGCCACCGCAGTCTTCTTCATGAAGAGCTTCGTGAAGTTGATCGGCGACAGCCATTTCAACTCCTTCCTCTTTGCGCTTTGTCTGATCGGACTCGGTGTCTACATCTACGGCCGCTTCTTCACCCCGGCCGTTGCCAAAAAGAAGCGCCTCGTGGTCGGGCTCGGTCTGGCCGGCCTGCTGACCTTCAGTGGAATCGGCTGGTCCTACTCCGTCTTCAAGGCAGAGCAGGAATACGACCTCGCCTGGAACGAATGGTATCCCGGCATCATGGAAGTCAATCGATCCAAGAAACGGATCATCTGGCTCGATTACACCGCCGATTGGTGAGCGACCTGCCTGCTCAATGAGGCCCGTGTGTTCTCAGACCAAAAAGTTCTCGATAAGCTGGAGGAGCTCAACGTGATGTTGATCAAAGCCGACAACACCAAACGACTCCAGTCGATCAATGACGATCTCAAGCGCTACAACCGCGCCAACCTTCCCGTCAATATCATCGCTCCCGCCGATCCCAAGGCTCCCGTCATCGTCATGCCCGAAGTCTTCGGCCCCGAAGAAGCCCTCCAGGCCCTTGAGGAAGCCGTGGCCGCCGGAAAGTAGGAACATGGCATGAAGGTCATCGGGCTCATTCGTCAGAGTTGGCCCACTCTGTTAGGCTTGTTCCTGATGGTGGCGGTCCCGATGGTCCTACTCCGGAATCACCACCAGAAAAACCAATCCTACCAAGCCGACGACCTTATCTGGCACAAGTGGTATCCCGGAATTATCGAGGTCAACCGCCCAAATGGAAGGATCATCTGGCTCAACTATACCGCTGACTGGAGTGCGACCATCAAGGTGAACGAGATGACGCTGCTTTCCGACCAACAAGTCGTTGCCGCCCTTCATCGTCATGGGGTGATGATGGTCAAGGTCGATTGCACCTTTCCAAAGCCGGAAATCCAGGCGGAACTCAAACGATACAAGGGCTCCGTCCTCCCCAAAAACTTCCTGATCCCATCCGATCCTGACGCTCCCTACCTGCAACTTCCCGAACTCGTAACTCCCGAGGTCTTTCTGGCGGCCCTGAAAGAAGCCCGCTATTTATCGTTCGCAGATCCCTCAGGACCTTAAAAAAACTCCTGCAAACCTGCTCTTTGCCCATACACTCTCTTCGACATGAAGAGCGTCTCATTCATCTGGAAAGGCATCCGTCACTACCGCTCCGCTTACTTCGGAGTTCTCGCCGGAGCAGCCGTCGGCGCCATGGTCCTCCTCGGTGCGATGATGGCCGGCGATTCGGTTCAACATAGTCTCGACCAATCCGCCCAGCTTCGCACCGGCAAAGCCGCACAAATCTTCACCGGAGGCGAACGCTTCTTCCGCTCCGATCTCTCCCTCCGCATGGGCGGAGCCTCCCTCCTCTATCTCGAAGGACAAGTCAACGCCGGCGACCGGGCCGAAGGACAAGTCCAGATCATGGGCGTGAACAAGGACTTCTGGAAGTTCGCTCCCGAACCGACGAACATTCCTCTCCAAGACGACGAAATCGCCATCAGCAGCCACCTCGCCCGGGCCCTCGATCTTCAGAAAGGAGACATCGCCGTCGTTCGACTACAAAAGCCGGGCCTTCTCTCCCGCGATGCTCCTCTCTCGGGGGAAGGTGAAACCGTCTCCTCCTTGCGCGGCAAGGTGGCCCACATTGTCAGCGACGAAGAATTCGCCCGCTTTAGTCTGACCCAATCCCAGGTTCCTCCGTCCTCGGTCTTTGTCTCCCTCGATCGCCTTCAAAAACTTCTCGAGCTAGAAAACCAAGCCAACGTCCTGCTCCTCAACAAGGACACTTCCTTTGATCACGCCAAGCTCACCCTCGAAGACTACGGCATGTCTGTTGTCGAGGTTCCGGGAGGCGTCGAAGTCCGCTCCTCTCGCATTTTCATCGAACCGCAACTTGCCGAAAAAATCGAAGGCGAACCCATCCTGACCTATCTCATCAATACCCTCGCCACCGAGTATTCCGAAACCCCCTACTCCATGGCCACCGCAGTGAGCGGCAAGTCGTCCCAGTTCATCCCCGTCTCGATGGGACCCGAAGACGTCGTCATCAATCAATGGCTCGCCGAAGACCTCAGGGCCCAGGTCGGTGACGAACTGACCATGGATTACTTCACCGTGGAAGCCGGCTCCAAGCTGGTCGAGAAGCGGGGTGCCTTCACCGTGAAAGGCATTATTCCCATGGAAGGACCGGCGGCCGACAAGCGCTGGATGCCCGACTTTCCCGGCGTGGCTGATGTTAAAAGCGCCCGCGAGTGGGAACCCGGACTTCCCCTCGACCTCACCCGTATTCGCGACAAGGACGACGAATACTGGGAGGAATTCAAGGGCACCCCGAAAGCCTTCGTCTCCTATGACACCGGGCAAAAGCTCTGGAGCAACCGATGGGGGCAGGCCACCGGGATCCGCGTTCCCGGAGGAAATATCGATGCCGTTTACAAGGAGGTTCGCCAGGTCCTCAAACCCGGCCTCGCCGGCATGCACCTCCAGGACTTTTCCACCGCCGCCAAAGAAGCCGCCAAGTCACCGGTCGACTTCGCCATGCTCTTTCTCAGCATGAGCTTCTTCCTCATCCTCTCGGCCATCGCGCTTGTAGCCATGCTCTTCAAGTTCAACGTCGAACAACGATCCGAGGAAGGCGCCCTCCTTAGCGCCGTCGGCATCCCCGGAAAGAAAGTGATGAACTGGCGGATTGGCGAGGCCTTCTTCGTCGTCCTCGCCGGGGCCATTGTCGGTGCCCTCCTCGCCATCGGATTCTCGATGATCGTCCTCAAGATCATCGGCTCGATCTGGGGCGAAAGCGGTACCCCCTTCGACTTCCATCTCAGCGGCAGCACTCTCGGCTGGGGCGTTCTCTGGATCGTGGGAGGCTGCCTTATCACCGTCTGGCTCACCACCCGCAAGGAAGCCAAGAAGAGCGCCAGTATCCGTCTGAACTCGGGCTCCGAAGAAAACGTCGGCACCCAAAGCAAATGGGCCCTCGGCTTTCTCATCTTCGGTATTCTCATGATCCTCGGAGGGATCGCGATGGCCTTCACCATGGGCCCACAGGGAGCCTTCTTTCTCATCGGCTTCGGGGTCCTGCTCGCCGGGCTCGGCTTCTTCCGTCGTCGCCTCGGACAAATCGTTTCCCTCGATTCCCTCTCGCCCGAATCGCTGGCCAAGGTCAACCTCAGCCGCCGAGCCTCGCGCAGCCTGACAGTCGTCGGCGTGCTCGCCGCCGGCGTCTTCCTCGTTCTCTCGGTGGCCTCCTTCCGCAAAAATGGTGGTGAAGATTGGCAGGACAAAAAGAGCGGAGCCGGCGGCTTTGCCTGGTGGGTCGAAACGACCTCGCCCGTCAATCGCCCCGCCGACGCCACTGGTGACGTCGAGTGGTTCGGCATGAAAAACCTCATCCCCTTCCGGATCGGCGCCGGAGACAATGTCGATTGCTTCAACCTCACCGCCTCCAGCCAGCCTCGCATCCTTGCTGTCGATCCGCAGTTACTCGATGGACGCTTTAAGACCAGCTCGGATTGGTCCGACTTGCAGGGTGAGAACATCCCTGCCTTTGTCGATGAAACCACCCTGATGTGGGTGCTCAAGAAGAAGGTAGGCGATGAACTGATCTATCAGGATGAATGGGGACAGGACTTTCCGATTACCATCGCAGGCGTGGTCAAGGATTCCATCTTCCAGGGCAGCCTCATCATCGATGAGAAAAAGCTGTTGGAGAAATTTCCTTCGGTCGGCGGCTATCACCTCTTCCTCTCGGAAGATGCGGACGGACAGGCCGGACTTCAAAGAGCCACCGCTGACCTCGGAGGCAAGGTCACGTCAACCAAGGAACGGCTCGCGGCCTTCCATGAAGTGGAAAACACCTACATCACCATCTTCAACGTTCTCGGTGGCCTCGGCATCATCCTCGGAAGTGTCGGAGTGGGCATTGTCACCGCCCGTAATCTGGTCGAGCGACGAGAGGAATTCGAGACCCTCCACAAACTGGGAATCTCCAAGGCCATTCGCGACACCATCGTGAAGAAAGAACTTCGCAGCATGATCGCCTGGGGCCTCGGCATCGGACTTCTCTCCGCCCTCATCGCGGTCATTCCGGTCCTTGGAGGAACCATCGGCATCCTCGACCTCGTCTGGATGATTGCCCTCGTCGCCATCATGGCCGGTATCGCCAACTTTGTCGGCACCCGCGCCCTTCGCTAAGGCTCATTGCCAGAGCCTCTCCAATTTGATAGTCCTCCGGTTCCGATGACCCTCGCTTTCGCGCAACATGCGCCCTTTGCGATCTTTACCATCGCAGGGCTTGCCTTGCTGGGGATCATTTTCGCCATTCCCATCACCCACTGGATCAGTGGCAAGATGGCCGAATTCCTCACCTTCTTCCCCACCACCCGCTTCAATAAGAGCCAGCCGCTCATCAGCCACGGCATCGCCCTCACCATGCAGGGACGACTGCACGAGGCTGCCAAACTCTACGAAGAATTCCTCAAGGAACACCCCGGCAACCTCGAGCTCTATTTCAATCTCATCGATCTCTCCTTCGGTCCGATGAATGAACCCGACTACGGAGAGGCCATGATCGCTTACGCTGACAAGCGACTCAAGGAACGGGAACGCAAGATGATCCGGCAACGTCGCGATGCCATCCTCAGCGGACAAATCTACCCGCTTAAACAACTCGGCTGGCGTAAAGACAAACGGTCCGACCACCCGGAAGTGGCCATCCCGGAAAGGCTGAAAGGACAGTTTGCTCCCAAGTCGTAAGCTTGGTTCATCCTTCTCTTTCCTCATGAAAAATGTCTTCGCCCTTTTGGTCGCCCTGACCTTTGCCACCCAAGCAGCTGACAAGCCCAACGTCCTCTTCATCATCTCGGACGACCTGACCGCGACCGCTCTCTCCTGCTACGAAAACAAGGCCTGTCAAACACCCCATATCGACAAGCTCGCCTCCGAGGGCGTCCGCTTCACCCGCGCCTACTGTCAATTCCCGGTCTGTGGTCCTTCCCGCGCTTCCTTTATGTCGGGCTATTACCCGCACGCCACCGGGTCGATGGGATACAACAGCGGCCGCCAGAACATCGGAGATCGCGCCACCTGGACCCAGCACTTCATCAACAATGGTTATCACGCCACCCGCGTCTCCAAGATCTACCACATGGGCGTTCCCGGTGACATCGAACGAGGATCCAATGGCACCGATGACGAAGCGTCCTGGAGCGAACGTTTCAACAGCCAGGGACCGGAATGGAAAGCGCCCGGTGACAGTGAATTGTTAGAAAAGAATCCCGATGGCTCCAAACCCGTCAAAGGTGGCAACACGCTCGAACTGGTGAAGGCCGATGGCGATGACCTCGTCCACTCCGATGGTAAGACCGCCAAGAAAGCCTGCGAACTTCTGCGCCAATACAAAAACCAGAAGCAACCCTTCTTCCTCGCGGTCGGCTTTGTGCGACCTCATGTTCCCTTCGTCGCTCCTCGCAAATACTTCGAACCCTACGATCACAACAAGATCGTCCTGCCCGAAAAAGTGGAAGGCGATTGGGACGATATTCCCAAGGCCGGCATCAACTACAAAACAAGTAAGAATCTCAACCTCAACACCGAGCAGGAAAAGAAAGGAGTCGCCGCTTACTATGCTTCGGTCGCCTACCTCGATGCCCAGGTCGGCAAAGTTCTCGATACACTTCAGGCCGAGGGCCTCGACAAGAACACCATCGTGATCTTCACCTCGGACCACGGCTTCCATCTCTGCGAACACGATTTCTGGATGAAGGTCGGCCTCATGGAAGAATCATCGCGCATCCCTCTCATCATCAAAGTGCCCGGCAAGAAGCCGGCTGTCAGCCATTCCTTCGCTGAATTGGTCGACCTCTACCCCACCCTCTCCGATCTTTGCGGACTCGAGGTTCCTGAACGACTCCAGGGCGAGGTCCTGACCAACACCCTCGACGATCCCTCACATGCGGTTCGCGATGCCGCCTTCTGCGTGAACGGGAACAGCTTCCTCATTCGCACCGACAAATGGGCCTTCATTCAACATGGCAGAAACGGAGAAAAAGGTCTCCAACTCTTCGACATGGAAAAGGATCCCAAGCAGTTCACCAATCTCGCCAAGAGCCCGGATCATCAGGAAACCGTGGCTATGCTTAAAGATCGACTGACCCACAAGCTTGTCCAAATCCGCAACAACGATCTCGACGACGTCAAACGCGCCAAACAGAAACGGAAGAAGTAAATCGAAGACTCGGCACAAACTTTCGCTCGAATCGCTTTAGCGCCAGATGTCCGGTGAGATCAAAAGAAGATACGACGCCTTCGTCTGGGACGAAGGCCCCGATGTTCCGGGGAAACGAGTTTGCGTCTGGGCCGCTTCCGGGACGGAAGCCCGCGAACTTCTGGTCAAAGAATACGGCGAAGGAAACGTCTTCTATGTCCACAACAAGGAGGACAGTGAAAAGCCTCGGTAGACGAGGAAATCAATCCACCTCCGTCTCGGAGAGAATGCGCTGATACTCTTTCTCAGCGTGGGCGTAAGCCGCTTCAGCTTGAGCCATCTCGGCCGGGCGAATGAATTTCTTCTTCTGCGACCAGCACTGCTTCACCGCCTTGAGACACCACTCGGCACTCCGACGCGATGCCCTGATCGGCTTGTCGTCCACCGTTACAAACACCGGATTGGTATGGGAGCTTGGAAGAATCCGTAGGGCCACCCAGCTGCTCTGCTCGATCTTGATGTCGAAGACCAGCTCCCTCATCGTGCCATCGGCCTCCACCATCTGGCTGGCGGCCGGATAGCCGTTGACCATCAGCTCCACTTTGACCTTCCGGCTGGCCCCTTCGCGGGCCCGTTCCAGATGCCAGTATGGTTTCTGATCAGCCTTCAAAT
>JBMHCW010000073.1:0-21269 GCA_049889715.1 Akkermansiaceae bacterium | reverse complement strand
CCGACCTGGGTTTTCTTTGGGTTTTGCTCATTGTCGGCGACCGAAGCCGACAATGAGCGGCGAATTTTTCCGGGGTTTGTTTGTTTAGCGAGCTGTGGCGCTTCACGGTGTTATTCGTCATACGCCACCTCTCTGCGTGGGTCCGGACCTCATCAAGGTCCCTGAACCAATGCACGTCGAGTAATCGTTTTCTGATCTGTGAGTTCAAGCTTTCAATAAAGGCATTTTGGGTCGGGGTTCCCGGTTTGATGAAGTGGAGTTTTACTCCGTTGCGGTAAGCCCATTGATCCATGTGCCTACTTCTAAATTCGGGCCCGTTGTCGGTCCCAATGACTTTCGGAAGGCCATGTTGGTCCTTGAGGCGCTCCAAGACTCGGGCAACACGCTGGCCTCCTATCGAAGTGTCAGCTTCGATCGCCAGGCAGCGGCGACTAAAGACTTCAAGAACGACGAGCAACCGGAAGACCCGCCCATCCTCGAGTTGGTCACTGAGAAAATCCATCGTCCACAGGTCGTTGAGCCCACCAGGTTGATTGAGCTTGGAACCTCGGTAGCGCGTCTTCTGACGCCGCTTGCGTCGACCTAGTTGTAATCCAGCTTCGGCATACACCCGGTAGACCCGTTTGTGGTTGTCGGTAAATCCGTCCCGGATCAGCCAGTCCATGAGTCCTCGGTATCCCCAGCCGGGATTTGCCCCAGCATGCCGAACCAATGCGTTCTTCAGGGCTGCGTCACCTCTTGCTTTGGCACGGTAATACCAACTGCTCTCTTGCAAGTCAAAGAGCGCACACGTCCGACGGGTGCTGATCGAGTAGCGCTTACGCGCATGTTTGATCTGTTCCCGCTTGGCGGCGGGCTTTACCACTTTTTTGAGTTCACGTCCTTTAGGATCTGGATGTCGAGGGCCTGATCCGCCACCAACCGCTTCAAGCGACGGTTTTCTTCCTCCAGACTCCTCAGCTTTTTGGCGTCACTGACTTCCATGCCGCCGAATTTATTCTTCCAGCGATAGAACGTTTGCTCGGTGATTTCCGCTTGCCGAATCACTTCCTTGGTAGGCATTCTGTTCTCGTGCTGCTTGAGGAGGCCAATGATCTGCTCCTCGCTGTATCGTTTTCTTTTCATTTTGTCTTTCTGGGTTTTCACCCAGCCAGACTCACATTGCAATCTCTCCAGTTTTCAGGGTGCGCGCCACCCTCGCGAAGGGAGGAAAATTGGAGTGGTTTCGCCGGTGGAGCGCATCCTTGTGTTGGAATGGGAGAAGGCGTGGTTGCTGAGATCGCGGATAAGCTCGTGTGGATTCAGGTGGCCTGCCCATCCTTTTATTTTATGACCAGCGAATTTAGGAGGGTCGACCATTGTCAGCGAAGAATCGTTCCCTTTAGAGTTATTCAAGATGATGGAAAAGATAAATGGGCTACTGAGCTGCTTGGGGTCGGTGGTGCTTCTGAGTTCGACGGGTCTTTCCGAGGAGGATTCCGCGAAGCATGGATTGGTAGGGTTGAGACCGTTGCCCCGCACGGCGGAGTTGGACCATGGTCACAATCATGGCGGATCTTGGAGCGGGACGCCGACCTTTGAAGAACAGAAGGGGGCTTATCCCTTTGTGGCTGACAATCTCGATGTGGTGAAAGGGTGGCTGGACGGAGATTTCAAAACCAAGCGGGTCTTTTTCGAGCACTACTGGGGGTTGAGCGAAGCCCGGGACAACCTTGATCCCAAAAAGAATCTTCTGGTCCGGACCATTCGCCAGTGGGAATCAAGAGGGGCGACGGTGGAGCACATCTTGATTTGTCGGGAATACGACCTTGCCATTCATCGTGGACACAAGAATGCCAAGCCAGGTCCTTTCAAGGAAGATACCCGCATTCTTTACGAGAAGGATATTGATGATATCCGGGCCATGATCAAAAAGGCCCATGAATTTGAGATCCTGAAGCATGACCGCTACAAGCTGATTCAAATGGTTCAGGAGCCCTCCTTCTTCGCAAAGGACCAGAGGTTCCTTCCGATCATGGCGAAGATTGACGGGATTGCTTACGAGTGTCATCAATTTAACCGTCATTGGCCGATGGAAACAGGCTGGGGCAAGCCCTCAAAGGTCATCGAGGGGGCAAAGTGGACCCTTGCTCAGGGAAAGGAGTATATTTTCTACTACGGGCCCATTCGTTGGAAAGGGAAGGTCTACTATGAGTTCATCGAGAGGGACTGGCTCCAGAAGTTCTGGAAGGCTGGACTGCCCAAGCATCATGCCAGGATGCATTACTATTTGAATACCTTCCCCCATGGAGACGGGCGGGGGCGGCCTGTGGGGCCGGAGTCGGATCCTCATTCGGTGCTTGGTCTTACCAAGTGGCTTATCGAGGAAATCAAGGGGATACCAAAAGCACACGGTGAGGAGCCGGCCGAAGCCAAATGATGGAAATTCATCCAGTGAGACTGCTCCCCGGACAGGACTTGAAGCGGGAGCTCGATTACTTGGTAAGAGATCGGGGTTGGTCTGCAGCCTGTGTGTTGAGTGGGATCGGCAGTCTCAGTTCCGTGGTGATTAGATACGCCGGGGCTGAGAGAGGCGAGACTCTTGAAGGGCCTTTCGAGATTGTTTCACTGAGCGGGACGCTATCGGGAAGTGGTTCTCACCTGCACCTTCTGGTGAGTGATGAACGGGGAGAGGCCAAAGCTGGTCATCTGATGGAAGGAGCGACGATTTATACAACCGCCGAAATCGTCCTGGGGATTCTTCCAGGTTGGGCCTTCGACAGACAGCTTGATCAGGAAACGGGGTATGCAGAGCTCACGATTGAGAGAAGGAGAGACTAATGACGAGAGCAGCAGCCCGAGTTGGCATGCGATGATCAGCCAATCCACACATTTCGATGTTGATCCAGCCAGTAATTTCCCAAATTCTCAGGCGAGGACTTCGCGAATAACTCCGCCGTGAACGTCGGTGAGGCGGCGATTGAAGCCATTGTGGTAGTATGAGAGTTTCTTGTAGTCGAGACCGAGAAGGTGGAGCACGGTGGACCAGAAGTCCCAGACGGTGGTCGGATTTTCCTCGGCACGACGTCCGAACTGATCGGTGGCTCCGTAGCTGGTGCCTCCTTTGACTCCAGCTCCCATCATCCAGAGGGTAAAGCCATCCGGGTTGTGATCACGTCCCTGGGTATTGTGCTGGTGGGTCGGCATCCGGCCGAATTCCGTGCACCAGATGACGAGCGTGTCTTCCAGGAGTCCGCGTTGTTTGAGATCAGTAAGAAGAGCGGCGGTCGGTTGGTCGAAAATGGGAAGGTGTCGTTCGTAATCCGCTTTCAAGGTTTTATGGGCATCCCAGTTGAGTTTTCCATCGGCTCCGCTTGCACGGGAAGCGCAGTAGAGATTGACGTATCGCACGCCGCGTTCGAGAAGGCGCCGGGCAAGGATGCAGTTCTTGGCATAGGCGGCCAGATACTCGTTGTTTGAGTCGGTGCCGTAGAGCTTCCCAATGTGGTCAGGCTCTGCTCGGAGGTCGGCGACCTCCGGGGCTGAGAGCTGCATCGCGGCGGCAAGTTGGTAGGCGCTCATGCGGGCCTGAAGGTCGGATTCGGCCGACCGCTCTGCCGCGTGTTTCTCGTTGAGGAATTCGAGAAGCTTGCGCGTTTGAAGTTCTTCCTCTTTCCCGATGGCACCGGGGCGCGCGAGATTGCGGATCGGTTGATGGGCCGCCATCATGAGGGCCTGATGTTTGGCGGGAAGAAACCCGTTGCTCCAATTGGCCTTGCCGTTGGGTGGTTCGCCCCGGATATCGGGAATGGCGATGTAAGTCGGGAGCTGGTCGTTGAGTGACCCGAGTGCATAACTCGACCAGGCTCCGGCGGCCGGAAATCCCTCGGTCTCGTGGCCAGTTCCCATGAAGACACATCCCGGACCATGGGTGTTGGACTTGGAGGACATGCCGTGGAGAAAGGCGATGTCATCGATATGCTTGGCCATGTGCGGCAGCATCGAAGTGATCATCTTGCCACTTTCTCCCGCAGGTTTGAACGGCCACGGGCTGTTCATGATGTTGCCGTTCTTGCCTTGGAAGGACACCATGTTTTCTTCCCCGGGCAGGGGCTTGCCGGCCATTTTTTCGAGCATGGGCTTGTGCTCCCAGATATCCATGTGCGAAGCCGCTCCCGGGCAGAAGATTTGCAGGACTCGTTTGGCCTTGGGGGCAAAGTGGGTGCCCTTGCCGGGAGTCCAAAGAGTTGAACTCGCTTCGTCCGCCATCAGGTTGGCCAAGCCAATGCTCAACAAGCCGCTCGAGACATTTCCAAGAAATTGACGGCGGTCGAGGTTTGAGAAAGAAGAAGGGTTCATCGTGATCAATCGAGGTGGATGAGTTCGCTGGAGTTGAGGAGAGCCCGGGCAAGGGCTCGCAATCCGTGGGAGTCGGCAAGAAGTTTGGCCTGTGCGAGTTCGTCTTCTTTTGGAGGACGTTGATAGGCGAGGGAAAAGAGCTGCTTCACCCTGGCGGTGGTTTCAGGGCCCGCACTCTCGACTTTCAGGGACAAGGCTTCCGCCATGTCCACGGTGAAGGAATGATTCAACATGGTGAGGGCTTGAAGTGCGGTCGTGGTGTTGGTGCGGCGGGGAGTAGAGAATGCACAATCGGGTTGGTCGAAATCACTCATGAGATCGATCACCGAGGCGCGGGCATTCTGATGATAGACCGCGCGTCGATAAGTCTCGGGCCCATGCTTGTCGAGAGGGACGTAAGTAGCGACGTTGTCTTGTTGGTATTCGTAGAGACGAAATCCCGGGCCGCCTCTTTTGAGGTCCAACTTGCCGGCGACGTGAAGAATGGTGTCGCGGATTTCTTCCCCGGAAAGTCGGCGTGGCGGAAAGCGCCAGAGGAGGCGGCTTTCGCCATCAATGCGAGCGGCAGATTCGGACCATTGCGATGATTGCCGGTAGGCGCGCGAGGTCATGACGAGCCGGTGCATCGGTTTCAATTTCCACCCGTTTTCAAGAAGAGCCGCGGCGAGGAAATCTAGCAGCTCGGGGTGCGAAGGTTTGCCTCCCATGAATCCGAAGTCGTTGGGGGTGTCGACGATTCCGGTTCCGAAATGGTGTTGCCAAATGCGATTGGCGAGGACGCGAGGTGGAAGGGGATTCCGGGAGTCGGTCAACCATTCGGCGAGCTTCATCCGCCGTTCGGCTTCTTGGCCGTTGGCATCGAGTTGATAGGAAGGCGCGACTTTGTTGAGAATGGACAGACTAGCTGGATTAACAGCCGGACCTTTCTTCTGCGGATCGCCTCCGAAAAAGATGTGGAATGGGCCCTTGGTATTGTTCCGGGATCCAATCCAGACCCGGTGTGGCTGGGGAACCGCCTTGATTGCTTGGTCGACCTTCTGGATTTCGACCTGAAGGCGTTTCTGTTCGGCAGCAAGTTTTTCAGGGGGAAGACTCTGGCCAGCAAGGGTATCCCGTTCCTTGATCAGGGAGGCTTTGCGGGTATTCAAGGGAGCCAGTGTTTGCGCTCGAGCATCGCGCTCGGCTTTTGTTTCCAGAGGGGCTTCCCCGTGTTTCACTCCCGAGAAGGTTGCATAAAGGCTGTAGTAGTCTTCGCTCGAGATGGGGTCGAATTTGTGATCGTGGCAACGGGCGCAGCCGATGGTCAGTCCGAGGAAGGCTTCGCTGGTGGCCCTGATCATTTCGTCGAGCGTGTTGGCCCGGATCTGGGCGGCGGCTTTGGCATCCTGGTTGCCGACATTGTCGTACGGACCCGTGACTAGAAAGGCGCTTCCGACCGCGGTCTTGGGATCATCGCGATCGATGACATCCCCGGCGAGATGTTCTCGAAAGAATTGGTCGAACGGTTTGTCGGCGTTGATTGATTCAATGACGTAATCGCGGAATGGCCAGGCGCTGTTGATGATGACATTTCGTTCGAAGCCGTTGCTCTCGCCAAAGCGAACAACATCGAGCCAGTGGCGTCCCCACCGTTCTCCATAGGAAGGAGAAGCAAGGAGCCGGTCGATGAGTTTGTTGACTGCATCGTCTTCCTTGCCGGGGGATTGATACTCTTTAGTGAACTGATCGACTTCCTCCTGAGTTGGGGGAAGGCCGGTGAGATCATAAGTCGCGCGGCGGATGAAGGTTCGTGGATCCGCGGGAGGATTCATGGATAGATTCTTCTCCTTCAATTTGGAATCGATGAAGTCATCGATGGATTGTTCCTCCGTTGAATCGACCTTTTTCAAAGGTTGGTATGCCCACCATGACTGACCGGCTTTGGAAGCTTCGCGAAGAACGAGTCCCTCGGGCCAGATGGCCCCCGAGTCGATCCAATCCGCTACCAATTGGATTTCTTCTTTCGTCAAGGGAGTGCCCTTTTTCGGCATGTCAGGTCCTTTACTGCCCGGGCTGGTGACGATCACCTGATGTAGCAGGCTCTTCTTGTGTTCTCCTTTGACGATCATCTCATCGTCGTAGTCGAGCATCTCTGCCAGACTTGCCATGGAAAGATCTCCTTTGCTGACATTCGGGTTGTGGCAGGACAGGCACTTCTGCTCGAGGACCGGAGCGAGGTCCTTCGTGAAATCGATTGCGGCTCCAGCAGGAGGAGTCGCGGCCGCGGCGGCTGTGATGATCCAAAAAAGCAAACGCATTGGTTGATCAGGTAGGATGCAGAGGAAGGGCATTGAGACTATTTTTTCTTTCCAGGTTTTTTGGAACCTTGGGCGTTGGCAGCGATGGTGGTCATGCATTGACTTGGAAGGTGGGGCCTGGACAGGGAGGAGTCAGCTTAGTCTCGACCACCGGCCATGTAGAGGTCCAAATTGTCCCGTCCACCACGAGGAACGACTCTTTCAGCCGGAGTTGGGTTAGCAACGAATTCAAAAGAAATCCCCAGAGGATGTTGTCCCGGGCGGACTCCGCGTGGAGTGTTGAGAACATCACCCAATGCGATCATCTTGAAGTCGGTGATCAGCCCCTTTTTTCGGTCATAGGACACGTATCCGAGCAGTGAAGGTTCATAGGTGGTCGGCGGGCGACTGCTGCTTTCACGGCGGAGCTTGGCGTCTCCTTCCAGTCGCAGGTGGATGGAATCGCTGGTGGCAGATTCGACAATCGATTCGATCATTCCATCGCTCGCTTTTGAGCGGGTGAACCATTGGGCCTCACCCAGGCCGCGTTCGGGATCGAGGTGGAAGCGGAGGATGCGAAGCTTTAATGATTCCGGAATGAGGGCCCGGTCTCCCTTGGAGGGTTCTTTTGGGATGAGAGTCCGCCACTCCAGTTCAGGAATCCACATGAAATCGTGGCCCGCTTCCCGAAAGCGGGCTGCCTGTCGCCGTGGGGACCCCGAGCGCATTCCCTTGGCTTCGGGGACGGGGTAGTCTTCGGGGACAGTGTAGCGAAGGCTGTCGTCTTGGTCCCGCTGGAGTTGACGGGTGTAGGTTCGCAGGACCAAACAGTTGTCGGGCGGTTCAAGGGCGGGGTCGATGGGGCGATCGTCTACGGGTTCGACAGTGGCAGGCTCGCGCTTTTGGTCGGGCAGACTTTCCCAGTGAGTCCAGGCCTTCTTGAGGGATTCAAGATGATGGATGTTTCCCAGAACCTCACCGCCGGCAGTCACAACACACTTGCGTCCGGAGGCGGTGAACGTGACGCATCGGGTTTTACGAACGAAATCGCCGGCCCAGTCCTCCCGTTTCCGGGCGTGACGGGCATCGACGGCGACAAGGACAAAGCGATTGCGAAGAAAATCTACCGTCTCTCTGGTCCAAAACGAAGGCGCACGGCCCGCGGAGCCAGCTGCTCAGCAGACACCGACCGGCGCGCCCCCTGCGCCGCACCATACGAAAATTGGTTTCCCTTCTCTCGCGCCCCGTTCGATCGCTTGGTCGAGTTGGATCATCCACGGCAATTCCCAGAAGAGTGATTCGCCCGGTTGTGTTTTGAACATCGTATGAAGTCGGCCGAAGTCCCGAGGAGAAATGGCATCAGGCTGAGCGTGGGCGTCTAGCGCTGAACTTAGAAAAAGAGTGCCCAGGAGAGAGAGAATGACCTTCTTCATCCAGATTCATACGTCTCACCACGAAAGGGTTTTTCGGTGGAATCCAACCTCTACCGCTGCTCGGCGCATCCTGTGACGAGGGACTGGCTGTTTATTCGGCACAGAGCTCTGCAGGAGGTGCATAATTGGTATGCATTTGTGGGGAACTTCTTCTCGTCAGGCTCTTTCTGGAATCGTATTTCTGGGGAGCACCAAACTGATATTATCATGCCGAATCCTTGGACTGGAAAAGGGAATCCATATACGCGGGAAGAAATCCTCGACCGACTTCATGACACCTTGGGAAAGGGGGAGGCCATCATCGCCGCTGGAGCGGGAACAGGTATCAGCGCCAAGTTTATCGAGAAGGGGGGCGCGGATCTCATCATCATCTACAATTCCGGCCGTTTCAGAATGTCGGGTCACGGCTCCACGGCGGGCTTGATGTCTTACGGTGATGCCAATGCTGTAGCGATGGAAATCGGGGAATTTGAAGTGCTTCCAGTAGTGGAAGAGATTCCCGTGATCTGTGGCGTGCATGCCACCGATCCGCGGCGTCGGATGTGGCATTTTTTACTGCAAGTGAAAGACATGGGATTCAGCGGAGTGAATAATTTTCCGACCCATACCATTGTTGATGGGCAATATCGTCAAACACTTGAAGAGACCGGGATGAGTGTGCAGAAGGAGATCGAGATGATCGCCCTCGCTCATAAGATGGAGATGTTCACGATGCCTTATGTCGTGACGCCTGAAGAGGCCAAGGCGATGACGGAAGCTGGTGCAGATGTGATCATTGCACACGTGGGCTGCACCATCGGAGGTTCGATCGGCGTGACGGATGCCTCGGTTTCCATGGATGATGCCGTGAAGGCCGTACAGGATATTTGTGATGCCGTTCACTCGGTGCGGAAAGAAGCCATGGTGTTAAGTCACGGTGGGCCAATTTTGACGCCGGAGCATGCCGCTTATGTCAATGAGCACACTGATGCGGTCGGCTTTGTTGGTGCGTCGAGTTTGGAGCGGATGGCGGTTGAAAAGCCTTTGACTGAACTCACCCAGAGGTTCAAGGCCATCCCGGTAAAGCGCAAACACTAGAGAAGAGATCATGGCTACCATTGCTGTTGTCGGCACGCTTGATTCAAAAGGGCACGAGCATGCCTTTGTTGCCGAGCAAATCAGGAACGCCGGGCATTGGGCTTTGCTCGTTGATGTGGGAACCTTGGGTGATCCCCAGGTGCAACCCGATCGCACACGCGACGATGTTCTCGGCGCTGCAAGCTTGGTCTTGCCAGAGATTGAAGATCGCGGAGAGCGTGTTGGGGTGATGGCACAAGCCATTCCGCAGTATTTGAAAAAGCTCGTCGATGCCGGTGAGATCGATGGAGTGATTTCGCTGGGTGGTGGCGGAGGGACTGCCATTGCAACCGCTGGAATGCGTGCGCTGCCGGTGGGTTTTCCCAAGCTCATGGTGAGCACTTTGGCCAGCGGGAATACCGCCCATTATGTTGGAACCAAGGATATTGTGATGTTCCCGAGCATTGTGGACGTTGCAGGCTTGAATCAGATTTCACGCACCATTTTCTCGCGGGCTGCAGGCGCCATCTGCGGGATGGTGGAAAAGAAGATCGAAAGTGGAAACGACAAGCCGATCATCGTGGCGAGCATGTTTGGAAACACGACCGAGTGTGTGGATGCCGCCCGGAAGATTTTTGAAGCGAAAGGATACGAGGTTTTGGTTTTTCATGCCACTGGAACAGGCGGACGCACCATGGAATCGCTGATCGAGAGTGGTATGGTGGCCGGAGTTTTTGATGTCACCACGACGGAATGGGCGGATGAACTCGTTGGTGGAACTCTTTCTGCCGGGCCGGAACGTCTGGATGCCGCCGGGAAGGCGAGATTGCCGGCAATTGTTTCACCGGGTTGCCTCGACATGGCAAACTTCGGCGAACGGGGAACTATTCCCCAAAAATACGAAGGTCGTCACTTTTACATCCACAATCCCCAGGTCACTCTGATGCGGACAACGCCCGAGGAATGTGCCGAACTTGGAAGGATTCTCGCTGAGAAAGTGAACGCTTATACTGCGCCCGTTTCCATGCTTATGCCGACCAAGGCCATCAGCATCATTAGTGCCGAGGGGCAGTCGTTTTACGATCCGGAAGCTGATGAAGCTTTGTTCAAGGCGATCAGAGAGAACCTCGCCGACCATGTGGAGTTGATCGAAGTCGATGCGGAAATCAATGACGCCGAATTCTCGTCGGCCTGTGCTCAAGCCCTATTGAACAATCTCGAAAAATAATAAAATGCCACAAGTGAAACATTACGGTTGCTTCCAATTTCACGAAGGAACGACCGAAGAGAAAATTGCCGAGTGCTTTTCATCGATGGAAAGCATGGTGGGCCGGATCCCGGGTCTCCTTGATTTCAATTACGGACCTTATGATTCGGCGGAAGGATTGAATGATGATTACACTCACGGTTTCATCATGACCTTCGAGAGCCCTGAGGCGCGTGACGAATATCTCCCGCACCCCGTTCACGAGGAAGTCAAAGACGTTGTGGTCCCCAATCTCGCACGCGTTGTTGTGTTCGACTTCAACATGCCGGAGTGAGGCGAATCTCTGACGAGGGAATTAGAGGTCCGGAGGGCAGAGGAGGAGAGAGAATTGGCAGTAGGCGGGGCCGTTTTCAACTCGCATCAGGATTTTGTTGAATCCTTTGTTGAACTGGATGAGCTGAAAGCTTTCGTCCAGATTCCAGTGGCTCAAGCCGCTGTCCTCCCAGGTCACCTGGTTGTTGATCCATAGTTTTCCGGCATCGTTGCTGGCCATGGCCACGATCATTTCGCGGGGTTCGTCGAAGTAGAGCTCGGTGTATGCGTAGTAGCTGCTGTTGGTCTGTTCGTCGGGAACATCACAGCGGATTGCGGGGTGTTGGGTGAATTGCCAACGAAGATTTCTGCCGTTCTTCCCTTTGGGGTAGGTTCGGCCCAGATCGATTCCGAACTCGGGAGGATGGCGATTCCCCCAGTCGATTTTCCCATAGTTCTCCCAAGGTCCGATGATGTACCAGGTGTCGATGTAGAGCCACCCCTTGCGCAGGCTGTCAGCGGTGATGCGCCGTCCGGGGAGGGCTTCAGCTTTGACTGTTTCGAAGTTGATTTTTTTGTCCAACCCCGTCCGTTTATCGAAGGTCATTTGATGCACTGAGTTCGGACCTTTGCGATACTTGCTTCTACGAGGATCCGGTCCGCCGTAGCCGACTGAGGGAGTTCCGCCTTCTTGACTTCGGGCATTTTGAAGCGCGCTGGCAAGGTCGGGGTGACTGTCGCCCAAGGCCTGATGTTGAAGAGTGCGGGCATTTTGGGTGAGGCCTTCGGCTTTTGAGACAGCTTCATCCATGGCCTTGCGATATCGATTGAGATCACCAATGGTTTTGATCTCGGGGTCAGATTTTGGCACCCAGATGTCCCGATTGCGACTGGAGGTTGACTCGGCGAGGCGCTTCATGTTTTCGAGGGATTGCCCCGTTCGAGCTGCCAAATCAGCGGCACGGATGGACTGATAATCATCTTCGATCCGGTCGTGGAGCTCTTCGGCCGCGGTCACGGCTTCTTTTAAACTGAGATTCTCCGAGAGCTCTTCCTCCGCTGGAACTTCATCGAGGAGACTTTGGGCGAAATCGACATTCTGCCGGGTGAGTCCGGCTAGAGCCATTGCTTCGGAAAGTTCGCGAAGAGCTTGATCGGTGTCAGCCATCACTTGTTGACGTTTGGGGGCCTCACCATTCGTCGTGGCGAGCCATTCTTGGGCTTGTTCTTTGGCTTTGGTGACGGCCTCCTGAAGGGCTTTGTTGGATTCCGGATTAGTAACAAGTTCAAGGGCTTTGCTGGGAGCTGCCTTTAGGGTTTGAGTGATTGCTTTGGCATCCGGGCTGTCGAAGGACTCGGTTTTGGTGGTGGCATCTTTGATGCGGCCGAGTGACTTCTGAACGGCCGACTCTTGTTGTTTGATGTTCTTTTGATGTTGTGCTGTTTGGCGGGCAACATCGTTGTCTTTTTGACCCAAGGTCTGCGCGAGACGGTTGAGACTTTGGTCGAGTTTTTGCGCTTCGTTTCTGTCGATCCCGTTTTGCCGGGATCGCTGGGTTTGATTGAGCTTCGTCGTGTCCTTCTGCAAGTCGGCGAGGGCTTTGCTGCGTGATTTTAACAAGGCTTCGATATCCAGCTTTTGCAGTTCACCGGACTTTTCCATTTGTCGGGTGTCATTTTGAATTTTCTGAAACTCCTTGGCTACCTTGGCGAGGTCAGCATTGTGAGAGCTGTCCTCGGGTTTCTTTGTGAGGGAAGGGGCCGCTCTTCGCGCTTTGTCGTCGAGTTGTCTTTGGGCGTTGCGCCATTCGTCCCGGATTCGTCTGGCGAGATTACGTTTTTCATCGGTGTGACGTTTTGCGGTGTTGGCTTGTTGATCGAGTTGATGCGTGACTTGATTCAGTTCGTGATGAAGTTTGCCAGCTTCTTGTTGGAGGTTGGAGTTGTCGGTCGCTGATTTTCTGATGGCCTCGATTGATTTGTTGATCTCGTTTTTGAGATTGGTGATGGAAGTCGGTTTGCCCTGCGAAATCTCGGTGCTTTTCTTTCGTGCTTCATCGAACAGCTTGGTAAGGGATTTTTCATGAGGCCCTCGTTGATCGCCCGCAAGTTGATCGCGTGTTTTGGCCCATTGCTTCTTGGTATTCTCGATGGCCGCGGTGACGGCTTGCTGGGCTTTTTTTAAGTCATCGGCGTGTTTGTCTTTTTGTTGAGTCCATTGATTCCGTTGGGTGTCCGCCTGACGTTGTTGAGTCCCCAAAAGGCCGGCCATTCCAGCGGTTTCCCTTTGGTCGCCAAGGTTTTGGATATCGCGGACTTGTTCTTTGGCTCCGTTGGCGGACTGCTTGATGGCATTTATAGCCTGATCCAATTCGTTCTTGTCCCATTTGTCCTCGGACTTTTGCTTCAGGGTGGATTTCTGCATCTCATCGATGGCTTTCGACAGATTAGCCACTTTTTCCGAGTTTCTCTTTTTGGAGAGCAGGCCACGATGGGATTGCTTGAAGCGGTCGAGTTCGCGTTTGACCTCATCGAGCGTGCGATTGCGCTGTTGGATCAGTCGTTTTTCGGATGTCTGGACATTTTTTTGAGCCTGAGCAACTTGCCGTTGAAGGGGATTGAGCAAATTGATGACTTGTTGGGCATCGTCCGTTTGTTCACTGAGGTCCGCCGACCAGGTTTCCTGGTTGACGTCGCGAAGGTCATCCAGAGCAGTCTCGGTTCCAGAAAGCCGGGTGGTCAGTGCTTCCCGGTCTTCGGTGGTTCTCTGAGGTTTTTCACGTAGTGCTTTGGTGTTGGCAAGCAGGGAGGTGGCGGCTTCATCGAATTCATTTCTCTGATCGATGGATTCGTATTTCTCGATGGTTTCGGCTGTTTCGGAAAACTTTTTCAACGCTTCGTCGAGCTGGTCGTCGTGCTGTTCCCAATCGATTTCGTCAGTGGAATCAATAAGTCGGGTTAATTCCTCGTCACGTTTTTCACGCATGAGCTCCGCGATGAGTTTGAGCTCCTCGACGTGCGAAAGGAGGGAGCGTCGGCGTTTTTCCCGCTCTTGTTTTTTGAGCGGGTTGGCGTGTTCTTCGTGGATTTCCCGTCGCGTTCGTTTGGCTTGTTCCTCTTTGCGATAGGCCCGGGCCCGTGCGCTGACAGCAGCTTCCTCGGCTTCCATCGCAGTCTTGTCGTAAAGCAGTTGAGTCTTGAAATAGGGCATGCCGTGGTAGCAAAGAGCGATGAAGAGAGCCTGCGCGATCATGATCCAAGGCCAGACGCGCCGTTGTTTCGGAGCCACGGCGGCGTGGGCGTCTTGCAGGGATTTCTCGAGATCGTCCAAGGGCATGCTACCGATTGTAGTTTTCATCGTAGGTCCTCAGGACGACGTCGTCGAGTTGATTGAACTGACAGATGTCGACAACTTCCACCACGCTGGCGAGCGGAGCTTCGGAATCGGCATCGATGCGGACTTGTTTGTCGGGATTGATCAGGGCTTCAGAACGCAGGGCATCGTGAAGCACCATGATCGATGCAGGCTTTCCTTCGAAATAGATGTTTCCACTTTCGTCGACTCCAATCACCACCTGATCATCGGTGGCAAGACGTTTGATGGCGGATTTTGATTCGGGAAGGCGGATATCGACATCCTTGTTGACCTTCTTGCTCATGGTCGCAACCAGAAAGAAGATGAGGAGCAGGAAGACGCAATCGATGAGCGGGCTCATCGAGACCTCGGCCTTGTCTTCATCTTCGTAGTTGATCTGCATGGGCGACTATTCCTTTCGGTTCTTGGTTTTAAGACCAACATCGGAAAACCCGATGAGCTTGCAGGTGTCGAGAATGTCGATGGCTTTTTGAAAGGGGGTGTCGCGGTCGGCATCGATGCGAAGAGGACGCTTGAGGGCGCCGGGGTCCTCTTCGACGACTTTCTCCAGATACTCAGTAAGATCGCCGATGGCTTCGTAGCGTAGTTCGGCATTGACGCCTTCAAGTTCGAGAGGGCGGAAGGCCATCCCTTCTTTGTCGACCCCGATGATGAGAATGTGATCTTCCGATTCATGGGCGACCGAGGCACTTTGATCCGGGAGGTTAATCGGGATGAGCATTTCCTTTCGTTTCAGCATGCTCGTGATGAGAAAGAAAATGAGAAGGAGGAAGACACAATCGATCAGGGGCGACATCGCCACCTCGGCGTCGTCTCCGGTTTCCAATCGTTTCTTGCGTCTCATCGTACTATCCCTTGCGATATTGGTCCCAGACCGAAGAGGATTCGCGGGCCGCAGGTTCGAGGCTCTCGTGGTCAGGATTTTGTTTGAGGAACCAGGCGTTGATGAGAATTTCGATTTCCTCTTCGAGTTGATTTCCCAAGGCTCCTATACGGGCTTTGAAGAAGTGGTAAATGATCAGGGAAGGAATGGCGATGATCAGGCCCATGGCGGTGGTGACGAGGGCTTTGGAAATGGCACCGGCCAACATGGAGGCGCCGCCCTCGTCTCCGTAGAGTTCCACCAACTTAAAGCTTTCGATCATTCCAATCATGGTCCCGAGAAGGCCAAGAAGCGGAGCGAGGGCCGCGATGACGGCGAGAGAGTAGGTGCGTTGGCTGTGCCTCCGAAGCCCGCGGACGGCAATGTCGTTGACTCCGGGGATGAGAAGCTCGGGGTCGGCCTTCCGGTGCTCGACGAAGTAGAGGGTCATCTTGGCGAGAAGACTGGGTTTCTTTTTGCAAGCCTCGACGATTCCGGTGAAGTCGCCCTTGCCCCACATCGGGAGGACTTCTGTGACCAGGCCATGGGGGCAGATGGCCTTGGCGCGTAGGCGGACCAAGCGTTCGACGGCAAAGGCGATCATCGCGAAGAGAAGAACGGCGAGAGCAATGCCGACACTTCCTCCTTTTTGAAACTCTTCCAGGTAATTGACATCTGCTGACAGAGGGCCGTCCGGTAGGTTTTCATTTGCGGTGGACATCAGAGTCACCGGGGCTTCAAGAAGCAATTGAGGCAAGGAGTCGATCATTCGAGTAAAGTTAGAGGTGATGTTACGTGCGCAGAGAGGTGGTGGTTTTCATCGAGATACCGCCCTTTTTGCGAAATCTGACCACGGAAAAGGAAGAGCCTCTAACACATGAAGCAGCACCCATGAGCAGGTGACCCTACGGGGATGTGCCCGGTTTGAGACTATGGCCGGTCGACAAGGTGCCGTGGGAAGTCTTCGGTTTTGGCGCAGCCGACTTGTTCCATGACTTGCTGGAGCTGTCGTTTCAACATGGTCATGGTGTGGTCTCCTCCTTTGGCTCCCAGAGCTCCGACTCCATACATGAAGGATCGACCTAGGAAGGCGAAACGGGCACCGCTCGATAGGGCGCAGGCGACGTCAGGGCCATTCCGCACCCCACTGTCGAGCATCAGAGTGGTACGATCTCCAAATTCCCGGGCCAATTCGGTGAGGGGTTTGATCGTGGATTGGCCGGCATCCAGTTGGCGACCGCCGTGATTTGAGACGATCATTCCGTCGACTCCCAGGTTGATGGCTTTTTCGGCATCCTCGACATTGACGATTCCTTTGATGACCAGTTTTCCCTTCCAGCGATCACGAATGGCCGAGATCTTGTCGGCGGTGAGTCGTCCAGAAAACGTCTTGTTCATGAAGAGTCCGAGATGCTTCATGTTCAGCCCTTTTGGAATGTAGGGCTTCATTGTTTTAAATTCTGGGGCTCCTTCCCTGAGTTGGCCAAACGACCAGGTTGGATGCATCATCATCTGCAGGACATTCCGGAGCGACATCCTGGGAGGAATGGAAAGGCCGTTGCGAATTTCCTTGGGGCGCCAACCGAAGGTCGGGGTGTCAGCAAGGATGACGAGGACGGGAAGTCCGGCATCCGCCGCCCGGTCGAGGAGTTTGTTGCGGAGATCGTCTTCGGTCGGGTGGTAGAGTTGAAACCAGGCCTTTCCCTCCGTGAGTTCTGCCACCTTCTCAATGCTGGCGGTTGCCACCGTGCTCAGGATGAAGGGAATGTTGTGATTGAAGGCAGCCCGGGCCAGGATTTCAGTGGCTCCTGGCCACATGAGGCCTTGTAATCCGATGGGGGCGACCCCGAAGGGAGCATCGTACGTTTGACCGAAGAGATGGGTTTCCAGATTTGAGCCCGCATAGTCGTTCAAATACCAGGGGCGTAGCTGGACTTCGCGGATTTCTTCGGTGTTTCGAGCGAGATTGATATTGTTGAAGCATCCTCCGGTGAGGTAATCGAAGGCAAAGCCCGGCATTCTCTGACGGGCCCGCTCGCGAAGGTGCTCAATCGAGGGAAATCTGGAATCGATGGCGTCGTTGTTGATTTTTTGTTTCGAGGCTTCGCTCATGGAGTGTGATCAGCCGGATGAATCTGACGACTGATAGTCAGCAGAACATTGGGGGAGATTGGAAGGATTTTTGAATAGGAGAGACGCACTTGTGGATACTCAAAATCCACGAGGACTGTTGCCATATTCAAATCCGGGAGGTGATATTGGTGTCTGTCACAAAAAAACAGGCCCGGCGATTGCCGGGCCTGGGTGTATGACTGAGATGGATCAGTTCCTGCCTTATTTCACGACGATGTGACCTCGCATGAGCGTGGCGTGACCGGGGAAGGTGCAGACAAACGGATATTTTCCAGGCTTGTCGAAGGTGATTTCCAGAGTCTCCTTGGCTCCTTGTCCGAGCAGCTTTGAGGCGGCAAGGATATCGGGTGACTCAGGAACGAAGTGCTTTTTGAATCCGTCGGCCCCGAGTGCGATGGCCAGGTTGGCCACGGTGTCCGCAGTGCCGGGTTTGACGATGAGCAGGTTGTGCTGCATGACGTCTGGGTTGTTAAAGACAAGCTCGAGCTTCTTACCAGCGGGAACTTCCAGAGTCTTCACGTCGAACTTGATCGCTTCGTACAGGCAATTCACTTGGGCGACGATGTTCTTGTCGTCCTGGCTGATGATTCCTTGGGGGAACTTTTTCTCAACCACGGCTTCAGCGGCGGCTCCGGCGAAGATCTTTTCCGCAAACGAGAAGCTATCCTTCATCTTGGAATCGACTTCCTTGGTCTTGGCGGTCTCGAGGACGGGGGCACCTTTGCTCTTTGGCAGGTAGGTGGCGGCAGCCACGGCTTCAAGGCGGACACGTCCGTGGTCATCGCCGGCGGCCTGGGAGAGGAGCTCGGCGAGATTCGGAAGTTTGTGTTCGTTGAATCGGGCCACCCGGACAGCTCCGGAGCGGACTTTGTGATCCTTGGACTTGAGCAAGGAGGCAAGTAGATCGACATCGAGACGGTCGGCACCCCAGGTTACCCAGAGAGCTTCGAGCTTCAAGCGGTCGTCCTTCTGCTTCGCGGCCCAGGCGCTTGCTGCTTTGGAAACCTTGTCGGCATCGAGCTCACGAAGCTCCCGGCGGGTACGATAACGGGTGCGATATTCAGGCAAGGCAAGGTTGGCCAGAAGTTCATCGATCGAAGCTCCGTCAATCTTTGCTGGCTTGACCAGCGGGCGATCCGGGTAAGTAACGCGGTAAATCCGCCCGTGCACGTGGTCGCGAAGTGGGTCACGGGCACTGTGCTGCATGTGTCCAATGAGAACATTCTGCCAGTCGACAATGTAGAGTGATCCGTCGGGAGCAAACTCAAGGTCGACCGGGCGGTAGTTGCGGTCATCGGAGACGACGAGATCCTGAACATACTCGGTGGTAAATCCGGATTCGCTTTCAAGAATCTTGTGCTGCTTGGTGCCGAGGAAGCCGATGTTGTTATTGATCAGGACGTCGCCTTGGACTTCGTCGGGGAAATGGCGACTGGAGACGATCTCGATTCCTGAAGTCGGGCGAACTTTGTTGCTGGTGAGGATATCAGGGGCCCTCATGTTGGCGCCGTAGCGGGCCTTGACCGAACCGGGAAGCATCCAGGCCATGCTGGGTCCCGAGGTATGGAGGAAGAAATCCTGGCCATAGTCGTCGAATGCCACGCCCCATGGGTTGGGGATGGAATATTGGGAGTAGCGGACGATGTGTTTTTGTTGAGGGCTGTATCTCCAGAAACCTCCGTTGGTTCCGCGTGCTGGCCCATACACGCTTTCGGTATTGGAATGGAGGAAAACTCCTTCACACATCACGATTGCTCCACTCGGGTCGGCGCAGAAGGCGGCGATGGCGTGGTGGGTGTCGTGATCGTCGAAACCACTGAGTAGCAGTTCATACTTGTCGTATTGATCGTCTCCATCGGTATCTTGAAGACGGACGAGGTTTCCGCTTTGTGAAACGTAGACTCCATCGTGGGAAATCTCGAATCCCATGGGAATGTGAAGATCGTCTGCGAAGACGGTTTGCTTGTCGGCCTTTCCGTCATTGTCGGTATCTTCGAGAATGAGGAGCTTGTCCTTGGGAAGGTCATCGCCAATCCGGTAGTGGGGATAGCTTTCCATGGTGGCCACCCAGAGGCGGCCCTTGTTGTCGAAGGAAAGCTGAACGGGGTTCTTCAGCTCTGGGAAGGCCTTCTCGTCGGCGAACAGTTCAATCTTATAACCATCGGCGGCCTTGATCTTGCCCTGGGCGTCTTTGCCCGGGATATACTCGACCGTGCCATTCTTGGCGCTGGGCTTGTAGTTGGTCTTGACCTCGGGGAGAGGGAGGGTTTTGGCATCAGCCGCGGCGAGATCAAAAGCCTCACCGGCGAGAGCGGCCCAGATGGCTTGATCCCTGTTGACTGTCATTTGGCGGGTCTTCTTGATCTCGTAGGGGTAGTTCCCCGGTCCAAATGGGTTGTATCGACGGCCGAAGACGTGGACGCCGTTGGGCATTTTGAAGTCGTTGATCCAAGTGAAGTTCTTCTCCTTGACCGCAGCGTGAACTCCGGTGCGCTTGGCGTTGTCGACCTTGCCTTCGCCGAAGAGGCCTTCGGCGACGATGGGAGCAAGTTTGCGGTATCCCTGGTCGTTCAGGAGGGCGCCGTCCACAGTGGACTCGGCGCCGAAGTCTTTGGAGGGAGCGAAGGCGTCGACGAAGAGAGCGCCGTTTGCTTCGGCCACTTCCTTGGTGGCCTGGGTGTAAAGTTCGAGGTTTTTGTTGGCTGCCGAACCGTCGGGAACGCTGAACGATCCCGAGAGATCCTGAACCGTCGTCGGAGAGACGAGAGCGAGTTGGGGAACAGACTCCCCGTTGTATTTCTGTGACAGAGTGTGCCGAATGAAGGCTTCCAACTCTGCCTTGTATCGGTTGAGTCCGCGAGGTCCTTCAAAGGAAGAATTGTAGCCGAAGAAGGCGACGATGGTGTCGGCTCCCAGTCGGGTCAGCCATTGATCGGGAGTCTCAAAATGTCCCTGTGGTTTGGAAGCGGCCTGAAGTTCGGTCCTGAGAAGTTCCTTGGCACCGGGGAAGGCATACTGCCCCTCCTGGTTGCGACCGGGATGAGGGCGGAAGCCCGGAGTATTCCCTTCGTCGCCCATATTCCGGATGGTGAGCTTCTTGTCCGGGAAGCGGAGTTGGATCTCGGTCTCGAGGTGATGATAGTGATTCATCCGGGAGGCCATACCCGATCCGATGATGACGATGCTGTCACCGGATTTGACGGCGAGTTTCTTTGGCGCTGCCTTGAGCTCGAAGGCCACGCTCTCTGGGTTCATCGGAGGAAGAACCCCGGGGGCAAGCTTGGGCTTTTTCTTTTGGTTCTTCTTCTGGGCGATCAGTCCGGACTTGTTGACAGCATCGAGTAAGGCACCGGTTGGTTGCGCTGAAAGCGGAAGTAGTGAACAGGCCGTGAGAGGAGCAATGAGGTAGTGCAGTTTCATGAAGGTAGAGATCGTTTCAGGTGAAATCAGAATGGTCTGGAGTTTTGGATTGTGTGCTTGAGTTGGCGATTCGGGAAATGCTGGTCAACAAGGGCTTGCGCCGCTCCCGGAACCCTCCGCTTGGGAGGTTTTTACTGTCATTTTGGGAGGGCTGTTTCAATCCCGGATCCAATATTTTCCATTTCTGGCCCGAAATCGTGGATCGGGTGGGAAGAGAAACAATCGTGACATCACTCGTTTGGGGGATAAGCCGCGCTACGCTCTAGTCCAAGGCTTCCACCTCGGTGAAATAAGCGCCGCCAGCTTTTCCCTGTTTGTCAAACAAGCGAGTCACCAATTTGGTGGGGCCGGCGGGGAGCATTGTTTCGAAGACGACCCCCATGCTGCCGGGGGACAGCTTCTTCTCGAGGGTGAGGCCGGCGATCTCCAACTCCGCTCTTTCGGCAACCACTGGCTTTTTGGCTTCTTTCGGAAACTGACGAAGAGTGAAGCGGTAATTGCCGGCCTTTTTGACATCGACGATCCAAGGCCCGGTCACCCGGGGGAGTTTCTTGATTGAGTTGAAATTCCAAGGAGGGTTTCCGGTGGGCATGCGCCAGTCCTGGGAGCAGAGAACAGTCGGGTTGTCGGTGGGATTGCCTAGGTCGATGCTGACGGCGGTGAGCCGGGGGGAAACTTGCTTCCAAAAGGGATCGTAAAGTGCGCGGAGTCGGGAGACGACTTCGGGATGGTCGGCGGCAACGTTCATACTTTGGGTGGGATCGGCCTGGATATCAAAGAGGCGTTCTTCGCCAGAGTGCACGAGACGCCAGCGCTCGGTCATGACCACCGAAAACTCGCGGGGCTTCGGTGGCAT
>JBMHCW010000072.1:0-227834 GCA_049889715.1 Akkermansiaceae bacterium | reverse complement strand
CTGATTGAATCCATCTTACGCAGGAGATCGCATGGTCTAGTAGGACTCCGAGAGCAATCGCGTCTCCCCTATGGGCCATCATCATTAAATAATCAGCCCCTTCGATCAGTCGACCTTGGACCTCGGAAGCCTTTGAATAGTTCGCCAACCACTTCGCAGAATCCTCTTTTCGCATTTCTCTGTTGTCATCCATCCTTCGACTTTCTTTCTCTAGCCTCACGTTGAAAACTGGACCAAATCCGTTTCCTCGGTTGGGACTATCTTCCATAGCTTTGCCGCTTCCTTTGGCTTAATAAGCCTCCTGTAATGCCGGTGAATGATGTTCACGCTTGTTCCGGCTTGTCGGGCCGTCTCATCGATCGAGCCGTGTGTTTCATAATGGCAGGAAATGAATGTCTTTCTTAGCGCGTTTGTCGGCCATGTTCCTTTGGGGAATCCAGCTGCCTTCCGGCACCTTTCAAAAGCCCCTCGAAATCCTGGCTGCTTGATTGCCCCCCGTTTCTTGGCATGAGGCTTAATCCATTCGACCAGTGCCGGCGGCATAGAAACGAAACGCTCGTGAACGTCTCTCTTGGCAATCTCGGCACTGATCGTGATGGTGGCATCCTCGAAATCGACGTCGGCCCAATCGAGCCTTTCCATCTCCCCTTGCCGGATTCCGCAAAAGAGCATGATTGCCACTGAAGGCAAAACTTTGTCCTCCGCATTCGTAAGGACGTCTGCGGCCTCCTCTGGGGTAAGAATGACCGCTCTTTTTCTGCGGACCTTGGGAGAAACCGCATGAGAAACTGGATTGCTCGCGATGTGTCCCCTTTTAACGGCAAAGGAGAAGAGATTGTGAAGCACTCTTCGGAAATTCACAATGGTCTGAGAACTTAACGAAAGCTCCATCAACCAGTTGGAAACCATCTGTTCGGTGATTGAAGAAATCGGTTGATCTCCAAAGCTTCCACAAAACCTGTTCGTCCGTTGATTGAGATCGTTGTAATGAGCCCCTGAAACCCCTTCCTGCTGTTTCTCATGGAGAAAGGCATCAATGACAGCGGAGACCTTCACGGTCGATCTGGACTGGCTTAGAGCGTAGCGAGCGAGGTAATCATCAACAGCCTGTTCCAGAGTGAGGGGGCTACCTGACTCGGCCAGTTTGCGAACAGCTCGCGCGGCCATGTCTTGTGTGTCTGGATCTTCGAGAATGGCGGCCTTGGCGTTCCCCACGTTGTCACGCTTGGCTTTGAGATTGGAAACATAGGCGTCCGCCTTCTTCTTCTCACCATGCCGAAAGAATCGTCGGTAACGCTTTCCCGCTATCCGCGCTTCCACGAAGTAGAGGTATCCTCTGTTCTGTCGGTAGGTGTTATCCTCCTTCAGTTCTTGAACAGCGATTTCCTTTGCTTTCCTCACGGTGCTAGAAAGGAGCAGAAGGAAAGGGAAATCAAGCCTTTTCGGGCAACAGATGGGCAACAAAGAAATTTTTCTAAGAATTACTAATGTTTACGACGGTCTTGAAAACCGGCGTGCCGCAAGGTACCGTGGGTTCGAATCCCACCCCCTCTGCCATGACCCCATCTTCGCTTGCGGAGGTGGGGTCATGGTTTTTGGTGGGATGAGAACGCAGTTTGAGCCGGAAGGAGCATCGCGACTGGAGTAAGCCTCAAAGCGAAGCGACAGGCATTCCCACCCCCTTTGCATCCCGACTTTTAGGAGACGGATCCTATTCACGAATGGCCCCGGACCTGCTAGGAACTGGTCATGCGAGTTCTCATCGCCAACGATAAATTCAAAGGCTCTCTCACCGCCACCGAAGCTGCCGAAGCCATTGCGGCCGGCCTTCCCGACTCATGCGACATCGACACCTGCCCCATCGCGGACGGGGGCGAGGGATTCACCGAGACCATGCTGGAGGCTCTTGGCGGAAAGTGGATCACCGTTGATACGGTGGATGCCCTCCACCGCCCAGTCAAAGCCCGCTACGCCATCACCGATTCCGGACTGGCCGTGATGGAAATGGCATCGGCCAACGGCTACGAACTGATCGAAGCCGCGGATCGAGACATTCTTCACTCGTCGACTTACGGAACCGGTTTGATGATTAGGCACGCCGCTTCACAACCCGGCGTTGAACGAATCCTTCTCGGGATCGGAGGGAGTGCCACCAACGATGGCGGAGTGGGTATGGCCGATGCCCTTGGAGTGCTTTTTCTCGATGCAGAAGAGGACTCCTTGTCCTCCTGCCCGGCCGGTCTTGGAGAACTCGACGCCATTGATCGAGACCAGCTGATCTCCCTCCCGCCTGTGGATGTAGCGTGCGATGTCGATAATCCACTCCTTGGCCCCAACGGAGCCACCGCCATTTTTGGACCACAGAAAGGAGCATCATCCGGGGAACAAAAAAAACTCGAGGAGTTTCTCGCTCACTTGGTCAAGGTCACCGAAGCCCAAAAACTCTCCGAATTTCCAGGGGCCGGAGCCGCCGGAGGTCTCGGATTCGGCTCGATGCACTTTCTGGGTGCAGAACTTCACCCGGGATTTGACCTCGTCGCCAAGGCGCTCGACCTCCCCTCTCGGATTGCCGAAGCAGATCTCGTCATCACCGGCGAAGGTTCGCTGGATGCCCAGTCACTCTCGGGCAAAGGGCCGATCGGGGTGGCCCGCCTGGCTTATGAACAAGGCAAGCCCGCGATTGGCGTGGCCGGGCAGATTTCTCCCGAAGTGAAGGACTCCGGACTGTTCGAACAATGTGGCGCTCTGACCGAGTTCAACCTTCCCCTGGACATCCTGATCGCGGATGCCGCCACCCTGCTGACCCGCAAAGTTCGTGAGCTAAGTGACTTGCCCCCCATCAAGGGAGAGGCTTAGCTCGACGCCGATGAGCAAAGCCGTTCTCTTATTTTCCGGACAAGGGGCCCAGAAGGTGGGCATGGGTCAAGACCTCGTGGAAGCCTATCCTTCCGCCAAGTCTCTTTTCGAGCAAGCCGACGACGTTCTGGGACGCTCCCTGACCTCGGTGATGTTCGAAGGCCCAAACGAAGATCTCACCCGCACGGGAAACTGCCAGCCTGCTCTTTTCCTTCACGGTCTCGCCCTTCTAAAGGTCTTGCAGGAGAAAATTCCTTCGCTCGAACCCGTGGCTGCCGCCGGACTTTCTCTCGGTGAAATGACAGCTCACGCCGCGGCGGGAACCTTTTCCTTCGAGGATGGTCTCAAACTCGTCGCCAAGCGCGGTCAACTCATGGACGAAGCCTGCGAAGCCAACCCGGGATCCATGGCCGCCATGATCGGAGGATCCGATGAAGACGTCGCTCGCCTTGCCGAAGATTGCGATGTCGACATCGCCAACCTCAACTGCCCCGGACAAACCGTTCTCTCGGGGAACGAGGAGGGCATCGATCAAGCCGTGGCCAAAGCCAAGGAATTCGGACTCCGCATGGGCAAGAAACTCCAGGTCGCCGGCGCCTATCACTCACGTCTCATGTCCGGTGCCCAAGAGAAGCTCGCCGTGGCTCTGGCGGAGGCCGAAGTCGGCACTCCTTCCATTCCCGTCATCTCCAACTATCTGGCAACCGCCGCCGAAGGTCCCGACGGCATTCGTGATTCCCTGACCAAACAAGTCACAGGGTCGGTTCGTTGGATTGAGACCATCCGGCTCCTTCGCTCACAGGGTCACGATCTCTTCATTGAACTCGGCCCCGGCAAGGTCTTGGCCGGATTCATGGCCCGCATCGACAAGGAAGCCCGCATCCTGTCCATCGAAGATGCCGCTTCTCTCGAAGCCGCTGTATCGGAGTTGAGCTAAGTTAAAGCGATTCTCCAATACCGCCTGATTGGTATCCCGCACTTGGCAGCGGCGACCAATGCAACGTAGGTTCTTATGATCCTATGACGAAAATCCATATTCCTTTTCGGGCGTTTTCCTCGCTGGCTTTGATCTGCTTGGCGCCTCAGACTCTCGCAAAACCACCGGCGGTGATGATCGATTTTCAAGCAGAAGCAGGCGACAACCAACGTCCCGCCTTTCCTGAACATTGGGGAGATCCCCCAAAGCGGCAGACTCGTGATCTCGTCGATCTTCCTGCTCCCTACGGCAAGGGGTCTTCAACCCTGAGAAAGTGGATTATTGAGAACCAGAAAAAGGACGCCGCCAATGATCCTGCTCCCGCGCCGGACAAACCCAAGGGTCTCGCCGACTTCCCCAAGCACTGGGGAAATCCCCCGCAGATTCAAACAGCCGACTTTGTCGATCTTCCAGCTCCCTACGGCAAAGGGTCGTCCACTCTCAAGAACTGGATTCTCGGAAACCAAAAGAAGGATCAGGAGAAGGCAGGCAACCGCCCCCGGCCCCTCATGCTCAAGGCGAGTGAAATCCCGGCCAAAGGAGGATTCTATCTCGACAAAGGGAAATGGCTCGCCATCAACCCTGAGAAACAAGAAAGCGCCCAGACCAGCGCGGTCTTTCCCTATCCCCAAGGCACCTATCATCTGACGCTCATTGGCGTTGGTGAAAACGATGGCGAAGCCACCCACGAAGTTTTCAACAACGACGAATCGATCCTGAAGTTCAAGATTCCCCTTTCCAAGGAAACCTTCGAGACCGGCAAGAAATTCAACAAGACCGTCAATCGCCTCAAGTTCAACCAGGGTGACGTCCTGACCATCAAATCAAAAATCGCTTCCGCCGACGGCAAGGAATATTCGCGCGCCCGGTTCGCCGGACTGGCCTTCACTCCGGCTGATGAACCCACCCGGGCTGCGGTGGCCAAGATGGCAGCCAAACCGGCTCCCAAGCCCAACGAAGCCCCGCCCGATCTTCAGAAGCCCAGACAACCCGATGGCGATGGATCAGTAACCGTGACCGGGGCCAACACCCAATGGCAGCCCGTCACCCTTTCGATCGAAGGACCCTACGCTCACGAACTTGATCAGAAGCCCAATCCCTTTCTCGACTATGCCTTGATGGTGACCTTCACGCATAGCTCGGGTGAGCCGGAGTATCACGTTCCGGGATACTTTGCCGCCGACGGCAACGCCGGGGAATCATCGGCGCAATCCGGCACGACGTGGCGGGCGCACTTCTCTCCAGACAAGCCCGGCAAATGGACTTACCACACCAGCATGGTCTCCGGCGACAAGGTGGCCCTGTCGACCGCCGCGGGATTTTCGGACAATGCCATGAAAGTGCTCAAGAACTTCACCAAGTCTGGTGAGATCGAGATCAAACCCACACCATCGGACGCTCCGGGGTTCTATGCCGAAGGACGACTCGACTACGTAGGCAAACACTATCTTCAATTCGCCGGATCCAAACGATACTTCCTCAAGGCCGGTGCCGATGCTCCGGAAACACTGCTCGGCTATGCCGACTTTGACGGAACCACGGTCTCCACCAAGAAGGCTCCCTTGAAGCACTACAAGCCGCACCTTCAGGATTGGAAGCAAGGCGACCCCACCTGGAAGAGTGGCAAGGGCAAAGGCTTGATCGGAGCCTTGAACTATCTGTCGGGAACCGGTGCCAATGCCTTCTCCTTCCTTCCCTACAATGCCGGAGGCGATGGCGACAACATCTGGCCCTTTGTCTCACGTAGCGAAAAATTCCACTACGATTGTTCCAAGCTCGATCAATGGAACATCGTCTTCGCGCACGGGCAGGCAAAAGGCCTTTTCCTGCATTTCAAACTGCAGGAGACGGAGATGGACGACAACAACCGTGGCCACGGCAATAAAGACAACCCGGGAATCGTTCCAACCTCTCTGGATGGAGGAGATCTCGGCCCCGAGCGTAAACTCTACCTCCGTGAAATCGTGGCCCGCTTTGGTCATCACCTCGCCCTCAATTGGAACCTCGGGGAAGAAAACACCCAGACCACCAAACAACAGGTCGCGATGGCCAACTACCTCTGTGCCGTTGATCCCTACGACCACCATCTGGTGATCCACACCTTCCCCCAGCAGCAGGACAAGGTCTACAAACCCCTGCTTGGAGCCGAAGCCTTCACCGGCGTTTCCCTGCAAAATTCCCACCTCAAGGATGTCCACTGGCAGACCATCAAGTGGCGTAAGGAATCCGCCAAGGCCGGCAAGCCTTGGGCCATCGCCTTCGATGAACCCGGCGATGCTCAGTTCGGCATGCCGCCCGATCCCGACTACCCCGGAATGCCCAAGGATTTCAAAGGCCCGACGGTCGACCTGACCCGCCAACACGTTCTCTGGGGCAATCTCATGGGCGGAGGCTGGGGAGTGGAATACTACTTCGGTTACAAGCTCCCGCAGAACGACCTTGTCTGTGAAGACTGGCGGTCGCGGGACCAATCGTGGCGCTATGCCAACATTGCTCTGTCCTTCTTCCGCGACCAGAAGATTCCCTTCTGGGAAATGGAACCGAGCGATCATTTGGTTGGAAATCCCAAGCACGAAAACACCGCTTATTGCCTCGCAAAGAAGGGACTTTATCTGGTCTATCTTCCTCATGGAGGCGAAGCCAAACTCAGCCTACCGGAAGGCGATACCGCAACCTCCATCCAGTGGTTCAACCCACGCGACGGCTCCCTCAAAGAGCCGACCCAATGGGATTCATCGAAAAAGATCTCCTCTCCGTCCGATCACGACTGGCTTGCCATCATCCGTTAGAAAAAACGACAACATGATCTACAGGGCGACAGGGCTTCGGCCCTGATTGCTTGTTTCCTTGTCACCCACTGGCCGGCTCCCTAGCCTCTCCGAAACCCTGCCTCGCGCGAGGGTAGCGCAACCAATTCAAAGACATGCTCACGTCGATTTCGTTTATTCTATTTACAGCCTTTGCCGCCGTTCTCACCTGGTGGATCACCCGCAAAGACGAACGCAGTAGCACGGAAGGTTTTTTCCTCGGCGGCCGCAGCCTCACCTTCCCGATTATCGCCGGCTCCCTTCTGCTCACCAATCTTTCGACGGAGCAAATGGTCGGCCTCAACGGCTCTGCTTTCAAGAACGGCTTCAGCGTCATGGCCTGGGAGGTGAATGCCGTGATCGCTCTGATCGTCATGGCTCTTTTCTTCCTGCCGAAATTCCTTCGGGCAGGCATCACGACTGTTCCCCAGCTTCTCGAGCAACGATTCGACAAGAGAACCCAAACCTTGGCGAACTCAATCTTCCTGGCGGCCTATGCCCTCCTTCTCATCCCCATGATCCTTTACAGTGGAGCAAAGGGTCTCATCAACATCATGGACCTCAAATCCATGACCGGGATCAACGGAGACTACATGCTCCTTCAGATCACCTGTGTGAGTATTGGTATTGCCGGAATGCTCTATGCTCGCTTCGGAGGGCTCCGCAGCCTTGCCGTCCTCGACACCATCAATGGAATCGGCCTTCTCATCGGCGGCTTCATGATCGCCTGGTTTGCCTTGGGACATCTTGGAGGCGAGGCCGGAGTTTCCGGCGGCTGGGACACACTCAAAAATAATCATCCCGAACGAATGGACTCCACCGGTGCCAAAGGAACAGAAGTCCCCTTCGCCACGCTCTTCACGGGAGTGGCTCTTCTCAACCTCTTCTACTGGTGCACCAACCAACAGATCATTCAGCGGACCTTTGGAGCCAGCTCACTGGCTGAAGGTCAGAAAGGCGTTCTTCTTACTGGTGCGCTCAAACTCCTCGGCCCCATCTACCTTGTTCTGCCGGGTCTCATCGCCTACCACATGTATTTCGGACAAGATGTCGCCAACGATGATGCCTACGGCAAACTCGTTTCCGATGTCCTCCCTGATCACCTGACGGGCTTTTTCGCGGCGGTGATGGTAGGTGCCATTCTGAGTTCCTTCAATGCCGCCCTGAACTCCACCTCGGCCCTCTTTTCGATCGGCCTCTACAAACACAAGATCAACCCCACAGCCAGCGATACTCAAACCGTCAAGGCCGCAAAACTTTTCGTCACAGTCATCGCCATCGTCTCGATGATCGGAGCTCCTCTCCTTTCAAAAACAGGAAGCCTTTTCAGCTACCTGCAGACGATGAATGCCATCTACTTCATCCCGATCTTCGCGGTCGTGGTGATGGGTCTGGTCAACAGACGCGTTCCATCTGGCGCAGCTTTTCTGAGCATGATCCTTGGCTTGGTCATTCTGATTTCCACCCTCATTGTCTACCCTGCCGCAAACGGGGGTAACGGTTTCGACACCTTGAGCGGATTCAGTAACTTTCACCTGATGGGCATCGTCTTCGCCCTGCTGGTTGCCATCATGTTCATCGGCTCGAAAGTTGCTCCGCGTCCCGAACCCTGGGTCTTGGAAAGCAACAATACCATCGATATGACTCCGTGGAAGGGGGCTCCAATCGCAAGCTTGATCCTCGTTATCCTCGTTCTAACCATCTACATCTCATTCCATCAGTAGAACCCTGTTGTTTTCCACTCACCTAAAAGCCCGCCCATCTTGGCTGGGCTTTTTCTTTTCCCGAGCTTCAACATTTCCTAACCTCCCCACCGATGCTCCTCCCCAATCAACCACTTGCAGACCTCGCATCCGAAGCCAAGGTCTCGCTCAAGGCGGTCTTCAAGGCGAAGGCCACTCTGGTCGCCGCCGCGCCGGGGCGGGTCAACTTGATTGGCGAGCATATCGATTATTGCGATGGATTCGTCCTCCCGCTCGCCATCGAGCGCTACATTGTCATCGCGGCCACTCCAAACGGAACGTCGACCGCCCGCGTCGCCACCGAAGGAGAGTCACCCGTTGAGATTGATCTCACTGCCAAACAGATAGCCGGCGTGCCCAAGTGGTCCAACTACCTGCGAGGCGTCATTCAGGGGTTTCTCGATCTGAATTACCAGATTCCGGGATTCGATGCTTTCATCACTTCTTCCATTCCCCAGGGAGCCGGCCTTTCATCGTCAGCAGCTCTTGAATGTGCCTTCGCCACGATTCTGGAAGGCCTTGTCGATACTGTTCTCGCCACCGAAAACAAGGCCCTTCTGGCCCAACAAGCCGAACATCGGTTCGCAGACGTTCCCTGTGGCATCATGGACCAATTCGCCTCCTGTTTTGGAGCCAAGGATCAACTCATTCTCATCGACTGCCAATCAGGCGAACCGGAGATGGTCCCGTTTTCAAATCCCAGCCTTTCCATCATCGTCGCCAATACTTGTGTCTCTCATGATCTCGCTGACGGAGGGTATGCGACCCGAAGAAAGGAAACCGAAGAGGCCCTCTCCCTTCTTGGGAAAGAGAGCTGGCGGGACGTCACCATGGATGATCTCTACGCCCGACAAAGCGATCTGGGCAAAGTCTTGTTCAAGAGAGCCCGCCACGTCGTGACGGAAATCAAACGAACCTCCGATGCCGTTGAAGCGTTTCGGTCCGGGGACTTTTCCACCATTGGCAACCTCATGGCCAAATCCCATTTGTCACTTCGGGATCACTTCGAGGTTTCGTGCGATGAACTTGATCTCATGGTCGGCCTCGCCAAGGAAATCGGGTTTGAAGGTGGTGTCCTCGGAACCCGCATGACCGGAGGTGGATTTGGTGGCTCCACCGTCACCTTGTGTCGGAGCGACGATGTCCGGGACATTGCCGCAAGGATGCAGAAAGGCTATCTGGCTGAAACCGGAGTCACCCCGCTTCTCTTCGCCACCCGACCCGCCCAAGGAGCCCGATTGCTCTGATCACAGAACCAAGCTGCCACCTGCAGCTCAGTTTTTTTGTCAGACCTGCTCCATGGGACTCTTGGTTCCGCACACCTAAAAACACTTCACCCGACCCTAGTAAACCAAAGTCGGGTGAAGTGGCGGAGCGGACGGGACTCGAACCCGCGACCTCCGGCGTGACAGGCCGGCGCTCTAACCAACTGAGCTACCGCTCCGCGTTGCCGGTTAGGACGGCGGGACGCTATGGTTACTTGGCCTGACGGGCAAGATCTAAATGTGACAATTTCGAACTTTTTTTCCTCCCCACACCCCGACCTGTCTTTCCTCCTATACCCGCCCGTTATTTTGCCCCAAACTCCCACCATGAGAAGACGACTCCTCCTCCCATTTCTGCTGACTCTGGCCCTCGCCGACGACAAAATAGAAGAGGCCGACAAGACGGCAAACACCTCGGTCAGCAAACAGGATGTCGTGACCATCGATGGCAAAAAAGTCGATTACAAGGTCACTGCTTCCACTCTCATGCTGAAGAATGCCGACGACAAGGATCGCGCCTCCATCTTTCACGTGAGTTACGAACGGATCGGACAGGCTGATCGATACAAACGTCCGGTGGTCTTTGCCTTCAACGGTGGACCCGGATCGTCAGCTGTCTGGCTTCATCTCGGAGCTCTCGGACCGCGGCTTGTGGAATCCACTCCGGACGGAACGCAGCCCATTCAACCTCCCGTCACCCTCAAGGAAAACCCGCATTCCATTCTCGACGTGGCCGACATCGTTTTCATCGACCCAGTCTCCACTGGTTTTTCACGGGCCAAAGGTGACACCAAGGCCAAGGAATTCCATGGAGTTCAAGCTGACATCCGCTCGGTGGGCGACTTCATCCGCCGATGGACCACTGAAAACGATCGATGGGCTTCCCCGAAGTATCTCCTCGGCGAAAGCTATGGCGGCATCCGGGCCACCGGCCTCGCCGACCATCTGCAGAAAGAATACGGAATGTCTCTCAATGGCGTCGTTCTCCTTTCCTCCCTCATCGATTTTCGCACGCTGCGTTCCAGTCAGGCCGATGACCTGAGCTACGCAGTCTTCCTCCCCGGCATGACCGCAACCTCGCATCATCACAAAAAGATCGACGGCGACCGGGATAAGCTGGTCGAAGAAGCGCGGACTTTTGCCTTCGGACCTTACTACACCGCCCTCTTGAAAGGAGCCGCCATCCCCGATGAAGAGAAAAAGTCCATCGCCACCCAACTCGAAAAGTTCACCGGGCTCCCCGCATCCCTGTTCCTCGAGACCAATCTTCGTCTCAACACCTCCCGTTATCGGAAGGAAATTCTCGCCACGGAAGGAAAAGTCGTCGGCCGCTTCGATTCACGTGTGGCCTGGCCGGCCACCAATTCCGGTTGGAACTACGCCAGCTATGACCCATCCTATTCCGTGGTCCTTGGAGCCTTCGCCACCGCCATGAACGACTATCTGAGCCGCGATCTGAAATGGGAAGGTCATCACCCTTACAAGATCCTCACGAGTGATGTGCGTCCTTGGGATTGGGGAACCTCGAATGGGGTCTTGAATATGAGCAGTCAGCTCGAAAGCGCCATGCGTGAGAATCCAAAATTAAAGGTCCTCGTCATGGCCGGTTACACCGATCTTGCGACCCCGCCTGCCAATATTCAATACAGCCTCGACCATCTCTTCGGCATCCCCGATGACCGCCGCAAGGGCATCGAATTCGTCTGGTACGACGCCGGTCACATGTTCTACCTGAACGAACCGGATCTCGTCAAAATGCGGAAGGACCTGGTCAACTTCCTGAAATAGCCACTCTCTCGACACTCAAAAGGGAGAGAGATGGCAGACCCACAAGGACTCGAACCTTGAATGACTGAACCAAAATCAGCTGTGTTACCGATTACACCATGGGTCTGGCTCTATGCTTGCACTTACGTGCGCGCGGCGGAGAAATAAGTGGCAATCACGATCCCTGCAAGACAGAAAATTTCCTTTTTGGCGGAAAGTTTCCACCTTCGATCACCATTACCCCTCTCTTCAGGCTTGAGCCCCTCATTCAGAGAGTCGAGACCTTCTTTGACCTGCCCACACAAAACCATGGTCTTGGCCAATCAGCGAATCGGTTAAAAACAGGAAGCATAGCACAAAAAAAAGATGTCATTCAACTTGAATCGGCCGGTGACTTTTGTGAATCTTTTAGAATCCCTCGGGGGGATTTCACACCTCCCCTACGGGGAAATCAAAGTATACTATGAAAAAAACAACAGTAATGGGCGTGCTTTCGGCGCTCACTATTGCGGGAGCTCAAGGAGCTCTCGTTGATGGGCTGGTGAACTACTGGCCGTTGGATGGCGACGCCACTGACGCCGCCCACACAACGGCCGGCTCGGCCAGCACCGTGGCAGACAATGGAGTCATCTCCGGAGCCAATGGAACAGACGGTATTGCCTATGCCGCCGGTTTGTTTGGCCTCGGAACCCTCCAGAATGGAGCTGCCGGCGGTGCCGCCGGAGCTGAGAACGATGGATACATCTCCATCACCGCAAGCGCTGATACCCAGTTCGGAGGCGAAAACCTGACAACTTCGATGTGGGTGCAGGTTGGATCCTTCGATACCGGTTGGCAGGCTGCAATCTCCCACGGTGAAGGTAACAACTACCGGATCGCTCGCCGGAGCGGCAACACCAACGAACCTGGCTATGCTGGAGGAATCGGTGAAGGGCCTGCCAATGGCGTCGACATCAGCAGCGGTTGGCATCACCTCCTCGCGATCACCGAAGATGGCGTGGGAACGCGTCTTTATGTCGACGGAGTCTTGGCCACCACTGTCGACAATGTTGCAACCTCTATCGACAACCGAACCGATGGTTTCCTGAACATTGGAGCCAACCCCGCCACCGGAGCTCAAAACCGGGAGTGGAACGGTAACATTGACGACGTGGCCCAGTGGAATCGTGCCCTCGATGACGCCGAAATCGCCACTCTCTACGGAGGCGGACCTTCCAGCGCCCTCTCAGTAGGCGATTTGGTCGCCATCCCCGAGCCTTCATCAGCCCTTCTGGCTGCTCTGGCTGGCTTCGGTCTGATGCGCCGCCGTCGCTAGTTCGACTGACCAATCTGAATCTCAAGCCCACGGCTCTCCACGAGCCGTGGGTTTTTCTTTGCCATCCTGTGAAATCTCCGCCCGATCGACACCACTCTTGACCTGACCAGACGAAACCTAGAAGTTCTCCCCTCGCACCGCCATGGACTACGGAACCCTCATCGAAAAACGAAAAAGCCGACTCGCCGAGATCGAAGAACTCATGGGCGATCCCGGGTTCTTCAATGACCAAAAGAGCTCCGCTCAATACATGAGGGAACATCGGGGTCTCAAAAAACTTTTAGCCTGCTGGGACGAATACAAGCAGGTCGAAAATGAGATCGAGGGGAACGAAGAGCTCGCTCGCAGCGATGACGAGGAGTTTGCCGCCATGGCCGAGGAAGAACTCCCCGGCCTTCGCGAACGATTCGAGACCCTCGGCCAGGAAGTCCAGTATTCCCTCCTTCCCCGCGACGAGACCGAGGACCGCGATGCCCTGCTGGAAATCCGCGCCGGGGCCGGCGGAGACGAAGCCTCTCTTTTTGCCGGCGAACTCCTGAAACTTTATCAACGCTACGTGGAAAGCCGGGGCTGGAAATGGGAACACCTCGAAAGCAGCCCTTCCGACGTCGGCGGCTTCAAAGAAGTCGTTCTCAAGGTCACGGGCGAAGAGGTCTTCCGCTACTTGAAATACGAGTCCGGGGTTCATCGGGTTCAACGGGTCCCCGCCACCGAAACCCAGGGCCGGATTCACACGTCCACCGTGACTGTCGCCGTCCTGCCGGAAGCGGAGGAAGTCGACGTCCAGCTCCGCCCCGAAGATCTACACATCCAGGCCACGCGGTCCGGCGGTCCCGGCGGACAGCATGTCAATACCACCGACTCCGCCGTCCAAGTCACCCACCTCCCCTCCGGAATCCAGGTCAAATCACAAGACGGTCGCTCCCAAACCCAGAATAAAGAAAAGGCGCTTCAGATTCTCAGAGCCAAGCTCTTCGAAGCCGCGCAGCGGGAGGCCCAGGAAAGCTACTCGGCCCAGCGAAAATCCCTCGTGGGTTCTGGAGACCGATCCGAAAAAATCCGCACCTACAATTTCCCCCAGTCCCGGGTCACCGACCACCGCATCAACCACACCTCCCACAACATGGAAGGCATCATGAATGGCGATATCGTGGAGTTCACCGAGCACCTTCAGAAGGCCGAAATGGAGCAAAGATTGTCGGAAGAGGAGCTTGACTAAGAGAGTTCTTCGGAGTCACCCCCAAGTTATTCACATTCTTTTCACGGGCCGATCTCGACATGACCACCATTCTCGACGCGCTCGAAAAAGGGACCCAATATCTCACTCAGAAGGGCCTCCCCGATGCCCGGCTCAACATGGAGCTCCTGATTGCTCACGAGCTCAAGTTAAAGCGGATGGACCTCTATCTGCGCTTCGATCAACCTCTTGAAGAGACTCAACTCCATCAATTAAGAAATAACCTTAAAAAAAGAGGACAACGAACTCCCCTGCAGCACATTACCGGATCCGTTGTTTTCCATCAGAGCTCTTTCAAGTCCGACGAGCGGGCCCTGATCCCCAGACCAGAGACCGAAGAGCTGGTGGAGATCATTCTTCGACAGGAGTTCCCCAAACCGGCCCGCATTCTTGACCTTGGATGTGGTTCGGGAGTCCTTGGACTGAGCCTCGCCAAATCGCTTGGAAACAATTGCCGGGAACTTGTTCTCGCCGACTTATCCACAGAAGCCCTCTCACTCGCCGGAGAAAATGCAGACCTCCTGAAGACAGAGTGTTCCCTAATTCAGACTGACCTCTTCTCGGACCTCACCGGCCCTTTCGACCTGATCGCGGCCAACCTTCCCTATGTTGCCGAAAAGATGCGCGACGAGCTCGAGCCCGAAGTCCGACACGATCCCGAAATGGCTCTCTTTTCGGGTGCGGACGGTCTGGATTGCCTCCGCCGCTTCTGCAGTCAGTGCGCCCAATTTCTCTCTCCCGGAGGACTGGCAGCCCTTGAAGTTGGGTTCGACCAAGGACAGGTCGTGGCAGATCTCCTCACAGAAGGAGGACTCGAGAACGCTACCGTAGAGTCGGACCTGAACGGAATCGCCCGCTTTCCACTTGCCCGGAAGGCTTAAAACCTGCAAGTCCCCCTCCCTAACAAATCTTCAGTATGGATAAACTTCTCGTGCACGGCGGTGCCCCCCTCTCAGGAGCCATCAATGTTTCCGGCTCCAAGAATGCCTCCCTGCCCATCCTAGCAGCCGCCCTTCTCACCGATCAACAAGTGGTCATCGAGCGGGTCCCGGATGTCTCTGACACCAACTATATGCTGCAAATCCTCAGCGCCCTCGGCTGCGAAGTCGAACGCTACAGCGGCACCGTCAAGATCACCGCCGCCAATATCCATCCCGAAGCGCCCTACGATCTTGTGCGCAAGATGAGGGCCTCCATTTGCGTCATGGGCCCTCTCGTGGCCCGCTTGGGGCGGGCCAGCGTGTCGATCCCGGGAGGATGCGTGATCGGTGACCGCCCGATCGATCTCCACCTGAAGGGCCTTCAAGCGATTGGCGCCAAGATCGATACCGAAGGGGGGAACATTCTTATCGAAGCAAAAGACGGACTTCACGGAGACTCCGTCGACCTCCGGGGCAAACACGGCCCCACGGTCCTTGGAACCGACAACCTGATGATGGCCGCTGTTCTCGCCCAGGGAACGACCATTATTGAATCAGCAGCCTGCGAACCGGAAGTCGTCGACCTCGCGGATTTCCTCAACAGCATGGGCGCGAAAATCGAAGGAGCCGGAAGTCGCCGTATCATCATTGAAGGTGTTGAGTCATTGGGCGGGACCCATCACACCGTCATTCCGGATCGGATCGAAGCCGGAACCTTCATGGTGGCCGGAGCGATGGCCGCTCCCGACGGCATCACCCTGAATCGGGTCCGGAAGGAGCATTTGACGGGCGCTGCTGCCAAACTTGTCGAAGCCGGACATCAGGTGCAGTTTTCCGAAGACGGAACCAGCGTGTTCATCAAACCCGGTGAAATCCCGAAGGGCTGTGAAATCACTACTGCCCCGCATCCGGGCTTCCCAACTGATATGCAGGCCCAATTCACCGCGATGTTTGTGACCACGCCGGGAATTTCAATTGTGGAAGACACCATTTTCCCGCAGCGATTCATGCACTGTGCCGAGCTGACCCGCATGGGTGCTGACATCAAGGTGGACAATGGCACCGCCAAAATCCGGGGAGTCGAACAATTGAGCGCTGCTCCGGTCATGGCCTCCGATCTTCGCGCTTCAGCTGCTTTAGTCCTTGCCGGCCTCTGCGCCAAAGGAAGCACCGAAATCAACCGCCTTTATCATATCGATCGAGGCTACGAGATGATCGACGAAAAACTCCTCCAGCTGGGAGCCAAGGTCGAACGTCTTCGCGGAAGCGCCTGATCATCAAAGGGATAGCTCTTCAACAAGAGCCTTCAAAAACGGCATTACTCTCAACAAATCGCCGGCATGCTCTTCCTTATTGGACCCCTTGCCCTCTCCAAGAAGAATGGTGGTTTGCGGCTTCAATTCCTCGTCCCGAACCAATTGTTCATTCCAACCTTTTCGACTGAGGAGATCATCGACTTTGGAAACTGACTTTCCGGTCGCTTCAATGGTTCCCCAGCCACCTGTGTTCTCTCCGCTCCGGACGAATAAGACGCCTGCTGCTGCCTCCTCTTTTCTGGTCCGCTGTCGAACCCACTCCGCCGCATCTCCCTCAACGAGGGGCGGATAAAACACAAGTTGCATTGGATTCCCGGGAGCATGGGATGTCAGATATTCTGCCACCCCCAAACCGAAGGCCACTTCGGTGCCGCCTTCACCATAAGGAATCGCAACAATCAAGGGGTCTTCTTCATCCACCTCCCCCACCTCGATCCAAATGGTCTCCCACAAGAGCCCCACCGCCGGATCTGCCTGGGACGTAAAAATCCGATATCCAAGGTTTTCCGGTCCCAGGGTTCCCTGAATCATCGCCGAGGTTTGACGCAACGCCCGGATCCCCTCTTCGCTGGAAAAGCTCCGCTCCCCGATCATTTGATTCAGCTTGTTTAGAAAATCCACCATCTCCGGCACCGTGACTTCGCCCTCAATCGGCCGGCTTTCCTCCTGCTCGATTTGAGCTCCAAGATACAATGCGACACAGATCGAGACGATCAAAAGGGCCGGCACGGCCGCGATAGCGATTTTCACGCCACTGATTTTGGTAGGTTGGGATGACTCCATGATTACTCAAACAATAGACTGATTTCCCGGGCGGCCCTGCAATGAACCCCCGTCCGACCGAGACGCGATGCTGCTTCCAACAACTCCTCCCGCAACTGCGACCGCAACTCCGTATTCGCAAGATGCTCCCCGAGCCAACTGGCAAGTTCATACGAATTGGCATCGTTCTGAATGAATTCGGTGACCAATTCACGACCGGCGAGAATATTGATCAAACCGATATGAGGCAACTTCACCAGTTGACGGGCCATCAAATAGGTCGGCCAGGCCACTTGATACACCAGGCAATACGGCATGCCGTAATAAGCGGCTTCAAGGGTGGCCGTGCCGCTGGCCACCACGCCACATCCAACCGATTGCATCAGGGCCTGACTTCCGCCCAACTGCAGCTCGACCAGTCCCTCCGGCAACCCGCTCGCGACCAAGGCTTCCCTCATGACGACCTCCACCTTTTTGCTCGCGGCAGCGGCCCGAAAACGGAGGCCGGGATCACGGCCCCAAAGGATTTCCGCCGCTTCCAGCATGACCGGAAACAATATTGCCACTTCCCTCCGCCGGCTTCCGGGAAACAATCCAATCACCCGCTCATCGGGTTCAGCGGAGATTCGCAATTCCTCCAGCTCATCAACAAGGGGGTGCCCGACACAACGGCTCCGCAAACCGGCCTCCTCGAAGATTGGCACTTCAAAGGGAAACAGGCACAGCATGAGATCATGGGTGGAGGCAATTCGGGGGATCCTCTTTTGATTCCACGCCCACACTTGGGGAGCGACGTAGTGAACAATCTTGGTTTCGGGAAGCTTCTCCGAAATCTCCTTGGCAAGCCTGAGATTGAATCCCGGATAATCGACCAAGAGCAAAACATCCGGCTTCCAAGCCAAAACAGCCTTTACCACCCGGTCAAATCGATCCTTGAACCAACGATATTTCTTCAGCACCTCCCAGACCCCGACCACGGCGGCATCATCGACCCAATCCTCAACCCCGTCTCCGGCAATTTCCCCCATGGAGGAACCACCCAGGCCGCGAAACTCCACGTCGACCCACTCCTCGGCCAGAGCCTCCATTAACTCGGCCCCGTGAGTGTCCCCACTGACCTCTCCTGCAACCACGTATACCGATTTGCTCATCGCCGGGCGGACCCTACTCCAGAAGACTCCAAATCCAAAACGCAAATCGCCGCACAAGGGCTTGCATCCTGCCGAAGCAAGCGTTACCCCCTCTTCCCACAGCATCATTATGTCTGAAAAATCCTCTCAATCCGCACCTCAGGCACCGAGCCCGATCGGGGAAATTTCCCAGGAGCCCTCGGCCTTCGAAGCCTTTCTCGATGCCAACCAGAAGAAACTAATCATTCTGGGAATCGTCGCCATCATCGGACTGGTGACCTATGTGGTGATCGATGGCCTTGGCACCATTGCTGACAAGAATGCATCCGCGGACGTCGCAGCCGCCCGCACGGTTCCTGAATACGAGGAAGCGGCCAAAAAACATGCCGACCGCAACGCCGGAGGCTCTGCCCTCATGCTCAAGGCCCAACTCCAGTGGAGGGACCAGCAAAAACAAGAGGCCATCAAGACTCTTGAAGGAATGATCGAAGCCTTTCCGGAACACCCTGCCCTCGACAGCGCCCACAGCACCCTTGCTTCCTATCAGCAGCAGGAAAACAACCTCGAAGAAGCAAAGAAGCACTACGAAGCAGCCACCACCTTGGAAGGCCCGACCAGTTCGCTTGCCCTTCTCGCTCTTGGTGATATCGCCCGCCAATCCGGCGATGCAGAAAAAGCCAAGGAAATCTACAATTCGGTGATCAGCAAATACAGCACCTCTCACCCCCAAGTGAAAAGTCTGGCCGAGCAACGTCTCGAAATCGTAGGCGTTGCCGCTCCCGGCGAAGCCAAACCGGAACCTCCGGCACCAACTCCCGGAGCACCCAATGGGGCCGGCCTGAATCCAGCCAATCCCCTCAGCCTTCCCGGGAACACACCTCCTACCGGCCTGACTCCGGTCCCGGCGCCGAAACCCGGCGCGACCGAAACTCCTGCTCCTGCTCCAACCGAGACACCGGAAGTCGATCCCGGCAAACCTGCAGAACCAGAAACACCAGCGGAAACTCCGGCAGAAGAACCCTCCGAAGCAGGTGAATCCAACTCCGGAACAGACGCTCCTGAAACTTTGGAAGAGCCGGCTCCGACCGAAGAAACAAGCCCTGCAGCGAACGAGGAGTCGAATGAGGGAAACTGATGACAATTCCTTCTTTCCAATTTCCCGATTCTGGGACATTTAATCTTTAACCAAATATCCAATACCGTGTTCGAAAAAATCATCAGCAAATCTCCCGAAGATCCACCGGCTCCACGTCCAGCTTCCCCGGTTTCCGCAGCCACTCCGATGGCAAACCCCGGGCACCCGCCCGCACCGGGAGCAGCCCCGGCACCGGCAGCCCCGGCCCAGCAGGCTCCACCCCAGCAACAAGCTCCCGCTCCCGGGGGACAGCGTAATATTCTTAGTAACGACGTCCACATCAATGGATCGGTCCTCTTCACTAACGACCTCCTTGTCGACGGTCGCATCGAAGGAAAAATTACTTCCGATGGAGCCCTCACCGTGGCTGAGAACGCCACCATCAAGGCCGAGGTGAAAACCAAGTCCATTGTCATTTACGGCAAGGTCCATGGAAACGTCTCCTGCACCGAGCGGGTCGATATCAAAGCCAGCGCGGAAATGGTCGGTGATGTGAAAGCCGGCACCCTCTCCGTTGAGCCAGGAGCCATCTTCGTCGGTAAATCCGAGGTCGGCACTCCCTCTGCCGCTCCCAAGAAGGAGGAGCCTGCTCCCCAGCAGGGAAATGCCAAAAAGGGAAACAACCAGCCTCAGGCAAAAGGAAACAATCAGCCCCAAGGAAAGGGCGGAAACAACCAGCCCCCGAAGAAGGGCGTTGCTTAAGGCCTTCTGACCCATCGCCAGGGTTCCTTTCAGAGCACCTCTCCAACTCCGAACCTTGGCCTTCCGATTCTTTAAGGAGAAACAGTCCGGACCGCGCGAAATCGCCTGTCCGCTCTGCGAACACCGCCAGATGGAATCTCCACTGGCGGTTTCTTCGTACTGCCAGAACTGCGGAGCTTATCTGAGCTTTGAAAAAGGCAAGATCAAGGCGCGGCCGAAAATGGTGGAAGACCCGTTCAAGTACCGCCCTCCTCAGCCCAAGGTCGAAATCGAATACAAGCCCCGGGAGGAATCTCTCCCCCCGCCCCCCGAGAGACCACCGGCTCCCGCGCCCAAGGTGGAATTGGAAACTCCACCCGAGGCCAGGACCGAAGACATCGAACTCATCGAACCAGATCCGAAGCCGGTTCCGAGCTCTCCTTTTGAGAAGTCGTCACCCGACATCCAGACAAGAACTGCGGTCTGCTTTGATTGCGGGGACTCCCACAAAGCCAACGCCCTTGCCAACTCCACGCAATGCCGCAAATGCGGCCGCATGATCAGCATGGAGAGTTTCGACATCCGGGGTGTCTGGAATATCAACGTCCGGACTCGCGGCGATGCCTTCATTCACCGGAAATCACTTCTCGATAGCCACTCCATCGAATGCCACGACATGACCGTCGAAGGTGAATTCTCCGGCGATGTCACCTGCACCGGTGATCTGATCCTCCGCCGGAATGCCAAAATTCTCGGCAAAATCATCTGCAAACGACTCCTCATCGAAAAACGGGCCCGGATTGATTTCCGCAATACCATCCAAACCGAAGAGTGCCGAATCGATGGCTCTGTCCTCGGCAACATCGTCTGCCGCGGGGACCTCACCCTCGACAAGAAAGCCACCCTCAACGGCGACATCAAGGTGGGGAATCTTGTGGTGGGCGACGGTGCAAAGCACGTTGGTCAGATCCAAATGGGTGGGTTTTAATTCTGGAGTTGGCCGATCTCATCACCGACAGTTCCCGCATGCCTGAAGCGCCCGTCCTCGATCTCAAGGAAGACATTCTCCGGCTCAAAAAGGAGCGCAACGCCGTCATCCTTGCCCACAACTACCAGATCGGCCCCATTCAAGACCTGGCCGATTTTGTAGGAGACTCTCTGGGGCTGGCCTACAAGGCCAAGGAGGCCGAGGCCGACGTCATCGTTTTCTGTGGGGTTCATTTCATGGCCGAGACCGCCAAGATTTTGAATCCGGACAAGACCGTCGTTCTTCCGGACAAGGATGCCGGATGTTCGCTCGAGCAAGCCTGCCCCGCCGATCAACTCGAAGCCTACCTCAAGGAACACGAAGACAAGAATTACTACGTCATTGCCTACATCAATTGTTCGGCCGGCGTCAAAGCCCTCTGCGATGTCATTTGCACCTCGGGGAACGCCCCCCGTATCGTCGAACAGGCCCCGCAGGATCGCCCCATTCTTTTTGTTCCCGATGCCAACCTCGGACAGTGGGTCATGGAACAAACCGGTCGGCAGATGGACCTCTGGAATGGCTCTTGCTACGTTCACGTGGAGTTCACCCGCGAATCGATCCAGAAGATCAAGGACGAGTATCCCGACGCGGTGGTGGTGGCACACCCCGAGTGCACCCAGGCGGTCCGACTGCTCGCCGACGAAGTTTGCTCGACCGAAAAGATGATCGCTTTCTGCAAGCAGGCTGAATCGAAGAATATCATTGTCGTGACCGAATCCGGCATGCTTCACCGGATTCAAAAAGAAGTTCCGGAAAAGAACCTGATTGCAGGCCCAACCGACCACTGCGCGTGTGCCGACTGTCGCTACATGAAAATGAACACCCTCGAAAAGCTGCACGCCTGCCTGGCCAATCTCGAACCGCAGGTCGAACTTCCCGAAGACATCCGGTCAAAAGCTGAGATCTCCCTTGTTCGCATGCTGGAACAGTCAAAGTAATCCGACGGATTAAAAATGCGGTTCTTGAAACCAAAAGTTTCTGGAGAATCATCCGGACTTGTGCGCTAACCTTGCGGCGTCAAGGCACAGGAAGAATGGCCGCGAATCAAAGCGGCATTCTCTCGAGGCCGCACCAATTCCGGTTTTCTTCTCAACTCATTCAACCCCCATGGAATTCATTCAAAATTATCTCTCCACTCCTTTCGCAGGCGGGATCTTCCTCGGACTGCTGGTCACCTTCTTCACCTGGAAGTCCGGCTTTGCCGCCAAGCGGAATCTGAAAAAGGAAATCAAGCGCGTCGAACTCGAAAGCAAGGAGCTTCAGCAACACCTGAACACCCAGTTAAAAGTCAACGCGGAAGGCAACGAAAGCCTGCAGAAGAAGCTCGATGAACTTCGGGAGCAAAATGAAAACCTCCGCATCAACCTCTCGACCCTTCAACACAAACCGGGACGGGCCGAGCTTCGGCAATTCACCATCATCGAAAATGCCGTCGCCCTGATGCGCGAACAAGCTCCCGGCTTCGCGCCAGCCTGGGAAAAAGCCGTCAGGCAGGCCGAGGCAGACTACGAAGCCAGCGAAGGCGGACTCAAGAAACTCGTCCGCAAAGTCCTCCCGACCATCGGAAACAACGCGACCTCGCACGAAGACGAGCCCGAGTCCTGACTACCCGGCATACCTCGGCACACCCAGAACATACATCAATGTCATCTTGAACCGGAGCAAGCGCTATCACACGATGCCGTGAGCTGCCTTTCTCAATGCAGCTCCTCTCGTGATAAGACTGCTTTCACTATTGGTCACCCCGCTGATCCTGCAACTTCCTTTGTCGGGTGCGGGCTTCCAACTTTCGGAACGCTCGGTCAAAGGCTTGGGCCGCGCCTTCTCCGGAGAAGCTGCCATCGGCGACGGGGCCTCGATTCCGGGATCCAACCCCGCAGGCATGAGTCTCCTCGACAACTGGTCCTTTGAGTTTGGAACCCACTACCTCTCCCCCGAAGTTTGGGCCGATGGAGCCGGAGTCACCGGACCCATCAACGACAGCCGGGTGGTTTCGGATTCCTTCATCCCCTATTCCTACCTCACAACGAAAGTCAACGACCGCCTCTCACTGGGCCTTGGTGTTTACACCACCTTCGGGATGGACATTGACTATGCCACCGATTTTGCCACCGGTGCATCGGTGAACGAAAATCGGATTCTCACCTTCAACATCAACCCGGCTTTCTCCTATCGACTCAACGATCAGTGGAGCATCGGAGCCGGGTTCGACGCTCTTTACGCCGAGGGAACCCTGAACTCCCTGCGCCCGGGAGTCGGCACCAATCTCTTCGACCTGACCGGAGACGATTGGGGCTACGGATACAACCTTGGCATTCTTTACGAACCCTGCCCGGGAACACGATTCGGAATCCACTACCGCTCCAGTATCGACCTCAAGATCAAAGGGCGGGCCGATATCGGAGCAGGCTTCGGAGCTTTTCCTCCCGGTATTTATCCTACATCTCTTGATGTTGAACTTCCCGATTCTCTGGAAATCAGCGCCTATCACGAAATCAATGATCAATGGGCTGTTCACGCGGACTTCGTTTGGACCAACTGGAGTCTCTTTCAGAGCCTGGAACCCGAGGTCCACCCTGCACTCGACCCCGAACTCGCCAAGGAACAAAACTGGAGTGATACCATCCGGATTGCCATCGGGACGACCTATCGACACAGCGAGCGCCTCACCTTCCGGGCCGGTCTGGCCTTCGATGAGAGCCCGGTCAATGATTCAAACAGAACCCTGCGCATTCCCGATGACGACCGCATCTGGGCATCCATCGGGGCCACCTATCAAATCAACAAATGCTTTTAGCTCGATCTGGGATACACCCACATCTTCACCGATGACGTCGACGTCTCTCCGGAGGCCCTTGGAGGAAATTCGGACGCCTTTCTTGGAAACCTTGGCGGACGAGTCGATCTCTTTGGCATCGGGCTTAGCGGCAGCTTTTAAAGTACGAATTTATCGCGGGACAGTTTCCTGACCCGATGCTACTCTTTGAGGGAACTCAACGAACAGGCATCCCCTCAACTCGAATGGCACGCGCATCCAACCTCACCATGTGTTCCTTCTGTGGCAAGAGCCACTCGGAGGTCAAAAAACTCATCGCCGGACCCGGAGTCTACATTTGCAATGAATGCATTGATGTCTGCTCCACCATTCTCCGGAAGGAACTCGCTGGAGACTCCTCGGGCGGAGACGAAGAAATCAGTTCGCTCCTCGAAGATGGCATTCCGACCCCCTCCGAAATCTGTGATCACCTTAACGAATTCGTCATTGGACAAGAGGACGCCAAGAAGGTTCTTTCGGTCGCGGTTTACAATCACTACCAGCGCCTCCGGCAGCACGAGATCGCCACGGATGAGTTCGCCGATGTGGAAATCGAAAAATCGAACGTTCTTCTTCTCGGCCCAACCGGTTCCGGGAAAACCCTTCTCGCGAAAACCCTGGCCCGCCTGCTCGACGTTCCCTTTACGATCGTCGATGCCACCACTCTGACCGAAGCCGGCTACGTGGGCGAGGATGTCGAAAACATCATTCTCCGACTCCTCCAGGCATCTGACTTTGATGTCGAACGCGCTGAACGGGGAATCATTTATGTCGATGAAATCGACAAGATCGGACGCAAGACCGAGAACGTGTCCATCACCCGTGATGTCTCCGGAGAAGGGGTCCAGCAGGCCCTCCTCAAGATTCTTGAAGGTTCCATTTGCAACGTCCCCCCTCAGGGAGGACGCAAGCATCCCCAGCAGGAATACATTCAGGTCAACACCGAGAAGATCCTCTTCATTTGTGGGGGAGCCTTTGTCGGCATGGAAGACATTGTCCGACGTCGCCTCGGCAAGCGGGTCCTCGGCTTCAACAACGAAGTCTCAGATGAAACGCCCGAACAAGAAGAAATCAGCCTCTTGAAACAAGTTCGGGCCGAAGACCTGCTTCACTTTGGACTGATTCCCGAATTCATCGGACGGCTTCCGGTTCTCACCTCCCTAAGGAAACTAACCGAAAAGGAACTCGTCCGCATCCTGACCGAGCCCAAGAACGCGCTTCTCAAACAGTATCGCAAGCAACTCTCGATGAACGACGTCAAGCTCGAGGTCACCAAGAATGGCCTCAGCACCATGGCGCAGCAGGCTATCGAGCGCGGCACCGGCGCGAGGGCCCTGCGCTCGATCTTCGAACGCCTGATGCTCGACGTGATGTTCGAGATCCCATCCCGTGACGATGTTGGAACCGTGGTCATCAATGAAGCCTGCGTCCGGGGAGACAAGCCTCCCACCATGAAGAAGCGGCGCTCGAACGCCGCCTGATCAACGCTGACCGACAGAAACGCCAAAAAGAGAGACCACGACGGTCTCTCTTTTTTTGTGAAAAAATGGTCACCAAATCACCAAGGCTTCTTCCTTCAACCTTTCGTCATTCCTAATTAATAATCATTTACACCACTGAAATTATTTTGACGAACTCCTTTTAGCCCTCCTATCATCACGACCAGAGTCTTCGTCCTTGCCGTATTATGAAAACCCCGATGAATATTGCCGGCGCCTTCCGGAGCAGCACCCTGCTCCTCGCCTTTCTCTCTCTGATCTCTCCTGCAAGCGCACTCCTGACCCGGGATTTGTCGAATGCCGTTCTGGATCACACTTACATTCTGGATTCCGATGGGGCCGATCTCGACCCAACGACAAACCGCCACACTGCGGAGACCACTTTCGAAGCTAACTTCAGCGTTTCGTCACCGGATTTCTCTCACAGTGGGAATTACCGGGTGGCCTATAAAATGGAAGATTCCTCGAGCGTCCCAATTGACCTCGTCAACGGAGACCCAACCCACCCCACCGAGCCCAACAAATGGGCCTACACCGACCCACAGGCTGTCTCCATTTCCATTTTCATCGGCTCCTCCTCACAGACGCTCTTTTTTGATGCCGTTCCCGATCCGGTCATTACCCTGGACTCCAAGACGGAATATCGCGTCCGCGGAGTCCTGCAGGTTGAAGGTCTCCCCGGAGTCTGGAGTGATGTCATTACCGTCATCTTCCCCGAAGTCGCCCTCACCCCGCCCACCCAGTTTCTTCATTTCACCAACACCACCAGTGGAGATCCCGAATACAACGCCCGGGCTGGCATCTCCAATCTGGTTTGGGAAAAGACCCACGCCCTCGCCACCGATCCGGCCAATGATTCCTTCGAAGCCACCGTCGATGTCTTCGTCAACCGCTGGGACGACTATGACGCCTCCCCCTTCTTCAATAACATCGCCTTCACGGCAGACTTCGATCTCTTCGAGCAAGGGACCAACACCGCCATCCCGCTGGAAAACGATGGCGAGGTCGATTTCAACTCGGGCCAATTCAATCATTCCTTCGGGGTTCCTCCCAATCCCACCCTGCGAACGTTTTACAACATCAACGCCTCGCTCAAACCGCTCGTCCAGTTGGACTCCGCCAGCAAAACCTATTATCTGCGCTGCACCATTTCCCATATCGAGACTGCCACCCTTGATGTCCATATCGACACTTCCTGCGATCTCCCGCCCCAGCAACTTCTCCACTTCAACGGCAACCTGAACTTCGGCAGCTTTGCCACGACCTTTGACCAGATCAGCAACACCCCGGGAATCCTGGCCGGATCCACCGCCGCCGCGGTCAAAACCACCCTCAATATTCCCGCCGATCAAGGAAACATTCCCAATCGGCCAGTCTATGCCTACGGGAACAATGCCCCGCTCTTCGTGGACCTCTTGGACAATGGCAACGCCGTGCTGACCGCCGGCTCGCAGCAGGTCTATCTCGAGAGCAATCCCGCGACTCGCGTCCATTGTGACTACGGAGGCGTCACCCTCGATTACAGCGCGGTCACCCTTTCCACAACCGGTGCCAACGCCACCAACCTACGGGTGCTTTTCCCGCAAGGACTCAATGTGGTCACCGACACGCTCACTAATCCTTATCTCGGAGAGAACAATCTTGTCCAAGGAGGACTCTCTCCACTCGACGACGATCTCTGCCCCACTTCCCACCCCTCGTTTGCCTTCGGGCCAAATGCCAAAATCACCGACGAATCCCATCCGATGGGATTCACAGTCACCAACCTGGTGGTGAATCAAGGGAGTCTGGACTTCTCCTGTGGCGATGTGGACTACATTCACGACGTCGCTCTCGCCCATCTCGAGAACCTACGCACTTCCGGCACCATCACATCTTACCAGAGTCGACGCCGGGCCAATGACCAATATCTTCAAAGCGTCGTCCTTGCAGATACCGTTGCCACCGTGATTCCCGGTCCGGACGGCACCAGCCGCCTCAGCGCAACGGTCGAAACCAAACCCAAGGTTTTCCGCCCCCATTTCCCCTTCAACTCCCAAGTCGATATCCTGAGCGGCACGCCTCTCCAGATCGACCAAGGTCATCCCAACCCCGGACAACCCCTGGAACAGATCGACACGGTCCAGCTCGCTTACTACCAGACCTGCCCCGAAGACGATTGCACCAGTGGCATACCTCCGGTCACGGTCACCCAAAAACCGGATAATCAGGAACTCTTCCCGGTTCCCGGAGGCGGCCTTCATGCTCAGGGAGCTCTCACTGCTTCAACCGAGCTCATCTGGGGACTTCGCGACCCCGGTCAATACGCCCACCGCACCGATCCGTTCCAGAACACCTCCTTCTACATGCCCGGCTATCAACTTTACGCCGAGGAGAATGTTCTCGTTCCAGCCGGACCCGTCAGCCCCGGCGATGCCGATGATGCCCCCCAGGCCCTCCTGCTCTCCGGCTTTAATCGCGATCCGGGCAGCCCCAACCTCCATCTCAGCACCGAATCCGAATATACCGACGGAGACGGAGACCTTCCCGGATTCAATTTCGACGTCGTCAACGGCGCCTTTGCCGGCGCCTCCCGACTCGGAGGTGATCCCAACGACTATGGCTACGAACTCCTCCCCAACGCCTCCAAATATTATATCCGTCTCGCCGGAGTCTCCGGTCGGCAAATTGCCACCGACGGCACCTTTGACCCCAGCCTGATCCTCCATGGCTTCCCGACCGAACTCAAACAGTTCCAGCTCTCGTTCCTCGACAGCGACAACACCGTTCCCGGAACCACCAGCTGGGTCGACGGAAACATCAAGACAGTCGGCCCCTACTCCGAATGGTCGCAAACGTTCACCGGCCTTCGCTTCGACTGCCTCGGGGAACCGGGCGACATGGATGCAGACCTCTCAGATGCCGATGAAAAATCCCTCAACTACTGGAACTCATCCTTCGACCTCAAGTTCCTGAAATTCATCAAGGAAGAAACCAACCCCGGTGCCTGTCCGAAAAAGTTCACCGCCAAACTACTCGCCGGAGCCAAAACCCGTGTCGCTCACATCGACCAGCCTCTCTTCGGAGCACTGGCCTTCTGTCCCGATGGCAACCTGTCTACCGAAGCCAACAAGATCGCGGAGTATAATTCCCAGCTCGGCATCCCGGCCAACATTCCTCTCGATGGCCCGAACAAGGACTACAATCTCGTTCCGGTTTCCAAGCTCCGATTCAACAACCCAACCTCCTCCGGAGCCCCGGGCACCGGATTTGTCACGTTCGCCGCCACACTGGATATCCCCTATTTCGTTGACCTGCAGGTCCAGGCCATTACCAGTGCCACGCCGAGCAATGTCGCCAATTTCTATCTGACACCCGGGTGGACGGAAGGAGGGAAGACCTTCTTCGATCAAGTTGATTTCGATCCAACCCACCGGGGATTCCCCTCCGCCGGCATCACCTTTTCCGAATTCAGACAGCCCGACGAAAACACCTCGGAAACCTTCCTCATCGCCGCCGAGCAAAAGCTCTTTAACGTCATTGATCTCCGTTACCCTCTCAAGTGGGACATTACGAGCCGTCGCTTCTCGTCGATGAAGTCCCAGAAGCAGGAACTCTTCGTCACCCAGGTCGAGCACCAGATCGAATGGATGGATGCCAAGTTCGCCAACATTTCCTTTGGCGCCAAATACGATGGCCTGCCACAGCTCAAACTCTCGAACTACCTCAACGAGCAGATCGACAATGCCGCCGACGTCATCGCAACTGAATTTAATGCCTTTGCCAAGAAGGCTGTCGACACCGCGATCGCCCAAATGGACAAGATGCTTGAGGACTCCCTCGAGGCGATCATCGACCCTCTTGTCGACGCCGCGGCCGGCGATGCCGGCAACCCCGGCCCCATTCGTCTGATCCATGCCGAACTCCTCAATATCGCGGCGGCCAACAACGACTATCTCGTCTTCCGGAGCAGGGTGGAACAAACGCTCACCGACCCGGTATCCATCCTTTATCAGAGCACTGTCCTTGACCCGATTCTGAATGAACTTCGCAAGGCCGGCATGGCCACCAATGACGCCCAGTCCTTCATCAAACAACTCGACGACGCCCTCCAGGACATCGTCAGCGGAATCGATGCCATTGCCCAGGGAGTCGAAATCATCGGAGGAGAAGTCCAGTTCAACGCCACCCTTCCGTCCAATGCCCAGATCAGCACACCAAACTTCGCCCCGGGCTTGCTCTTCAAGGACGGTGGACAGCGGAACATCATCGGGAACGTCGTCAACGCGCTCCTGACCCAGTATCTGGAACCCCAGTTGGTTGCCGTCATCCAACCTCTTCTTGATGACGCCACCTCCGCTCTCAATGACGAGCTGAACGCCCTCCTGGAGAATCTTGATCCAACCCTCGATCAAATCCGCTCCGTTCTCATTCAGGTCCGCGAAGTGGTCGTGGAAATCCAGGCCCAGGTCGCCGTGGCCGCCGGAGTCGCCGACAAGATTGCCGAGATCATCAGCGATGCTGAAACCGGTGGCCTTCTCGCGGACATCATCAACCCCGTCGGAGAAAAGGCGTGGGCCAAATTTCTCCAACTGGAAGCTGCTCTCGGCATCACGGCCGCTTCTGCCGTGGCCTCCGATATCGATGATCTGATCAGCGGCCTGACCATCGACCAATTTGTCCAGCTCCTCAAAGACGAATTGAAGTCCGCTATTCTCGGATCGGACATCGTTCAGGAAATGCAGTTCATGCTGCGCCAGACCCTTTACGACATCCAGGACCGGATCACCTCGGCCGTTCAGTCCGTTCTCGATCAACTCTCCGGCGTGCTCAAGGAAGTCGTGGCCCAGACCGTCGGAAAACTGGAAGAGCAGATCAATCCCCTCATTGGTCAGGTCAGCAAATACATGGGCTCGGGAGAAATCACGGGCTACGCCGAGATCAACGGCGACTCATTACGAAAACTCAGGCTCGATGCCAAGATGCAGTTCGAACTGCCCGAGGAGATGTCGCTCCATGTCTACCTCGAAATCCTCTCCTATTCCTCCGAGGACAATTTCGTCGAAAGCGGATGTATTGAACCCGGCGAGAAAGCTGTCGAAGTACGCATCGGAGCCAAAGATGTCGCCATTGAATGGATCTCCGACATCCGTATCAATCTTGAAGTCAAAATGACCTTGAAGGACTCGGTCACCGACTCCTTCGACTTCCCGGTTCCGAATGGAGTCGGCGGGACCTTTGAAATGACCGATGGAGAGCTCGATTTCCAGGCCTTCACGGTTCTCGAGTTCGGAGCCACCATCGCCATTGGTATCGACGAGACCTACATCGGGGCCAAGGCGCGAGCGACCTTCTCCAGCTACGAGGTTGCCGCTGGCATCTTCTTCGGCCGGACCTGCACCCTCGAACCCCTACTCTTCGTTGACCCGGATATCGGGGACGTCGTCACGGCCGGCACCACCTTCACCGGTGCCTACGTCTACGGAGAAGTCTGGCTCCCGATTTCAGAACTCGTCCTGGGAGTACCCGCAAGCTGTCTCTTCAGAATTGATGCCGGAGTGGGAGCAGGAGCCTTCTACTTTGTCGAAGGAGCTACCTATGGCGGAAAGATCTTCCTCGGAGTGTCCGGAGAAGCCCTCTGTTTGGTCAGTATTCGAGGCGAAGTAAAAATGATTGTCGCTTCCCAGGCGGGCAACGTCCGCGGCTCTGGGACAGGAAAATTCTCAGCCAAAGTCGGCTGGTGTCCTTTCTGCATCAAGTTCAGCAAATCGGTGAAGATCAAATTCGATAACGGCAGTTGGAGTATCGACTAACCTCGCCCATCGCCTGCAACCCTCAACTTTTCTTTTGGTATGAAACTCTTCAAATCCATCGCCCTCGGACTCTCTCTCCTGTCCGCCCCACTCAGCGCTCAAAACGCCGACCCCTTGGTCTTCACGGTGGGCAATTCCTACGAGACCAGCCCGGGGAAGGTCCACAACTACCTCCTCTGGCAACCCGGTGATATCGCCACTACCTATGGCAAACGATTCGCCGTCTACGGAAAGCCGGGAATTGCCAGCTCACCGAACCCATACATCCGGCTCGGTATCCAGACGGTCCAGACCAGCCCATCCGCCATTCAAGCCCTCCTCATTCTGGGTGGTCAGTTCGACAAGGATGCCTCATCCCTCCCCGCCCGCATCACAGCCCTCCATGCCGAAGCTCAGGCCCAGCCCCTTCCCCCTGGCTTCACCATGCCCACGGACATTGACATGGTGGTCGCCCAAAAGCTCGGGCAAATCATGTCCACCGCCAGCACTGATCCGGAAATCCTGCAGTCCCTGATCTCTCTTGGACGCGCCCACCCGGGCGTCATGATGTGCATGGGCCATGGCTTTTCCATCGAAGTTCCCGACAGCAATGTCGACACCTATGAAGTTCGCGAAATCAACGGAGCCAATGCCGACATCCGCGTTGTTGGCCGGGTGACCCTCGATGCCTCCTCGCCCTACTCCCTGCCCGCCCCCGGGCGCCCCTTCCCGAACCCTCATCCCGTTGATCCCGATCTCCAGTTGGTCGCTTCTGCCAAGGATCACCTCAACGTCCGGCTGCGTTGGGGAACACCCGATCCTCTTCGGGAAGCTCTCCCGAAAACGTACGGTTACAATCTCTACCGCGTCCCGAAGCTAGGTGTCGATCCCTTCACCATCACCACTGAGGCCCTTGCTCTGGCCGAACCCGGCGCCGTCCGGGTCAACGATCTCCCTATCGCCGCCAGCGATCTCTTCACCGATGCCGAAGCCGCCGATCTCGGAGTCAAGCGCGAGGTCTTCTTCTACGCTGATGACAACAACCCTCCGGCCCAACCTTTTTCGGATGGTGATACCTTCTACTACTACGTTGCCGCCCGCGACATCGCCGGCCATCCTGGCCCCCTCTCCGGTCCTACCGAGATCACGATGTGTGACCGTCTCCCACCGTCACAACCGGCCATTCTAACCGTCGACAATGTCTTCGACTTCGACTCCGCCGACGTCTCCGCGCGCAAAGGTAACCAGCATCTCCGCGTCGTCATCCGTCAGGTCCCCGATGCCCCCGCCGCCAATGCTGCCGTCAAATACCGCGTCTATCGCTGGCACTCGGCCACTGACTGGCAGCGCCATGGAGGAGATCCCGATTTCAATTTCATCGGTGAAGTGGCCCACGTTCCCGGGCAACCCACCGTCTTCTTTGACGACGACGACGCTTCGGATCTCGATACCGATTATGTCAACCCCACCAACAATGGGCCGGACACCGGAGCGGCCGTAGCCCAATCAGAAAGCGATTTCAATATGGGCAAGACCTTCTGGTACACCGTGCGCGCGGTCGACGATGTCGCCTGCGATCCACCCAACCTATCCGGCCACTGTGGCGCCCTCTACGGAGTGCTTCGCGATCGCGTCGGCCCCGACAAACCCACCGGCAACATCGAGCGTTGTTTCTGCTCCCCGCGCCTCGACAATGGTCAACTTGAAACAATTCGCTTCGAAGAATACGACCTCGATTCCGACTTCCCGGGTGCTGTCATTCGGGTCAATCGCAGCCAGAAAGAAAGTTCCCAGATTTTTCGCAAGATTCGCTCTTTCGAAGTCGAGATCTATGACCAGAAGGATCAGGGGACTCCCATCGAAGTTCTTTTCTCCCGCACTTACTACTTCAAGGGAGTCGCTCCCTTTGGCGACGTCATTTCCCCCATTCCGGAAAAGGATGGTCGCTTCCTCCGCGTGCGCATCCGACTCGATGACCGCACCGCGAGCTCCTGGTTCTCCAGCAGATATGAACCGAATGTCGAAACACCCGGACTGATGAATCGTCACAACATCGACGGATCTGTCATCAAGATCTGCCGCCCCGTCGTTGGAGTTCCCGGCCGCATTCCCCTTGGTCATTTCCCCATCGGTGACGATGGCAGCATCACCGGTATTACCGGGTCGGTTGTCATCACTCCCGGCACCCGCGAAGTCCGCGTCTATCGCCGCGTCGGACACACCTCACCTCTCCAACTGATCTTCAAGACGGCCGGAGACTCCCTTCCGGCCAACGTCAACTGGGACGAAGCAGGTCCCGTCGTAACCAATGGAGTTGAAGTCTGCTACTTTGCCCAGCTTTTCGATGAGCACGGCAACGGCTCGCCCTTGGTCCGGATAGGTTGTGCGTCCATCGTCAACGATGATTTCGGCATTCCACTTCTCGCCGATCCGGAACCCCTCCCTCCTCTCGGAGGTCAGGGAGTGATCAAGCTCTCTTGGTTCTGCGATCCTGTCGGGGTGGAACGATTTGAAGTCTGGGTCGCCGATGAAGCCGGCGAAGAACCCACTCTCGCCGCTGTCGATCTCACCGGAAAGCTCGATACCGGTTCCAACCCCGTTCTCACTACGCCTGAAGGCGATGATTTGAGTTTCTGCATCTTCCAGACTTACACCATCGACAGTGGCTTTGGAGATGGCGCGGAATTTGAACTGACTCTCCAAGTCCCTTACGACCGGAAATACTACTATGCCATCCGCCCGGTGGGCCCAATGATCCCCAATGAACTTGGTGAATACTCGCGAGCCGAAGGTGATTTCTCCAATCTGGTTTGCAGCGCCTACGCCGAACCGGCCGCCCCCGGACAACCCGTTGTCCCCTGGCCCGCCCGACCTCTTCCTGGAACCGCCAATATCTCACAAGCTGTCTCCAGCTTCACCCGCTCCGAAGGTCCCTTCTACGCGACCGCCATTTCCCCGGCGAACATGCTTAACAATGGCTGCTCAGGCGCCATTCTGGTCGGCAAGCTTCCCGGGATCCGCGCAGAACAAGACGACTTCGCCACCACCACCACCCTCACCGCCCCCGAAGGAAACCCCTTGAAGTGGCTCTTCCACTACCGCAAGCAATCCGACGGTGGCCCGACCAATCAAACCGAGTCCATCAGGCGCTTCGTGGTCTACCGCCATCAGGTAAATTCGACACGCTTTCCCGATGCGCGACCGAACCTGGTCCAAATCACTCCCCTGATTGACCGGATCACTTTTTACACCGACGACAAAACCGGAGCCTATCGGATCGACGATCCCTTCTTCCTTTTCAAGCCCTACAACCAAACCTCCTCCACCGATTTCTTTGTTCCCTCCGCCGGAACCTTTTCACGAAATCCAGCCACCTTCTCGCTCAACACCGCCGAAGTGGCGTCGGTCGACAACGAATACCTTCAACTACCCGACCGATTCCCCATTCCCAGGGATTACGAAGGAAGAACGATGTGGGTCAAAGACACGCTCCCGGTCACCCGCGGAGCCAACTACCAGTATCTCATCGTTCACTTCACCGAACGCGGTGAAATCGCCCGTGTGATTCCAACCAACATCATCTCTCACTAAAGCCATGAACTCCTTTTTCCGAACCCTCGCCACCGGTCTGGCTTGCCTCACGACCAGCGGACTGGCCCTACCCTCCATTGAAATGCCCAACGAATGGGCGGCTCCCTTGGATAGCGGCAAAGGAATGATCCTGGTCGAAAAAGAGAGCGGTCAAGCCCGCGTCATTTTTTTCAATGGCTCCTTCGACATCTTTGAAAGCGGCCCCGTCATCACCCACCTTCCCGGTGTCACCGGCCTCAATACCGGCCTTGAGAACGGGGGCGATGAATACGCCATCATTTCGTCGGTCACGACAAACTCAACTCGTTTTCTCAACACCAACACCCTTGGACAAACAACTTTCCAACCTGAAGTCCCGGGTCCTATTACCGCCATTCCCCTCCGCCTCAACGCCGGAGACCCACCAGCAGTTCACAATCTGAGCCGCTACGGTGATGCCTCTCAAGTTCTCCGCAGATATATCGACATTTTTTCGGGATCCCCCACTCCAAGCGGTGGCACGGTATCGACTCTCCCGGTTAACGACCTTCAGCCTTCCACCATCCCCGGTTCTCCAGATCAGAAAGCCGGAGTTGCCTCCATCGAAGTAGGAGGAATCGTCAACCTGTATGAAGTAAGATCAACCGGCGGAAGCGCAAGTTACTCGGTCATCGCCGGAGGCGGAACCGCTGGCGAGCAACTGGCCACTCAAGTCATTGGAGACGACGGACGCCGATGCATCATCCGCTACCGGAAAGGCTCCACAGAAACCATCATTGTTACCGAGGGATACAATGGCTTTCCAGTAAGCAGCAATCTCGCCAGCGTCCTTCCCTTCCCGATTGGAAGCATCATGGCTGTCCCACCGGGAGTTCCCTCTGCACCCCACGGCGTGATCATTACCTCCGAAGACGGAAGCTCCGCAATCTATGCTCACATCAATTTGGGAACTACCTATCTCACCCAACACACCTTCATTCCTCAGGGAGGAAATGCCATCAGTGGCGTCGTCCCCGTCATCGGACGAGGAATCCTGGTTCTCGAAGGCGACTCCGGAAGCCGGGTCTCCAAAGTTTGGCGGGGATTTCAAAACCCCGGTGGGGGATGGACCGAAGTGAACGGAGGTTCCCTCAATGCCTGGCTTCCGCCTCAACAGAACTTCGCCACTCTCTTCTGGTTCAATGGAACGCCTCTGGTTGACCCGACCGCCGAGATCATCAAGCTGGAAACCATGGCAGACTGGACCCGCAAGACCGCACCGGTGCCCATCCCTGCCTTGATCGAACTCTCCAATTTACTCAACCCGGCCGACGGGCTCATCCCGTCGGGCACTGTCGCTCCCACCACCCCCACCGGAGCCACCCATCTCCTCACCAGCCAACATGAGGAACAAGTCTCATTGACCGCCCTCGATACCAACTACGCCATCCAGTCCCCTTCGGTTGCGATCGCTCCGGATTCGGGAGATTATACCGCCGCCGTGACCGTGACGGCGCTCTTTGATCCCGCCGCCAATGAGCTGTTCTTCCGCGAAGATGTTCCGGGAAGCGCTTGGACACCCTTCACCACGCAGACCATCGGCTACCCTTCCAGCTGGTTGTTCTACGCCCGCAATCTCAGCACCGGAGTGGCCGGCCCCATCATTCGTCGCGATTTCACCTTCTCAACCGTCAGTCCCAACACCCTGGACACCGATCGCGACGGAGTTCCCGACTATGTCGAGCGCCACCTCGGTCTCGACCCAGCCGGAGGACCTGATTCCGATGGCGACTTCCAATCTGATCTGGAGGAAATTCTGGCCCCAACCGATCCTGCGGATTCCAACAGTAACACGCCTCCGACGGCAACCCGAACCCCACCGTTCCTGGGCGAAGGCTTCGAATTGATCGCCCAAGCCTACAACGGATCAAACCAAGCAGCCTCTCCGGCCAATGACCATACTGTTGCCACCACCGAAGATGATTTTCCGGGTGAGACTCTTTTCTCCTACGATCTCCACGGCAATCTCCTTGCCGAAGAAAACGTTGTCGAGCTGACCGCCCCTCCTTCCCTCGCTGGAAACGATGGAGCTTACATGGCCATCGGAACTCCCGTGCCAGAAGACTTCTGGATTACCCTCGCCACTCCCATCTCGTTTGGAGTTCTCGATGTCCTCAACCCCGCCCGCACGGGCCGGGAAATCCTCAAAGTCATGCAGCGCCCGATCAACCCCATCGCCAGCGTGGTCAGTGTCCCCACAGGAACCGACCGCGATGCAGATGCCCTCGCGTGGATCGCGGCAGCCACCGCAGCTCATGGCTCACACGAAGTGGTGACCTCAATCACGGAGCTGCGCCCGGTAGACAACGCTGTTTCCGCTCTCGCCGAGCAAGCCATTTACGATTCCCTGCTTACTCTTCCGTCCGGCACCCAGACGGACCTCGGCGTTCCAGCCTCCATCAACGACTTCACCATTTTTCCCCAGCGAAATGGTGAAACCTCGCGGACCGGATTCACCGCCGAAATGTTCGCAGCCTTGCGCAATGCCGGCTGCGATTTCCCGGCGTTGATGACTCTTCTTGAGACGGCCTCGGCTGATGCCACCGTAAATGCCCTTGCCAACTCGATCTCAAACACCCACGCCTCGAGCAGTGCCGCCAATCCCCTGATGGCCCTGCCCCTCGATGCCTTCCGCTCGATCATCCAGACCGGAGACATTGTCGATCCTGACCCGCGAGACCCCGCAAGACCAGATCCCTATGCCGGCCTCTCGGGCTCTGCCATCACCTCAGCCAAGGCCACCTTCGACAGCATTCTCGGCCAGGTTGCCGGAACCAAGCGCCCTGTCGCAACATGGTTCCTGGTCATCGGCCCATCGACGACTCCATTGCATCAATACGACTACATTCGCCAGGGAACCACCGACAAGGTCTTCCTTATGGACCGCTTCGGTGATCGTCAACTTCTCGAACAAGGCCTAGGCCTGGCCCAGGGAGCAGTCTTTGAGATTACCGGTTTCACCGACGTCACTCCGCCGGCCGGATTCATCGGAATGGAGTTCATTAGCATCGACAGCGTGGTCACTCCACTCGCCAGCGACACCGACACCAATGGCAACCTTCTCGACGATGGTTGGGAAAATGTCTTCTTCGGCGATCTCGACGTTGTCGGACCGTTCGACCCTCATCCAATCTCCGGTCATTCCTACCTCCAGTATCATCTTACCGGCGCCGATCCCCGCTCAGGTTCCCTGACGGACCCCATCGTGTTCCTGATGCCCACCAATATCTATCTGGAGTGGATTCCCGCCGCCACGGCTTACGATCTCCACTTCCAGTTTCCGGCCGAATTCATCGATGACTTTGATTTTGTTCTCGAATCATCAGAGGATCTCACCGGATTCAATGGTCCCGCCAACAATGGTGCTCTCGTCACCGTGTCTCCGGGCAACTACCGCTGGAGGCTCGAAATCAGTGAGTCGAACCTCGATGCCAACTTCTTCCGAATCGGCGTATCACTCGCCGCTCCCTAAGAGTCCATCCCCGCCAACCAGCGATGAAAAGCGGCCTCATCGGTCCCTAGTTCGGTGGCCACTTTTTCGCGATCAGCGAGACAGGCCAGACGTTCCGGGATTTCGATCGCTCCCTCTCCCAGTTCCTCTTCCATGACATCGAGGAATTTCGAAGGATGCGCAGTTTCAAGCACCACCGTATGAGAGTCAGGATGCCCTTGCCGCCATGCCTCCGCCGCCATCCAGCCGACCGCCCCGTGAGGCTCGAGAGTATATCCGCTGGCCGCTGAAATCCGCCGAATCGTTTCACGAGTGACCTGATCATCGAAAGCAAAGCCAGCGATGCGGGACTTCATCGCATCCCATTCGCTTCCGAAGAGATTCTCCATCCGTGCGAAATTACTGGGAGCCCCAACGTCCATCGCGTTCGAAATCGTGGCCACACTGGGCCTCGGCCGATAATCACCGCTCTCCAGATACTCGGGCACAACATCATTCAAATTAGTGGCGGCTACAAAGTGGTCAACCGGAAGCCCCATTTTTTCAGCCAGCAAACCGGCGGTAAGATTCCCAAAGTTTCCACTCGGCACCACAAACACCGGCTTCGTTCCCTCGGGCAAGTTTCTGGCTGCTTCGAAATAGTAGAAGCTCTGGGGAACCAAACGCGAAATATTGATCGAGTTCGCCGACGTCAGATTCATCGACTCGGACATCTCGCGCTTCAAAAAAGCCGACTTTACCAGGCGCTGACAGTCATCGAAGGTTCCATCGATTTCGAGTGCAGTAATGTTGTCTCCCAGAGTGGTCAGTTGTTTCTCCTGCAACCCGCTGACCTTGCCCATGGGGTAAAGAATCACCACCCGCGTCCCCGGGACCCGATAAAAAGCACTGGCCACCGCACCACCGGTGTCTCCACTGGTCGCGACAAGAACCGTGAGCAACCCATCGTCATCCTTGGTAAGCCACCCCATCAAGCGGGCCATGAAGCGCGCCCCGAAATCCTTGAAAGCCAGAGTCGGGCCATGGAAAAGTTCAAGGACATGCTCCTTCTCGGTCACGCTGATCAGAGGCGCCGGAAAATTGATGGCATCGTAGACGATCTTTTCCAACTCATCCTCTGGCACGCTGTCCCTGAAGACTTCTCGGGCAATATGAAATCCCATCTCTGCCAGAGACATGTCGCGCCACTTCTCCCAGAAGGCATCATCCAACCTCCCGATCGCTTCCGGCATGTAGAGACCATTATCCGCAGGCAATGAACGAAGGACCGCCTCTTTGACGTCCACAAAACTCCCCGGACTCTTGGTGCTGTAAAACTGCTGGGACATCTTTGCGAATCAGGAAATCACCCGAACACCCTGCCGGTTGACTTTGGAAATGTAGAGTTGATTCCCCAAGTCGGCCTCGGAGAAGACTTTGGAGATGGCGTCCCCGACCTTGGTCGCGGATTCCTCACCTTCGCACAAGGCGAAGACACTGGGTCCGGCACCCGAGATACTGAATCCAAGGGCTCCTGATCCCATCGCCGCCCGCTTGGCTTTATAAAATTCGGGGATCAACTTCTGACGCCTTGGCTCAGCGATCACGTCGTGCACCGAACGACTGATCAACCCGTAGTCCTCCTGAATCAATCCACAGATCAGGCCGCCCAGATTCCCGATTTGCTGGGTGACATTCTGGAGGGGAATCTCCGTCGGAAGAATTCCACGGGCCACTTTGGTTAGAATCTCGATGTCAGGATGAACCACCGCCGCCCAGAGATTCCCGGGCACGGGCAGCTCGGCAATGTCCAGCTCCTGGTTGTCCCGGATGAAAACAATACCACCTAACAGACAAGGCCCTACGTTATCGGCGTGCCACGCTCCATCAGCACTCGCTTCTCCCGTCATCGCAAAAGGAAGAATCTGTTTCTTGGTCAGCGGTTCCCCAATCAGCTTATTAACGGCGTAGGCACCGGCGACCGCGCTCGCCGCACTGGACCCGAGACCACTGCCAAAAGGCATCTTCTTGTGGATCTCCATCTCGATCCCGATATCAAGCATCCCCAAATGCTTCAGCAAATCCTGGGCAGCGACACCGGCGGTGTTCTTGTCCGCCTCAAGAGGAAGTTTTCCGTCATCGCCGGTAATGGTGGTAATCCGCAAGCCGGGTTCATCCGAAAGTCTGACGACCACTTCGTCACCGGGTTCATCAATCGCGAATCCCAGGACGTCATACCCGCACGCCACGTTCGCCACCGTGGCCGGAGCAAAGACGCGAATTTCCTGAAGCAAATCCTTTTGCATGAGGCGGGGTCGTTATCAAAACCCTCCCTCCCCGGCAATCCTTACCTAGACCAGATCAGTCTTTCAGCAGTTTGGTAAAAGATTGATAGGCTTCCTCCCAAGCGCCGCTATCTTCTGGCTGATAGGTCTTCGTACCAAACGATTTCCGGATGACTTTCCGGCCCGCAGCAAGCGAGTCGACTTTCCCACAGGCCAGCACCTGCATCATGATGTTCCCGGCAGCCGTCGCTTCAAACGGCCCGACCACCACAGGCCGTTGAATGCTGTTGGCGATCGCCTGATTCAAGGAATCATCGTGTCCACCTCCCCCTATGATGTGGAGGACATCAACCTTATAGCCGACCAAATCCTCCAGATGAGAAAGGACATACCTGACCTTCAGGGCCAAGCTGTCTCCAATCACTCTCAGAACTTCGCCCGGAGTCTCAGGAACAATCTGGCCCGTTTCCCGGCAATACTCCCGGATCATCCCTGGCATGTCATCTCGCCTCGAAAACCGTTCCTCGTCCGGATCAATCAATGATTGGAAACCCTCGACCTCGCCGGCCATTTTCGCCAAATCGGCATACCCCCAGTCTTGTCCTTCTTCATTCCAGATCCGTCGGCACTCTTGAACCGGCCAGAGTCCGTTGATGTTTTTGAGCAAACGAATGTTGCCAAAAACCCCGGCCTCGTTGGTCAGGTTGTAATCCAATGCCAGATCATTGATGATGGGCCGGTCCACTTCGACACCGAGCAGCGACCAAGTCCCCGAACTCAGATAGGCATATCGCGAATGCTCCGCAGCTGGAATCGCCGCCACTGCAGAGGCCGTGTCATGACTTCCCACCGTCACAACCCTCGTCTTCGAACTGAGCCCCGTTGACTGACAAACTGTTTCCTCAACGACTCCAATGACCGCGCCGGCATCAATCAACTCTGGCGCAATTCTCCGGGGAATTCCCAATGCATCAAAAAGTTTCCACGACCAATCCCTTTCGACCGGCCGAAGCAGCTGGGTTGTGCTGGCATTGGTTCGTTCACATCGGGCGATCCCGGTCAGCCGGTAGTTCACGAGATCAGGAATCATCAAGAATTGATCGGCCCGGGGAATCAAACTGTCTTCAGCCTCCAGCTCGGCCACCAACTGAACCGAAGAGTTGATTTCCATGAACTGGATCCCGCTCTCCTCAAAGATCTCTGAAGCGGGAACCAATTCCGTCAACCTTCTCAAGGCGTCCGCATTGCGGAGATCACGATACTGGCGAGGTGGGCTCAGGAGATTCCCCTCATCGTCAAGATACCCGAAGTCGACCCCCCAGGTATCCACGCCGATCGATTGAATCCGGTCCGCCCCATAGCGGTGAACCGCCATTCCGAGGCCCTCGAGAATCCCCTGCCAAAGACCATCGAAATCAGAATAAAGCCCACCATTCTTCTCGATGGGCTCATTGTCAAAACGATGCACCTCCTCCAAGGTCATTGTTCCTTCTTCGAACAGTCCGGCAATGACCCGGCCATTGCTGGCGCCGAGGTCAATCGCAAGGTGAACGGAGAAATCTTGTGACATGAACGCGTGAGCTAAACAGAATCGAGCTATCTCAAAAAAGCTTCGTGCAAACCGCCGTCGACCGCCAGAACCTGTCCCGTGGTCTTCGAAGCCGCATCACTCAGCATGAACAGCATGCCCTCGGCTTGATCTCGAGGGGTGATCGGAGACTTGGTTAAGGTTCGTTCAGCGTAAAACCGGGCCAGTTTGTTTCTCAGCTCTTCGGTCTCTTCCTCATCCTGGTAAGGAATCTCATACTTCGACAAGGAAGCGATCACCCGGTCCCTTGGGAACATTGCACTTCCCGCCACCACTGTCGCCGGGGCAACACCATTGACTCGGACCAAAGGCGACAACTCCACCGCCAGTTCCCGAATCAAATGATTCGCTGCCGCCTTCGAGGTATCATAGGCCACACTTCCTTTCTTGGACACGACGGCATTGGCACTCGTGGTCACCACCATGCTTCCATGAAGCCCCTGCTCGCTCCAGATCCCGGCCGCTTCGTCGGCAATCAAATAAGGTCCTGCCACATTGATTCCAAAAGTCAGCCCCCACTTGTCATCGGGAATATGACCCGTGACATCAGGTGGCACAAATATTCCGGCGGTCACCGCAATATGATCGATCCCCCCATAGGCATGAATCACCTCCGAGAACATCCCTTGGATCGATTCCCGCTTGGTGACATCGCAGGACAAGCCAATGGCATTGCCACAGCCTGAAATTCCTGTCCCGGCCACCCCGATTCCCTGGCCAACTTTCGCAATCAACTCATCCGCCGTTGCCTGAGCGGCGTCAAAATCCAGATCCGCGCACACCACGTGAGCCCCTTGCTCGACCATCAGATGGGCCATGTCTTTGCCGATGCCGCTTCCGGCTCCCACCACCACCACAACCTTGCGGGCAAACTCCCTCTCCGGAGGCATCCTTCGCAACTTGGCTTCCTCCAGCGCCCAGTATTCGATGTCAAACGCCTCCTTCTGGGGAAGTCCAATGTATTCATCGATGGCTTCCGCCCCCCTCATCACGGCGATGGCGCAATTGTAAAACTCAGCAGTCACACGCGACTCGCTCTTGTTCTTGCCAAAGGCAATCATCCCGATCCCTGGTATCAAAATCACGGTTGGGTTTGCATCCCTCATGGCCGGAGAATGCGTTTCCTTGTTGGCCTCGTAGTAGGCTGCGTAGTCCTTCCGATAGTGGGCAAGGCCAGCGGTCAGCTTCTCCCTCAATACGCCGGCACTTTCACTGCCCGGATCCCAGTCAATGTAGAGCGGCTTGATCTTGGTCCGCAAAAAGTGGTCAGGGCAGGACGTTCCCAGCTCAGCCAGACGCCGCGCATCGTGACTGTTGACAAACTCAAGCACCTCCTCGGTTCGCTCGATGGTTGCAATGAAGCGATTTTCCTGGCTGACCTGACCTCGTAACCAGGGAAGCAGACCACTCGTCAGCTCTCGAGCCGAACCTTCCGACAACGGCTCGTATTTGCGACCGCCAAAGGTGTCCTCCCCCTTGTCTCGTTCCTCGATGTATCTTCCAGCCCGCTCAATCAGCGTCAGGGTCAATTCATAGCACTCCTTGTCGCCTTCCGCCCAATTGATCAATCCATGTTGTCCCATGTTGATCGCCTTGGCGTCAGGATGCTTGCGACAAACATTTTGAAACAACAGGCCCAAATCAAAGCCCGGACGCTGCCACTCGGTGTAGACCACTTCATCGCCGAAAATCTCCCGGGTAATGGCTTCCGAATTCCGCGTCGCGCAAATCGAAATGAAGGCATTGGGATGCATGTGGTCGACATGCTTGGACGGGATGAAGGAATGCAAAGGAGTGTCAATCGACGAAGCCCGCGGATTCAAATTGAACGTGGTATGCCGATACATCCCCACCATGTCATCTTCGATCTGAGTCTTGAGTCCGTTCGGGGTGGTATTCAAATAGATCTCCTGCAGCGCAATCAACTTCTCTTGATAAAGCGAAGAGAAGTTCTCGGTGGTCGATGTCCTGAGATCTCCACCCGATCCTTTCACCCAGAGAACCTCCACCTCTTCACCAGTCAATGGATCCACTTCAAAGGCTTTGGTCGAAGTATTCCCCCCACCCGTATTGGTGATACGCTGGTCAGCGCCGAGAAGATTGGAGCGATAAACCAACCGCTCCACCGCATTCATTCCGGCGGCCTCGGCATCATTCCAGCCGTAGTTCACATGACGATATTCTGAAGGTTCAAATGATGACATTGTTTCGATGTTGATTGATTTTCTTTCTTCGACAAGCTCTAGGCATAACTTCCCGATGACGGCTCCCCAAGCTCTTCACGACGAGCCTTCCTCTCTCTTGAAATCTCTTCCAGATAATCGCTTTCCCTGAAGGCCAACAAGGGATCGGGCGCAAGCCCCCGACCCCGTCGCCATTCCCCGATGACGTCACCAACGTCCGTTCCAAAGGCCCGCCTGAGCAACCGCTCGGCGTCGACGATCTCTCCTCGTTGCTGAAGGACCTCCAGCGCCTCGTGATCGACAAGTGAGGCCTTGACGAACAATTCCTGAGCCACGGTGACGGTCTCGATCATCGCCTCCATCTTGGGTTTGAGATTGTGCGACTGATCCACCATGAACTCGATCTCGGGAAGGTCACTTCCCCTCGCAAAGGCGGCTCCATGGATCTCGTGAAAAATCCGAAAGACCTGATAGGGATCAATCGATCCCAGTGTCAGGTCATCATCAGCATACCGGCGGTCATTGAAATGAAATCCCCCCAGCATGTCATCGTCTAACAGCCAGGCGACAATCTGTTCAATATTCTGTCCCTGATAATGATGACCGGTATCAACCAGAACCTTGGCCTTGGGCCCCATCTTTCTGGCATGGAGATATGACATCCCCCAATCCCCCAAGTCCGTGTGGTAAAAAGCCGGCTCGAATGGCTTGTACTCGATCAGAAAGGTCTGTTCATCGGCCAGGAGATCATGAAATCCAGCCAGCGCTTCCTCGAGCCGCCTCTTCCGTGACCGGATCGAATCCTGCCCGGGGTAATTCGTTCCATCGGCCAGCCACAGCGTGACGACGTTGCTTCCGATGTCCTGCCCCAGCCGAATGGAATCCACCACATGCTTGCACGCTCTCGCACGAACTTCGGAATCGGGATGACACAAACTGCCCAATCGATATTCCTGATCCTGGAATAAGTTCGGGTTCACCGATCCCAGTTGCACACCATGCTTTCGGGCCATCTCCTTCACCTCCACGGCGGTCACGTCTTTGAAATCCCAAAGCACATGCGTCGCCACTTTGGGACAACATGCGGTCAACTGATGGACCATTCCCGCATCCGACAGCTTGTCTCCCAAATCAATCGCCGCCCCGTCCTGAAGAAACTTGCCGAATCGAGTCCCAGTGTCGGCAAATCCCCACGAAGGAAGCTCGATCTCAAATTGATCGAGCGCCCGATTGGCCTTTTCAACAAGTTTCTCGTTCATCGAATTCAAAGGCTCCACCATCGCCGCCCTGCACCACTTGAAGGGATGGAAATCCCCTCAGAGTGTCAACTTAAAACGTTTCTTAGAGTGGGTCGACTCGCCGATCTTGCTCGGAGTAGTAGAACTACTTCACTCGACTGATCGACTCCCTCGCGATGAATTCAGTCGCAAACTCCGCGCTGCGTGGGGCAATCTCGTCGTTCCCCTCGATTCGCGACAAAAGGAATTCAATCGATTTGGCCGCCATCTCTTCATGAGGTTGTCTCACTGTCGACAGCGAAACAAACATCTGCTCAGCCAGAGGAACGCCATCGATCCCCACCACCGAAACATCGCCCGGGACATCCAATCCCAGATCCTTGGCCGCCCGCATGACCCCAAAGCCGGCCAAATCGTTCAGACAAACGACGGCCGTGGGACGATCCCCCTTCGAAAACAGGGCCTTCCCCACCGATCGGGCCTCATCAATTCTCGGTCCGCATTCCACGATCTCCACTTCACAATCTCCAAATCCCGAGATGATTTCCTTGAAAAACCGGGGGCGACCTCCCACCCGCTGTCCTTGGGACCGGGCCGCCAAAAAGGCGAATTTGCGATGACCCAACCCATGGAGCTCTTCGGCCGCTTCCGCCAAACCGGTCCCGAAATTCGGGACCACGACATCAATCGGAGAAGCCTCGGCTCCCGGCATCGCCAGCGCCACAATTGGAAACCCGGTCCGATGATGTTGCTCCAGCACTTCCCGATGCTCATCGAGGTTGCTGACAAACGCGACCACCCCGTCGACATTGCGATGAGCAAAATCATCGAGCAACCGCTTCTCCCTCTCCAGATCGGTCTGCCAACTCTCGATCACCAGATCGTAGCCCATTGACTCCACTTCATTTCCGAACACTTTCGAGAAATTGCTGAAGTAAGGATTCTCCAGATCCGCCACCAACAAACCCACTGTCTTGAATCGTCCCGATTGCAATGCCACCGCCGCCCGGTTGGGGCGGTAGCCCAGCTCCTTGGCAGCCTTGAAAACACGCTCTTCAGTCTCCTTCGAGGCCCAGGAATTGGGACGACGGTTCAAGATGGTCGAGGCTGTATTCACCGCCACGCCCGCTTTTTCAGCGACGTCTTTCAATCGAATCTTCCCGGCAGCCATGGACGCGAATGTTAGAGGCACCATCTCCGAGTGCAACTCCTTGAAAGAAATAAAGAATCGTTTCTTGTATTATTGTTGACCGAAATCACCCCATTCGGGACTCTCGTTTCCCCGAACGGCACCTCGTCATCATCCAACATGGCCACCCCATCACAGGCAAAAAACAACGAATACGAACGCACTCCGGTCCCCAACAAAGCCCTCAAGGGCCCCGGGCGGTTCTGGGGGATGTATGCCGGTGAACACACCGCTGGGACCGAGTTCATGATCGGCCCCCTCTTTCTGGCCGCCGGAGCCAGTCTTCAAAACCTCATTATCGGCCTGTTCATTGGAAACCTCCTCGCCGTTCTGACCTGGCGCTTTCTCGTCCTCCCCATCGCGATGACAAAACGGATGACGCTCTACTATCAACTCGAGCGGATTGCCGGCCCTCGCGTCGTGAAGTTCTACAACCTGATCAACGGCCTCCTCTTTTGTTTCCTCGCCGGATGCATGGTCACCGTTTCAGCAGCAGCAGTTGGGGTTCCCTTTGGGATTTTCTACGACACTCCGGAAGCCACCTTCGGCCTTGGCGCGCCTTCCTTCACGCTCCTTGTCATCATCGTGGGTTCGGTCATGGCCCTTGTCGCCGCTTCCGGATACGAAACTGTCGCCAAGGTTGCGAACGTGGCGGCTCCCTGGATGATCGCAGTTTTTGCGGCCTGCGGGTTGGTCGCTCTTCACCAGATGGGAGCAAGCTCCTGGTCCACACTCAGGGAAGGCGCCTTCTGGACGGAAGCCGTTGGATTCGTGCAGGAGAAAAACGGCCCTCAGGAATTCGGGCTCGCGAAAATCATCATCTTCTCCTGGCTTTGCAACGGAGCCATGCATTTCGGCATGGCGGATCTTTCCATCTTCCGATTTGCCCGCGACAAGTCATCCGGATGGGCCCCCGCGATTGGAATGTATCTCGGCCACTACATGGCGTGGATCTGTGCCGCCCTTCTTTTGGCCGCTCTCATTAAAACCAATCCGGCTGAAGCTCTCAACAGCGCTGGAAAGGTCCAGGCCGATCCGGGACGACTGGCTTGGTTCTCGCTCGGATGGGTCGGCATCGTCTGTGTCGTCATTGCCGGTTGGACCACAGCCAACCCGACCGTCTACCGCGCCGGTCTTGCCTTCCAGGGGATCTTCCCGAAATCCAAAACCTTCATCATGACCTTGGTGGCAGGATTGGTTGCCACCATCGCGGGCATCTTCCCCAACCTCTCGGGTCAACTCCTTGGATTCGTCGGAACCTATGGATGCATTCTCGGGCCGATGGGTGCCATTCTCTTCGTCGACTTCTGGATTCTCCGGAAGGAAGGCCGGGATGAGTTTGCCCACCGACAAGGTCGGGCGTTCAACTGGACTGTTCTGGTCTCATGGCTTCTTCCAGTAGCAGCAGGACTTCACTTGATCTTTCGAAACGATGTCTTTGCCGCCTTCCTCGTCATTCCCTGCTGGCTCGCGGCCGGCGTGCTTTACTACGCCCTCAACAAATTCACGTCATGAAAAGAGCCCTTCGAATATTGGCCCAGAGCGGACTTCTTTTGACCATTTTACCTCCCGCCTTACTTTTCGTAGGCGTTTGGAAGGAACTTACTTCCGTCCATCATCTCATGTTCGCCGGGATGCTTCTATGGTTTACCTCCGCAATCCCTTGGCTTGCCACCTCCCGGAGATCGAAATCCTGACCATCCATGACCAAACTCCTCGGGCTTCTTACTCTTCTCGCTTCAGAATCTCTCCCCGCCCAAACTCCGTGGCCATCCACTGATCACCTCGGACGATCTCTTCCGCTGCACGAAGAAACCGGCCCGGTCAAAAATGATCGTTTTGTCGGAATCTTTTATTTCATTTGGCTCGGCGGACATTCCACCAGCGGACCTCACGACCTCACTCAGATCCTGAAACAACCGGATCCAAAATTCGCCGCTCCCGGTGTCTTTCACCACTGGGGCAAACCTGAATTGGGCTATTACTATTCACGCGACCCCTTTGTTCTCCGAAGACACGCGACCCAACTCAGTGATGCCGGCGTCGACTTCATTGCTCTCGATGTCACCAACGCGTTTACCTACGACCGTGAAGTGGACGCCCTCTGCAAGACCTGGCTGCAAATGAGAGCCGAGGGGCTTCGAACACCCCGGATCACCTTCCTCACCAACAGTCACCACACCCGGGTCGTCAACCAACTCTTCGACCGCATCTATCGCCCGGGAAAATACAAACAGCTCTGGTTCCACTGGAAAGGAAAGCCTCTTCTCATGGCCAACCCCGAAGGTCTGAGTGAGGAACAACAGTCCTTCTTTACCCTCCGCCGGTCGTGGGCTTGGTCCACAGGACATCAATGGTTCGGCGACGGCAAGGATCGTTGGCCCTGGTTGGATCATTCCCCACAGACTCCCGGATGGCACACTCCCGGAACACCCGAGTTCATGCCTGTTTGCATCGCCCAACATCCCATTTCCAACATCGGGAGATCCCACCAGAACAAGAAACAACCACCCCCCGAACAAACCAAGTCACACCATGGACTCTACTTTCAGGAACAATGGGATCACACCCTCAAGGTCGATCCCGAAATTGCCTTCGTCACCGGGTGGAATGAGTGGGTCGCTCAACGATTCCTCCGCAAGGCCGACAAGGCCCCCGGCAAGCTGCTTGGAAAGCCTCTCAACCCCGGCGAAACCTACTTTGTCGATTGCTACAATCTGGAATTCTCCCGCGATGCCGAACCCATGGCCGGCGGATATGGTGATGCCTACTATTATCAGATGATGGCAAATATCCGCCGCTTCAAGGGTACTCCTCCTCTTCCAAAACCACCTGAGGCCACCATCAGGATCGAGATCGATGGAGCATTCGATGACTGGAAGTCAGTTCCCGCCGGAACCTTCCCGGACAAGCTTCGCGATACCCAACACCGCGACCATGAGAGTTGGGGCAAGCAACGTATCGTCGAGCAATCCGGCCGCAACGATTTCGCCAATCTGCGGGTCGTCAGGCAGAACAAGTTCATTGCCTTTCTGCTGCATACCAGGGCTCCGCTCACCCCTCCCTCGGACGATCGATGGATGACCCTCTTCATCGATGCCGACCTCGACCCCTCGACCGGCTGGAATGGATACGACTATCTGGTCAACCGTCAGCGAAAAGATGGAACCTGCTCTCTCGAGAAACTCTCCAACGACGGCCGTCCCACTCTTGTTTCCATGATTCCATGTGCTTTCGAGAACAACATGCTGGAGCTCTCTCTTCCTCTTCTTCCCGACTGGTCCGACGGGAAACCTGTCTTCGATTTCCACGCGTCTGACAACGCCCCACTCAGCGAGCAATTCTACACCCAAGGAGATCATGCTCCCGATCGCCGGTTCAACTATCGCTTTCTATCCCAATGAAACTCCTCGCCCTAACGATTCTTTCCATTCTCTCTTGCGCGACCTATGGGGAGGAACGCCCAAATTTTATCTTCATCTACACCGATGACCATGGCTGGCCCGACATCGGATCGGCAGGCGTCTACCCGGATCTAAAGACTCCGCATCTCAATGCTCTCGCACAATCCGGGATCCGGGCCACTAATGGATACTCGACGGCTCCCCAGTGTGTTCCGTCGAGGGCCGGACTCCTGATTGGAAAGTACCAGAACCGCTTCGGACTCGAAGATAACAAACAATCGCTCAATGGCTTCAACGCCGAACTGACAATCGCCGAGCGGCTGAAGCAAACGGGTTATACCACCGCTCAGATCGGCAAGTGGCATCTTGGAAATGGCAAGGATATCGGAGACCATGGATTCGACTACTTCTACAACAAGAACCGCAATGCGCCCGGCCCTTCGAACTTTGATCGGAAGGGCCGACACATGCCTGTGAACTTACTTCCTCATCAAAGCTATCACCTCGACGACTGCTCGGAGATGGCCGTCACCTTTATCAGGAAACACCGGAACGATCCCTTCTTCCTCTACCTCGCGTACCGCGCTCCCCATGTTCCCCTCGATGCCCCGAAGAAGTATCTTGATCGCTTCCCGGGAGAAATGCCCGAACGACGACGCCAGGCCCTCGCCATGATCGCAGCGATGGACGACGGGGTGGGCTCTATCGTTTCCGAGCTCAAAAAACACTCGCTCACACAAAAGACCCTCATCTTCTTCATCGGGGACAACGGAGCACCTTTGAAGATCCACAAGATCGATGCTCCCGGAGGAGGCCCGGGATGGGACGGATCGTTGAACAAACCAATGAATGGTGAAAAAGGAATGCTCACCGAAGGAGGTATCCGCGTTCCTTTTCTCATCTCGTGGCCCGGCACCCTTCCCTCAGGAAAAACATACGACCACCCGGTCATCGCTCTTGATGCCACCACGACCGCTATTCATCTCGCAGGCCTCAAAACAAGCGACACCGATGGCATCAACCTGATTCCTCACCTCAAGAACGACCACGAACCCAAGCGCACACTCTACTGGCGATGGATTTCTCAGTCAGCGATTCGTGAAGGTGATTGGAAACTCCTTCAAGGTGGCACCCGGCAGTATCTCTTCAACTTGCAATCCGATCCAGGAGAACTGAACAATCTGGCCAAACAACATCCCGAAATTGTCGCACGCCTTCATCAAAAACTAGACCGGTGGTCGAACCAACTCAAACCACCAGGATTGGGCAACGGCAAGATGGCCACGACCTGGAACCAATACTTCGATCACTACCTCGATGGAAAACCCGCTCCTCGTCCCTCCAAGAGGACCGGAGAACGAAACTCCCCTGCCCTCACCCGCAATGCCAACAACCGACTCGTCGATGGCGTCCTCCAAATCAATCCCATCCCCGGTCACAAACAGGCTCCCTTTCTAGTCAGGAACCAGATCAGACTGAGCGGACCGTTTTCAGCCTCCATCAAGATTCTCTCCCCAAAAGATGGCACCCTTGGGATCTCTTGGCGTCTGGAGGGCGAAAAGGATTTCAATTCCGGCAAAACCGCCTCGCTGACCTTCAAAGGCTCCCCGGAGTGGCAGACTCACACCATCGAAGTTCCTGCCAAAGGGACCAGCATTCATCTTCGCTTCCACCTTCCCCTCCATCAGGTTCACCTGGGCGAAATCGTCATGAAGGACTCAAAGTCCTCGCTAACCTGGCAACCCGGAAAGCCCTAAATTCTCATGAAAGTCACTTTCTTCTTACTGGCCCTTCTCACCGGCTCTCTCTTCAGCAAAACAGAGCAGCCAAACATCGTCTTCATCCTGGCAGACGACCTCGGATGGGCCGACACCACGCTCTACGGTCACACGAGGCTCTATCAAACCCCAAACATCGAACGACTTGCCAAACGAGGCATGACCTTCACCCGGGCCTACTCCGCCAGCCCGCTTTGTTCTCCCACCCGCGCCAGCGTTCTGACGGGCCAAACGCCGGCCCGACTCGGTCTGACTGCGCCCCAATGCCACCTGCCCAAGGTTCAGCTCAAGGCCACCCCAGGCACCTCAGCCAATCCCGGATTGAAAGCAATCCAGCCGAATTCCAGCAGCCGCCTTCGCACGGACATTCCCACGCTTGGCAAAACGCTGAAGAATGCCGGCTACAAAACCGCCCACTTCGGCAAGTGGCATCTCGGTCCTGAACCCTACTCACCGCTCGAGCAGGGGTTCGAAATCGATATCCCCCACTGGCCCGGACCAGGACCAGCCGGCTCCTTTGTCGCCCCGTGGAAATACCCCGACTTTGACCCCGCAACGCCCAAGGAACACATCGAAGATCGCATGGCGAGTGAAGCCGTGGCCTTCATGGAAAAACACACGAACACTCCCTTCTTCCTGAACTACTGGATGTTCAGCGTGCACGCCCCCTTTGATGCCAAGCAAGAGCTGATCAGGAAATACAAACCCCTGGTCGATCCCGAAGATCCACAACGCAGCCCCACCTATGCCGCCATGATCGAGTCAATGGATGACGCCGTGGGCTCCTTGCTCGATGCCCTTGATCGACTGAAGATCGCCGACAACACCATCATCATCTTTTTCTCCGACAACGGCGGCAACATGTACAATCAAGTCGATGGCACCACCCCGACCAGCAACGCCCCGCTCCGCGGAGGCAAAGCCTCGATGTTTGAAGGAGGAATCCGTGTTCCCATGATTGTGGCTTGGCCGGAACGAATCAAACCAAACACCCGAAGCAATGCTTTGGTTCAATCAACCGATTTCTATCCCACCCTGCTCGAAATTCTCGAACTTCCAAAAGAAGAAGGGCAGATCTTCGATGGAAAAAGCATCGTGCCCGCTCTCTCTGGAAAACCCTTTCAGCGTGAAGCCATCTTCACTTACTTCCCGCACAATCCCCCCGTTCCTGACTGGATCCCTCCCTCGGTTGCAGTCCACCACAAGAACTGGAAGCTTATCCGCGAGTTCTTTCAAGGAGAGAACGGAGCTCATCGATACCGTTTGTTCGATCTCGCCAAGGATATCGGAGAAACGACAAACGTCGCTAGCAAACATCCTGACCTCGTTCGCAAACTGGACGCCCTGATCGCTACTCATCTGGAGGAAAGCAAGGCAGTCCTTCCAATTCGAAACCCGAAATTCGATCCGGCCAAGTATCGGCCCGAACTCGAAGGAAAAAACAAAGTCCGCCAGCCCCCCAAGAAGAAGGACGATCCCTCGGACCCCAAACTAAAAGGGTGGAAAGCACGGTTTTGCGAGGCGACGGTCAAGGACGGGATCGTTTCCATCCGGGCAACCGGCAAAGACCCTTTCCTTGGAGTATCAGCAGGTAGATTCAAGGGACCTTCCACCCTCACTTTCCGCATCAAATCCCCTCATCAGGGATCCGGTCGGGTCGTCTGGGACGCGGGAGCGCCCAAGCCAAACTTCCAGATGTTTAAGATCAAATCGGATGACTGGACCACCATGACCGTCAAACTGCCAGCGAAAGGTGGTCTCGGAATATTGCGTCTCCACCTTCCCGCGACGAACAAGCAGTCAGTCGAAGTCGACTCCATCAAACTCTCGTCCGACGACGGAAAGGAATCGTCCAGCTGGAATTTCTAACACCCCATCTCTAGGCCATCTCGAGACCGCGCATCGTCCCGGTCGACGAGGCAAACTGATCGGCGTCAATGCCCAGGCGGTGGAGCATTGAGAGATAGAGGTTTGGCAGAGGATAGTTGTTTTCCCGATCAAAGGCCAGGTGCTGTCCGTGCTTGAATCCACCCCCGGCAAAAAGCACCGGCAGGTTGGTTGTGACATGAGACGAGGCATTCCCGAGATTACTGCCATAGAGAACCATCGTACGATCCAACAGATTGGCCCGGTCTTCCGGCGTTTCCTTGAGTTGCCCGATGAATCCATTGAGCAAACGCATATGCTCGGTATCAATTCGTTTCAACTGCTCCATCTTCTTGGGATTCTTCCCGTGGTGTGACAAGTTGTGATAGCCGTCGCCCACTGATTTTCCATTCACCACGATCGCCGGCGATGACACCGAATCCAGCATCAAGGTGATCATTCGGGTCGAGTCACTTTCGAAAGCGAGATGGGCCAACCGATACATCAACTCGGTCTTCTTCATGTAGTCCACCGGGTTTTTAAGATCAACAGGCTCCTTGGCTTCAGTCGCAGGCTTGGGTTTCCCTTCCCACTCGCGGGATTGTTCCAACCTGACTTCGAGGTCCCGGATACCGGTGTAGTATTGATCCAGTCTCTCAAGGTCCCGGCTGCCCACTTTCTTCTGAAGACCACTGACCTCTCCAGCCACCGCATCCATGATCGATTTCCCGAGAGATAACTTCCGCTGCTGTTCGGCAATCTCCTTTGGATTCCCCTGAATGAACAACTTGCGATACAAACCGGAAGGACTTTGCTCAGGCGGAATCTGCACCCCGGATCCGGTGAAGGACAAGGAACGCCCGTTGCCTTTGACATTCACTCCGAGAGTCAGGGACGGAAATCGTGTCAGGTGCCCGGTTCGTTCGGCCACGTATTGATCAAGCGAGATGGTGTTCCGGAATCCACTGCTGGACGGACGCGGAGCTGCCGTTAGAAAACAAATATCAGCCGGGTGCCCGCCATCCACTCCCGGATGGGAGACTCCACTGAAGACAGAAAAATGATCACGGTTCTTTTCCAACTCTCTGAGGTAAGGAGACAAGGTGTAGTCGAATCCCGACTCACTCGGAAAAAATTCACCGGGCAACAAGCCGAGGTTGTTGCAGATTCCCAAAAATCGACGAGGAGGCTCTTGGTCGACATTTCGCGCGAAAGCGGGATTCATTGAATCCAGCAAGGGAAGTCCAAGGCTGACCCCGACTCCTTTGAGAAGTGACCGGCGGGTAAGATGACGTTGGGTGGAAATAAAGGGAGCTTCCATAGGGTGGGACTACTTGGATCTAAACAAGGGTGACTGCACGATCTCGTGAATCAAGTCACGAAGACCATACCCGGATTTCCGGGCTTTGTTGAGGATTTCTTCCAGCTCCGCACGATCGCTGAAGCGAACCGGGGTGCCGGTGGCATAGGTGATGAATTGATTGGCCATGTTCCGGGCAATGGCCCGCTCATCCTGCAAGAGGAGTTTCTTGAAGGACTTGATCTCATCAAAGGTCCGTCCATCCGCCATTTCACCGGACGCGTCCACCGGCAATCCCTCATGGAAGGTGAATCGTTGACCATTCTTTCCAAAGCCCTTGACCGCCTTCTTCTTGTCTCCCATCGCCCGATAACTGTCCCTGAACCCTCCAAGAACATCAAATGACTCAAGGGCAAAACCCGGAGGATCAATTTTAGAGTGACAGGAATTGCAACTGGTCGACTCCCGATGTTTGTCCAATTGCTGACGAATGGTCTGAGCTCCGCGGATATCAGGTTCCACCGCAGGAGTTCCAGGAGGCGGCGGTGGCGTCTTGTGACCAAGGATCCGCTCAAGAATCCAGTGCCCCCGCAACACGGGCGAAGTAGTCGTTCCATTGGCAGTCACCTTCAAAACACTTGCCTGGGTCATCAACCCACCTCTTGGAGAATCCTTCGGCAGAACAACTTTCTTCATCCCCACCCCCGTGACGCCCGGAATCCCATAATGACTGGCAAGACGTTCGTTCAGATAAGTAAAATCGCTATCGATCAACAAACGGGCCGGGAGATTTTCCCGGACCAATTCCCGAAAAAACAGCCGTGTTTCATCCACCGCCGATTCGGTCAGCAAATCGTCGAGATAATAGTCGGGATACAAGGCCGAATCGGGTGAGGTGACATTGATGTCGCGCAGATCAAGCCAGGAATCCAGGAAGGCATCGAGGAATCTTTCCGACTTCGGATCACTCAACATCCGCTCCGTCTGAACACGTAATTTCCCGGAATCTGCAAGGTGCCCCGAATCAGCCAACGAGCGTAACTCATGATCAGGAGACGAGTTCCACAAAAAATACGAAAGCCGCGAGGCCAGCGAATGATCATCCAGGACTCCCACCGGCTCCTCCAGACAGAGAAAACCGGGAGAGCACAAGACCGCGGTGTAACCTGCAATCATGGCATCAGAAAATGTGCTCCCGCTTTCCAGAGCCCCTTCGATCACCGGAAGATAACGGCGGAGATCTTCGTCACTCGTGGGACGACGATAGGCCTTGGCCAGGAAGTTCGCGAGGAGCCTTCGTGAATCGGCTTTGACATCCTTCGGTTCAAACACCCCCTTCTTCGGCACATCCTTCGGAGGATGAATCGAATGGGACTCAAACAACAGCTGGTGTCCGGCCGGGGGCCAAACTTCATTGAAGGGACCTTCCACCTCCAACCAATGATACGCCACGCCGGGAATCCCTTCGGGAGTTGCCAGTGGGTTGTGGAAAGGACCCGGCGGACGCGAACGGAACAAACGCGCTGCATCAGGCCCGATAATCTCACCTCTCCTCAGATAAGTCTCAATCTCCACCACGCGAGGCTCGGGCGAGACATCCACCGAGGTCAGTTTACGTTGTGAACGTCTTGAGATCGCATAGAGACTCACCGGTTCGTCGCGCTTTCCAGCCGAAAGATTGGCCCGATCGGCATCGATCCACGTTTTCTTCATGATGGCTCCCGCAGTAAAGGTCCTGGCCTTCAGGCGGATTTTGTAAAGTCCATCGTGAGGAGCCTGAAAGCGAGAAAAACGCGGCTGGATCGGCTCGTAACTACTAGCCAGTACTCCCAATGACTCTATCTCCCGCTTTTCCGGATCAGCCGCGCCGACACTCAAGGGGGCCTTCTTGTCCATCACCTCGGGTTGCCCTTGGTTTCCAAGAAGAGGCATCATCGAGCGATAGGTGGAACGATTGAACTCGTTGAAAAAAATCTTCCGGGTCATCGCCGGTTCTTCGCGCGCATAGAACCGGCGCACCTTGTTCTCGTGCTTGCTGTTTCCGGGCGCAATCACCCTCCGCAAGGCAAAGTCCGCTGTCTCCATATACCTTGCCATTTGAACATGAGAAATATCCAGCGCCTCCCCGGCTTTCGGAAAGCGGTGTGCCTCCCCGTCCTCCGGAAGAAGGTCCTTCAAATCCAGCCACGGTGCCGAGAGTAAATCTCGGACGGTGTTCTCATACTCAAATCGATTCAGTCGCCGCCAGGTCGCCCGACCATGTTCCAGATCGGACTGCTTCTGAGTCTCAATCAACCAACCGGATAGCTCTGCCAGAAAAGGATCACGTTCGTCGGAAGGAGGCGCATTCTTTTTCCGGGGAGGCATCTCTCCAGCCTTCAAGCGATCATAGACCGCAATCCACTTTCTGGAGACTTCCGCATCGTCGAGATTGGCTGGAAGAGCCTCCACGTTGAACTCTCCTTTCTGCGTGGCGTCATCATGGCACTCGTAGCAATGATCCTGCAAAAAAGGCACGATCTTCGCGGGAATCTGTTCTCCGGCTGAAGAGGCGGCAAGCAGGGCGACGGAAAGGAGACTGAGGAAGGAATTCCGCATTGATTGAAAGGTGAATTCAATACGCGCCCTCTGAGCTTTTGTCTTTCAACGGCTATCGTTGCTTCCAGCGCTTACGATAGGCTCCCGGAGGCATCCCCATGACCAAGGTGAAATGCTTGGTCAAAGCGCTATGATCAAAGAACCCCACCTGCAGGGCCACCTCGGTCACGCTGAGATCGGTTTTCACGAGTAGTTCACAGGCTCTGAGAACCCGGAACTTAAGAACATACTTCCTCGGACTGGTGTTAAAGGCCTTGCGAAACTTGCGCTCGAACTGCCGGATCGACAAGCCGACCTTGGCCGCCAGCGTTTCGATCGAAAACTTCTCCGCATAGTTCTCTTTCAGGTATTCGGTCGCCGGAAGCATCTCCAGATAAGGAGTGATTTCAGCCCGCGCACCATCGTAGCTCCGCACCATCCCGCACAATCCGGCCACCCGCTCTTTCCGGTCATACAAAGGAACCTTGTCGGTAACAAACCACTCGGGCTCGCCCATCGAATTGGGAAAGACCTCGACCAACCCTGTCAACGGCTGGCCGGACTCCAGAACCATGAGATCGTCCTGGTAATACTTTTCAGCCAGTTCCACCGGAAATAACTCACGGTCAGACATCCCGATGATCTCCTTCTCCTCCTGAAATCCGCACCGCTCAACGAAAGCCCGGTTTCCTCCCATCAATCTGAGTGAGCGGTCTTTTACGAAGAAAAGAAGGTTGGGAAGATGTTCGAACAATTCCCGAACACTCCCCGGCCGTAAACTCTCCTGCCACTTCTGAGACTCCTCCAGCAAAGACATGTCGCAATTCTACACAAAAAAATACGGGACCATACAAGCTTTTCTCCGGCTGCCCCTCTAGCCTTGCTCCAACATGTCAGTACAAAAACCTCGCATCGCCATTGTGGGCCTCGGATTCGGAGCTGAATTCATTCCCATTTACCAGCGTCACCCCAATACCGAACTCGCTGCGATCTGCGCACGGACCAAGTCGACCCTCGATGAAATCGGCGACAAATACGGCGTCGAAAAACGCTATCAGAGCTACGAAGAACTTCTCGCCGACCCCGAGATCGACGCCGTTCATATCAACACCCCGATTCCCAACCACGGCGAACAATCCATTGCAGCTCTCGAAGCCGGAAAACATGTTGCCTGCACGGTTCCCATGGCCACTTCGGTCGAGGATTGCCAACGCATCGTGGAACTCACCCAGTCCACCGGCTTGAAGTACATGATGATGGAAACGGTGGTCTACGCCCGCGAATTCCTATTCATGAAGGAGCTCTACGACAAAGGCGAGCTCGGGAAACTTCAGTTCCTCAAGGCCTCGCACCAGCAGGACATGGACGGCTGGCCCGGCTACTGGCCCGGACTTCCTCCCATGCACTACGCCACCCATTGCGTCGGCCCCCTCCTCGGACTCGGCCGCCATGAAGCCGAGTATGTCTCCTGCTTTCCTTCGGGAACCATTCGTGAAGAGATGCACGACTGTTACAACTCGCCCTTTGCGGTGGAAACCTGTCATGTAAAGTTCAAGGACTCTGATCTTTCCGGTCTGGTCTATCGCTCGCTCTTCGATGTTGCCCGACAGTATCGCGAGTCCATCGAAGTCTATGGGTCAGAGAAAAGCGTCGAGTGGCCTCTCATCGAAGGCGAACCACTCATCGTCCACACCGCCAAGAAACCGGAACCGGAAATTCCCGAGCCCGTGGAATCTCCCGACTACGCCCATCTTCTTCCCGATGAAATCGCTCCCTTCACCACCGGTGGCGTTTACGGAGGAGACGACGGCGAAGAACACCTCAGCTTCACGCAAGGAGCCGGCCACGGTGGATCACACCCACACCTCGTCCATCAGTTTGTCGAACTCCTCCGTGGAAACGGAGAGGGGTATCCCAATGCCGTTCAATCCGCCAACATCACTTGCACCGGAATTCTTGCCCACGAGTCAGCCCTTCAGGGGGGCGCCTTGATCAAACTTCCTGAATTCACTCTTGCCTAATTTTCATCGTGAAACGCCTCGTCCTCATCCTTCCTCTGTTGTTGCTGGCCGCTCTTGGATTGCGAACCACCCCTTCGGCTTCCCCGAAAGAGGGACCGATCCGCGTCCTCTTCCTTGGGCACGACAGCCAACATCACAACTCGAACGAGTACTTCCCAATGCTTGCGAAGGCTCTGGGGCGCGAGGCGATTTACTTCGATTACCACGTCGACGTCGAAGAAGCGCTGGGAGACTATGACGATCTCTCCAAATTCGACGCCGTCCTGCTCTACGCCAATCACAATCAGATTACCAAAACGCAGTTTGGCAACCTGACCCGCTTCATCGAAGAAGGTGGCGGCTTTGTTCCTGTACACAGTGCCAGCGCCTGCTTTGGCAACGAACCGGCCTTCACCAAATTGGTCGGCGGCCGCTTTGCCCGTCATCAGGGCAAGGATTTCACTGCTTCGATCGTCGAGCCCAATCATCCGGCGATGAGCGAGGTGAAGGAGTTCAACGCGTGGGATGAAACTTACGTCCATTCCGATCACGGTGACGACCGGACCATCCTCATGGTTCGCAAACCCGAGGGAAACGACAACATCACCCAACCCGAACCTTGGACCTGGACCCGGGAACAAGGTAAGGGCCGCGTTTTTTACACTGCCTCGGGTCACGACCAACGGGTCTGGTCACGCTCCGAATTTCATCAGCTTATAAAGTCCGGAATTCTCTGGGCCATCGGAGACGACCGGAAAGCCTCCTACCAAAAGTTTCTAAAAGGGCGCACTCCACTCAAATACGAAAAGCGCGACAACATTCCCAACTACGAAAACCGTCCCGAGCCCCTCCCCTTCCAGCTTCCCCTCTCTCCCGAAGACAGCCTTTCCTACACCCAGGTTCCCGTAGGCTGGAAACTGGAACTCTTCGCCTCCGAACCGGACATCATCAATCCCATTTACATCCAGTGGGACGAACGAGGACGACTCTGGGCACTTGAGACCATCGACTACCCGAACGAGGTCCGAAGTAACGAACCCGGTGACGATTCCCTGAAGATCCTCGAGGACACCGACGGAGACGGCAAATGCGACAAAGTCACGGTCTTCGCCGACAAGCTCAACATCCCCACCTCCTTCACTTTCGGCAACGGTGGAGTTTACCTTCATCAAGCCCCACATACTTACTTCCTCAAAGACACCGACGGAGACGACGTCGCCGATCACAAGGAAGTCCTCTTCTCCGGCTGGGGTACCAATGACACCCATGCCGGCCCGGCCAATCTCCGTTATGGAATCGACAACCAGATCTGGGGAACCGTCGGCTATTCCGGATTCAGAGGGGAAGTTTCTCCCCGCGGATTCGGAATGGGAGTTTATCGCTTTCCCAAGGATGGAACCCGTCTTGAATTCCTTCATCAATTCAACAACAACACCTGGGGGTTGGGTTTTGATGCCCAAGGTGACGTCTACGGATCGACCGCCAACAACCACCCGTCCTTCTACGGTGGCATCCCCGCCCGCGTCTATCCCGATGGCAAGGGCCTCACCGCCCAAAGCGTCGCTTCGACGCCTCGGTTCCAACCAATCACCCCCAACATCCGTCAGGTCGATGTCTTCAACGGATACACTGCTGCCGCAGGACACGCCTTCGCCACCTCCAACAACTTCCCGGAATCCTGGCGAGGTACCATGGCCTTCGTCAACGGGCCGACCGGCAATCTTCTGGGAATGTTTGAATCAACGCCCGACGGAGCCGGCCACAGATCCAAGAACCGTCACTCACTGATTGCCTCGGCGGACGAACACTTTTCACCTGTCGTTGCCGAAGTCGGACCCGACGGCAACCTCTGGATTGCTGATTGGTATAACTTCATCATTCAGCACAACCCGACCCCCAATGAAAACCGGGGCGGATACAAGGCCCAGAACGGCAAGGGCAACGCTCATATCAACCCCAACCGCGACCGCAAACACGGCCGGATTTACCGACTGATCTGGGATCAAGCCAAACCTTCGGACATCACTTCTCTTCACGGAGCCGAGACCGACGAGCTCATTTCAGCCTTGGATTACCACAATCAATTCTGGCGACTGCAAGCGCAACGACTCTTGGTTGATGGCAACAAGAAGGAGGCCTCCCCGGAACTTGCCAAGCGACTCGCCCAACCAGGCCCCGGAGCCATTCATGCTCTCTGGACTCTTCACGGCCTTGGAAGCTTGAAAGAAGAGCATGTTCGCCAAGCTCTTCTTTCCCCCAACCCTGGACTTCGTCGGAACGCCATCCGAACCCTTTCCTCCGATGAAGCAAGCGCTCGCCTTATTTTCGAATCGGGAGTGATCAACGACCCTGACCTTGAGACAAGACTGGCAGCCTTCGTCGCTCTTTCGCCCCTCCCCACCAGCGATCCCCTGAAGCAAACCATCAGCCGCTTGTTGCTCGATCCGATCAATCAAAAAGACCCATGGCTGGAGGCCGCCCTTAAGGCAGCCGCTGCCAACCATGAGGTGTCCTCCGACGTCAAAACCGAGCCTGGCCCCGACAACCTTCTCGCCAACGCCGAGTGGAAGCAGGCCAACTACGGCGGACAGGCCGAAAAGTCGATGGAGGGCGACATCATGCAGATCAAGTCCAACAAAGGGGCGGACACTGCTTGGGCTACCGTTTTCGAGGTGAAACCCAACACCAGCTACTTGGTTCGAGGTCGTATCAAAACGAAAAACGTCAAGGGCGCCCGGGGCGGACAATACAACATTCACGAAATTCAGGGAGCCAACTCCGCTGTCAGCAAAGCAGTTTCGGGAACTTCAGACTGGACCGACGTCTCCATCAAATTCAATTCCGGCAATCGCAAGAAACTCACCCTGAACGCCCTCTTCGGTGGTTGGGGGCATTCCACCGGAGAAGCCTGGTTCACCAAAGCCACTCTTCACGAACTAATTCCCGTTCCCGTGAAGGTGGTCGCCAAAGAGAAGCAGGAACCTGATTCCACCCGCGGCAAAGACATCTTTTTCAAACACCAGACCGCCGCCTGCAACCGATGCCACCAGGTCGGAGGAACCGGCGGGGTCATCGGGCCGGCCCTCGACGGAATCGGAGCCCGTAAAGGTGCCGATTATCTCCTCGAATCGCTGGTCGAACCGGGCAGGACCATCGCTGAGGGATATCCCGGAGAAGTCTCTCCCATGCCGCCGATGAATCTCCTGCTCAGCGACCAGGAAATCGCCGACGTGCTCGAATACCTGAAATCCCTCAAGTAACAGGACTCGTCAAATCGCTCAGGATGGACTAAAGCTCCGCCAAGCGATGTCCGACTCACCCACTATCGATCACGACCGAATTGCCCGCGCTGTGAAGGAAATCCTCTCTGCCATCGGCGAGGATCCGGATCGGGATGGCCTGCTCGACACCCCTCAGCGGGTCGCCCGCATGTATGCAGAAATCTGCGGCGGTCTTCGCGAAGAGCCCGCCACCCATCTCGATACCACCTTCGAGGTCTCACATGATGAGATCATCGTGGTCCGCGACATCCCCTTCTACTCCATCTGCGAACATCATCTCATCCCCTTCTTCGGGAAAGCCCATCTGGCCTACCTCCCCGAAAAGGACGGGCGAATCACCGGTCTTTCCAAGTTGGCCCGCCTGGTTGACGGATACGCCAAACGCCCTCAGGTCCAGGAACGCCTGACTGGCGAAATCGCTGATGCCATCGACGACAAACTCTCGCCACGCGGAACCGCCGTCGTCCTCGAGGCCGAACACCTCTGTATGTCGATGCGGGGAATCAAGAAGCCCGGCGCCCGCACCGTCACCTCTTCGATGCGCGGCATCTTCCGTGAAAATCCAGCGTCCCGCGAAGAGGTTCTCAACCTCATCCTGAGATCTCCCAGCGCCTAACGCTCGAGAAGGATTTCATCGCCCAATACCACCATTTCAACTGAGCCCTTGAGGGTTTTGTCGAGAAACGGAGTATTCGAACTCTTCGACTTCATGAAGTCCTTGGTGAAGGTCGTTTCCTTCGCGGGATCGAACACCAAAAGGTCTGCGGGTTTTCCTTCGGCCACTTCAGCCACGTCAACCCGCATCATCCGCCGGGGTTCGGCCGAGTATCGTTTCACGATCAAATCCCAACCGAAGTCTCCATTGGTGATGAATCGATCGTGCAGGGAAACCAGCGCCGTATCCAACCCGCTCAAGCCATTGGGTGCGTCCACAAAGGCTTGGGATTTTTCGAACTCGGTATGTGGAGCGTGATCGGTTGCGATCAACTCAAAGACTCCCTCCTTCAATCCCTGCAAGAGAGCCGCATTGTCTTCGGCTGTCCTCAAGGGAGGGTTCATCTTGTAGTGAGTATCATAGTCCCCGATATCCTCGTCGCGGAACATGAGATGATGAGGCGCCACTTCAGCGGTCACTTTTGCTCCCCGCTCTTTCCACCAGCGGATGGTCTCCATCCCGATCGCCGAGCTAACGTGCTGGATGTGAAGATGGGTCCCCGTGGCATGGGCGATCCGGATATCCCGGTCCATGCAGATTTCTTCGGCCAATGCCGGAGTTCCCTGGATTCCCAGCCGAAAACTGACCGGGCCTTCATTCAAAGCCCTCGGCCCAGCCAACTGCGGGTCCTCGCAATGACTCGCAAAGAACATGTCAAACTCGGAGGCATACTCCATCGACCGCTTCAACAAAGCCGCATCCGGAACAGCGTCGCCATCGTCCGTCAACATCAGCACTCCAGCCTTCTTCAAACCCGCAATCGGAGCCATTTCCAAACCCTTCCGCCCCACCGTGATACAACCGGAAGTCAGGACTGGAATCCGGCACTTGCTTCCGATTTCGAGCACCCGCTTGACCACGGTCGGGGAATCGATGGCCGGAGCGGTGTTCGGCATCATCACCACACCGGTCACTCCCCCATTGATCGCGGCTTCCGTGCCATCGGCAATGGTCTCCTTGTGCTCCTGTCCCGGTTCACGGAAGTGAACGTGGGCATCGAACATTCCCGGCATGATGATCTGGCCCGCACAATCAATCACGCGGGCTCCATCGGGAGCGTCCATGACATCCACGGCCTTGATCACTCCGTCGACGATCCAAACATCGGCTCGAAACGGTGCTTTATCTTCAGTGGCGACTTCTCCGCCTTGTAAAAAAAGATTCATGAAACTTGTGGTTTGAGATCGTAGAGAACGGACATCCGGGCCGCGATCCCGTTTTCAACCTGTTGGGAAATCAAACAGCGATCGTAATCGAGAACAGCATCGCAAAGTTCCACCCCTCGATTGATCGGGCCGGGATGCATGATGTAGATCCCCTCATCGCTGATTCGCTTGAGACGTTCCTCCGTGATGCCGTAAGTATTGTGATACTCCCGGTCACTGGGGAAAAAACCGGCATCCATCCGCTCCTTCTGCACTCTCAAAAGGTACACCGCGTCAGGTCCCCATTTCATGGCCTCGTCGTAGTTGGTGAACCTCTTGAACCGGGTCTGCGGGACCAGGCTTCCCGGGCCGCAAAAGGCCACCTCGACGCCTAGCTTGTCGAGAATGGTGCTCGTCGATCGAGCCACCCGGCTGTGCAGAATGTCACCAGCGATCAAGACCTTCTTGCCCGACATCTCGGGGTGCACTTCCCGGAAGGTGAACGCATCCAGCAAGCCCTGGGTGGGATGAGCATGGGCGCCGTCTCCCGCATTGATCACCGAGGCCCCGGTCTGCCGGGCAATAGCCGCGGGTTGCCCGGAAAGACGATGCCTCACCACGATGTAATCAGCCCGCATCGCCTGCAAGGTATCGATGGTATCCCGCACCGACTCGCCTTTGGTCACCGAGGAATGGGGAACGTCAAAAATCGTCACGTCTGCCGAGAGGCGCTTTGCGGCCACTTCGAACGAAGACAAGGTTCGCGTGCTGGGCTCGTAAAAGAGCATCAAGACCGTTTTTCCCTTGAGCGCCGGCACCTTCTTCACCGACCGGGTGAACAAATCCTTGAAGGGCACCGCCTGATCCAGCAGGTGAATGATTTCCTCGCGATCAAGTGAGACGATATCCAGGAAATCTTTTCGGGCCATGACAGGTTCTAAGGTTGGGATTTGATTTCGACCGCATCGTGGCCGTCAGTCTTCGCGAGACTGACGATGACGTGATCCAGTCGTTCGGTTTCAAGGTGCTCGCCGACATACGTCGGAGAAATGGGAAGTTCGCGGTGGCCGCGGTCCACCAGAACCGCCAGCTCGACCGCCCGGGGGCGCCCGTAATCAAAAAGGGCATCAAAGGCGGACCGGATCGTCCGGCCGGTGAAAATGACATCATCGACGAGAATCACCCTGGATTCATCGATCGGAAAATCGATCTCACTGCTCTGCAACTTGGGATTGCTCGACAGGTGCGCCAGGTCATCGCGATAGAGCGAGATATCAAGCACCCCAAACCTTACCTCCGCTCCCTTGCTCCGGAGAATACCAGCGACCCGCTCGGCCACTTCGTCACCCCGACTGCGAATCCCGACCAAATCAATCGATTCGCCTCCCGCTCCTTCCAAAATCTGATCGGCAAGACGACCAACGGCCGCCGAGATTGCCGATTCATTCATTGCCAGATTCATCCTGCGCGCTGGGTGACGATAGTGAGGGTGGAACTAAAAATGCAAGCGTCCAATATCGGCCCTTCGCTGACTACCATCAAAGGTCACCTTGGCCGCTTCGGCATGAGCCTTGTCAACAGCCTCTTCGCGGGTCTCTCCGCCCGCGACGATGGCGAGGACGCGGCCACCGTTGGTCGCCCACTCATCCCCCACCTTCTTGGTTCCGGCGTGGTAAATCCTTGCGCCGTCCACCTCATCGAGTCCCGAAATGACATCGCCGGCCCGCGAACTTTCCGGATATCCCGCCGAAGCCAAAATACAACAAACCGACCATCCCTCACTGAAAGATAGCAACCCGGGCTGCAAATTCCCCTTGGCTCCTTCGAGACAGAAGGTTGCCAGATCTCCCGAAACCAAGGGCATGACCGCCTGGCATTCCGGATCTCCGAAGCGGCAATTGTACTCGATGATCTTGGGCCCTGCCTCCGTCAGCATCAGGCCAAAATAGAGAAAGCCCTTGTAGTTAAGACCATCTTTCTCGAGGCCGGCCACCGTCGGCGCGACAATCTCCTCCTCGATCCGCTTCATGAGCTCGGGGTCCGCCAACTGCCGGCTAGCCACCGCGCCCATTCCCCCGGTATTCGGCCCCTCATCCCCTTCACCAATCCGCTTGTAGTCGCGGGCCGGTGTTAGAATCAGATAATCGGAACCACTGACCGCCGCGAAAATCGAAATCTCGGGGCCCACCAGACACTCCTCCACCAAAAGACGACCGTCACCAAAACGACGCTCGACCATCACCTCGTTGAGAAACTCATCCGCGCTTTCCTTGTCCGGACAAACCGCCACCCCCTTGCCGGCGGCGAGGCCATCAAATTTCAAGACAGTGGGATACTTCCCCCCAATTGCCGCCTGGGCTTCATCGTAGTCCGCGCATCCGGTCGCGTCACCCGTTGGAATGCCATGCTTCTGCATGAACTCCTTCGCAAACTCCTTGCTGGCCTCCATTTGGGCCGCCGCAAACGGAGGTCCCCAACAAGGAATGCCCGCATCCGCACACCGGTTGGCCAAACCCTCACCCGTGACGAGATAGCTCTCCTCACCCGCCACACACAAATCGATCCCGGTCAACTCCATCCAGGTCATCAGACTGTCGAGATCATGAGCCGCGACCTCGCCGGCCCCTTCAATCTCATGAATGGCCTCGCTTCCGGGGAAACAAAAGACCTCCGGCTGGCTTGCAGATTCACGAAGAGCACGAATCAAGGCATGCTCGCGACCACCTTTTCCGACAACGCAGATTTTCACGTCGAGAGGCATAGCGAGCGCCACCCGACTTGGCAAAAGCGAATGTCACTTTCTGAGGCAGTCGCGGCGACGTCGCCCTCCCGCCATTAAAAATGCCCCGAAAATCATGAGGGCAGAAGAAGGCTCGGGGACAAACACCACCGCAGAGCCGGTCCGGAAGGTAATGCTTTCAGTTCCGCTCCCGGTCGACCGGGAAGTCGAGGATACCACACCATCGACGATCCCAAGACTGGCAAAGCTCTCATTGGGAAGAATTCCCAAACTCGAAGTCGTGGAAGGAGCTCCAATTAAATCTGCGGAAACCGAAACCGCCCCGGTATTACTGATTACCACTGTGGGCAGAGGCCCGCCCAGCAGAGCGGACAGCCCGACCGGCCCGCCGGAAAACTGGACGACCGAGGCTGTCGCCCCCAGAAACAGAGGAGGTGTCCCGCCGGCTCCCCGCAAGAGAATCGACGATGGAGCTGCTCCCGAGACTTGTGGAGCCGTGCCTTCGGGAGTGGTCCCACTTGGCGTCAATCCACTCACATCCACCCCACCCGTCACCAGGATGATGACATCCGAACCAGCCTCGACAAGATCCACGACGACGGCGGCTTTCGAAACCAAGGGCATCAGAACAAACATCCATATCAACTTTCTCATTTTCATCACTTTGCCCCTTCCTTAACCAATTCATCTTCAAGGATTCACAGATTCGCTTTGTGGATCATGAAATGCCCTTGCCAAAATCGGCCCCCTCGTCACAAATCATTCCCGACATGGTAGATTCTCCCGCACTCGTTGTTCTCGCCGCAGGAATGGGCAGCCGATACGGAGGGCTCAAACAAATGGACCCCATGGGGCCAAGCGGGGAGACCGTGCTCGACTACTCGGTCTTCGATGCCATCCGGGCCGGATTCTCCAAAGTGGTCTTCGTGATCCGGGAAGACTTCGCTGACGACTTCAAAGAGAAAGTCGGCGCCAAGTTCCAAGGCAGGATCGAAGTTGCCTATGCCTATCAAAGTCTCAACGACCTTCCCGACGGACACCTCCTGCCGAAAGGACGGGAAAAACCGTGGGGGACCGCCCACGCCGTGCGGGCCGCTCGCCATGAGCTCGATCGCCCCTTCGCGGTCATCAACGCCGACGACTTCTATGGCTCCGACGCCTATCTTCAGGCCGCCAACTTTCTAACTTCGGCATCCTCCGGGAACAGTCCATCCAACTACGCCCTCGTGGGTTATCAACTCGTCCGCACCCTCTCCGACCACGGTGCGGTCAATCGAGGAATCTGCCAGACCAGCGACGGACTTCTCAAAGGAGTCGAGGAAGTCTTCGACATTTCCCGCAAGAGTGATTCTGAAATCGAAGGCCGGACCCAGAACGATCAAGCCTGCCTCCTCGAAGAAGATGTCATTGTTTCGATGAACCTCTGGGCTTTTCCTCTCGGCTTCCTCGATGAATTGGAAAAACAGTTTCTCGACTTCCTCCAGGAACACGGCGGCGAACTGAAGAGCGAATGCTACATCCCGACCATCGTGGACACTCTCATTAAAACCGGAGGAATTGATTGCCACGTCCTGGAAACTTCCTCTTCCTGGTTTGGCGTCACTTATCCGGACGACAAACCACACGTGGTTGAAAACATCCGCTCTCTGGTGGATGTCGGGACCTACCCGACTCCCTTGATCTGAGCGCCATCAGGTCTTCACCTGATAGGTCTTCCCCTGAAGCCAGTGGGTCAACATCTCGTCGGAGAAGATCTTCCCGAAAACCCGGTATTTGGAATCACTCAATGGATTCCTCGTATCGATCGGTTCCGCCTTTACCACCGCCCCGGGCCGATAGTAGGACGAATGAATGAAGGCCATGTCATCACCTTCCACCGAGATGAAGCCGACATGGGAATCGAGACCCACGATATGGATTCCGTCGCCCTGGCTTTTCAAATAAGCCCGAATCACTTCCATGCTTTTTCCACCCGCAAGAATCTTCCGGTCACTTTTGGCCATGAAGGTTTCAATAATTCGCTGAGAAGGCTGTTGCGCCAACTTGATCCGCGACACCTTGAATCCAAGATGAGTGAGACAGGTGGAAACAAAATACCCACAGGCAATCTTGCCCTCGCCCGGAGTTTTCGAAGTCCCATTGAAATCCCAGACCGTGCCATACCAAGCCGGAAACATCTCCCGACGGAGATCACGCTCCAGACGTTGACGAACCTTCACAAGAAGCTCCTTCTTATCTGAAGCTTGGGCCAACTGAAACTTCTTCAGCATCGCCAGACGATAGGATTCCAACTCCGCCTGGACCTTCCCGTAATCCTCCCTCTTCTCCTCAATGACCTCCTTCGCAAGCCCCTTCGAATAGACATGATCCAGAGCCTTCAACGGCACGCTGAGAGCACAACCAAGAATCCCCAGAATCATCGCCTTTCGCCTCTTCATCGAAATCGAATCTAGGCCACCAGCTACCTTGGGTCAACCAACCGCGACGAACCCCTTGCCCTGACATGTTGGACCTGAGTAGCATTCTCCCATGTCCCGCTCCGTCCAAGCTTGTAAAATCACCCGACTGAACGGAGAAACCGGAGAGTCCGCCAACGACGTCGTGGCCGTCGAGGAACCTCTGCAAGTTGTCATCGACGGCCGCCCCCTCGCCGTCCTCATGAGAACTCCGGGACACGACGAAGTTCTCGTGATGGGATTTCTCCTGACCGAAGCCATCATCTCCGACGCGGCCCAAGTTCGACGGATTGATCTCGAGGCCAAAGACAACCATGCCCTCGTCTTTCTTGCCGACGATCACTCATGCGACTGGGAACGACTCACCCGTCACCTCTTCTCGGCATCATCATGTGGACTTTGCGGCAAGGCAACAGTCGATGCCATTCTCCAAAACCACCCTGCGATCGAAAAAGCTCTCGACCTCCCCGAGACAACTCTTCTCAAGGCCCCGGAAGCGTTGCGCGAAGCCCAGCGGAACTTCGACTCCACCGGCGGCATCCATGCCTCCGGAATCTTTTCAAAAGATGGAGATCTTCTCATTCTCCACGAAGACATTGGCCGTCACAACGCTCTCGACAAAGTCATCGGTGCAGGACTCCAACAGAAACTCGACTTCTCACAGTGCTTTCTTCTGGTCTCAGGACGGATTTCGTTCGAGCTCATGCAGAAAGCCCTCGCGGCCGGCATCCCTCTGATCGCCGGCATCTCCGCTCCTTCATCCTTGGCGGTCGATTTCGCCCAAAACTCAGGCCAGGCACTCTACGGATTTCTCCGGCCTCCCACCGTCAACCGTTACGCCTGATCTTACTTCTTGCGTCGACGCCGGAAATTCTTCTTGGCCGACTTCTTCTTCGCGAATTTCTTTTTCGCGAATTTCTTTTTCGAGAACTTTTTCTTCGCGGATTTTTTCGAACCAAAGGTCCGTGCTGTCGTATTCTTCTTCGAGGCAATCTTCTTCTTGGGAGCTCCACCCACCACTTCGGTGATCAGGAAGTCCACTTTCATCCCGATCCGATCGACCGTCTCGACCAAGACCTTGATTCTCGTTCCGGCCTGCAAAATCTGTCCACGCGAGTTGGAGAAGCGATCCGAATTGGCCTCGAAGAACCACCGCCCTTCCGGAAACCCCTCCCGCTTCACCAGACCCCGCTGAAGAATATCAGTACACTCCATGAACAATCCCATCGCCCGCACTTCGGTGATGACCGCATTGAAGACGGTGGGCTTGTCCTTGCGCGAATCCAGTTCCAACCATTCCAACATTTTCATGCGACGGCTTTCACTCTCGGCATCAGCGCTCGTTCGTTCGGTATTCGAAATGTGTTCGGCAATTTCGACGCAGCGCTTTTCATCCGGCGTTCGGTCGGTTTTCTCCGCCTTGTTCTTCAAGAGCGGCTGCAAGGCCCGATGCATCACGAGATCGGCATACCGGCGGATCGGACTAGTGAAGTGACAGTAGTCAGTCTTGGCCAAGCCGTAGTGTCCATCGGGAGTGGCCAGGTAACTGGCTCGCTTCAAACTTTTCAACAGCCCCACCTTGATCGCCGGCTCTTCCAACGACCCCTTGGCTTCGTCGAGCAACTTCTGGATGTGATGCCGGTTTGTCAGGTCTCCGACCTTGTATCCGTATCCCCGGGCCATCTCGGCAAACTCATTCAACTTGTCGGGGTCCGGATCTTCGTGAACCCGGTAAATGGTGGGACGTCGTGAATTCTTCACCACCCGGGCCACTGCCTCGTTGGCCGCCAACATACATTCCTCGATCAGCTGATGACTCTCATTGTATTCCTCCCGATGATAGCCGGTCGGCACGCCTTTTTCATCTAACAGAATACTGACCTCAGGCATTTCGAGATCGAGTCCCCCGTTGGCATAGCGTCGCTTCCGCAATACCGATGCCAGCTTCCACGCCTCATGAATCCTCTCACCAAGCTTCCCCCCGGTGCCGGGTCGTTCAAGAATGGTCTGAGCCTCTTCGTAGGTAAACTTTCTCGGCGTCCGGATGACAGCATCAGTAAAGGAAGACTTCAGCATCTTGCCGTCCTCGTCGAATTCCATCAGGGCACACTTGGTGAGACGGTCTTCCTGCGGTACCAAAGAACAGATTCCGTTGCACAATTCCTCGGGCAACATTGGAATCACGCGGTTTACCAAATAAGTTGAATTGCCTCGCTCCCTCGCCTCCAGGTCGAGAATTCCATCGGGCTTCACATAGTGGGAAACATCCGCAATATGCACCGCCAGGCGCCAACCTTTCTCAGTCTTCTCCACCAGAATGGCATCATCGAAATCCTTGGCGGTCTTGGGATCGATCGTAATGACATCCCGTTTCCGCCAATCATCACGACGTGCGATTTCTTCGGCCGGAATCTCCAGCGGGATGGCTTGGGCCGCCGCCACCACTTCAGGTGGAAAGGTCGCGTTGATCCCATGCTGATGCACGATGGCCTCCACATCAACTCCAGGATCTCCCGGCCACCCGAGGACTTGCACGACCTCTCCGCGAGGAATGTCCTTCGGTTTGTCCCACTGGGTAATTTGCACCGCCACGATCTGTCCGGCTTTCGCGCCCCCGTTTCCTCCCACGCGAATCGTCGGAGGCAGACGTTCATCATCGGTTCGCACCGAAGAGAACTTTCCATTCTTGATGAAAATTCCGGTGACCTTTCCGGAGCGTCGCTCCACTACCTCGATCACGCGGGCACGCAAATCATTGTGCTCCCTCGAACCACCATCGTTCTTCACCAGGCGGACCCGAACGATGTCACCATCGAGTGCCGTCGCCATCGCGCGAGGCGACACATAATAGCGGGACGGATCCATCAGATCGATGCCGGTCGAGAGATTGCCCTCGTCAATCTTGTCCGGAAGAAACCAACCATGGCCTCCCGGACTCAGTTTGATTTTCCCAACCAAACCATCCCGTGATCTCCCCTGGGACCCGATCCCATACCTTCCTTTCTTACCCACAAATATTTCTCCCGCTTCCACCATCTCGGCCAGCGTTTCACGGAGTTTGCGCCGGTTATTGCTCGACACCTCGAGCTCCCGGGCCAGCTCACTTTTGTTCAACGGGCGACCTCCCTCCTTGCCAAGCAATGCTGCAATCCGCTTCTTCATCTCCTCTGCCTTCGCCATATAGCGAAGTGTTGTCATACTTTTCTGCCTGAACAACCACCGATAAAAAATTGCTGGAGATTTCGGGAATGTCTTTTAACGTGTAAAGACAATGTAGATTCGCAAAAGGTGATCATTGCCAAGACGCAGAAATTGCCTTTAGTCTCCGATCTCCAACCGCTAGTAACCCATTCACACAATGAAATACACATCCACACAAATTCCGTCAAAACGCGGTTTTACCCTCGTTGAGCTTCTGGTGGTGATCTCCATCGTCGCAGTTCTCGCAGCCCTCGGCTTCAAAGGATACTCCATGGCCCAGGACGCCGCCAAGAAGACCAAGGCCAAGACCTGTATTCAGGCCCTCGTGCAAGCCTCCGAGGACTTCTATACCGAATACACCGCCTTCCCGCTCAGCAGCACGTCCAACCAGGACACCGAGCATCCCACCGACAACGCCCTGATGGCTCCCCTTCTTGGACTCGAGAGTGCCGAGGACGAGAACTACAAAAAGATGTCCTTCTTCAAATACCAGAAGGCCAAGGGCAAGGGTGACAATGCCTACGATGGTCTCGTGCGCGATCAAAACCGGGCCTATCTTTACGGCCCCTGGAATAACAAGCAGCGGACCGACCGCTACTACTATTGTCTCTACAATTACGATTTCGACGATGAACTTCGTGAGCCCAATGCTCTTGGCAATGAGATCCACTACGATACCCGCGTCCTCGTCTACCACCGGGGCAAAGACGGCAAGGTCGGCGGCAAGTTCAACAAGGACAACGTGACCAGCTGGGTCAGCAAGTAAGACAACTCTGCTTCTTTTTTCAGAAACCGGTTTCTCTTCAACGAGGAACCGGTTTTTTCGTCCCTAGGTGCAGGGAACGAGAATCCCGTCCCGCATTCCGTGGATCTTCTTCTTGTCCGCTGGCACGATGGTAGCAAGACATCCGCCCAAACGAGTGCGACCGGAAGGATCCACGAAGTAGTAGGGACACAATCGCACCCGCCCCACCATGATTCTTTTCTCCCCGGTGGCCGGATCAAAATACGGATGCTCCACCAGCCGCGTCTCTTGGAATTCCTGAACCATCCAAGGCTGACTCCCGAAGTCTTCCTGAGCCGTTCTGATCGCAGCGGACCACTCTTCCGAGGAAACGTCGTGGCCGATGGTCACCCCGCGCGACCCCCACGCCAGTTCGTTGAATCCACTGACCTTGAGCACAAGCCGACGATCCTTTTGGCTGAATTCGCCCACCTCGTCCCACGAAGACACCTCCAGACGGGGCAAGGCTGCATTAGGGGGAAGCTCGGTCGGGTCGACCACCCAACCAAAGGGAATGACCTCCCGCAACCTCCGCAAATGACTCCCCCGTAATTCGGATTCCCAGATCTTGCGAAGAGAAGGCGACCAAAACATCGCCAACCACATCTTCTCCTCGAAATGCGGTTTCAAGGGCGGAGTCACTCTCCCCGACTTCGCCAAATCACGGATCGACGGAATCGATTCCCAATCAAAGAGTTCGAAAAAACGATAGACGTCGCGCTCTCCCGGAGTCCACGCCTCGGCCGATTGCACCGAAAATCGCTCGCCCAATTGATCCGCCAACCACTTCATTTCAGGCAGGTAATCACCCGATTCCTCGGAAACAAGAATATCCGCTCCCTCTTCGAACAAGGACGCAAAGCCATCCAGCATTCCTTCCGCTCCTCCGAAAATCTCAAATCCTCCTGCAGCATAGGTCCGGCTCAGCCAGCCCAAGGTCCCAATCCCACCAGGAACCCCATCCAACTCGGAGGCCACAAAGCCTTCTTCGGTCAGCAACAGATCGGGACGGATCACGCGCGGACCCACTCCTCGATTGCTACCGGCCAGCTGATGTTCCAGCATCCAGCGGGGTTTCCCGGCATCGAGAGCTTCCGCAATCCAGCCGGGGCGGTTTCCCTCGGAACTCTGCCGGTGCAACTGGTCACAGACCTGCTGGAACCGATGCAACGGGTGCCCCAAGCCTTGCAAAGCCTTCTTCTGCGCCTTGGAAAGGGAAAATGGTTCCGGCGACCAGAGCCACTCACGATCCGAAAACAACCCGCCCTCAGGGGTTGCCTGCTTCAAAGCATCAAGTGTCAGTCCGGCCACGCACCGCGAACGTAACAATGACTCACCAGACATCAACCCCGGGAATGAAAGTTTCCAGGAGGGGTTTCGTAGTTGCTCAAACCGAGACTTTTCCATTGTTCTCTGGCGAATCCCGCGTATTCAAATCCCCGCCACATGATCTTTCTCAACAAAATCTTCAAACTCCGGGACCAATCCAACCCGGAAGAAGAAAAGCCCTTCCTCGACCACCTGGAAGATTTGAGAGTCATGATCACCCGGATCACGATCACCCTCCTGATCTCAACTCTCGCCTGCTTCGTCTACAAGGACCAGTTGATGAAGATCATCCGGAAACCGGTCGAGCAAGTCTGGGTGGACAAACACGAAGCCACCCTGCCCGAGGATTCAGGCATCACGCTGAAGGATTGGGAAACCGCCCTCAGCTTGTCCGAAGTGGCCCCTCCCCTCACTCAATACGATTCCACCCTCAGTGACCTCTGGTGGGATGAGGTCGGCGACCAGCGGACACGCACCATCACCGAGGCCGCCATCGTCTACCGGGCCTCCGAAAAGCTGCCCGAGGACAAACGAAAACCATTCGTCGAATCTGTTCCGGATGACAAAAAGGAAGTCCGTGATCTCGCCCTCGAGTTTCTCGAATCCAAACCCTCCTCCAACCTCAATGCCGAAGGAAACCTGAGGCTCATGAGCTCGCTCAAGCCGACCGAGACCTTCATGCTCACCATGAAGCTGGCCTTCTTCGCCGGCATCATCATTTCCTTTCCCCTGATCCTTTTCTTCCTCCTTCAGTTCATTGTTCCCGGCCTCAAGGACGAAGAACGAAAAGCCCTCTGGCCGGCCATGGCCATCGGCTTTGGACTCTTCCTCGGAGGCGTTCTCTTCGCCTACTTCTACGTCCTGCCAAACGTCCTCACCTTCTTCTACGAATGGGGCAAGAGCATGGGGATCTCCAACGACTGGCGGATCGGATACTACATTTCCTTCGCCACGACCTTTGTCCTGATCTTCGGTCTAGCCTTCGAGCTTCCGGTGGTTGTCATGACCCTGGTCAAGATTGGCCTGCTGAATCACAGCATGATGAAGGAAACCCGCTCTTACGCGATCCTCGCCATCTTCGTCATTGCCGCCCTCATCACGCCCACGCCGGACATGATGACCCTCTCGCTCCTCGCCGTGCCCATGGTGATCCTTTACGAGATCTGTATCTGGCTCTCCTACTTCCACGAAAAGAAGATGAACCGGCTTGAAGCCGAAGAAGAAGCCGAACGCATGAAACGACTTCTCTCTGATCCACCCGAGGACGACGGCGACGACGATCCCGACCCCGATGGCGGCTCAGACCCTGATCACGGACCTGATGATCCTCATCATCCGGATCACGACGATGACTTCTACGACTATCACGACGACCCGCATCATCACGATGATCATTACCATGATGACCACTATCACGAAGATCACTACGACTACGAAAAGGATCACGCTGATCTGGATCTGAAAGAGGATGGTGAAGAGGAAGATCTTTCGGATCACCACGGAGAAGACGATTACATGAACTACCCGGGTGAACATCAATCACCCGAGGAAGAGGATCCCAACTACGACCCTCTTCTCGATCCCGTCGTCTCTGACGAAGGTGACTCGGATGGGGAGTCCCCGGATCAGGAGAAATCCACTGAAGAAGAAATTTCCGCCGAGGAGAACAACGACGAGAAAACGCCGGGTGAGGAGCCTGAAGAAGAAAATCAAGCGGACGACGAAAAAGACCGCGACTGATCCTCGCCAAAAGTCTCTCTCCTCTCTATCCTTGAGGTCATGCAATCCATGACCGGCTTTGGCCGCTCCGAGCACGCCACCCCCCAGCTGATCGCACGAGTCGAAATCACTTCGGTGAATCGCAAGCAGGCCGACATCGTCTTCAACCTGCCTCGTGAACTCGGCGAAATCGAAAGCTCGCTGCGAAAGACCATTCTCAATTCTGTCTCGCGGGGCCGTGTCAATGTCTCCATTCAGCTCGAACGATCTGCCAATTCCAATCAAGCCTTTCAAATCGATGCCAACCGGGCCCAAGCCCTCGAAGCAGCTTTCACCGAATTGTCCGACCTCCTCGACCGCTCCATTCAACCCGAAGCCCAGGACTTCATCCGCACTCCCGGCCTGATGAGTTTCGATGACGCCGGCATCGAACTGGAGGACGCTCTTGCTGCCATCGAACCCGCCCTGGCCGGAGCTCTTGAACGCTTGCTGGAGATGAGGAAATCCGAGGGCACCGACCTCAAGTCTGATCTTCTCGAGCGTCTGCTCTCGCTGGAGGACCTGGCAAAGAGCATCGAAGAAGCCTCGCCCGCCGTGGTGGCGCGACAGAAGGAGAATCTGCATCAACGACTCCGTGATGGAGGAATTGAATTGGACCTCAGTGACGAGCGCCTCCTCAAGGAGATCGCCCTCTTTGCGGAACGTTGCGACATCTCCGAGGAAATCACCCGCCTCGCCTCGCACATCGGGCGTTTCCGCGAATACCTCGACCGTGACGAAGCCATCGGCCGCTCGCTTGATTTTCTCTGCCAAGAGATCAATCGTGAATTCAATACCATTGGCTCCAAGGCCAACGATGCCGGCATCGCCCAGAATGTTGTCACCGCGAAAACCGAACTCGAGAAAGTCCGCGAGCAGGTTCAGAATATCGAGTAACTGCCAATCTCCCCCAAGCGGAGACCTGGTGTTGAACAAAAAACGCTCGGCGTTCTCAAGCAAGTGAAGTCCAAGCTTTAAGACTTCTCGAAAGCCCCCATTCCGCTATTTCTTGGCCATCAAGATTTCCGAAGCCATCTTCACTGCCATTGATTTCGAATCCGCCGGCACTGCCAAGGGACGAAGCGATGCCCCCGTGCAAATCGGGCTTGGCAGCTGGACTCTGGAAAATGATATCCATGACCCTTTCGTCTCTTTCCTCCAATGCGATCAGGACATCACCTGGTCGGCTCAAAAGGTCCACGGCATCACCCCAGACGATCTCCTTGAAGCCCCCTCGCTTCTCTCCCTCTGGCCGGTCCTGAAGAGTTCGCTGGGACGGGGCCCGGTCGTGGCCCACGGACACGGTACGGAAAAGCGATTTCTGCGTTCCTTCCCCGGTCACCCCTTTGGTCCTTGGATCGACACCCTCCAACTGGCCCGCTCGGCCTGGCCGGAAGAGCCCTCTCATTCCCTTGGCGACCTCTGCACCTCGCTGGGCCTGACCGAATTCTCCGCCCATGCCCCCGACCGGAATTGGCACGATGCCCTCTACGATGCGCTTGCCTCGCTCGCGCTTCTCAAGCACCTTGTCTCCGAATTCAATTTGGCCGATCAACCAATCTCCGTTTTACTCAAACCCGACACTTCCACCTGGCACCGCCTTCGACATTCATGAACTCCGTTCACGTCAATCTGGGAGACCGCTCCTACGACATTCTGGTGAATCCCGGGCTCCTCGCCGAAACCGGACCCCGCATTCAAGCTGCCGGCCTCAAAGGAAAAGCCGCCATCATCACCGATTCCAATGTGGCCCCTCATTATCTGGCCGCCGTGGAAGCTTCCATGGCTGAGTCCGGGTACGAAACAACCTCTCATGAATTTCCAGCCGGCGAAGCATCCAAATCCCTTACCGAAACCGAACGACTCTGCCGCGACCTCATTCAGGCCGGACACGATCGGGCTTCCTTTGTCGTCGCCCTCGGTGGAGGAGTCACCGGTGATCTGGCTGGCTTTGTCGCTTCCATTTTCTATCGAGGCATCCCCTTCGTTCAAATTCCCACCACCATCGTGTCCCAGGTTGACTCGGCGGTTGGCGGCAAAACCGGAGTAAATGCACCCGAAGGAAAAAACCTCATCGGCGTGTTCCATCAACCGCGACTTGTTCTCATCGACCCCGATACCCTTCTCACTCTTCCCGGGAGAGAATTCCGCGAAGGCTTCGCCGAAGTCATCAAGCACGCCGCCATCCGGGACGAACCGATGTTGGCTGATCTCGAAGCCCTCGATCCACTCGATCAGCACGTCCCGGCCGAACTCATCGCGCGCAATGTCGCCATCAAGGCCCGCGTCGTTGAAGAGGATGAACAGGAAACCTCGGGCACGCGAGCTCTTCTGAACTTCGGCCACACCATCGGCCATGGCATCGAAGCTTCCGTTCCCTACGGCACTCTCCTTCACGGGGAAGCCATTTCCCTCGGGATCCGCGCGGCCCTTCTCCTCTCGAAAAACCATGCAGGCCTTCCTTCTGAGTCCAGCGAACGAATTCTCAATCTTCTGAAGCACTTTCAGCTCCCGCTCATTCTCGACGCCGGGATTCCCACCGAAACCATTCTCGAAAAACTTTCGCGCGATAAGAAATTTGCCGGAGGAAAGCGCACCTTTGTTCTCCTCGACCGGCTCGGCAACGGGATCACTAGCAATGATGTTCCTGCCGAAGCCATCGCCCCAGCCATCAACCACCTCCGCTCATGACTCTTCATACCCACACCGGAGGACCGTTCCTCACCAATGGATACGTGCTCGAGCTCGAGGACAACAAGTGCCTCGTCATCGATGCCCCGGGCGACATCTCCCTTTTTCTCGAGGATAAGAACCTGCGCCCGACCCACCTGCTTCTGACTCATCAGCATTTTGATCACGTCGAGGAAGCTTCGCAAATTGCCGAAGCCGGAGCCAAAATTGTGGCTTGGACCAGCTATGCGCCCGAAGTCATCATGGAGGACCGTATTCGGGAAATGGGGGTCCCGGTCAATATCAGCCCCTACGAGGTCGATGAAGTCCTTGAAGGGCAATCCACCTTCGAAGCTGAAGGCCTGACCTTCGAAATCGCCCACGTCCCCGGCCACTCCCCGGAGTCCATCTCCTTCCATCTCACCTCCGAATCCTACCTCTTCGCAGGCGATGCCCTCTTTCAGGGGAGCATCGGCCGAACCGACCTCCCGGGAGGCCATCACGAGCAACTCCTCGACTCCATCCGCAAAAACTTCTACACCTTGCCTGACGAAACCGCAGTTTTCCCGGGGCACGGCCCCCAGACTCGCATCGGTTTCGAAAAAGCCCATAATCCGTTCTGCCCAAGCCTTTAACCCACCACACACCCGAGCCATGACCCGACGCCTGATCTTTGCCCTCCTCGCCTTCTCTCTGTTGGCGCCCGCCTCCGCTTCCTCGAAGCGGCCCAAGAAGAACTCCCTGACCTTCCACCTGGAGGGAAATGAGGTTGATGGCCCGCGCATGGTCTTTCCCCTCCCGATGGGCGACAAACAGCGCTTCTTTTTGAAAAGCCCGCTCACGTTCACCAAGGAGCTCGTCGCCTACAAACCATTCTTTGCCCAAGACGGAACAGCCGGAGCCACCTTCGCCTTCACCAAGCCCGCCGCCAACCGGATCACCGCAAGAACAACCCAACATCAGGGCAAATGGCTGGTGGCCATGTTGAACGGGCGACCGGTCGATGCCATCTACATCGACAAACCGGTCCGGGACGGAAGACTCGTCATCTGGCAGGGAATCAGGGAAGGCGAAATCAACGCCTTTGAATACGCCATGCCGCACATTGGCGAAGACCATAAGGACTGGAAGGCCCGCCTAAAAGCCCACGAGGCCGCGATGAAGGCCGCCAAGAAAAAGTAAGCCTTTTCTGTTCAGATGAAGTTCCTCATCCCCCTGCTCTTCGGGCTCCTGTCCGTTTTCTTGCCCGCCGCCGAACCACTGAAGATCACTCTTCCCACGGACAATCGGGCACTCCTCGAAGGTGACCTTGAAAATTTCTACATGTGGGTTCCGAGGATCTTCGAAAACGAAACCTCGCGGCCCTGGACCGCCGGTCAGTACGGCTTTGTTCGTACCTTGACCAGAACCACCTCAGAAGGAGTCATCGCAACCAAGTTTCACGAAGGGCTTGATATCAAACCCACCAAGCGGGACCGAAACTCCAATCCTCTCGACGAAGTCCGCGCCATTGCCGATGGCGAAGTCGTTTATATCAACAATGCCCGCGGCGGCAGCACTTACGGCATTTACGTCGTGGTCAAACATGAGTGGGGCTACGGCCCCTTCTACAGCCTCTACGCCCACCTTGCTTCGGTCTCGGTCGAAGTGGGCCAGAAGATCTCAGGAGGTTCTCCCCTCGCCATCATGGGATATACCGGAAGCGGATTGAACCGTGAGCGGGCCCACCTCCACCTGGAACTCTGCATGCTTTCGAGCAACAATTTCGTCGAGTGGCTGGGCACCAAGACCAATCACGGAATCTACGACGGAAGGAATCTCATCGGGATCGATATTGCCTCTCTCTACATCGCCACCAAGGAAGGCGCCGAAATCACCATCCCCGACTTCCTCAAAGGTGCCTCACCCTACTTCAAGGTGGCCATCCCCAGAAAGCACAGCCTGGAAATTGTCAAACGATACCCCTGGCTCAAACGAGGCGATCACGAGGCCCCCAGCGCATCTTGGGAACTCTCATTCACGGACTCCGGAATTCCCCTCGCAGTCGCTCCCAGCCATCGCGAGGTGACCCAAGCCACAGTTACTTACGTGCGAACCACCAGATCCAAGCACGAATACTACACCCGGAAACGACTGACCGGAACCGGTCGACAAGCTTCCCTCACCCGGAGTGGACGCAAGTTCATCCAACTCTTTTCCTACGAATAAACACATTCATCCCTTTGCACCATGACTCCTGAAGAAAAGCTGGCCGCTCTTGGCATCGAACTTCCCGACGCCGCCGCTCCGGTGGGCTCCTACGTCAATGCCGTCCGCAGTGGTAACCTTCTCCATATCTCCGGAGGTCTCCCCATTATCGGCGACCAGAAATTCCTCGGCAAAGTTCCTTCGGAGTGTGATCTCGAAACTGCCCAACTGGCAGCAAGGACCGCCCTGATCACCCGCCTGGCCGTCATCAAGGCTGAGATTGGCAGCCTCGACAAGGTGAAGCAAGTCGTCGCGCTCTCCGGATTCGTCAATGCCGAACCCGATTTCACCGCCCACCCCCAGGTCATCAACGGAGCGTCGGACCTTCTTGTGGAAGTCTTCGGAGAAGCCGGTAAACACTCACGGGCAGCGGTTGGTTGCTCGTCACTTCCCCTCGGCGTCTCGGTCGAAGTGAGCCTGGTCGTGGAGGTGGCCGACTAGTTCCATGGATCTCCCCGAAGTCATCAACCCACCGTTTGATCCGGAAGACTTCGAGGAAATCATCGATGTTCGCTCGCCCTCGGAATTTACCGAGGACCATATCCCGGGAGCAATCAATCTTCCCGTTCTCAACGACGAGGAACGCCATCTCGTCGGTCAGCTCAATGCCACCAGCCCCTACGAGGCGCGACGACTCGGAGCTACCCTGATCACCAAAAACATTCACCGGCATCTCGATCAGGTTCTCGCCGACCGGCCATCGAGCTACGCCCCGCTCATCTACTGCTGGCGGGGAAATCTTCGTTCCAATTCGATCGCCGTCATCCTCCGGGCCATTGGCTGGAGGGCCCGCGTGATCCATGGCGGATACAAGTCGTGGCGGAAGTGGTTGATGGCCGACCTCAACGACACAATCGGAAAAGGGAAACCAGAACTCATCGTCTTTGGTGGGCTCACCGGTTGCGGAAAAACCCGTTTGCTTCACGCCATCAGGGAACAAGGAGGACAAATCCTCGATCTCGAAGGAATCGCCCATCATCGAGGATCCATTCTCGGCTCGGAACCTGACTCTCCCCAACCCGGGCAAAAAAAATTCGAATCCGATCTCTGGTCTGCCTTCCGGGCATTTGACCCTTCTCGCCCGGTCTTCACCGAGGCCGAATCCAACCGCATTGGAAAACTCCAGTGTCCCCCGGCCCTCTGGAAACGACTGGGCGAAGGACGTGTCATCCAGATCAACCTTTCGCTCAAGGAACGGGCCAAGCTTCTGGCCCGGGACTATGATCATTTCATCGGCGACCCGGAGAAGCTCAAGAAAACCCTCGATGGTCTCCGTCGGCGCCGAGGACACGAGCAAGTCGACCTTTGGCACCAACAGATCGATCAAGAACAGTGGTCCGATTTCCTAGAGTCCATTTTAGTCGATCACTACGATCTTGCCTACCGGCTCCCCGGCTCGGAAGACTCGGTCTATCAGTCACCCTCGGAAACCCTGACTCTTCCCTCTTCTGAGGCCGGGGAGTTCGTCAAGGCGGCCGACGACCTGCTCGCCCGCTATTCATGATCGACGCTCACAACCATCTTCAGGATCCCCGGTTCCAAGGGCGAGAGGAGGAGTTGATCGAAACGATGAAATCCGCGGGCATCACCGCCTGTGTTGTCAATGGCACCTGTGAAGACGATTGGCCGCGGGTTGCTTCCTTGGCTCGCACCTTTCCCGGCTTCGTGATTCCGTCTTTCGGACTTCACCCCTGGCAGGTCGAAAAGCGATCAACCTCCTGGCTCTCCCGACTCCGCGATTTTCTTGACGAGTTCCCTGCTGCGCCGATTGGGGAGTGCGGCCTCGATCGCTGGATGGCAGATCCAGATCTCAAGCAACAACATGAAGTGTTCCGCGAACACCTCGCTCTTGCCTCTGAGCTGGATCGTCCTGTCACGATCCACTGCCTCAAGGCGTGGAGCCCTCTTCTCGAAGAACTTTTAAATGGCTCTTCCCTTCCAAACTTCCTCCTCCATTCCTATGGCGGTTCGGTCGATTTTGCGCGACAGCTGGTTCCGCTGGGGGCTTGGTTTTCGTTTTCGGGCTACTTCCTTCACCCCCGGAAGTCGAAGACTCGAGACGTCTTTTCAGCCCTTCCGCCGGAGCGAATTCTTGTCGAAACCGATGCCCCGGACATGGCTCCACCTAATCCCGAATTTCAACTCGACGGAATCAATCATCCTGCCAATCTCCGCCTCGTGGCACGGGAATTATCCAGAATTCTGGCCTGCCCGGAATCCACCTTTACCGACAACGCCACCCGGTTTTTCAGCTCCGCTTTTTCCTCAATTCGCAGTTGAAATCCCCATCGACACCCTCTAAAAAAATCTGTCAGACAAATCCATGAGCAAGCGAGTTCTACTTACCACCACTTCGTTCCAGGACACTCCCGGAACCCATCAGGATCTTCTCAACTCCCAGGATTGGGAGGTCGTCCGGGCCCGCGGCCCTCTCTCCGAAGCCGAAATGCTCGAGCTTGCCGGCGAATTCGATGCCTTCCTTTGTGGCGACGACGCCATCACCGAAGCAGTCATCGACAGGTCCCTTCCCCGCCTCCAGACCATTTCCAAATACGGGATCGGCCTCGACAAGATCAACGTCGACTACGCCACCTCCAAAGAGATTCCCGTTCTCTTCACTCCCGGAGTCAACCACACCACGGTTGCCGAGCACACCTTTGGACTCCTTCTCGGCATCACCAAGGACATCCAATCCAATGCCGTTGCCGTTCAAAACGGTGAATGGGTCGCTGGCTGGAAGAAGCCTGTCGGAAACGAAATCATGGGCAAAACCATCGGCATCCTCGGTCTCGGCCGCATCGGAAAGGAAGTTGCCATTCGCGCCAAAGCCTTCGGCATGGACATCATTGCCTTTGACCCCTACTTCGATGAAGCCTTCGCCGCCGAGCATGGCGTGAAGCGATGCGCCGACATGGATGAGGTCCTCCACAATTCCGACGTCGTTTCATTGCACTGTTTCCTCAACGAGGAAACGGAAGATATGATCAATGCCGCCAAAATCGAAGAAATGCGCGATAATGTCATTGTCCTCAACTGCGCTCGTGGCGAACTGGTCAATACCAACGACATGGCTGCAGCCCTGAAGTCCGGCAAGGTCGGCGGATACGGAGCCGACGTCCTCGATGCCGAGCCTCCCGCACCCGGACATCCACTGATCGGTGCCCCCAACTGCATCATCACTTCCCACATTGGTTCGCGGACTCACGAGTCAGTCCAGCGCCAGGCCAACCGCTGCCTCAACAACCTCATCAACTTCTTCGCCGGCACCGATGACATCCTCTGTGCCAACGGCCTGATCAAATAACTCTCCACTTACCATGAGCCTCGACATCAAATCTGCTGAATCCTGCGCCTACGACATCGTCTCGATGGGCGAAATCATGCTCCGTCTCGACCCCGGCGACGGACGCGTCCGCACCACACGCCAATTCCAAGCCTGGGAAGGCGGAGGCGAATACAACGTCGCCCGCGGACTTCGCCGTTGCTTCGGAAAGCGCGCTGCTGTCCTCACTTCCTTCGTCGACAACGAAGTGGGCCGGCTTCTCGAAGACCTCGTCCTTCAGGGCGGTGTTGATACCCAGTTCATCAAGTGGGCTGACTTCGACGGGCTCGGCGTGAAAGCCCGCAACGGGCTGAACTTTACCGAGCGGGGCTTCGGAGTCCGCGCCGCCAAGGGAACCTCGGACCGCGGACATACTGCAGCTTCCCAACTGACCGTCGATGACTTCGACTTCGAACACATCTTCGGCACTCTTGGAGTCCGCTGGTTCCACACCGGAGGGATCTTCGCCGCCCTTTCCGAAGGCAATGCCCAGCTGACCATCGAAGCCTGCAAGATTGCCAAGAAGCACGGCACCATCGTTTCCTATGACCTCAACTACCGCCCCTCCCTCTGGAAGTCCATCGGAGGACAAGCCAAGGCCCAGGAAGTGAATCGCGAGATCGCCAAGTATGTCGATGTCATGATCGGCAACGAAGAAGACTTCACCGCCTGCCTCGGCTTCGAAGTCGAAGGCGTCGATGAAGAGAACATCACCGGAATCGATATCTCCAACTTCAAGAAGATGATCGAAAAGGCCGTCGCCGAGTATCCCAACTTCAAGGCTACCGCGACGACCCTCCGCGAAGTACACACCGCGTCCGACAACGACTGGGCCGCTCTGGCCTGGCACGATGGGGAGTTTCACAACTCAATCAACCGCGAGCACCTCGAAATCTTCGACCGTGTCGGCGGTGGCGACTCCTTCGCTTCCGGATTGATTTACGGTTTCCTCGAATTCAATGACGCCGCCCAGGCCGTCGAATGGGGGGCTGCCCACGGTGCCCTCGCCATGACGACCCCCGGCGACACCACCATGGTCACCAAGGAAGAAGTCGGCAAACTCGTCGGCGGCGGTTCCGCCCGCGTTGACCGATAGAGTCTCCTTTCTCAATCACCCTAAAAGCCCGGCCTGCTTCAAAGCTCGCCGGGCTTTTTTGCCCCCATAGACGGAAAACAAAATCTTCCATCTCATCTTTTTGATGTTTTTAATCTTCCATTTTTCATCTTCTGGAGGATGGTCCGACGATGAGAATTACCATCGAAATTGACGACGAGACCCTGAATCACGCCATGAAACTCACGGGCGAAAGCAAAAAGGGCCCGGCCATCACCAAGGCTGCCACCGAGTTTGTCAGACGCCAGATGGTCCGACAATTCGCCGATATGGTCATGGAAGGAGAGTTCGAAGACTATCCCATGACGAACGAAGAATTGGAAACCGTCGACCGCTGAACGTCATGGTCATTGTCGACACCAGTGCCTGGATCACCTTTTTCCGCCGAGACGGGGATCACTTTGTCAAACTCTCGGTGAAGGGGCTTATCGAAGCCTTCGAAGCAGCTCTTTGTGGTCCGGTTGAGATGGAATTCCTGGGAGGGGCCCGACCTCATGAGATGCAACGAATCCAGCCGTGGTTCAATCTCATCCCCTATCTCTCCAATGATCAAAAGCTCTGGCGGAAGGCTGCAAACAATTACTCAACGCTCCGCGCCAAAGGACACACCCTGCCCTGGAACGACATTCTCATCGCCACCATTGCCTTGGAGAAAGGCGTGGCTGTTTATGCTCATGACCAACACTTCGAAATCCTCTCGAAGGAGCTCGGAGTTTCACTCTATGAACCGGGATACAACGGAAAATTCAATCCGGATCACTGAAAGAGAACTAACCGGGTCTCAACCAATCCCCCGAATCGACTACTTCGTAGCCATCCACTCCCTTGAGCCACTCGTAAATCCAGACTTCAACAGGTTTTCCATTCAAAGAGACCTCCGTCCGGATCCGGTGATACTCGCCGTTTCGTTCGTCCTCGAGACCGATACCCTCGAACTCATCGAGCTCCTTCATCAACTCCGGACCAACTTCGTAAACCTCCCCCTTCACCATGGTCTCCCCTCCCAGGACCAAACCGGGATACCAATCGATCTTCACCAGCGTCCCTCGTACTTCAGCAGCCCCCAGCCACCGAGCTTTCTTCATGCGCCAGTCGTTGGAAGCCCCCTTTCGCAGCGCTCCATAGACAAATATCAATTCACTCATCGGAATCCAAAAGCTCCTTGATCTGTGTCTTCAGTTGATCCAGCCCTTCTTCTTCCATCGCGGATATCGGCACCACCGGAACCTTTGGGAAACGATTTTTGAAATACCCCAGATTCTCCTCTGCCGTCTCCAGATCCATCTTGTTGGCAACGACCATCCAGGGAAACTTTGCCAGATCTTCATCGTAGAGTTTGATCTCGGTTCGCAGAGTCTGGATATCCTCGATGGGATCACGGCCTTCGCTCCCTGCCATGTCGACCATGAACAGCAGCACCCGGCAACGCGTGATGTGCCGAAGAAACTCATGGCCCAATCCCCGATTTTCGTGCGCCCCCTCAATCAACCCGGGGATGTCCGCCATCGTGAACCGATCCTGGGCATCCAGCTTCACCACTCCGATTTGAGGAGTCAAAGTTGTGAAGGGATACGAGGCGATCTTGGGCTGCTTCGCGGACAACTTGCTGAGCAAAGTGGATTTACCGGCATTTGGAAAACCAACTAAACCGACATCCGCAATCCTCCTCAATTCCAGATAAAACATCCCGGTCTCTCCTTCCGTGCCAAGTTCCCGCTCCTGGGGAGTCTGGTTCGTCGGAGACCGGAAATGAAAATTCCCCCGCCCTCCTTTTCCGCCTTCTAGAAGGACCAGTTCCTCACCGTCCTCGGTCAAGTCAGCCACTGGAATCAACTCTACTCCCTCATCACTGCGCTCCATCGCCACCGCTTCGGTGACGTCGGCAGCCGGGCTCTTGTAAACCACCGTCCCGGGCGGAACTCGTCCGATCTTGGTTTTGCCATTCTTGCCATGACGTTTCCACGATTGCCCGTGAGCACCGTGTTCCGCAATCAACTTGGGATCATAATGAAAGGAGCGGAGATTGTCGGTATTTCGATCGACCACCAGCACGACACTTCCGCCATCGCCTCCGTCGCCTCCATCAGGGCCTCCACGGGGCACATACTTCTCACGACGGAAGCTCACCACTCCGTGCCCGCCGTCACCGGCCCGACAATCGACCCGGACATGATCGACAAATGACTTGTCTCTTTTCATTAACTCAGCTTTCCAAAGGTATTCATCAGGGAGACCTCGAGAGCGAGCGCCTCCACCACGTTGGTCTCCAACAACCATCGCAGCTCCTCCATGGCCGCAACCCGCCTCAAAAGCACGTCTAAATTTTCTTCAACCACCGCTTCCCCCATCACGCCAGCATACTGCGGGAACTCCAGCCCCCTGCCTCCTGCCTTCTGCCGCAACAAATCACCCACCCAAGCGTGGATGGTTTCGATCAAAAGAGCCCGATCCGAAAGGTAATCTGCCGAAGCTGCTGCTTCATAGACTTTCTCACGATCCTTGAGCCAGTCACCTTCGACCACCTTCTGATACTTCGCTTTCTCTTCCTTAAGCTTGGCATGATAGCCCTCCTCGATCTCCACCCGCCGTTCCCGCAGTAATTCCTCCAACCCCGACTTCACCAGCAGCCCCGACTCCATTTTCCCCAACCCATTGCGAGTCACCTCTTCCAGCAGCGGCAGAATCTTCATCACCAGTTCCGGCCGCTCATTGACCGAAACCGGAGCGAGGGGAACATGCACACATCGCGACCAAATTGTTGGCAGCAATTGCTCTGGCTCGCTCGAAAGCAATAAAAGCAAACTGTCCGCCGGCGGCTCCTCCAGGGTTTTCAAAAAAGCATTCTCCGACGATTCATTCATCCGGTCGGCATCGACAATCACTCCGATCTTCCACGTCCCGTTGGGCGATGACTGATGCATCATCTTTTCGAGATCACGTATGTCGTCGACCGCCACTTGGCGGGATTTTGATCGAGGGCGCACCACCCGGATGTATTCCCCTTCCAGTTCCTGAAGCTTCGGAGATTCGCTCTCAACCGGCTCTCCCCAGAGATCTTCACCGCCATCATCGCCACCATTCAGCATATCCGCCATCCGGGCCGCCAGGTCCTCCTTTCCACAACCACGCGGGCCGGTGACCAGAAAAGCATGCGCCAAACGCGATCTCTCGTGGGCGGCAGAAATCAGATCAAAGGCTTTGGCGACGGTGAAGGCCATGCCTAGATCTAGCCCTCCCGGGCGCTGGGAGCAAGTCTAGGGCGAAGCGGCCACGGCCAGGTCACCGAGAATCCGCTGAAACATCTCTCCCGGAGGACCCATTTCGCGACCATCCAACTCATCGACCCAACTCAAGATGCGCGTTGAACTACTCAGCCAGACTTCATCAGCTTCTTTCAAAATCTCGATCGACCACTCCCCTTCCACCACTTCCGGAAATCGCTCGAGAACCAGTTCCCGGGAAATTCCGGGCAAACAGCCCGTCTCGAGCGAAGGGGTCCTGATTTCCCCGCCCATCACAAAAAACACATTCGAGAGGCACCCCTCACAAAGTTCTCCCTGCGTATTCGGACGAATCACTTCATCCAGACCCGACTGCTTCAGAATCGTCATGTTCTCAGCATAGGAACACACCTTGCCCCCCACCAACGGACCTCGTTCATTGATAGGGTACTCCGAAATTCCAACCCGACATCTTTCAGATCGCACCGGCAAAGTCACCGCCGTCACGAGAATGTTCCCCGACAAGGTCAACCGGATCCTCGCGGGCTCCTTCAACAGTTGATTGGCCCGCAAAACGTCCTCCAATCGATTCTCAAGAACAAGGGGATCTGGAACCTCGAGCGATAGTTTTTGAGCCGATCTCAGGAGCCTCGCATAGTGACGCGGCCAGTGACATACCTTTCCCTGATCCGCCCGCATGGTCTCAAAGACTCCTTCACCGCGCAGCAGTCCGCCATCGAATGGCGAAACCCTCACCTCGTCTTCATCGATCAGCCGGCCATTCCAAGAGACGATCATCGACACCTCTTTAGCCACCGTCTATCAAGCCCGCAAGCCTTGAACTTCCTCGCCCACTTCCACCTTGCCCGCCCCACCGACCCCTCCCGGGTCGGCGCGCTTCTGGCGGACTTTGTGCGAGGCACCCAAAACAGCCTGCTCGAAAGATACCCCGCTGATCTCGTCGAAGGAATCATGCTCCACCGGACTATCGACAGCTTCACCGATCGACACCCGGTCTTTCTCGAGTGCAAGGCCTACCTCGCCCCGGAAAGAAGCCGCTTTGCCGGCATCATCATCGATGTCTTTTTCGATCACTTCCTAACCCAACAGTGGCAGGAATTTTCTACCCAGCCGCTTCCCGCCTTCATCAGCGAGACCTATGGGATTCTCGACCGCAATCATCAATGGCTCACTCCGGACCTTCAATCCAACCTCCCCCGGATGAAGTCGGAGAACTGGCTCGATTCCTACGGCACCCTCGAAGGTCTCGCCCTGACCTTCCGACGAATCAGCAGGCGGCGCGACTTCTTGGCCCCACTCGTCGGATCCGAGGAAGATCTCATCTCCAACTACTCATCCTTCGAACAAGGATTCGGATCCTTCTACCCCGAACTCATCGAGCATACCCGATCATACCATCCGTAGGCCTCATTCGGCCTTGCTCTTCACTTCGCCCTTCAAAAGTTGGGTCGTCAACTGATCGCCCTTCTTGATCTTCCCGGCGTCCTTCAAGATCTTCCCTTTCGCGTCGAAGGTAATCGAAAAGCCCCGCTCGAGAATATTCTCAGGGCCCAAAACCTTGAGCATCGACCCCAACTTTTCGATCCGAGCCTCTTCTTCACGCAACGCATTGGAAGCAGCGATCAGAAAGACTGCTTGTTTTTGATCCAGCTTTTCCTGACGACGTCGCAGAACTTCCCTTGGGTGGTAGTGCTTCCAGTTGGCCCGATAGTCCGCGATCAACAACTCCCGCTCACGCAACGAGTCATCGACAACCCTTCGGAAGCGGTCAGCAGCCTGCTCCAGGCGCAGGGTCGGCACTTGCAAGACCCGCTCGGGGGATTGCCCTAAAATCCCACGCTCATAAAAATCCAGTTGATCTGACATCCGGTCCATCCGCCCGAAGACCACTCGTTCCAGCCGATTCCTCAACCCTTCGATCCGATCTTCCAGCTCCTGCCGGTCGGGAGCCACCAACTCGGCCGCGGCACTGGGCGTCGGAGCTCTGAGATCGGACACAAAATCAGAAATCGTGAAGTCAATCTCGTGACCCACTGCGCTTACCACTGGAACCGGCGACGCTACAATCGCGCGCGCCACGACTTCTTCGTTGAAGTTCCAAAGATCCTCCAGCGATCCCCCGCCGCGCCCTACGATGAGAACTTCAGGTTGCGGCAAGCCAAGACTCGTGGCCTTCCCGGCTGATTCAATGGCCCGGGCAATCCCATTCTCCGCCCCCTTTCCCTGGACCGCCGCCGGAAAAAAAACCACCGTCAGCCACGGGGAACGACGGTTCAAAATGTTCAGGATATCCTGCAGGGCCGCCGCAGTCGGCGAGGTAACAATCCCCACCACCTTGGGAAATCCCGGAAGTTGCCTCTTTCGCTCGGGCGCAAAGAGCCCTTCTTGATCCAGCTTCTTCTTGAGTGCTTCAAACCGAGCCTGCAAGTCTCCCACGCCCACCGCTCTTGCCTTCTTGACAATCAACTGGGTGCTTCCCCTTGCTTCGTAGAAGCTGGTCTCCCCAAAGAGCTGAACCTTTGCTCCGTCCTGAAGCACTTCATTCCCTTCTCGCCGACGGGCCCCGAACATGGCACAGGAAATCTGGGCGGAGCCGTCCTTCAACGAAAAATACCAATGCCCGCTGCCCTGCTTCCGAAGATTGCTGACTTCTCCCTCCACCCAGACTTCTCCGATCTGGATCTCGAGAAGATTCCGGATCCTTCGGGCCAATTGAGTGACGGAAATCGCCTCGATCTCGCTCACACCTCGGGCTCTTCCTTACTGTTCAACTCGGCAAACACCATTTGCCCCGCACTCGTCTGAAGCTTACTGATCACGGTGACATCCTGGGTGGTGCCTATCTTGTTGATCGAGTGATTCACCACGATCATCGTCCCGTCCGGCATGTAGCCCACGGCTTGATGATCATCCTTGCCAGCTCGCACCAAAGCCAACCGCACCGACTCTCCGACCACTACCGAAGGTTTCAAGGCATCGGCAAGATCATTTAAATTCATGACGTCGCTCCCCTGCAAATGGGCCACCTTGGTCAGGTTCTCGTCCGTCGTGATGATCCGCGCCGACAGAAGTTTGGCAGTCTGCACCAAGCGCCCCTGGTAGGAATCATCCTCGGCCATGCCCCGGGAATCCTGAATGGAAATGGGCACGCCGGGATTCTTCTGAAGCTGGTCGAGAATCTCGAGGCCGCGCTGGCCACGCTGACGCTTTCCGGAGGAAGGCGAATTGGCCATGACCTGCAGCTCTTCCAGAACAAATTGCGGAATCAAAAGTCGTCCGGTCAAAAAACCTGCTGCCATCAAGGCCGGCAGACGGCCATCCATGATCACTTCTCCATCTAACAACAGGGGCTGACCCGAGGTGGCATCCTGACGAAAACGCACGTAGGGAATGATGAACGAGAAGTCCTCCTGGTTGCTGCGAAGCGCAAGAACAGCCCCGAGAAAGGCCAGGCTGGCATAGATCGCGACATTTAAAGCAAGCGCCAGTGAATCACCAAGATCTTCGTTATCCAGAGGCGTGACCGAAAGTTTCACCAACTCGGAAATCCCAACCCGATTGAGCAGGAACGCGCAGATCAAGCCAACGGCGATCCCGAAGGTGGCGGTGGAAAAACCGCGAAGCGTCGATTCCTTCATCAGACGCTCCACCACGATGAAAAAACCGCCCACTACCAGCCCTCCGAAAAGACCGGCCCACATGGGAATGTCCGGATTGCTCAGGGCGATGGCAAGGCCAGCCAATTCGCAGAGGACCAGGTAGGTCAGACGTGCAACATTGACGGATGCTGGAGAAGGTCTCATTTCGGAGCTGATTTATGCCATCAAAATGACGACATCGCAAGATCGCTAGTTGGACCTCGCTGGCCAAACGATTTTCAAATCCTCCTCGGAAGGTTGATCCCCCGGAACCTCATCACCGATATCCTTGGTGGTAATGAAGAGCATGAAGCCGATGATGACCAAGGCACAAGCGGACTGCACAACTTCCAGGAAGCGGGTAGGCAGCGGCTTTCCACGGACCCACTCGGCTCCGGCCATCACGATGTGCCCTCCGTCTAACACCGGCAAAGGCAACATATTGAGGACCGCCAGATTCACATTAAAGAGAACAAAAAAGGCCAGCACCCGGAGCCATCCATATTCCTCCTTCAACAGGAGATACTTGGTCTTGGCAATCCCCACCGGTCCAGCCAATTGATCAACCCCGACATGAGAACTCGGCGAGGAGATCGTTTTGATCGTCACCAACATTGTCCGCAGGCTGTTACTGATCTGCTCGATAGGATTCACGGTCACCAACTCTCTATCGAAGCCCGCTTCCTGATCCCAGCTGACTCCGATCATGGGATCCTTGTAGAATTTACTTTCAGGCTTCTGAGGGGTCACCATGAACGCCAATTCCTGATCCCCCCTCCGGACAGTAATCTCACTCTCCTTCCACTCATTTTTCTCAAGAAGGGCCCCAACCGCAGCCGGGCTGAAGATTTTCACACCGTTGACGGCGATGATCTCATCACCCACTTTCAATCCGGCCTTCTTCGCTGGACTCTCCTCGCTGTTCTCCCCGCTGAATTTGTCCACAATCGCGGGAGTATTCGGACCGATCCCAACCGTTGGCAAAGCCCGTCGCTGATAGAACTTGGTGTCGCGAATTTCGAACTTGGATTCGACCGTCATGATTTCGCCATTGCGATCAATCTTGAAGGTCACGCTGTCCCCCTCGGTCAACATGATGCGGGTGCGGATGTCATCAAACAATCCTCCCGCAAACCATTTCACGGGCTCTCCTTCTACTTCCAGAATCTTATCCCCAGCTTTCAACCCGGCCTTGTCTGCCGGCCCATCGGGAATGACATAACCGATGACATTCGACTTGATGGCATCCTGCGGCTTACCGAGTCCCCAAACCGCAAAGCCCGCCACAAAGGCCAACAGCAAACTGAAGAGTGGCCCGGCGAACGCCACGATGATCTTATCAAGAGGTGAAACTGGGGGAAGCTCGTCAGAGTCCCGATTGGAACCTTCTACCGCTTCCATCGTTACCATCTGCGGTAAAGCCACAAAGCCCCCAAACGGCAACCATCCGAGACCATACTGAACCCCATTGATTTCCTTCTTCCAGATCGGCTTGCCAAACCAGATCTGGAATCGATCGACCTGCAGACCCCGCCAGCGGGCCGCCAGGAAGTGTCCGAGTTCGTGAACAAAAATGATAATGTTGAAGACTCCGATGACCACGAGGATCAGGAGCGCGGAATAAAAGAAATCAGACATTAGAGGTTTTGATAAGCGGAACCTAGCCCACACCGGCCCATCGAGCCAGCGAAGATGCGGCGATTGTTAAATGAGCCTTGCGCTTTGTTTTTTGCTCAGCCGCAGGATTTGCCCGGCCTTTCCCTCGAAAGAAGCCATCGGGTCGGTCAGCTTTTCCCCATCGAGCTGAACGGCTCCAGTGGTAATGAACTGCTTCCGCAGTTCGCCATTCGACTTCTGCAAGTTGAAGACGTCGGCAAACACCTTGGAAACCACCTCCAGAACGTTTCCGGAACACTCCGACGCTGGGATCTCCGGAAGCTCGGCAGCATTGAGATCACGCTTTGAAAAACGGGTTTCCCAGTCATCCCGGGCGGCCTGCCCCTCGTCATCGCTGTGATAGCGGGCCACGATCCGCCGGGCCAATTCCTTCTTGGCCTCCATTGGATGCATTCCTTCGTCTCGGGAAGACCCAAGCAACAAAAGATAGTAGCGATCCATCAGTTCATCACTGATACTCATCAGCTTCCCGAACATTTCATTGGGAGCCTCATTCACGCCCACGTAGTTGTGCGCACTCTTGGACATCTTCTTGACTCCGTCGAGTCCTTCGAGGAGCGGCATGCAAATCACGCTCTGCTGGCTCTGTCCTTCCTCCTTTTGCAGATCACGACCCACCAACATGTTGAACAGCTGATCCGTTCCACCGATTTCGACATCGGCCTCAAGCTCCACCGAATCCCAACCTTGCATTATGGGATACTGAAGTTCGTGAAGTCGCACTTCTTTTCCTTCCGCCACTCGTTCCTTGAAGTCCTCGCGCTGCAACATCTGCTGGAGGGTCACGCGAGCATTCAGTTTGAGAATCTGTTCGTAGTCCATCTTCCGGAACCACTCGCCATTGAAAACGATCTTGGTCTTGGAGCGATCGAGCACCTTGAAGGCCTGGTCGGTGTAGGTTTCGGCATTCGACAGGACCTCCTCACGGGTCAGAGGCGGACGAGCCGTGCTTCGTCCGGTGGGATCCCCCACTGTGGCCGTGAAATCTCCAATGAGCAGAATGGCCTCGTGCCCAAGCTCCTGGAACTGCCGGAGCTTCTCCAACGGCACGGTGTGTCCCAGGTGGATGTCGGGCGCCGTAGGATCGACCCCGAACTTGATCCGCAGGGGTCTGCCTTCCTTGAGTTTATCGCCCAGTTCTTTCTCCGAGAGGACCTTGGAGGTTCCCCCGACTAACTGGGACAATGCTGAATCGCTCATGAGGGCGCGAGTCAAGCGGTCCCCGGCCCGGATTTCAAGCCCAGCGGAGGGATTCTCAGCTTTCCCGGACCCCGAAAAGCAGATTCAATCAAGCGGTGAGCGAAAACCCCTACCATCCTCCGGCTCCGGCTTCTGAAAGCGGGATCTTCGCTCCGGAAAGGATTCTCTTTTTCGCCCGCGCCAATCTGGTCCTGACCGGACTGGGCTTCGGCTTCCTCATTTTCGCCAAGGCCACTCAGAAAAACGGGTTTTCGTGGATCATGTCAGGTCTCATTCAACTTTCCCCGGACGAGCTCGAAACCTTCCTCACCTCCACGCAATACTGGATAGAGATCCAGCAATTCTACCGAGCCCTCGAGGGATTTCTCATTCTCTTTCCCTCGCTCTTTCTGATCAGCGGAATCTCTCTACTTTGCAAGGCCCGTTGGAGCGTGGCCGCCACCAATGTCGCCAATGCCCTGACCTTGGCTGGCTCCACCGCTTTCCTCGGAATTTATCACCACTTGATCAATCCCCGCGTTCCGGAAATGTGTCAGGCGCTGGGAACCGAGCCACGGAAATTTGCCCTGACCGCCTTCGTCGGGGCTCTCGCCCTGCTGATTAGCTACTGTCTCATTCAACTTCTCATTCTTAATCGAGCAGTCGTAAGACAATATCTCGGAAAACTCTGAGTTGATCGAGCCAAGTAAAAAGCCGCCCTCCCTGCGGAGAACGGCTTTTTGAAAAGATGGGGTGATCGACGGGACTCGAACCCGCGACAGCCAGAATCACAATCTGGAGCTCTACCAACTGAGCTACGACCACCGTGTTGGTGGGCGGAGCGTAGGAAAAAAGATCGGGAGATCAAGAGGAGTTTTTCGGAAAATTTCACCTCCTGCGAAGTCCCCGCGCTTAAATCCCGACCGGATGCCAGGTCGTCTGGATCTCCTGGAAATCGAGGATGTGATAGGGATTTGGCAAAAGGTTTTCGTCCGGTTTCAACATCACTCGTTTGAGATTCTCCGCTGCTTCCAGCTCGGCCAACCGCTGTTCCCCGGATTCGTCAGAGCACAGAAGCATGGCATTGACGTCCATGTGTTTCGCGAATTCGGGGATCAACTCCTCCCGTTCCCCGGTCAGCAGATTGACTACCCCAGCCGGAACATCGGAGGTAGACAGGACTTCAGCAAAAGAAATCGCGGAGAGATTGGAGAGAATGACGCAGGAATTTCCTCCCACGATCACCGGAACAAGAACAGAGACCAATCCGAGAAGCCCGGGAGAGGAAGGGCCCACGACCGCAACGACCCCCGATGGGCTTGGTGCGGAGAAATTGAAATGGGACGAAGCGACCGGATTCACGGTCGAAAAGAGTGCCTGGAACTTGTCACTCCACCCCGCGTAATGGACGAGTAAATCGATGGCTCGATCAACGTCCTCGCCGGCATTCTTCAATCCCTGCGACGTCAACTCATCGACGAATTGCGCCCGCCGTCCCTGTAGCATTTCAGCGATCCGGTAGAGAATCTGCCCTTTCAAGTATGCGGTCGACCCGGCCCATCCGGGAGCAGCCTTGCGTGCTGCCACCACGGCCTCCCGGAAATCCTTGCGACTCGCCCTTGAGGCATTGGCGATCAATTTTCCTTTGGAATCACGGACTTCCAGAATTCTTCCTGATTCCGTTCGGGGAAACTTTCCTCCGATGAACAGCTTGTAAGTCTTTGGTATGGTCATCGTTCTTGATTTCTAAAGTTCCAGATTGCAGTAGGCCGACAAACCATGGACTCCGCCTTCCCGGCCAATTCCGCTTTCCTTCATTCCTCCAAAAGGAGAGGTGGGATCGAACTTGTTGAAGGTATTCGCCCAAACCACTCCGGCATTGAGCGAGGTCGTCATCTTGAAAATCTTGGAACCTTTGTCGGTCCAAACTCCCCCGCTCAGCCCGTAGGGAGTATTGTTGGCTTTGGCGATGGCCTCCTTGGGTGTCCGGAAGGTCTGGATCGCCAAAACCGGCCCGAAGATTTCTTCCTGCACAATCCGATGACTCTGGGCACATCCCGTGAAAAGAGTCGGCTTGAACCAATTGCCTTTTCTGGGGACTCCTCCATCGGGTTGCCAGATCTCCGCTCCTTCCTTTTTGCCCGCACTCACCAAGGCTTTGATTCGGGCCAACTGCTCCGGTGAATTGATCGCTCCAATGTCGGTATTCTTGTCGAGCGGATCGCCGACAATCAAGGTTCCCATCCGTTTCTTGAGCTTCCGCAACACCGTGCCGGCGATGCTTTCCTGCACAAACAAGCGTGATCCCGCACAACAAACGTGCCCCTGGTTAAAAAAGATCCCGTTCACGATTCCTTCGACCGCCTCGTTCATCGGCGCATCTTCAAAAATGATGTTGGCGGCCTTTCCTCCCAGCTCGAGGGTGTAGCGCTTTCCGGACCCAGCCAGCGACCTTTTGATCATCTTGCCGACCTCGGTCGACCCGGTGAAGGCCACCTTGTCGACATCGGGATGTTCCACCAATGTCTGACCGGTGTCACCGGCTCCGGTGACAATATTGACTACTCCCGGAGGCAATTCCGCATCTTCGAACAACTCCGCCAGCTTCAAGGCGGTCAGCGGAGTGGTCTCGGCCGGTTTCAGAACTACAGTGTTGCCGCAGGCGAGAGCCGGAGCGATTTTCCACGCGGCCATCAACAAGGGGAAATTCCAGGGAATGACCTGCCCCACCACGCCGATGGGTTTGGGGCTGGCACCGGGAAAGGCATACTCGAGCTTATCGGCCCAACCGGCATGGTAAAAAAAGTGGGCTGCCGCCAGCGGCACGTCCACGTCCCGACTTTCCCGGATCGGCTTCCCTCCGTCCATCGATTCCACCACCGCAAATTCCCGCGCACGTTCCTGTAACAAACGGGCAATGCGGAAGAGATACTTTCCCCGCTCGGCTGCCGGCATCTTCGACCAAACGGAATCGTAGGCTTTTCGGGCAGCACGGACCGCCTGATTGACTTCCTTTTTCCCGGCAAGACCCACCATCGCGATCACCTTGTCGTTCGCCGGGTTGATGGTCTCAAACTGCTTCGCAGCCTTCACCCACTTTCCCCCGATAAAGAGGTCGTAGTGATCCTTGATCACGAAGTGATCAGCGGACTCCGGGGCCGGGGCATAACTGCCTAAAATGAAATCGTGGGAACTCATCAACTTAGTCTTGTGTAAAATAATCTCCGCTCTGATAACGGCCGGTTTCCTGTTTCCGGATCTGCATCAACAAGTCGTTGGTCAGGGAACTCGCGCCAAATCGAAACCACTTGTTGGTGAGCCATTTCGGTCCGAGCACTTCACGCACCATCACGAGATACTGAATGGCCAGCTTCGCACTGCTGATCCCTCCCGCAGGTTTCATCCCAACCATCCTTCCAGTTCGCTCATAAAAATCCTCGATGGCCTGCAGCATCACCAGGGTCACAGGAAGAGTCGCGGCAGGTTGGACCTTGCCTGTCGAGGTCTTGATGAAATCGGCTCCGCCCGCCATCGCCAAATCGCTGGCATATCGAACGTTGTCGTAATTGGATAATTCACCGGTTTCGAGAATGACTTTCAGATGAGCGTTTCCGCAGGCTTCTTTAACCGCCGCCACCTCGTCGTATATGGCTCGATACTCGCCCTGCAGGAACTGCCCTCGCGAAATCACCATATCGATCTCATCGGCTCCCTCACCCACCGCATACTTCACCTCCGCCAGCCGTTCCTTCAATCGCATTTGACCACTCGGAAACTGGGTGGCCACCGCCGCCACCTGAACACGACTTCCCTCCACCCCTTTTGCCGCCACCCTGACCATCCGTGGGTAAACACACACCGCTGCCGCCGGCCCCACTGATTCGTCTTCCGGGAGAGGACGCTTGGCCTTCTCACACATCTGCCGAACCTTCCCAACCGAATCTGCCCCTTCCAGAGTAGTCACGTCGAGCATGGTGACCGCCAGCCGCAAAGCTGACATCTTGGTCTCCTTCTTAATGCTGCGAGCACAGAACCGTTTCGCCCTCTCTTCCACTCCCACTTGATCGATGGAGGGGGAATCCTTCCGCGACGGGAATGGCAGCGTGTCAACTTTCACGAGACCTTATCTATGATTTCCGTCACCGAAGGGCAATCGCGGAATCTTTGCACATCAGGTAATGTCTGTGTAGTCTCCGCACTGAAGAACCAAGACATTCCTTCACTCTTTCTGCATGAGTTCCGATCACCAACAAACCTGGCCTCGCCTATCCGGCGAGAGGCATCGCGTGATCTGCCATTTCTGCGACACCGTTCACGAAGTTCCTCTTCTCGAAGAGGGACGCGCTGCCCACTGCAGCAATTGCGGAGCCCTGATGTATCGGAACCAGGCCAACAGCCTCCATCGTTCCGTGGCTTTCGGCGTGACGGCAATGTCTTTATTGATCCTCACAATGATTTTTCCCTTCATTTCGGTCAGCACAGGAGGAAGCAAAACAGTCATGACTGTTCCCGGAGCAATCGCCATGCTCTGGAACACCGGAGGACAATTCATCGCCCTTTGTGTTTCCCTCTTCGTCATCGTTCTTCCCTTCGCTCTCATCTCCACGCTTCTTTATATCTGTGTCCCTCTGATTTTCGGCAAAGCACTTCCGGGTTGCCGGCTCTTGACCCGGGGAATTTTCACCATCCAACCCTGGGTCATGGTCGAGGTCTTCTTTCTCGGGGCCATCGTCAGCCTCCTCAAGTTGGTCAGCCTTGCCGAAGTCAGTCTCGGGATTGGATTTTGGGCAGTCTCCGGCTTGATGCTCTGCATGGCCGGAGCAGTTTCCGGAATCGACCGAATGGAACTCTGGGACCGCATTGAAGTCGCCCGACACAAAGCTCTCGCCACGACCGTGTCATGAATGAAACACTCAAAGCGGGAATTAATGAAGATCTGGTGTCCTGCCACATCTGCGAGAAGGTCTCCCACGTTTCCGAAAACCACTGTCCCAGATGCCATGCTCCGCTTCACTCCCGCAAGGTCGACAGCATCCAACGATGCCTCGCCTTTGCTCTCGCAGGAATGATCGCCTATGTCCCCGCCAATACTCTGCCAATCATGGTCGTCACTCAACTCGGGAACGATGAGCCCAGCACCATTCTCGGAGGAGTGGCCACATTCTGGGCCATGGGTGCCTATCCGGTGGCCATCATTATCTTCATCGCCAGTGTGATGATTCCTGGCCTTAAATTCCTGGCTCTGGGATTCCTCTGTGCGGCGGCCCTTGGAAAATTCCAGATGCCCCCTCCCCTCGCCAACCGAATTTACTTCACGACCGAACTGGTCGGACGTTGGTCGATGGTCGACGTCTTTGTGGTCGCCATCCTGGTCAGTTTGATTCACATGGGCGAACTGATGACCATCCGCCCCGGCCCCGCGGCGATCGCCTTTGCCGCCACGGTCATCCTGACCATGATTGCCGCACACAATTTCGACCCCAAACTCATCTGGGACCAGTCCCGCAAGAACACCCCTCGGAACGACCAACCATGAATGACCACGAAGAAAACGCCCAACCGGTAATCCGAAGAGGCAGTCGGCTCAACAAAGTCTGGATCGTCCCCTTCATTGCGATCCTTCTCGGAGGCTGGCTGGTAAAACGAACTCTCGACGAACGAGGCGAGGTCGTCACCATCCTCTTTGAAACCGCCGACGGACTGACGGCAAACAAAACAGAGGTCAAGTGTCGGAATGTCACCATTGGTTTGGTGGAGGACATCAGATTGACCAAAGACCTGAAGGTCGAAGTCTCGGTGCGGATCAAGCCGGGACAGCTGGATCTGATCCGCGACGACTCAAAGTTCTGGGTGGAGCGGGCCCGTGTTCAGGGAGCCTCGGTTTCCGCTCTCGATACGTTGGTCAAAGGAGCTTTCATCGGTCTCGATCCCGGAACCGGCGAGCAAGGAACCAGGAACTTCAAAGGTTTCGAAACTCCCCCCGTTACGCCGAGCTCGGTCGAAGGTCTCCGACTGACCCTCACAGCCAGTGACCCGGGGTCGATCGCTATCGGCAGCGGAATCTATTTTCAAAACATCCTCATCGGCAAAGTCGAGAGGCGAACCTTCAATACCGACCGTAAACTCATCGAATTCGGAGTCTTCGTCGAAGAGGAATTCGCTTCCTTAATCACCCGAAACACCCACTTCTGGAGGAACTCCGGAATTTCTGTCAGCGTGGGAGCAGATGGCTTCGACGTCAACCTCCCCTCCCTCGACTCCTTGGTTTCAGGTCGGATCTCGGTCGGTATTCCCGAAGGCCTCCTTCCCGGAGACGACGTCGATGACGATGCCCGCTTCGCCCTTTATGAAAGCCTTGAACAGGCCAAGCAAAGTTCCTTCGACGAAGGGGTCGAATTTCTCCTTCTTTCCGACAAGTCGCTTCGGGGTCTCAAGGTCGGCTCCCCGGTTGAATTCCGTGGACTCAAGGTCGGTCACGTCGGCCGGATCTCCTACGATCTGGTGGAAGAGAGTGAGATCCTGAAGATTCCCATTCTGGTTCAACTAGACGACCGCCTCATGCGGACCCACTTTCCTTCCCATATCATTGATGAAGGCCATCAAGGACTGGAGAAAGCCTTTCAACAGGGATTAAGGGCTTCCATTAGATCCAGCAACCTGCTGACCGGACAGATGTATGTCGATCTCGACTACCAGCCTGATGCTTCTCCAGCACAACTGGAACGCATCGGCAAATACGTGGTCATCCCGACCATCGAGACAGGCCTTGGCGGGTTGGAGGAAAAGGTGGCCGCCCTCCTCGACAAATTCAACAGGCTCGATCTCGAAGGACTGGTCGCCAGTGTTTCCAACACCTCGGATGAAGCGACCGAAACACTTGGTAACATCAACCGTTCTCTCACTTCCAACAGCGGCGTTGTCGCCGATGCCCGGAAGACCCTTCAGGAAATGACCGAAACCTTGACCTCCGTGCGAGAAATCCTGGCCTCGGAAGACACCAAAAACCTCCCTGGTGATCTCAGGAAAACCCTGGCTTCGGTCAACGCCACGTTAGAGCCTCTCTCTAACAACGGAGCTATTTACGGTGATCTCAAGAGAACCCTGGATGAGCTCAGGGGCGCGGTTCGCTCGATCGAACGAATGGCTACCGAAATCTCCGACAAACCAAACTCCCTTCTCTTCGGCAAAAACCCGGGCACCAACAAAATCCCGCGTGCCCGCCGCTAATCAACTGTTCCCCTGCCATGATTCGACTGCTTACTTTTTCAATCCTCTCCCTGCTCGTTTCCTGCTCGTCTCCGCAACGCAATTTCTACGTCCTCTCCGCAGCGGGGCCGGCTCCTTCCGGCGGCGGCATCGGGATCGGAGTGGGACCGGTGGATATCGCCAGCTATCTCTCCGAACGCCCCTATGTCGTGTTTCAGAGCTCTCCCAACAAAATAGAGATTTCCGATCAACACGAGTGGGCCGGTGATCTGAGAAGTGGATTCATGAGCGTCCTTGCCTCTAACCTTGGGCGCCGGACGTCTTCCGGAAATGTTCGCACCTATCCTTGGGATCACGAGGGTGATCTCGATTATCAGGTCACCGTTGATATCAGACAGTTTCATGGCACGGCTCATGGAGATGCTCTCCTCGAAGCCTCCTGGCGCGTGTATCAGCTTCCCGATAGTCGCCTCGTCACGAGTAAAACCACGACGCTCCGCGAACCGCTCTCTGGAGACGGCTTCGAAGCCCTCGTCGCCGCACAAAGCCGCTTGGTTGACCGTCTTGCCCTAACCATTGCGCCGTATCTCAAATAAGTCGTTCCTCTACTTCTTCTCGACCATCGTCACCTCGGTTGGAAGCGACCGGATATGAATATCCTGCTGGGGAAAGGCGATCTCAATCCCGGCCTCCCGGAAGGCATCATCGATCATGAAATGCAGCTCGCTCTGGCTGGCAATAAAATCATCCACGCTTTCCACAAACCCTCTGACCTTGAAGTCCAGGGTACTCGCTCCGAAAGCCGCAAACAGAACATCGGGCGCCGGATCCTTCAAGACCTTGGGATGCTCTTCGAGAATCTTGTGGAGGATCTTCGACGCCTTTCGGGTGTCTGATCCGTAGGCGATTCCAACCATCAACTCGAACCGCAGAACGGTGTCGCGCAGGGTCCAGTTGACGAGCTGATTGGTAATGCATTCCCGGTTCGGGACCAACAATTCGCGGTTATTGAATTGTTGGATGGTCGTAGCCCGGATGTTGATCTGGGTCACCTTGCCCGAAACTTCTCCCACGGTGACGACATCGCCGAGACGTACAGGGCGCTCGAACAACATGATGATTCCCGCGACAAAGTTGGCGAAGATTTCCTGAAGCCCGAATCCGATCCCCAGCGACACCGCCGCTGCGAGCCACTGGACCTTGCCCCAGGTAATTCCAATTTTTCCGAACGCGAGAACGACGCCGATCAGAATAATCAGATATCGCGCGGTCGTCGTCAGGGCAAACACCCGGCCCGAGCTTGAAGCGATCGAAAACCGTCAGACTTAGCAAGCCGGGAATATTCTTGGCGGCCGAAAATGTAATCACGGCCAGAAAGATGGCCAAGAAAAGATCCTGAAGGGTCACACTATTGTCCGATGGTTGACAAACTCAGTGACTTTTCCTCTGAAGGTATTTCCATCGGACGCCGGGCTTTCGGATTCTTCCGCCGGTGCGGTCGTCGACTCTTGTGAGGTCAGGCTGACCCCGGGAACCAACTTGGGTGCCGTGGAATCTGCCGTGCTTTCGGTAGACTCTCCCCCTGTCTCCCAAAGCGACACCCGATCCAAAACCGAAAGGGCAGGCATAGTGTTGGCCCACACTCCCCAAATCGCAAAGAAGGTCGCAAAAATCACCGACAAACGAACCAACTGGGTCGTCTGGACTTCCACTTCCACCACATCGACCGCTCTGGCTTTGACTTCCTCGAGACTTGGCAGGTCCGCATCCCGCTCGACTCCCGCCCCTTCGGCCTCCTTTTCGGCCAAGGCAACTTGCCGGCGATGCAGAGCTTGGGAAATGGCCAAACGACGACGTGACACCAGAATCCAACGACCCAGAAACCTGATCAGCAAAAAGGCCAGAAGGATGAGCTGTAGGGAAGCGATGACGTGACTCCTCAAGGTCACCGCCGAAGCAAAATATCCGAGACAGGTGATCACTCCGAAGTAGAGCGGAATAAGAAGAAAGAAGAGATAGCAGGCTTTGACCGCGAGGGAGGGTTTTGAGCCGACCTTGAATACCGATCTCGAGGGGTGAAGGAGTCGATTCACAAACCACACCACCACCACCATGCTCGCCAACAACACCAACCTACCGGCTGAATCACCTGACTCGGGTTCAATGAGAGCTCCGAGTAGAAACGAGAGCGGCGCTCCAATCGGGATCATCAAAATCAGATTAATGAATCAAGCGGGACGTTTCGGCACTGATCTTAAAGTGGATCTGGAACAACCCGTCCTTTCCGGTGACCCGGAACATCAGACCTGTAAACACAAGGAAGTCCCCCAAGTTCAGCAACCCCTTCCGGATCACATACGGATTATCGATCAGAATGGCGAACGTATAGATCAACGACGGGAGCCCGGCGGCCAACAGCACCGAGGCGCCAATCGCCCTGACCGTGGGAGCAATGCTCGTACAATTCCGACGGGCCGCCGCCTTGTTGGCCGATTCAAGCCATCCAAAAATCCTTCGCCGTTGGGAGAGAGAAAACGCCGCCAGCAGGAGAAGAAAGAAGTAGGAAAAGAAATGAGGTAACCACCGGTTGGTCACCGAACCCCACGCCGACTTCACATTCGCCGGGCCAAAGAGACCGGCCACTCTCTTCCATTCCTCCAATGGCTCTTTTAACGAGATCGGTTGCGTGCTCTTGATCCAGAGCAACCGTTCATCCAGGTAGGAAGACTAACTCTCGATATCGGCAATGGTCAGATTTGCGGTCGTTGTCGCTTCGCTGAGCAGGGTGTTCAGCCGCTGAAAATCTTTCACAAGCGAGACGAGGAGTTCCCGTCTTCTTTCGAAGAAGCAAATCAATGTCCTCCTGGCGAAATTGCTCGTAACGGTCGACCATCTCGTCGACCTCTTCGCTGGTCAGCGGGACATTCGCGAGACGGTTCTGCAATTCCATCTCGATGATCTGGGCCTGCACCGCCTCCTCCACATTGTCCCGGAGTTCTTCCTTCATCTCCTCGATCCCCGGAAGCAGGGCCCGCTGTCGACGCAATTGAACCCCAGTCTGACTGTCCACGCCAAGCTTGGCGGTCTCCAGAAGATTGATCCGTTCACTGGCATTGCTCGCCTGTTCGGCAATCCGCTTCTTGGTTTCTTCAATCTCAACAAGGTAATCGGCCGCGTCCTTCAGTTTAATCTCCACTCCCCTTCGCCGCTTCTCGCGCGCGTCAACCTTTGCAGTTCATCCACTAGACGAACCCTCATCAGGATATCAGGATCTTCATCAAACTCACCGCTCTTCTGAATTTTCTCGAACGCCTTCTCCACTCTCTCAAGGCTGTTGCGCGTTCTCACTTCGGCCTGATCGCGGAGCTCGTTGACTTTTTCAGTGGCCTTTGCCTGCAAGCCCTCGAGTTCAGCCACCTGCTCATCCCGTTTCTCAACCCGGGAAGACAGGTTCTCAAGCTTGGTCTGAATCAGCTCCTTTTCGGCCTCAAACTTCTCGAGAGTTACTTCCATCAGGGCCTTCTGCTGAACCGCCAACTGCCGCTCGGCCTCATCCACAATATTGGCGTCAGCTGTCGGCACCTTGTGATCAACGAGATTCGCTTTGGTCTTCGCGATCAGCTCACTGAGGGTGACATTGCGAAGAGCGGATTCCGAAGCATCCAACCGCAGGACTGCCTTCTTCTCGTTGGCCGCCTCAATGGCATTGGCGAGCACCTGACGGTAAGCCACCCATTCCTCGAGGGAATCTCCGCTCAAGGGCACCTCAGGCATGGCCAGCGTGGAACCGTCTTCGATCTTCTCGATCTCGTCCTTGAATTCAGAAGCCTCAGCCCGGTTTGCTTCAATCTGGGCCGCCACCTTCTGGGCTTCCTCCCACACCGTCAGGGCCTGCCTGCCTTCAGCCGACTCGGCTTCAGGCTGCAACCCTTCGATTTTTCTCACGATCGCTTCTCTCGTCAGGACATCGCCGACAACGGGCAGGACGAGAAGGATGAAGAAGAGCAGTGGTCTCACGGTGGCCGAAGCTAAACCACTTTCCGCAGGAGACAAAGAGCCGTGTTTCCGATCTAACGACACAGATTTCTTTTTTCTCAGGAACCACCGGACAGCTTGAATCCCGCTCCTCTGGTGCAACAATTCCCCATGAGTCAAAATTTTGATGTCGTGGTGATCGGAGGCGGAAGCGGTGGATATGCCGCCGCCAAAACAGCTGTCTCCAACGGACTATCCGTCGCAGTAGTCGAAAGTGCCCAGGAACTCGGAGGCCTGTGCATCCTGCGTGGATGCATGCCAACCAAAGCCCTTCTCGAAACCTCCAACCGCCTCCGGGCCATCCGGGAGGCGGACGAGTTCGGCATCAAAGTCGACGAGCCTTCATTCGATCTCGAGGCCCTTCGGAGCCGCAAGTCCCGGCTCATCGACGGCTTCAAGGAATATCGGGTCAAAGGTCTCGAGAAAGGTGACTTCGCCCTCATTCGAGGGGCTGCTCGATTCACCTCTCCTCATACGATCGACGTCACGGGACACGGTGAGATTTCAGCTAAGACCTTTGTGATCGCGACTGGCTCCGACGAAAAAGTTCCTCCGGTCCCCGGCCTCAAGGAATCCCCTTTCTGGACGAGCGATGATGTGGTTCAGATGCCATCCGTCCCTCCACGGGTCGTGGTTGTCGGAACAGGAGCAGTTGGGATGGAGTCCGCCCACCTGTTCCAGGGACTTGGATCCGAAGTCACGATCATTTCAAGGCGCAAGCCACTCGTCACCTCCGTCGAACCCGCAGTCTCGGACGCCATGGAAAAACGCTGCGCCGACCTGGGGATCACGCTGGCCTTCGGAGAAGGCCTGCAAGAAGTGGCTCACGACGGCAACCAGTTCACGCTCACTCTGAGCGAAGGGACCGTCATCGAATGCGACCAACTCATCATCGCCACCGGACGAGCTCCCCGTATTGAGGGCCTTGATCTCGAGAAAGCGGGCTTCGAAGAAGACCTCCGGCGGATCGAAATCGATGAACACAGCCAGACTTCCATTCCTCACATCTTCGCTGCCGGCGATTGTGCCAGCCCCCTTGCCGTCGTTCACCTCGCGGTCATGCAGGGAGAAGCCGCCGGCGAAAACATCGCGTCCTTCCTTGAGGAGAAACCTCTGAACGCCACATGGGATTCCCGCCTCGACATGTTCGGAATCTTCACCGACCCCGAAATTGTCCAGGTCGGAATGACCGAAGCAGAGGCCCGCGAAGCCGGGCTCGATCCGGTTTCGGCCGAATACCGCTTTGATGACCAGGGCAAAGGTGAAATCGTGGGAGAGAAACACGGACTGGTCATGCTGGTCGCCGACCGCTCTTCCGGCGAAATCATCGGTGCCTCCGGGATGGGCCCTCACGTCATCGACTACGCCCACACCATCACCGTGGCCATGTCCCAGCGCCTCACGGTCGCGCAATTCCTCAAGATCCCTTCCTATCATCCCACCCTCGGCGAAATCTGGGCCTACGTTGCGGAAGAACTGATCGACGAACTGGAGTAGGTTCCACTGAGGCACCAACGCTGATTGTTGATGATGATCTATCTTCTCGACGTCAACCAGCTCGAGACCTTAGGTTGCGGATACCTATGAAATTCCGATCCATCTCAATCATCAAATTTGCGTTTTTGACGCTTCTTATCCCCCTGGAGGCTCAGGAAAGCACCCCTGACTTTGATCCTCTCGGTGAACACGACGACCTGCCCCGGGTCATTCGTGTGCAAACCGAGTTTATTGAAATGCCTCACGAAGCCATGACCGAACTCATGAAAAAGCCCCGCACGTCGACAAATGACAGCGACCTGCGAGCCGCTTGCGAGAAGCTCATCGAGAAGAAGGAGGCCAAAGTTTTAGAAACGATGAGTCTGGTCGCCGTCCCCGGCCAAAGCGCCACGGTCGAGTCAGTCAGCGAACACATTTATGCGACAGAGTATGAGCCCGCTGAAGTTCTCTTGCCAAAAGCCGCTAAGAGTGAAGACGCAAACGTCGCCGGGATCCCAACGACTGTCACCGCACCCAACCCGACTGCTTTCGATGTAAGAAAGCTTGGCTCAACTCTCGAGGTTGAAGCCATGATTGATCACACCTCCAAGATCATTGAACTGAGGATGATGCCCACCCTGACCTACCTCACGGACTTTGAGACCTGGGCAGAATGGAAATCCGATCAGACCGAGGTCACCACAAAGATGCCGAGGTATTACGAGCTCGGTCTCAAGACGGGCACAGCCCTTCTTCCCGGACAACCCCAGATGGTGGCTGTCCAATCTCCCAAGGATCAGGAAGGCAACACTGACCACACCCGCAAGATCATGCTCTTCGTGCGGGCGGATATTCTGATCGTCGGAAAGTAAATCATTTCTCCTGTCATGAACATCCGTCCGCTCATCCTGCTGAAGTGGATGATGACTCTCGTCCTCATTTCGCAGTCGCTTCCCGCCCGACTCCTTTCCGGTCCGGAACTCACCATTCAGGGTCCTCGGGGCGAAAAGGCACGCCTTGCCATTGAGTCGCTCGAAATCGACACCTTCCTTTATCAAGACCTCGCCGAGACCACTGTCACGGTGACTTTTCGGAATCCCGAGAGCCGGATGATCGAAGGTGAATTCGCGATGCCCCTTCCTGCGGGAGCCACCGTTTCATCATACGCTCTCGACGTAAACGGGAACATGCGCGAAGGCGTGGTTGTCGAAAAAGACCGGGCGCGCAATGCCTACGAATCCATCAAACGCCAAATGATTGATCCCGGCTTTGTGGAACGAGAAGCCGGCAACGTGTATCGCACCAAAATCTTTCCCATTCCCGCCAAAGGCACCAAAGCCGTCCGCCTCGGCTACTGCGAAATCCTTCCCTCCAACGAACAGTCGGTCCAATATACCCTCCCCCTGCCAGCCGAGGTCCTGATCAAGAAATTCAGTGCCACCATCACCCACGGCGAAGGAAGCATTTTTGAGGTCGCCCCTCTCGGAAACCTCAAGCATCGCAAGAAAGCCCATCGTCAGCTCGAGATCTCGAACGACAATGTCAAACTGGGGAAAGCCCTCTCCATCAGCAGCAAGAAACCTGCTGAATCCGTTGTGATTGATGCCGGCGATTATTCCTATCTGAGGGGAGCCCTCGACATGGAACTCCTGACTCCCATGAAGAGAACGATGAAGAGCATCGACCTATTCTGGGATGCCTCGGAATCGGGCCGCTTGAGAGATCACGCCAAGGAATTCGAACTCCTTGCACAGTTCTTCAAATCCCACCCCAACATCGACGTCCACTTGTCCTTCTTTCATCTCTTCAAGGAATCCGCCGGTGCCTTTCAGATTAGAAACGGCAAATGGGACAAGCTGAAGAAAGCCCTCTCTTCGATGCTCTATGATGGCGCCACCGACTTCTCAGCCATCACTCCGAAGGCAGATCTCGCACTCGTCTTTTCCGATGGCAGAAACACCTTGCACCCCGCTCCTGATTCAAAGACGCCCATTCTTCTAATCAACAGCACCCCTTCGTCCCATTCCAATCTCGCTTCATCGACCGGGTGCGACCAGTTGATCAATCTACACTCAGAAAAAATCACGGACGCCCTGAAGCTGATCGTGAATGAATCAGCAAGAATCGAAAGAGAGCAACCAGGCGACCGACAGGAGGACACCATTCGCCTCTTTCAATCCCAAGAAGTCCCAAAAGGACTAACCTACTTGCGCGACTCGCTGTCACCGCAGATCGTTAGCATCCCTTCGATCACAAGCGACTCCGAACGAGCTCGCGATCTTATTCGGAAGCTCTGGGCCCAACGCAAGCTCCAGTCCCTCGAACAATCTCCGGTTCCCAACACCGGTGCCATCATTGCCCACTGCCAGCAACACGGCCTCGTCAGCAATGAAACGTCCTTCATCGTTCTCGAACGGTTCGAAGACCACCTCACCTATGAGATCCCACCGCCGGAGCCGGATCTCCGAAAAAAATACGAACTCGCGCTGGAAGAGCGCAAAGGGCGAACCACCAACAGACTCCTTGGGCGTTGGAATCGACGGAAGGCTTGGCACGAGACCAACTACCCTTGGCAGGACCACGTCTTGACCAATCCCATTCGTCATATCGAAATCTGGCACAACGCTCTCACCAAGGTCTTCAAACAAGAGGAACTCGATCAAGATGCCGTCGCCACAATCACCCGTTGGAAAGACGAAGCGATCGCCACGAAGAAGCAGCGATTGGAACTCACCGATGCCGACTCCTACCATCAGTGGCTCGAAAAAGTCGAACGTCTACAAAAAGAACAAAAAGCCCACCAAACTCTGGAAGCCAAAGTCCCGGCGAAGGCTCAAACGATGGCGATTTCGATCCGTGGCCTGGTCAACAAACCTGATACTTATGAGGTATCGAAAGATCTGACCTTCTTGAAATCCTTTGCTGTCGCAGGCGGCGCCAACTCTCTTGGCTCCACCAACTTTGTCGTTCTTTACCGCAACGGCACCAAGGTCATCCACAACACGCGAAGCGAGGATTTCAAGGACTTCAAGCTTCGGCCGGGTGACATGGTCGTGATCAAGAAATTGAATTGGCTGGACCCGGGCTACGATGGCGATGCCGATCCTTTTGGAGAAGACGACAATCATGATCGAGTCAACCCCAGCAATCTCCCCGCCGTCATCACCGAAGAGAGCAACTTCTATCCGAGAACTTTGGGTTCGGGCGATGGTGGAGCCGGAGGCGAACCCTTTGGAGACCCCTCGATCTCAAACAAGCTCAGCGGAACTCTCATACTGCCCCGGAACGAACCAAGCCTACCCGATGTTCTGGCCACCTTTGAGAAATCACTCAACTCTGGCGCCGACCCTCTCGCAGCTTACACCTCTCTCCGCAAAGGAAACCGCTATGACGACGACTTTTACCTGACCGCTTCCTCGCTTCTTCAAAAGCACAAAGCGTCCGAACTGGCCAAACGGGTTCTCTCCAATTTGATCGAGGAGCAAAAACCTCGGGCTGCCAGTTACCGCAAGTGGGCTTTTTCGCTGGCGCGGTCTGGGAACATCAAGCGAGCCAGCGAAGTCCTGAAGTTCGCAGCCCGTCTGATTCCAGACGATCCGCTTCTCAATCTGGATCAAGCCTGGCTGGCTGGAAAACTTGATCCCGAAAACACGGTCGCCTCGACATCCTTGTTAGCGATGGCCTTAAACTCATCAGACTCGCGGCTTGGTGAAATCATTACGGCCGATCTCAATCAAAGCAGCGAAGGACGCGAACATCTTCCTCTCGCCAGCCTTGAAGCCAAACTCCCGGTGGATCTTCGAATCGTCGTGACCAACTCCTCCGGCTTACGCCCGGGTTATGTCGTGACCGACCCCGCCAACTGCAAATCGATGAGTCATTTCTACACTGGCTCGGGAGGAACAGTTGGTGGCCGGATGATCCAATCCGACGGAATCGGAGAATATATGATACGCGATGCCATGCCCGGCCAGTACCGTCTGACTCTCACCAGTCCGGAGTCGGACCTCCTGCGGGTGGAAATCTATCGGAACTGGGAAACTTCCGACCAAACGAAAGAAGAATTCTCCGTTCCGTTCAAAGGATCGACCAAGCAACAGGAAGTCTTCGCATACGAGCTTCAGTTTGAGGCCAACCAGGAATAGGCGCTACTTAGACTGCGCTGTCGATCATTGCCTTGATCTTTCCTTCCACTTCCCTGGCCACATCCGCCAACCCGGGAGAATCGGAAAGAGCCGCCAGCAGCTCGCTTGGCAGAGCAGTGGCAATCTTGGTTGTGCCTGATTCCGTATAAACCGAAACGCGGCAAGGGAGGGCAATATTCATCCCCATGTCTTCGCTAAGAACCTTGACCGCCTGTTGTGGCTCACAGATTTCTAGAATTTAACAGGACTCCGGCAGGTCGTGCCCCTTCGAGCGCAGGGTTTCCTGAAGGTCGTATATGTGGAGAACTCCGAAGCCCTCCCTCTTGACCGCTTGCTGTAAATCCTCCAGGGCATCGTTCACGTTCTTTGATGAATCAACGGTGTATCTCATAGCTCTTACAATTCGCCCGTTCTTCGCATCTTAGGCGCCCTCCCCCAAGACAATCGAAGCAGGAAACAGACAATATCGAGCCGATGGTCTTCGCATCATTGGGCGATGAGATCCCCCCAAGGTGGGCTAAGGATTCATCCATGAGAAACCGAGTAAGTTCCTGACAAGGGCAAACACAATCAGTGCAGCCAGAATTCCCCAGAGATAATCATTCCTCCAACGAAACCATCCCAAAAAACGAACCCGGGGAAACCTCTCCCCAGCCACATTGAGAATGAGAAAAAGAGTCCCGATGATCACAGCCAAAGTCCAAAACGCATTTTGCCTCAGGGCCATTCCCCATTGAAATGACAACAGGGATTCCGTCGCTCTGGTCGCCCCGCAACCAGGGCAATGCAGCCCTGTCACTTGATGAAACAGGCACGGTGGAAGGGCTTCACGAAATCCAACACCGATGACCAATCCGGTCAGAACGAGAGGGATCAACAGGATCCTTCGAGGCCAGGGTTGCTTCCTGTTAGAAGCCACGGAAACGAACAGTAGTTGGTTGTCCGAGAAACATCAGGACGAAAATGCCGATTCCGATATACCCACAGATCAACCCGGCTGTTGCCAACCCCTCTCCTGACTGTCGATTTCCCGGCGTCCGGAGCTGGCCAAGAGCGGTATGCCCACATATCACCGCCGGAACCCCAAGCAGAATTCCTCCACAGAAACAGAAGGTCAGGATCGAAAGAATCCCACACACGAGACTGGCGATCGCCAGACCATTGGTTCCCGGCACCTGAATACCGTCCACCGAAGGAGCCTCAATTCCGCTCGACGGAGGAGCATAGGGAAACGAACTGTCGTTCGTCGACCCGTCTTCGTCTTGAGTCGGCATTGGAGGGGGCTGCGGTGTTTCAAAGAACTCCGGCATCTCCCGGAGCGGACGCCACTCCGGCATACCCTCGGTCCAGATGAGATCACTCTGTCCTATTTCGCCCGAAGCGATCCGGGATCTTAGCGTGGACTCATCGATCGGGCCATGCTGTTGCCCGCTCTTTCCGTAAAACCAATCCTTCACGGATCACATTCCCATGATTTGATAACCTCCGTCCACGTAGAGAACCTGCCCGGTCATAGAAGCCGCACCATCGCTGGCCAGAAACGTGCCCACCGCCCCCAACTCATCGGTCGAACAAGATCTTCCCAATGGCGCATGCTCTTCGTAATGCTTGATCATGCTTCCAAATCCGGCGATGCCGCGGGCAGCCAATGTCTGGACCGGTCCCGCGCTAATGCAATTGACCCGGATCTTCTTCGGACCCAGGTCGGCGGCGAGATAGCGGGTCGATGCTTCCAGACTGGCCTTGGCTACTCCCATGACATTGTAGTTGGGAACCACCTTGGCTGCTCCGTAGTAGCTCATTGCCACGATGCTTCCTCCATGAGGCATCATCGGAACGGCTCGCTGGGCCAGAGCAACCAGCGAATACGCGCTGATGTCGTGGGCGACCTTGAAGGCTTCCCGACTGGTGCCCAGAAAGTCTCCTTCGAGGGCCTCCTTCGGAGCGAAGGCCACCGAATGCAGCATCAGATCTATCGTATCAGTGTGCTCCCGCACCTTCTCAAAAAAAGCATCGATCTCTTCGTCACTACTGACATCACAGGGATACAAGGGCACGTCCTCCCCGAACGTGCCAGCCAGTTGCTCGACATTCTCTTTCAACCGATCCCCTTGATAATTGAAAATCAATCTCGCTCCGGCATCGGACCAAGCCTTGGCGATGGCCCACGCGATACTTCGCTTGTTGGCAACCCCAAAGATCACTGCTGTCTTTCCGCTCAATGGCTTCTCACTCATTGGAAGAAGGGTCGTGAATGAGACGACCCTTGGCAACATATTTGCAATCCCAACGTAAGAGGTCCAATACCCGCGCCCCAAAACCATCCCTCTGTCGGTTCACCGCCCATAAAAAGCACTGATAACAAATGCGATTTACATATTAATTTAAACCCCTTAAACCATCACATCATGAATCATGGTAATTCGCGATCGACCGATTGGCTCCAAGAGGTAGAGAAATTCCCTCCGGACGTTCGAAACGACATCGATTCGATTTGGGAGCATCAGGGGATGATGACGGCAAGAACTGCCCGTGAGGTTGCGTCGAAAATGGCAATTCCGATCGAAGAGTTGATGATGAGACTACTTCCAATCGCCCAACAATACGCCATTGTCCCGGTCTCAAGATTCAAGGTGGGCGCCGTCGCAGCCGGGATGAAGGGAACCGATGGATGCTCGCTTTACTTTGGGGCAAACTTTGAGTTTTCAGACTTGGCTCTTAGCTTCTCCGTTCATGGAGAACAAGCCGCCACCAACAACGCCTGGATTCATGAGGAACCGGGAATCGAAGCACTCGCCATCAGTGCACCGCCATGCGGATACTGTCGCCAATTCCTCTTTGAACTCAGCACGGCTGAGGAGCTTTCCATCCTTCTACCATCATCCGATAAACAAGCGTCGACATTCACATCGACTCCGTTGACTCAATTTCTTCCCAGGGCCTTTGGCCCCAAGGACCTCGGAATCGAAGGAGGCCTCATGGATCCCAAACTGGGAAAACACCATCTCACCCTGAGCGCTGATCCTCCCGGCGATCCTGTTGTCTCGGCTGCTCTGGCCGCTGCGTCGAGAAGTTACGCTCCCTATCAAACAGCCTACCCTCCGGTCCCAATCGATCAAAGCCATGCCTTCGCAGGGGTGGCTATTCAAACAGAAGACGACGAAGTTTACAGCGGACAGCATGCCGTCAACGCAGCCTACAACCCCAGCCTATCTCCCCTCCAATCGGCTCTGGCCTTCATGAATATGAACCGTCCTCTGGGAGCCTCACGTCAGATCACCCGGGCTGTCCTCGTGGAGGCTCCCACGCTGGCCAGCCAATTGAGCGCAACCAAGGCGGCCCTTGCAGCATTCGCCCCGGAAGTTGACCTCGAATACCATCTTGCCAAATATCAGACGGCTTAGTCAGCAATGGCATCCGAGCCCCCGATCAGGACATCCATCATACCGGGAGAAGAAAAGTGCGTTCCGTCTCTTTCTGCTTCGAAAGACAATCCTACATCCGGGCGTAAATTTTGCCATGCGTTTCCTCCTCCCGATCGTAGCCGCCCTGACTGGCGGCCCTCTTTGCGGTTTCGAGGACTCAGAACCCTCCCCAAAGCCGCCATCACCCGATCCCCACTGGGCCTTCGAAATGCCGAAGACCGAGGTGCACAGTATCGACGAAGCCATCTCGAACAATCTGGCCAAAACCGATCTCACTCCGAACAAGCCGGCAAAAAGGGAAGTGCTCATCAGGCGAGCTTGGTTCGTGACCACTGGACTCATGCCCACCTCCGACGAACGGCAGCAGTGGCTGGATGATCCCCGTCCCGACTGGCTCGCCCACTTGGTCGATGATCTTCTCACCCGCCCTGCCTTCGGAGAACGGTGGGCCCGCCATTGGCTCGATGTCGCCCGGTACGCCGACACCAAGGGAGCCGCCATCCCGGAGAATTCGGACTACCCCTTCGCCTATACCTATCGCGACTGGGTGATCTCGGCTCTGAATCGCGACCTTCCATACGACCAGTTTGTGCATCGCCAGATTGCCGCAGATCTCATGGACCTGCCTCGCGAGGAATTGGCAGCCCTGGGCTTCCTAACTGTCGGACGGGGATATCAAGGCGGGCGGCGCGAATTGGTCATCGCCGATCAGATCGATGTCGCCACTCGGGGAGTGATGGGCCTCACCGTGACCTGCGCCCGTTGCCACGATCACAAGGATGACCCCATCACCATCGGTGACTTCTATGCCCTGCACGGGGTCTTCGCCAGCGCCGACATTCCCAAAAAACTCCCTTTGATTGCCGAGCCCGATCAATCGGATGAGGCGAAGGCCTTTTACGCCGAACGAACAAAGCGAGCCATGGCGGTTCATGATTTCGTCCGAACAGTCGCTCCGGATTACAAGACACCGGAAGATGTTCTCGATTTCAGCCTCCGCGGAGCCAACAACAAACTCAATCAGACGCAGCGCGGAAAATTCCGTCAACTGACCGATGCCGTCACAAAACTCGAAGCCAGTTCTCCTTATAACCCGCCACGGGCAATGATCGTGAAAGAGCGACCCAAGCCCGTCCAACCCGTCATCTTCGAACGCGGCAATCCGGGAGCGAGAGGAGAAAAAGTCCCCCGGGCTTTCCTCAGTCGCTTCAGGGAAAAAGACGAAGTCTTCACACAAGGCAGCGGGCGCCTTGAGTTTGCCCACCGTCTCACCGATGACCGGAACCCGCTCACTGCCCGTGTCTGGGCAAACCGTGTCTGGATGCACCTCACCGGCACCGCTCTGGTGGATTCCCCCGGAGACTTTGGAGTGCAGACTGCACAACCTCTCCAGCTCGACGCGCTTGATTTCCTGGCTCTTGAACTCCGGAAGAACGGATGGTCGACCAAGCAGTTGATCAAACTCATCATGACTTCCGACACATGGCAGAGGTCCAGCCTGGGTGGATCGGACCTTGATCCTGAAAACCGTTACTACGCGCGTGGAAACCGGGTCCGAAAAGATCTCGAGGCCTGGCGTGATGGTGCCCTACAGGCAAGTGGTCGGCTGGATCCCAAGGTCGGAGGCATTCCCTTCAAGTTCGACAAGGCCCCTTTTGCTCCCCGCCGGACAATCTATGGAAAAGTAGAACGGGGCTTCCTTCCCTCCATCCTTCGGGCCTTCGATTTTCCGGGGTCGGAAGAGGCTCTCATGAAGCGGACCACCACCACCACTCCCACGCAGGCCCTTTATTTGATGAACAGCCCCTTTCTTCATGGTGAAGCCCGGGCCATCGCTACCAAACACCAGAACATCAAAGGAATCTACGAAGCCATCCTTCAACGCCCGCCCTCTCGAGAAGAATTCAAGTCGGCCACCAGCTGGATTGCCCGGGCGAAACAGGACCGGACCGCCGGCCTCTGGGATTACGGGTATCTTCCCGACGGAACGACCGACTTCGTGCCCCTTCCCCGTTTTTACAAAGGCCGGTGGATCGGGAAAAAAGACCCTCCAGACCCGGAGCTTGGTTGGCTACAGTGGAGCGCAAGTGGTGGTCACCCTGAACTTGATAAAGCCGCCGCCTTGAAATGGACCCCCATCGAATCAGGAACAGTCAACATCACCGGCAACATCAAACGCCCCGATGAGCAAGGAAACGGAGTTCGTGCCCGCATCATGCGCCCCGATGGCAAGGTGCTTCGCGAGTGGAACCTCGATCCCGGTCAAGGCGTTCCGACTCACGTCAAAGACCTTCAGGTTGAAGCCGGGCAGTCCCTCTTCTTCGTCGTCGACAGTCGTGGCGACCAAGGCTTCGATACCTTCCAATGGGCTCCCCGGATCTCCGACGAGCAAGGCATTATTTCCGATGCCAAGGCCGACTTTGCGGGCCCCGGCCTGAAGCCCTTGGCCCAACTGGCGCAAGCCCTTCTCTTGAGTAATGAGTTTTTCTTCGTAGATTAAGGCTGTCATGAATCATCACCAATTCGGACACGGAGGCTTTGTGGGAACACGTCGCGACTTCCTCTCCCGCTGCGGGATGGGCATGGGAGCCCTTGCCCTGCCCACGGTTTCGGCGGAGTCCATCAGTCCTCTTTCGCCCAAAAAGCCACAGTATCGCGGTAAAGCCAAAGCGGTGATTCATCTCTTCATGAACGGGGGCCCATCGCAGGTCGACACCTTCGATCCCAAACCCGAGCTGACCAAATACGATGGCAAGAAGATCCCCCTTGAACTGAAGACCGAGCGTCCCACCGGTGTCGCCATGAAGTCCCCTTTCTCATTCAAGAAACACGGAGAATGCGGGATGGAGATTTCCGAACTCTTTCCCCATGTCGCCAAGTCAGCCGATGATCTTTGCGTGATCCGGTCAATGCATGCCGACGTCCCCAACCACGAACCGTCGCTCCTCCTGATGAACTGCGGCGACTCTCGACTTTCCCGCCCCTCCGTGGGCTCGTGGGTGACCTATGGTCTGGGAAGTGAAAATCAAAACCTCCCGGGGTTCGTCTCGATGTGCCCCGGAGGTCTTCCGGTCTCCCGGACCCAGAACTGGCAATCCGGATTCCTCCCCGCCGCCTACCAGGGAACCTACGTCGACACCAAAACGGTCGACCCCAAAAAGCTCATCGAACACGTCACTCCCAAGCATCTTCCACGTAACCGCCAGCGCGAGCAACTCGACTTCCTTCGCCAGCTCAACGAAAAACATGCCGAGGAACGAGGCCGAGATTCCGAGCTCGAGGCCCGGCTCGAATCGTTCGAACTCGCCTACCGCATGCAACTCGAAGCCACTGATGCTTTCGACACCTCACTGGAGCCCAAATACATTCGCGAAATGTATGGCGAGAACCTTCAGGGACGACAGATGCTGATCGCCCGCCGTCTCGTGGAGCGTGGAGTTCGCTTTGTTCAGGTTTGGAATGGCGCAGGACAGCCCTGGGATAATCATGACGACCTTGAGAAGAACCACCGCCGTCTTGCCCGTGAAAGTGATCAGGCGATCGGCGCTCTTCTGGCGGACCTCAAACAGCGAGGTCTCCTCGACGAAACTGTGGTAATCTGGGGCGGAGAATTTGGGCGTACTCCTGTAGTCGAAATGCCCAAGCCCGGAACCAATGCTGGCAAGATCAACGGACGCGACCACAACCACTACGGATTTACCACCTGGATGGCCGGCGGAGGGGTCAAGGGTGGACACATTCATGGTGCCACCGATGACTTCGGCTTCGCCGCCGTGGAGGACAAGGTCCACGTCCACGACTTCCACGCCACCCTTCTCCACCTTCTGGGCTTCGATCACGAAACCCTGACCTACCGCTACAGCGGACGCGACTTCCGCCTCACCGATGTTCACGGTGAGGTCATTGAGGATATTCTGGCCTGAATGCCGAACTCCCCTATCCCTTTGAAAAGTCCAGTCCGGGACCTCCGTCAGGAGCTCCGACGAGCGCGAAATGCAATTGATCGGGCTCCTTCATTTCAACCACCGAAACCATCTGCGTGTCATCGCTGGTCATCACCAGCAGTCCTTGCTCATCCAGTCCATAGGTCCCGCTGAACTCACTGGAATCTCCCGACTTCGGAGCAAACTTCCAGGTGAAATCGCCAGACTCTTTCATCTCGAAAGTCACTTTACCGGTCTCATTTTCGCTCGTCCAGGAGCCAACCAATTTGTCGGCGGGAACTGGATCCGGACGTTCTTCAGGCTCGGGTTCTTCCTGTCCTTCGGTATCGATGGAATTGGCGGTCAGATCGCGCAGCTGGGCTGAAATCGAGTCATTGGGCTCAAGCTCGGCAGCCTTCGCAAACTCGGCATTGGATTCCTCCATGTACCCACAGACCAAATAATGGTAGCCGAGCAAGAAGTGACCGTCTCCTTTGTTCGTGCTCTTGGTGTACTCTTCGAGCTTGGCGAGCTGGGCCTTGTAACTTTCCGAATCATTGTAGAAGGCGACCATGGTATCCCAGCCCCATCCGGGACCTGAAGCGAGCACCGGATTCAAGACTCCGGCGGCGTCGGCGTATTTGCCGAGGGCAAAAAACACCAGCGCCCGGTATTCATGAAGCGTGGTATCGCCGGGAGTGTGGGTCAGCGCTTCGTCGGCCAACTTGAGAGCTGTCACGTAGTCTTCGGTTTTAAAGGCAGCCCGCGATTTCTCCAGAGCTTCGGCGGACTTCTCTTCGGCTGAAGCTGACTTCGCTTCATCTCCCGGAGGGTTTGCCGCCGCAACCACGGACACCGGCTTGGTGTAAGTCACATAGGTATTCTGGACCGGAGGGGCCGAATAAGGATTTCGATAAGACTGGTATCCCATGTCATAAATCATGTTCCCCAAACTCCAGACCGCGATGTCCCAAATAAAGCCGCGGGCAAAACTGTTGTCGCGGTAATACCAATGCCGGTGATGATAGTGGGCATTCCACCCGTATCCCCAATGACCGTGATGCCAGCGATGATAGTTGCCGGCTCCCCACCAGGGACGGGCTCCCCAGTAGTTTGGACGGTAGGCGAAGTTGTTGTTGTAGCGGAAGTTGTTGTTGATGTTGACGTTGTTTCCGATCTTCACCCGGTTGCCCTACACGCTGTTGTTCCCTCCCCATCTGTTGGAGTCCCAATCGCGACGGTTGGCGGGCAAAGTGGAAGGGCGGTTCAACCCGACATTCTTCCTGTTCACATTGATGTTATCGATGTGGACTTTGTTACGATCACCGATGTTGACGTTGGGCCTCTTGTCGCGATCGACAATACTTGGCTTGTCTTTCCCCATCCAGGGTCCGTCTTTTCTGTCAGCGAGGCCCGGGCGGGCAAGGTCGCCGGTCGATGGTCTGCTTCCGGGGAGACGCCCTTTGTCCGGCTTCTTGGGATAAGTCACCATACCGGGAAGAGTCGCCGGCCGGTTGGAACCTGGTCGTTCAACGGAGGGTCGGGTATCAGGGCGGCTCGCGCCTGGAAGAGTGCCGGAACGACTGTCACCAGGTTTGACAGAGGGTCGGGTCGAGGGTTTTTCGATCCCAGGTTTGACGGACGGTCGGGTCGAGGGACGACTGGTGGGAGGATTGATCGAAGGCCTCGTCGAAGGACGACTGGTGGTCGGTGGCTTGATGGAGGGCTTTGTCGAAGGGCGCGAAGTCGTCGGTGGCTTGATGGAAGGCTTCGTCGAAGGACGGGAAGTCGTCGGTGGCTTGACCGAAGGACGGGTCGTTGGTCGCGTCGTCGGCTTCGAAATACTCGGTCGGGTCGTGGGCCGGGTCGTGGGCTTTGAGATACTCGGACGTGTCGTAGGTCGGGAGACACTGGGTGACTCCGCCGCCTTGATCCAACATCCACGAAACGATGGATTTTCTGGCGGCATTCCAGGCGATGCGGATCCGCCCGCGATGGGACTCGACATTCGATGCCGAGACGAGCATTTCACCGGTCAGGAACTTTCCGAAGTCGTCCCAACCGAAGGCCAGATCCACCCGGACCCCACCATCGGTTACGCACGACCACTCATCATTCAGCACTTTGGCGAGGTCGGCCAACTTGGCGGCCGGGCCACTGACATCCCGCAAGCTCCTTGAACTGGCGATCTGCCACTTCCCTTCTTTGCTCTTCTTCAAAACAGCAGTGTATTCGATCGAACGCGGAGGCGCCTTCCCCTCCTCCAGTGGAGTAAAGTGAGCGGTACCATCTTCAATGGCGAGGCCAGGCGCCACCAATCGAACCGAGTCGACTTCAATGGAAACCTGAGAAAAGGCCTTGAGCGAAAAATGAGCCGCGTAGCGGGCCTTGATGGCTTCTCTTCCCGAGATCGGCGCTTCGCCTTCCAGAATGACAACCTCACCATCTTCGTTGAAAAGTTGGCTCAAGGCTTCGGCATCTTTTTCGTTATAGGCGGATACAAAGCTGATCGCCGCCTTTTCCAGACCGGTAATGTCATCGGCAGGATCCTCGGCCCGAAGGATTCCGCAGGTCGCCAAGACGGCGAAGGTTTTATGGAGGGTATTCATGATAGTAAATGTGGGGTTAGAAAAAGTTTGGGAATTCTACTCCAGGATTCCCCGGAGCTTCCGGGAACGAAATGCCAAAACGAGTAAGACGACACCGATCATCAAAGCAACGCCTCCGATGATACGCATGATCAGCAACCCGAAGGTCAATGGGGCAAAGAGCAGAAGCAGGCCGAAAGCGACCAACAGCCCACCAACGATCAACGAGGGTTGTCGCGACTTCCGGACCGTCCCATTGAAGGCCGCTTTGATTTCGATGACCCCGCCGACAAGAACGACTGCCGCAATGATGTAGAGAAGCGTTGAAACAGCGAAACCAGCAATCAAGGCCGGACGCGAAAAGATAAGCCATCCGACCAGAACGGCCACCACGCCTCGGACAATGGAACTCATCCGACTGATCGATGCTCCCGTGAATCCAGCAGCGATCGCAAGAATGCCATCAATCAAAATAAAGGCACCGATCACCTGAGTAAAAACAGTGGCGCTCATTCCCGGTTTGAACAAAAGGAAGAGCCCTGCAATCACGAAGGCCAAACCTCTCAGAAGAAAATACCACCAAGCCACCCCCCAGCGCAGCCGAGGCGAGACTGCGCGCCACTTCACCTTTCTCAATCGATTGACTCATAACAAAGAAACCAAACGCCTCCCGCTCACGAAATACGGGGCAATTGTCTGGAGCCTATGACAGAATCGGGGTTCATCGATATCAAACCACGCTCTATTTATTTAAGACCACTGAAGGACTTGAAGCCGTCCCCTTTTCTCAAAATAAGAGTGCTCCGCCTCCAGCGGCAGCAATCACCAGGGCCCACACCGGAATCACCTTCCTTCTCAGGATTAAGAAGAAGATCGCGAGAATCACCGCATCAATCAGTCCGCCGATCGATCCCGAACTTGCCATTTGGGCCAAGGCCACCCCCAGCACTCCGACAACCGCAGCGTTGGCTCCCTTGACCGCTTTCTGAGCCCAACGTTTTCCCCGCAAGCGCCCCCAGACATTGAGAGTTCCGGCCAAGAGCAACATGCCGGGAAGAAAGACCGCCATCAAGGCCGCTCCCGCACCCAACCACGGGTTCCCAAAAATGTTGGCGCTGGCTCCCAAAAAAGCAGCAAAAGTAAACACCGGTCCGGGCACGGCCTGAGTGGCTCCATACCCGCCAAGAAAGACTTCTTCAGTCATCGCTCCACTCTCGACCATGGTTTCTTGCAACATCGGGAGAACGACATGCCCCCCTCCAAACACCAAGGCTCCGGCCCGATAAATCCCAGCCAACAGGTGACTGCTTCCAAGCGATCCGAACAACAAGACAAAGAAGACCACCAACGCCCCCCATCCAAGCAGCCCCCGCCCCTTGACCTTCTCTTTCTCAATCTCCTTGTCAGCCGGGAGGATGAACACCCCGATCCCAGCCGAGAACGCAATCATCAACAAGGTCATCCACGGAGCCTGGAAAATCCACAGCACCACAAAAACCAATGCCGCCATCAACATTCTCCTCAGGTCAGGAGACAAGGAACTTCTCATTCCCAGCCAGGCTCCGGCCACTACGGCAAGAGCCACCAGCTTCAGTCCTTTCAACATGCCGTCCACATGCCCGCCTGACAGCTGTCCCATCCCCAGCGCCACCAGCACCATGACGATGGCCGAAGGCAGGGTGAAGCCCACCCAAGCCGCAATTCCTCCCGGAATCCCGGCCCGATGATGACCAATGGCGGCCCCCAGCTGGCTACTCCCGGGCCCCGGAATAAACTGGGTCAATGACATCAGCTCCCCGAACCTTTCCTCGCTGATCCACTTTCTTCGCGCCACGTATTCCTCGCGAAAATAACTGAGATGAGCCACTGGACCTCCAAAGGACGTCAGGCCGAGACGAAGGGCCACCCAAAAACACTCGATTGCTCCGCTCATGGGCGCCTAACAGAGCAAACTCGTCCGCCCTGTCAATCCCGACCCATCGCCAAAGTCACCCCAATCGTGACGAAATCCTTGATTTCCTCAGCACTTCACCTACTCCCCGTCTATGCGTTTTGACGAATTGGGCCTCAGCGAGGCTGTCCTTGAAGCCGTGACCGAGTCCGGCTACGAGAATCCCACCCCCATCCAGGCCCAGGCCATCCCTCTCATTCTGGAGGGGCGCGACGTCATCGGAGCATCCCAGACCGGCACCGGAAAAACCGCCGCCTTTGCCCTTCCTTCCCTCTCAAAAATCAAGCCACTCGGAAAACCCCAGATCCTCGTTCTCGAGCCCACCCGGGAGCTGGCTGATCAGGTCGCCGAACAATTCCTCCACTACGGCAACAAAACCGGTTGCAAAGTGGCCCTTCTCTACGGAGGAGTAGGCCACGGGAAACAGGAACAACAACTCAAGGAGGGAGCCGACATCGTCGTCGCCACGCCAGGTCGACTGATCGACCATTTCTACCGGGGCACGATGCGCTTCAAGGAGATCAAGATTCTCATTCTCGACGAAGTCGACCGCATGCTCGACATGGGCTTTCTTCCCCAGGTCCGCAAGATCATCAACATCTGTCCTTGGAACAATGAAGAGCAGACCCGACAGACTTTGTTCTTCTCGGCCACCATGCCCCCCGTCATCCAGGGATTCGCGGAGTGGTGTCTCACCGATCCCGCCACCGTGGAGATTGCCCGCCGCGAAGTCGCAGCCACCGTTTCCCACGCCTTCTTCCCCGTTGCCATGACCCAGCGGGACGAACTCCTTCTCGGGATCCTCGATAAAACCGACTACCAATCGGTGATGATCTTCACCCGAACCCGCAAGGAAGCCGATGTCATCTCCATGCTCCTGCAGGACCAAACCGGGATCGGCGACAAGGTCACGGTGATGCATTCCGACATCCGTCAGAACGATCGCATGAAAGCCCTCAAGGGATTCAAGGAAGGTCGCTACAATATTCTCGTCGCCACCGACGTCGCTGCCCGCGGGATCGACATCTCGGATGTCTCACACGTCATCAACTACCGCGTGCCTGAAAACGCTGAAGACTATGTCCACCGGATCGGTCGGACCGGTCGCGCCGAGAAAGAAGGGGATGCCTTCACCATCCTCACCGCTGAAGAACTGGAATTCGCCGATTCGGTGGAAGGATTCATCAACCAGAAAATCGAGCGCAAGAAACTCGAAGGGTTCGCCTACAAGTACACCGCCCTGCTCGACACCGAGCCCCGCAAGCCCATCCGCAAACCAAAACGTGGAGGCGGACGCCGCCGTCGCTAGCTCCTCTCTCCGCCGTGCGCACCCTCGGAATCGATCCCGCCATCCGGAATACCGGTTACGCGATTCTGGAAGGCGACCATTCTTCGGCCAAAGCCCTCGATTACGGAGTCATCTCCATTCCTGCGCGCATTCCGCAATCGGGAGCCCTCGAAGCGATCTGCACCCACATCCGAAATCTCATCGAGAAGTGGAAACCCGATGAGGTCGCCATCGAAGGAATCATCTACGTGCAGTCCCATCGCACCGCCATTTCCATGGGAGCAGCCCGCGCCGCCCCCCTGATCGCAGCCGCCGGATTTGGACTGACCGTCTACGAATATTCTCCCAAAAAAGTCAAAAAGGCCATTGTCGGAAAAGGAACCGCCAACAAAAATCAGGTTGCCTTCATGATCCGGGCGCTCCTCGGGCTTCCCGAAACGCCCCCTTCCGATGCCGCCGACGCGATGGCCATCGCCCTCGCCCATCTCCAGGCCTCCGACCCCCGGCGCGCCACCCTTCTCGACCGACGCAAGGTCTGAAAATCAGCCCTTTGCGGAAAAGCTCACCTTTGTTAATCTTCTCGCCACATGACACACCTACGTCATCTCATCGGACTGGCGGTCCCCGCCATTGTCTGCACCTCCGCTTGGGCTCAAACACCTGAACAGCTTGCCAAGTTGGATCCCGGTGAGCTCTATTATCAGGCTTGGAGTCTCGGCAAGGATGCCGAAGATCACGAGAAGAAGGGAGAATTCGTGGAAGCCTTCACGAAATATCGCAAGTCTCGTACTTACTTTGACATCATCAAGGTCAGTCGCCCGGATTACAAACCCGAGCTGGTCCAAAACCGGATCGACCAAACCACGGTGACCATGGAGAAAATCCATGACCGCGCCTTGTCCCAACAAAACGATCGTCAGAAAGCCGGCGCCACCCCGCTCCTCGAAATGCCGGGTCAGGTCAAACCCAAGATCACCATCCCAGAAAAAGTCGGCGACAACAATCCGCGCTCCGAACGCATCAAGGCTCTGCGGAATGAAATCAACCGGCTGAATGCCGTCATCCGGACCTATCCCAATCCCCGCGATGCCTACGCCGCCCGCCTTCGCGGACAAATCCAGCAGTATCAGAAGGAACTCGCCGATCTGACCGCGGCACCTCTTCTCGACGATGTGGCCGAACTCAAACGTCAGATCGACAGGCTCCGTCGCGAGCGGGATGCCATGGCGGCAGCCAGGGACCAAGCCGTCGCCGCCCAGCTCAAAACACTCCGCGAACTCGAACGGACACAGGACGAGTTGGCCGAATCCCGAAAAGAAGAAGAGCGACTTCTGGCCATCATCGAGAAGCAGACCAAGCTCAACGGCCAGGTTGTTGCCGGCCAGCAGGAACAGATCGACGAACTCCGACAACAGATCAAGAAGAAGGACGAAATCATCGGGGAGTTCCGGAAGAAAATGCAGGTCCTCGAGGTTCAGCTGCAGCAGTCCAATGATCTCGTGGAAGAACTCCGCAAGGAGCGCGATACCCTTCTTCAGGAAAAGAACCGCATGGCGGCCATGCTTGATCTCAACGAGCAGGAACGACTCCAAGGCCTGATCACCCAGAATGTCAGCCTCAGCAAGGAGCTGAACGAAGCCAAAGTCAGCCTCAAGCTCGTCCAGGAAGATGCCGACGCCTCGAAGGAAAAGATTCTTCTCGCGAAGCAGGCTCTCACCGTGGCCAAGGCCAAGATCCAAAAACTTCAAACCGAGAACACCCAGGCCAAGCTCAACCTCGACCGCATGAAGGCCCGCCTCAAGCAGTCGGAGGACGATCTCCTTGCCCAACTCAACGGAGGGGAACTCAACGAGCGCGGCAAGCAGGAAGTGGCCATGCTTCGCCAGGTCATCACCAAACTCAAAGCCAAGATCGCCGCGCAGGAAGGAGCAGCCTCTCTGCTCATCGATCAAGCCAACCGGATGGGGGCCGATGACAAGGTGATGAAACAAGCCATGGCTCTCGTCACCGGTGACGAGAAGATGGCCCTGACCAACGAAGAAGAACGCCTTCTTGCCCGTACCCCGGGCGCGGTGAACTTCAAGAACTCACTTCGACCCACTCCCGAAGAACTCACCAACGCCACCAACCAACTCCAGCGTTTCAACGAAGACCTCACCGGAGTCGCCCACCGCTCCTTTGCCAAGGGTGACTTTCAGGCCACCCGCGGGATTCTTGAAATCATCGTCGACGAAGATCCCGGAGCTTGGGAGGCCATGGTCAACCTTGGCATCGTGAACATGCGTCTCGACAACTACGGCGAGGCCTCCAAGCATTTCCGGCAGTCCATTCTGGTTGCCGGTGACCGTAAGGTTCCCTTCGCCCATTTCATGCTGGGTGAAGCCCTTTATCGTTCCGACCTGCTTGATGATTCCGAAGACCAGCTCCGGAAATCTCTTGCTCTGGAACCTAACAACGCAAAAGCTCATGTAATCCTTGGCAACATCGCCGGGACCCGTAGCCTCATGGAGGACGCTGAATTCCACTTCAAGGAGGCGATCGCCCAGGATCCCAATCTCTTCGAGCCCTACGTCAACCTCTCCATCATCTACCTGCAGCAAGGAAAGATGGAAGAAGCGAAGAAGCACTACACCGAAAACCTGCGCAAAGGAGGTCCGGCCCGCCCGCTCCTCGCCCAGCGGCTGGGGATCTGACGTCATCGTCAAAATTCCGACTTTGCCTCGATGACCTTCCTCCCCTAGCCTCGCTCCGTGGCTAGAACTTATCTCGACGAAAACTTCCTCCTCCTGTCGGACACCGCGCAGACCCTTTTTCATCAATACGCGGCCGATCAATCGATCATCGACTACCACACCCATCTTCCTCCAGAAGAGGTTTCGGGCGATAAGCGCTGGGACAACATCACCGATCTCTGGCTCGGCCACGACCATTACAAGTGGCGGGCCCTTCGTGCCAACGGCATCCCCGAATCACACATCACCGGTGACGCATCCCCTCGCGAAAAATTCCAGGCTTACGCCGAAACCATTCCCAACACCCTCCGCAATCCTCTCTACGACTGGACCCATCTCGAACTGAAACGCTGCTTCGGCATCGACACTCTCCTCAGCGCCGACACTGCCGACGAGATTTGGGAACGCGCCAACCAACGACTCCAGGACGACGACTTCTCCGCCCAAGGGTTGCTTCGGAAGTTTCGTGTTGATGCCGTTGGCACCACCGACGATCCTACCGACGATCTGGCGCATCACGAAGGCGCCAACGCTTCCGAATGTCCCACCAAGATTTACCCCACCTACCGCCCCGATAAAGCCTTCTTCGTCGACCGCCCCACTCTCTTCAAAGACTGGGTGGCCAAACTCGGCGGTGAGGTCTCGTCCTTCAACGATCTTCTCACTGTCTTGCGCGAACGCTTTGAATTTTTTCACGAGAAGGGATGTCGCCTCACCGACCACGGAATGCGTTATGCCCTCGCTCATCCCTGCACCGAGGCCGAAGCCGATCGCATTCTCTCGAATACCCTGTCCGATGCAGCTGCCTCCGCGGAGGAAACGGATGCCTTCGGCGCCCTCATCATGTTCCATGTCGGCCAGTGGGTGGCCGAAAAGAATTGGACGATGCAGCTTCACCTCGGACCGCGACGCAATCCCAACACCCGCCTCTTCGAACAACTCGGACCGGACTCCGGATTCGACACCATCGGAGACTGGCCTCAGGGAGAAGCTCTGATTCTCTTTCTCGATTCCCTCAACAAGATCGGCAAGCTTCCCAAGACCATCATCTACAACCTCAACCCGCGCGACAACGCCGTGCTCGCCTGCGCTTGCGGTTCCTTCCAGGAGGCTCCATGGAAGGGCAAGGTCCAGTTCGGTTCCGGTTGGTGGTTCAACGACACCCTTCAGGGAATGGAAGATCAGATCAACACTTTGTCCGCAATTGGACTGCTCTCCAGCTTCGTCGGGATGCTCACCGATTCACGTTCCTTCCTCTCCTTCCCGAGACACGAGTACTTCCGACGACTCCTCTGCAACATCATCGGTCAGGACGTCGAAGACGGAAAACTTCCCAACGACGAAAAACTCCTCGGCGGCCTCGTCTCCAACATCTGCTACCACAACGCCCGCGCCTACTTCGGACTTCCGCATCATTCGGAGAATCTTCTGGCGTAGCTTGCCATTAGTTTCCACTCCGAAGGATTTCCAACGGAGGGTGTGAACACACGCCGCGACTCAGAGCCAGGCCTCCCAGAACGGCAATGGCCGCAACAATACCGAAAGCCGAAGCCAGTAAAGTCGGATCAGGCCAGGGCGTCGCTTCGAAGACAAAGATTGCCAAGGCGGCATTGGCAGCCACGGCAAGGAGCACCCCGGTCAAAGCGGATAGTAGTCCGAGGGCCGAATATTCAATGACCAGAATGGCTCGCACTTGTTTGGCTGAAGCGCCCAGCGTTCGAAGAAGAACACTTTCCCGCTGACGAACATCGCGTCCATTCAAGAGAGTCCCGATGAGGATGGGCAAGCCCGCCAACACCGTGAAGCCGGCCAACACCGTGATCACCAACGAAATCTTGCTGAGAATCTCCCTGATCATTTCCAGAATCTGGCTCAGATCAATGGCGGTCACATTGGCAAATTCTCCTGCCAACTTGCGCTGAATCTCACCCGATGATTCCGCGGAAGAAGTCCGGGTGGTTACCACATTGAATCCCGGCACGTTCTCCAGAACTCCCGGTGGAAAGACCATGAAGAAGTTGAGATTGAATTTACTCCAATCCACCCGACGAATGCTTGTAACTCTGGTGGTAATTGGAACCCCCTGAACATCCATGATGATTTCATCCCCCAAGCTCACCTTCATGTCCTTGGCGATTTTTTCCTCAAGAGAAAGCGGAACGATGCTTTCAAGATCTGCCGGCTCGGTTGCCAACTCTCCCTCGATCAAGGTCTCGGTGAAATTCAGTTTGTCACGATAGGTTGACCGGAATTCTCGCCGCGAAACCCAACGGGGAACATCCTTGAGCTCACCAACGGGCACGCCTCGAATCGACTGCACCCGCATCGTGACCATCGGCGTACTCTCAAGAACCGGCAACCCCGCTCCTTTCACCAATGTTTCAACGCCCTCCACTTGGTCGGGTTGAACATCAATCAAATACATGTTCGGACTCTCGCCCGATTGCTGGAGGCTCAACCGATCATTCAGTAACTTGCCGACCGAAAGGATCGTCACCATCAGGAAGGTGCCCAAGCCCAGCGACAAAAGAAACAACAAGGTCTGATTTCCCGGACGATGAAGATTCGAGACCCCCTGCCTCAAAAGATAGGGCCATCGCTTCCCGACGACCCGGCTCGCCACCGCCATCAATCCACGGGCTACCCCGACCAAAGCCAGAAAGGCAACTGCCAGCCCCCCCACCATCGCCAAAGCTTTCTTCCAATCGGGATCGTTGGCCCAGGCCACCAGAAACAATAACCCGATCAAAAGAAGATAGACCGGGAGGACTCGCCATCTTCCTTTTTGGGCTCCGCTCCCTCCCCGCAAGGTCACCGCCGGAGAAATATCACGGATCTTCATCAAGGGAATCAAAGCGAAGCCACAACACACCGCAAAACCCGCGGCTCCCATCTGCGCCACAACCTTCCATTCGGGAGAGGGATTGACTGAAATGGGAAGATCTTCACCCAGCGCTTCCAGCAATCCCATCTGCAGCCCGATTCCAAGTCCCGCTCCCAGGAAAGACCCGATGAGACCAAGGGCCATGGTCTGGGCTAGATAGATACCGAAAGCCAGATTACCGGGACACCCCAGACAGCGCAGCACCGCAATCGAGGGAATACGACGGGTGACGTGGGCGTGCACGGCTCCGGCCACGCCAATGGCCCCGAGGGCCAGGGAAGCCAAAGCAATCAACCCGAGAAACTTTTGAAAGTTTTCCACCGCATCACCGAGATTCTCCCTCCGGTCTTCCGGAGTCTCAAAGCGCCACCTTGTATCGGGAAACTGCTTGCGAACTTCTTTTTTCAAACCACGGATCTGCCGTGATTCTGGAAGTTCGAGGTGGAGCTGATAAGCCGCCATGCTGTTCTTTCCCAACAAACCACTCGATTCGATATCCGACAAATTGACGTAGGCTTCCGGCGCGAAGCCGCTGAAGCGATTCCCCCTCGGCGCGGGCTTGTCAATCACGCCCAGAATTTTCAACGACATCCCTCCCAACTCCACCTTGTCCCCGACCTTGACCGAAAACTGATCCAGGATGGCGGGTTCAACGATGACTCCACCGGCATCGCGCAAATTCGCCCAGGCATCGGAAGGCCTCGTCACAACCTCTCCATAAAAAGGGTAGTCACCGGAGATTCCGCGAACCTGCATCAGCCGGGCGCCCTTGTCGGACGGAAAATTCATCATCGATGGAAAACTCACCTCCCGGCTCACCCGGCTCGCCATTTCCGAAATGCGGGCCACATCCTCTTCCTTCATCTTGCTACGCGACGAAACCCGGAGGTCGGACCCCAGCAGAGACTTGGCTTCGGCCTCGATCCCACTCTCCACACTGGCTTTCAAGGAATGAATGGCGGTCAAGGCGGCCACCCCCGAAACAATGGCCAGGGAAAAGACCAAAAGGCGAAGACGCTGCGAACGACTGTCACGCCAGGCCATCCTCCACACCCAAGGGTGAAACAAGACCAACCAGAGGCTCCGCGGAAGAGCTTTTTGCTCAGACCTGCTCATTCACCTCCTCCAAGACAATGGTTCCTCCACTCATCGTCACCACCCGACGCGCCTGCGAGGCCAATCTCGGATCATGCGTTACCAGAACCAGAGCTGTTCCTGCTTCCCTGTTCAACCGGAAAAGCATGTCGACGATTGGTCCGCTCGTTCCAGCATCGAGATTTCCGGTCGGCTCATCAGCAAACAGAATCTTGGGGCGATGGATAAAAGCCCGGGCCAACGCCACTCGTTGTTGCTCCCCTCCGGACAACTGCAAGGGATAGTGATGCAAACGATCACCCAGTCCGACTTCGGTGAGAAGTCCTTCAGCTTCCTTCCGTCCGCTGGAGTCGCCACGCAACTCCAGGGGAACCAAAACGTTTTCGATCGCCGTCAAGGTCGGGATCAGCTGAAAGCTCTGGAAGACAAAACCGACCAAACGGTTCCGCAATGCCGCCCGCTCGTCCTGATTAAGCGACTCCATCTTCATTCCATCCAGTTCGACCGACCCCTCAGTCGCATCATCCAGCCCCGCGCAAAGCCCGAGCAAGGTGGTCTTGCCACTTCCGGAAGGCCCCACGATCGCCAGAGTCTCACCTTCTTCGAGACTTAAATCGACATCCTTGAGAACAGTCAGCTCGTGATCCGCGGTCCGGTGAACCTTGCGCAAGCCCGAGATTGACAGGATGGGTCGTTTGACAGCCTCCGGCGTGGCTTCTAAGTTGGCGGTGGATGAAGAGGATCTTTCGGAGGACATTTTTGTTAGGCCTGATACTAGGAGCGAACTCCGTATTATTCGCCGAGGAAAGCCCGAATGCAAATGATACGGTCAAACGGGTGGTCATTCTGGGCGACAGCATTACCGCCGGATACGGACTCGATTCCAAGCAGGCCTACCCGGCCCTGCTTCAATCCAAGGCCAAGGCCGCCGGAATTTCCGCCCAAGTGGTGGGATCCGGAGTGAGCGGCGACACCACCGCCGGCGGACTTCGTCGCGTCACTTGGGCCCTTTCAAAAGGCGCCGATGTCCTGGTCATCGCTCTCGGTGGCAATGACGGTCTCCGCGGAATCTCTCCCGCCGAAACCAAAAAGAACCTGCTGGGAACGATCGAAAAGGCCCGCCAGAAAAATGCCGGGATCAAAGTCATCATCGCCGGCATGCAGATGCCCGACAACCTCGGTCTAACCTACACTGCAAAATTCAAGGCCCTCTTCCCCGAAGTTGCGAAGGAAACAAAATCTTCTCTCATCCCCTTTCTTCTCGAGGGAGTTGGGGGAGTCGAAGAACTGAATCAACCAGACGGCATCCACCCCACCGCCGAAGGGCAGGCCAAAGTTGCCGACAATGTCTGGAAAGTCCTCGAGCCTGCGCTGAAGTAGATCTGTTAGTGAATGTAGCGCAGCCTGCCGCGCTCGTCACATTCGAACTGATAGACATCCCAGCGCTTGCTCTTGCCTCGTTCCCGTTCCAGGCGCTGGGTCACCACCAGCTCGTCACCATTGGTGCGAATATTGATCATCCCGTAGTTCGCCACCGATCGCTGGATCTGATGCAAGGCCTTGGTGACCTTCTCTTCGGCCTTCTTTTTCTGGGTGGCAGTGCTCTCAGGATCGTCCTGAATGCGAACGTTCTCCTCAATGGTCTTCCTCACCTCCTTGTGCACCACATTGGGATGCTTGATATGCTCGTTCCCCGACCGGGCCAACTCGGTTGAAAAAATCAACGGTCTTTCCGAACGGCTGAATTTGCCAATCAACCCCAGAGTTTCCGGTCTGGGATGCGAGTGAGGCTCATTGTCTCCACTCGAAATCACTGTGGCCAACGGATTGGTCGCCTGCAGGAAATGCGGCGAAATATGAGCACTCCCATGATGCCAAGCCTTGGTCAAATCCACCTCGAAGTGCTTCCTGCCTTCCTCAATCAGGGCCTCGATTTCACCCGGGGTGCGCGGATAGGCGTCGAGTCCGGTGTAGTGCTCCAGCAGATAGTCCCGTGACGGTTCATTCAAATCACCCCCCAACAACATGCGGATGTTTCCGATCTCGAGAAGCAACGCCACCGAGTGGCCGTTCTTGGTCTTTCCATCATCTTTGAAATACGGAAGGACCGGCTTGCCATTTTTCTTCATGGGAACCGGCCCCAGAAGTTTCAGGGTCACCCCCTTTTTGTCGTCCGGACCATACCCCGGCAAATAACTGGGCTTGCTCCAGTCACGCTCTGCCAGGAGCCCAATGAAATCCTGCACCCGTCCCCCATCCATCGCCTTCTTCATCATGTTGGGATAAAACCGGGAAGCCCGCCGCGCCTTGCTGTCGGTAATCTTCTTCAGCTCCTCCTTGGTCCGCACCAAGCCCGAGATCACCTTCCGGCGCCCGATCTTCTCGGCCTTGCCGATGGAGTTCTTACCCGCCGACTTCTGCTCGACGATGCAATTGTGATAAACGGTATCGACGTGCACATTCTTGTCGTCAAAGAGATCCTTGAAGCCGTAATAGTGATCTTTATCGGGATGACTGACGATGAATGACTCGAAGGTGAATTTCCGACGGAAGTCCCCGAAACGCCATCTCATGAAGCGATACATATTGTCGCCTTCGCCGGCATCAATAATGATCGCCTTGTCCTTCGGAGTCTGAATATGGCATCCGTCGCCTTGACCAATGTCGACAAAGTTGACCTCGAGAATCCGGTCCGTCTGCAAACGTTCCTTGCGGACCCAACCGTCACGACCTCTCGAACGGATTTTCACCCAATTGCCATCCACCTCCTTCACCTTGGCCCAATCGCCCCAGATCAATTGATTGACCGCCTTGGTTCCACGGGTCTTGTTTTGAGCCCCTTTCATCCCGTAGTGAACCGCGTGGGGATATCCGATAAACACTTGATCTCCGGCATTTATTCTTCTGGTTTTCGATTCTCCCCATCAATATTCATATCGAATAATACATCATGATATATTTCTAGGGGGTTTAAGTTATCAAAAACACCAACGCCTCATTCCGGACCAAGTCCGGCATTTCGACTCCCGGCTCTCCCCCAATTCCCTCGAAAGTCCCATTCCCTCTCGATTCGCCACCAAGAAAGTCTTGCCTCTCAAGAGCTCCCAAGGCATGGAGATTCCGTTATGTCATCCCAACTTGATCGCCTTAAGGAGTTCACCACCGTCGTTGCCGACACCGGCGACTTCGCGTCCATGCAGGAATATCAGCCCCAGGACGCCACCACCAACCCTTCGCTGATCCTTCAGGCTGCCAGCAAACCCGAATACCAGTCGATCGTTGAAAAAGCCGTCGCCGAGCTGAAGAGCTCCGATCTCTCCGGAGACGCTCTGGTCGAGGCGATCATGGACCGCGTCCTCATCCTCTTCGGCCTGGAAATTCTCAAGATCGTTCCCGGTCGCGTTTCCACCGAAGTGGACGCCCGCCTGTCCTTCGATACCGCCGGCACCATCGCCAAGGCCAAGCAACTGATCGCCGCTTACGAAGCCGAGGGGATTTCCAAAGATCGCATCCTCATCAAGATCGCTTCCACCTGGGAAGGCATCAAGGCTGCCGAAGAACTTGAGAAAGAGGGCATCCACTGCAACCTCACTCTCCTCTTCGCCTTTGCCCAGGCCGTGGCTTGCGCCGAAGCCGGAGTCCAGCTCATCTCGCCCTTCGTCGGCCGGATCTACGATTGGTATAAGAAGGAAACCGGCGAGGAGTATTCCGGTGACAACGATCCCGGCGTCCAGTCCGTCTCCAAAATCTTCAATTACTACAAGAAATTCGGCTACAAAACCGAAGTCATGGGCGCCTCTTTCCGCAATGTCGGACAAATTACCTCCCTCGCCGGTTGCGATCTCCTCACGATCTCCCCGGGTCTTCTCCAGGAACTTCAGGACTCCAACGAGCCTCTCGAGCAGAAGCTCAATGCGGAGACCCCCGATTGCGATCTCGAGAAAATCTCCCTCGATGAAAAGGCCTTCCGCTTCGAGTTCAACGAAGATGCCATGGCCACGGAAAAGACCGCCCAGGGAATCCGGGCCTTCTCCGCTGACATCGAGAAGCTGGAGAAACTCATCGCTTCGATGATCTAGGAAACCACCATTTAGATTCTTCAAAGAGGGGCCGGTGAACGCCGGTCTCTTTTTTTTGCGTCCGCTCCCGGTCCGGAACTCCTCGAATCCCGTGCTTGTCCAATCTTTCGCTCCGTGAGATTTTTCCTAAGAAAGCTGATCGAAAAACGTCTATATTCAATCAGACATGCGAATCTTCACTATTCTGGCTCTTTTTCTTTTGGCCATCAGCCCCCTCTCAGCCCGCAAATGGCGCAGCGCCGACGGCAAGAAAAGCTTCGAGGCCACCTATGTTTCCCACGATGGCAAATCGGTGACACTCCGAAAGGTCAACCGCATCCTCACCTTCTCCATCGACAAGCTCCACGAGGACGACCAGATCTGGCTGAATACCAATCATCCCGTCACTCCCGCCAGTTCCGACGGCGAACCGGTTAAAGGACAGCCCGCCCCAAAGGGAGCGGCCTTCGACACCCTCGAATTCGGCGACACCCGCAAGGAGGTCCTCGAAAAACTCAATGCCAGCCCCCTCGTTGATGGCACTGCGGCCGAAGTCCTCCTCGCCCGCGTGGGCCTCAATGGCATTTACCGCACCAAACAAACCATCGGCGGCCTGCACTGCCACCTCTACTTCGACTGGACTCCCAACAATCGCCTCAAGGAAGTGACTCTGCGCACCAAAGGACAGCCCATTACCGCCTACAGTGGCACCTTGCGGAGCAATTGGTCGCAGCTCATCGACCTCCTCACCGTCCTCCACGGCGCCCCCATCAACCGCGCGGAATATCCTGATTCCGATGACTTGCAAGACGGTCTCATCCTCAACTCCCACCTCTGGCGAACCGATGAAGGACACTCCGTCCTCCTCGGCACTGGACAGGAAGGCGAACAATATTCGGTGAGCGTTCGCATCACGGTAGACCGGATCGAGCCCGTTCCGCTGGAGAAGTAAAAACCCGCGCCGCTCACTTTTGCGGTTTCTCGGCCGGGTAACGATCCGTCCACAACGGGGCGAAGGGCGTCTTGCTCTTCGCAACAATCGCATCCTCTAGGGTTTCATGCTTCCACTCAGCCCACCATTTTGATTTTTCCTCCGCGGTTGCCTTCACCAGTCCTTCCGCGAATTTCCCCTGGTCCAGAATTCCCGGCCCTGAAAGAACGAGAGCAAAGCCTTCGAGATCCCGGCTTCCTGGTTTTGCCTTACCAGTCAAACGCTCCATGGTATCGGGCTCGATGTAAGCGCTCAGAAAGACCGATCCGCCCGCGGTGCGGACATTCTTGAACGTTACCGATCCCGACAACCTCACTGGTTTCCCGCCGGCCTGATCGAGGACTACGGCGAACCACTGTGCCGTTAATTCGGGAATGAATCCGGAAGGAGCCTTCGTTTCCACTTCGACTTCGGCCTCGATTTCCAGCCAGGACCGTGGCTTCGTCGCCTTCTTTTTCGGGCCACTGAACTGGAATTCGGGCGTCTGCTGCAGTTCGCCGGCCAAACTCAGGATTTTGGCCCGGTGAACCACTTCCTGTGACCTCACGGGGGACAATGTCGCAAAACCAACCAACAAGAGCGGGATCATTTTCATCATTCGGTAGTTTCTATGTTGAGAATCCGGGGGACCTCCGCCGAATCGTCTTCATCATCACTCCTCCGTCTCCCTTTCGGGTCAAATCACTGTCAATTTCCTCATCTTTCGCCCCTGAAAAAATCGGCCGCTCCCCTGTAAGCCGGATTCTGTTCCATCCACCCTCTGTGGACTTCAGCAGCCATTTATCTTTGCGACTATTACCCGGGGATCCGACGGGCGAGCCACCCTTCCCCTGTTCTGTCTTGCACTGTGAGAGGTTTACCCTGCCACCTCGGTCACCCTCGGCGCGGTGGGCTCTTACCCCACCTTTTCACCCTTACCTTCCTGAGAAGGCGGTTTGTTTTCTGCGGCACTATCTGTCCGGCGGCCCTCACGAACCACCGTCCCTCGCTTTCACGAGGCACACTGCTCTGTAGTGTCCGGACTTTCCTCCAGTTTCCTTGCGAAAACCAGCGACTGCCCGGGGAGCGGACGGCGAAGCTAGAGGCGCCACGGATTCTTGACCAGTCTGAAAAATCAAACGCTGTTCATTTGCCTTCCAGCAGACCGTTTTTCCGGGGAAAAGCTGACAAAGCAGTTTGACGCCTCGCGTAAAAAGAATTCTGTTCTTTTTCTCCAAAAAGATTCCATCTCATCAATCACAATGAAACGCTTCTCGCTTCTACCCCTGCTGGTCGCCGGCCTCCACGCAGCCGAACCCTACCACATTCTCCTCAACGACGCCAAAGACTGGAAACAATCCGGTCCCGGTTCCTTCGAACTCAAGGATTCCATCGCTACGGCCAAGGGCGGCATGGGCCTCTGGTGGTATAGCGGAAAGGAATTCTCCAACGCCGTCTTCGAACTCCAGTTCATGCCCACCGATGAACAGGACAACGCCGGCGTCTTCGTCCGCTTCCCCGATCCTGGGAACGATCCGTGGGTGGCCGTCAAACAGGGCTACGAAATCCAGATCCACGGAACCAAGCCCGATAAACTCAATATCGGCGCCATTTACGACATTCAGCCCGCCACGGACTCCGGAGTCCACATTGGCAAATGGAACAACTACAAGATCATCACCGCCGGAGACCAGATCGCCGTCTTCATCAATGGTCGTCTCGTCAACGTCTTCGAATGTTTCCCCGGACGCGGAGATGAAAAAGGTCACATCGGCCTTCAAAACCACGACAAGGACTCGCCCGTCCAATTCCGTGGGGTGAAAGTTCAGGAGCTGGAGTCCGACACCATGCTCGAAGCCTTCGAAGAGCTTGAAATTCCCCGCGCCACCCTCACCAAGTACTTTGCCAACGCCGATCCCACCAAGGCCGCCAAACCGGTCCAGCCCGGTAAGAAGGGCGACTGGTATCGCATCGCTGACCACGGGCCCGCTTTCTTCCAGACCTATGGGGACTGGTTCAAAGGCAAGGAGCGCAAGGAATCAGCCATCAAGGGACTCTCGGTTTCTTATTCCGCCATTCCTTACAAGCAGGCCCTCTACAATCTTGAAACTCTCGGCCTGATCTCAGCCACTGACAAGGGCACCAACCTGATCAATACCCCCTGGGGTGGAGGTCACGGACGGGTCAACCAGTTCCTCAACAAGGACTCCTACCTCTTCACCGTCTCCGACGGACCGGTCTGGGCCGACGCAGACGGGTCTTTTGAAGACAAACGTCGCATCAAGGGACACGGCAATTTCTCCCACCTCACGCTCAACGGATACTACCGCAACGGCAACAAGGTGATCCTCGACTACAATGTTCACGATGCCCGCATCCTGGACCATCTCGCCGAACAAAAAACCAGCATCGTCCGTCACCTCGAAGTGGCTGCCCATCAGAAACCCCTGACCGTGCGCCTGGCCGATGCCTCGAGCTATTCCGACTTCAACATCAAGCTGAAGGTCAAGGACGGCAGCGCTTCGGTGAAGAACGAAAATGGCAGCTACGTGCTAACCATCGATCCCTCTTCGAAGACCACCCAGATCACTCTGCTCTACGCCGACAACAAGGACGCCGAAGCACCCGATCCAATCGCCCTCTCACCACTCAGAGAAGGCGGCAAGGGTATCTCGCCTGAAAGCTTCGAGGTCGAGCCCAAGCTCGATACCAAGAAGGACGCCCCCTGGCTAGTCGACCAGATCCCCCTTCCTCCTGCAATGGGTGGAAACCCCTACTACAGCAAGGTGCGCATGAGCGACATCGACTTCTTCTCCGATGGTGACCGGGCCCTCCTCTCCACGTGGGACGGAGACATCTGGTTGCTCTCCGGAATCAAGGAATTCAAAAAACTCACCTGGAAGCGCTACGCCACCGGATTCTTCGAGCCCCTCGGACTCAAGATCGTCGACGACGTTCCACACATCGCCGGACGTGACGGTATCTGGAAAACCTACGACCTCAATAACGACGGTGAAGCCGATAAGTTCGAGGTCTTCAATTACGATGTCCTTCTCACCAACAACTTCCACGAATTCCAGTTCGGTCTCGAAACTGACAAGGAAGGGAACTTCTACTTCGCCAAGGCTTCGCCCGTCCGTCCCGGCGGACGTGGATTCGACAAGATCCTCGATCACAACGGCGCTTTCGTGAAAATCAGCGCCGATGGTTCCCGCCTCTACACCATCGGCACCGGCCTCCGGGCTCCCGGCGGCATCGGCATTGGACCCAACGGCGAGATCACCACCGGTGAAAACGAAGGAACCTGGCAGCCCCGCTGCAAGATCAACTACTTCGAGCCCGAGCGCGGCACTCCGTTCTTCGGAACCGAAGATGCCCGCAACGGCAACGAAACCCCCTTCACCGAGCCCCTCTGCTACCTCCCAATGTCCGTCGACAACTCGGGTGGGGGCCAAATCTGGGTCCCGAAGAACAACAAGATCGGCATTAAGGAAGGCGAGCTCATTCACCTCTCCTACGGTCAGTCCTCCATCTATCACGTTCTTCGCCAAAAGGTCTCTGACGGATTCTACCAGGGCGGTGTGGCCAAGCTTCCCGTGAAGCTCTCCTCATCCGCACAACGCGCGGTCTTCCATGACGACGGCTCGATGTTCGTCGTCGGTTTCCGCGGCTGGCAGACCAATGCTTCCACCGAAGCCGGACTTCAGCGGATCCACCGCAATGAAGAAGTCACCAGCCCCATCCCGAACGGCATGGAGGTGACTCCCGAAGGGGTCAAGCTGACCTTCGCAGTCGAACTGGACGACGAGCTCGCATCCGATCCCACCTCTTTCACGGTGGAACGTTGGAAGTATATCCGCAGCAAACAATACGGTTCCGGCGAATTTTCGATCGACAATCCCGACGAAGCTGCCGAAAAGAACGCCGAAGCCAAGGAATCCAAAGGCCATCGCAAGCGCGACAAGGTCAAGGTCCTCGCAGCACAGCTTCTTGGAGACAAGAAGTCCGTGCTCATCACCCTTGAGAACCACAAACCGTCGCAGCAACTCAAGATTGACTACGACCTCGAGTCAACCGATGGCGATGAACTCATTGGCGTGATCCACAGCACCATTCACAAGGTGCCCGGCCAGTAAGGCCTCACACTACCGATCCCTCTCAAGGCGCCTCCGGATTTCGATCCGGAGGCGCTTTCTTTTGCGAAACGTTGTCACCCTCGAGCTCTTCTCAACGCCATAAAAAAGCGGCGGCTCCCATTGGAAGCCACCGCTTTTTAGTTATTGTTGCTATGTGCTGCGTCCTGGGGGGACGCCTAGCGTTTGCGTGTCGCAAGGAGACCCAAAAGACTGAGACCAGCAAGCATTGTGCTGCTGGGTTCGGGAATACCGGTGACTGAAACATCATCGACATTGACCGAGGAATTGACTGCACCGCCGAAACTCTGCACTGCATACACCACCCGGGCGGTATCGGCACCAGCCGGTGTCGTGTCGGTCAAAGAAAACGGCTCATAGTCCGTTCCCGGAGAAAACACCAAGTTTCCGGTCCTGCTGATCTCGGTATCTCCCACCGAGTCGCGCCACTCGATGCGGATCTCAATTCCACTCGGCGAATTGTCGACGGCCGCGTGGAAACCAGCAAAGGTAATCTCTTCACCAGCCATCACGTTGACATCCTGAAAAACCCCCGCGAAGAGATTCGATGTTCCGTTCATCGCTAGTTCAAGACTATTGGACCCAGTCCGAGGGTTGGCAGTCGTGGTCACACTTGTCGCTGGGGCAGCGGCGAAGGGCTGCCACTTTCCGACTCCGGATCCGTTGTCGACCAAAGGATCCTCGAATCCCGGATCGACCAACACCCCGGCACCCATCGCGACCGGAGCCGTCAGGGCCACTGTCCCAAGGGACAACATTGTTGCATTAAGTTTGTTCACTATTTCTGGAGGTTGTGCAATTCAACGCAACAAATAGGCACACAATTTTGACCCGACAAGCGAAAGATTGACTAATTTTGCATCCTTTTGATGTCAACCGTATCCCGACCTTCCCGAACAATTGCCAGATCACCGGAATCAACGCCGTCAAACTCGCTCTTCCGCCCCGATGGCCAGGTCACGATCACCTTCTCGATCCGGTTGCTCTTCCCCAGTCCGAACAAGATCGTCCGGCTGTTCTGAGCCGCAAATCCCTCCCCACAGGAGAGCACCCTCATGATGGTTCCTCGATCGGTGGTCACTTCGATCCGCGCGCCGATGGCATCCCGATTCGATTTCGTCCCTTCCAGACGAATGCCCACCACTCCGTGCTTCTCCGGCGACTGGTTTCGAAAAACCTGCAAGAGACTCCCGTTCGCATTGACCACCGCCAGATCAGACTTTCCGTCCCGGTTGAAATCCCAAATCACAAAACTTCTCCCATCCAGCACACTGTCGGTCCCGCTCACCCCCGAGACATTGGCAAATCCCCCGCCCCCCTGGTTCATGAACATCTGGTTCCGTTCCTTCCCGCTATGGGAGAAGGCCGTCCAGACATTTTCGGAACCATCAGGATTCCGAATGACATTGGTCACCTGTCCGCCAGGTCCCCGATCATGAGTCCATCGTTCCGATCCAACGAATCGTGGATTTAGTTGCTTGTCCGAGCGCACGACCGAGCGCCAGTAGCAACTTCACAAGTCCTCGTCTCCCGCAAAGCCCTCCGGAGCAGTGAAGTATCCGTTGGGTACATACAGGTCGAGAAACCCGTCGTTGTCAAAGTCGCAAAACTGACCGCCCCACGACCAATCCGCCCGGGCCACCACCGCATGTGGACTCCCCACGCCCGACAAAAACCGGAAGCGCCCCTCCTCGTTGGCAAACAGGAGATTCCCTTCGGCCGACCAACGAAACCGCTCGTCCTCCATTCCCACCCGGTCGATGATCCGAAGCCCGGCCTTGCTAAACATGTTTGAGACATAAAGATCGAGATCAAGATCGTTGTCGAAGTCACCAAAGGACGCTCCCATCCCAAACCCTCTCATTCGCGCGTGGCCTTCCGATGAAGTCACATCGACGAAAGCCTTCCCTCCGTCGTTCCGGAACAAGCGGTCCGGAGCGAAGTCGTTGCAGACATAAAGATCCTGATCTCCGTCGCCATCGTAGTCCGCCCAGGTCGACTGCAAGGTCTCATGCCAGACCGCCACCTGCCCGCTCAAAGGCGAGCGCTCAAAACGCCCCTCTCCCGTATTCACCAACAAGACATTAGGAGGCCCCGGCAGGTTGAGATAGGGCTCGACCTTTCCTGGTGAAACAAACCGTTCCGTCACTTCCTTAGGATCTTCATTCTGCAAAAACGCTTTTGCCACCTGATCCCGGGGCTGCCGGATCGCAAATCCATAGGTGGACAGATACAGGTCCAACAAGCCATCGCCATTGTAGTCGGCCGCCGCCAACGAAGTGGTGAGATAAGGCAATTCGACATCCACATGACTTTCTGAAACATCAACAAACCGTCCCCCTTCGTTCCGCAAATACAGACTCCTCTCCAACGAACGCCCGATCACCACGTCCTGGTCTCCATCGTTGTCAAAGTCGGCAAAGATCGAACAAGCACTGAGTCCTTCGAGATCCAGACCATACTCTTCCGCCACCTCCTCGAAGGTGCCATCGCCCCGATCCCGAAACAGAAGGTTTCTTCCCCAACGGACGCAGACATAGAGATCGTCCCGCCCATCGTTGTCAATGTCGACGACGGAAAGCCCCGGATGCTGGGCCGTGGCATCAGTCGTAAAAAAACGTCCGTAGCGGGCCGGCAACATGATCTCTCCTCCTGAAAACAACTGCTTTAAATGAGCTGCGTGGCCGGTGGACTCGATCTTTGCCAAATCCTCCGCCTGTAGAACTTCGGTCGTCACTTCTCGGAACAGAGGTCGCTCTGACATTGTCAGGCGAGCCTTTGTCATCCGCCAGTCCGCCACTTCCCACTCCCCGGGCTCGATCAAATAGTCATTTGCGGGCTCCGGCAACGTTCCGCCGTCCTTCAAAATCCACTCGATCACCTGCTCGCTCTGGAACCAACTTGCTTCGCCGCTCTCTAATTTTCCCTTGGCGGAAAATTCCACTCTCGCCCTGAACCGCGTCCGTTCCCCTCCGACGAACTCACCACTACGAAAACCATACTTGGCCTGCATCACCTCCACCAAATCGCCGCCCGCAAATCCAGGGAAGCGTTCCCCGCCCTCGCCATATCGAAAATCAATCCACCGGATTCCTGCCGCCTCCCGCCCTGATCCCGGAGGGCCTGACAGTTCAGCGACCCAAGGGCCTTTCGTTCCGGACAGCACCGACAGAATTTTCACCTGCTTGTTGAGATGTCCGCCCATCAATTCAATCCATTCCTCGGAGGCTACCAACTCCTCGACTTGGTCCTCGTAGTCGACTTTCTCCTCCTTTTCTTTGTCTCCTCCGCAGGCAGTTAATCCGGCAAGCAAGCCTGCCACCGCCATCAATCCCGATACTCTTTTGATCACGTTCATCGAACAGTCAACTTCCCCACATTGCTCATCGACTCCTCCCCGATTCGCAAGAAAAAGTTTCCTGACTCAACAAGGCCAAGCCTCCCTAACAAACCCATCATCGATCGACGATTCACGCCCTCCATCCAATCTTCATTCGAATCACAAAACCAGATCAACAGACAAAAAAACGCCCACAGGCGTTTTCCCTCACAGCCGATCAACACCCCGGCTTTCCCTGACATGAAACCATTCCTCATTCTCTTCGCCTCCATTCTCCTCCCCGCCACATCGCTGGCCCAGAACTCCGCCAGTCGATCCCGCGTCAGCCGTTCTCCGGTTCCCCTCAAAACAGTCCCGTCTCGCACTGTCTCCAAACCAGCCCAAGTGACCGCCGCAACCAATCCCATCAACGAAAACATCACCCTCCAACTCAAGGGCGACTTTCAGAGCTTTGTCGTTCTCGACATGGAACTCACCTGAGTCGGCCCCCGGTTCACCACCGATCTCATCATCCCGGCTTCCGAAAAGAAGGAACCACCCGTCGTGATTACTTTTGAATCAATTGTCGTTCTAACCGCCCCCGACAAGTATCAAGTCGACTACAATATCGGCGCCCGTATTCCCATCGTCTCAAATACCATGACACGACCTGATGGCTCGACCTCCAGAAACATTGAATACCGCGATATCTCCCTCTCGGGATCCGCCAAACTCACCGAGGGGAAAGCCGTCACCTTGAGCAAACTCAACGGCAAAGCTCTCACCCTCAACATCATCAAACCGGCTGAGTAAGGCTCCGGTAGGCCAGGAATCAGCAAAGCCGTCGACACAATCGCCGACGGCCCATTGTCGAGCGATCACCCTCCTAAAGTTCCTCCACAACGTAGTATCTTTCACCGATCTCTTCGGCGGTGGTGTCGGTGTAGCTCGTCTGCTCTCCTCCGCTGGCCACTCCCGTCGTCAGAACAGGCCAGCTCCCGGGATCGCCGGTGAGAACATCGACTGAGCGAATCGCGTAGGTTTTCCCTTCCTTGGAATTCCAGGTCAGCTCAACCTCCCCGGTGTCCGGATTGCGATCCACCTTGGTAATGGCCAATCCAAGAGAGCTGGAAGCATCCCCCTGCTCCATCTTGAATCCATTGAGGCCGACAAACTCGGTGTGGACATTGACCCCATTCCCAAACGGCGCAAAACGAAGAACCACTTCCTGATCGGCCACTGCGTCAAAGGTGAAGACCTGGGTCGAACTCAATTCGGCCGGGTCACCCTCGGCCACATTGGGTTCCTCTCCCGGGAGCACTTCGTTTTCAGACGGATTTCCTCCGGAGAGACTGTTGGTCATCTGACCCAGAATGGGATCAGCGAAAGTTTCCCCGCCGTCCGTCGAAACCTCGAGCGAGAACTCAGCCATCATGTGTTCCACGTCGTGGAAGAAAGCCGTCATTTCATAAGTGGCCTGTGGCAGGTCGGCAAAGCGCAACTGGAAATAGGTCGGCGTTCCCGTCGTTCCATCCCAAGCTCCATTTCCAACGTTTCCTGTCCGGCTGTCCGCACCAATCCAATCGCGGAGAAGATTCACATTCTGCCCCAGCCAGGTATCAGCCTGCCCTTGGCTCCGCCCGATCGACTGACGCACGGTATTGGCCTCGGTATTCGGCCACTCTGGCGTCATCGTCACTTCGGAGACGCCCGTCTGAGCCCAATCAACGCTGTAAGTCGCCGGCAGAAAACTGTCGATGTTCTCATGAAGGGCGTGGTAACAGAGAAACCCTTCTTCCTGGAAGGCGGCATTCGCGGGATCAGTTGGATCCTCAAAAACCGGCGTGCCTCCACCGCCCTGATTACTGTTAAAATCCAACCAAAACTGACCCCAGGAAACCGAGGGAACGGCCAACATCGCTGACAAAGCAAAGATCTTCGCGTGCATGGCAGAAACTACTACCAAAAAGAGATTGGTCCGACAAGTTTGATACTTGGGATCAGGGGTCCTGAGCGAGCCCGCCAAGTCGACCTCTTCAACCGATACCAAACACTCACCGAAACGATTCAAAATCCTCTTTCAGAGATGCCCCTCTATAAGACTATGAATTCACAAGGGGGCTCGAAATGAGCCAAAAAAATCGGGAATAATTTTCCAGCTTCGGGTATCTTATCCACAAGACCATGCGTAAGCTTGTCCGGATTTTCACTCAAACCACGATGGCGCTCTTGCTCTCGCTGGGATTGATTGTGCCGGCTTTCGCCTTGCCGGTCATTGCCGGAGAAGAGCCCTGCGCCCACTGTCTTGTGATCAAGCAGGAGCAGGAAAGACCCCAGCCCTCCTGTTGCAGCGAGGAGGAACCTCCCCGGGAATCCTCACGGACTCCTTGCCAGGATCACGACTGTGAATGCCTCGGTTGCCCGACCCGCTCGGTTCCACCATCTCCCGTTTTGGGAATCCTTCCCCCCTTGCCACTCATGTTGGGAACAAGTGGCGCCATGATTTTCTCGCCGGACCTCGGTCCGGAATTCGAGCAACTGAACGAAGCTCCACCTTCGCCACCGCCGCGACAGGGTTTGACGACATGCGAGACAGGAACCGGCCCATCGGCCGATTCGTAGCCCGAATGTTTCAACCCGAGGAATGAAGAAATACCATGAATGCTTTGATCGCCACTTTTGTGGTCGCGCTTTCCGGATTCGCTTCTCCTTCCCAGCTGACGGTCCAGGCCGAGGCTTGCGGATGCACTGACAAGTGCTCTTGCGAAGTCTGTGTCGATTGCCCCAACTGCTGCGAAGACTGCGAGTGCAAGTAAGTTAACGACCCTTTGAAAACTGCAAGCGTCCGCCTTTCGAGGCGGGCGCTTTTTTCGTCAACAACGACCGCTACTTCCGCCCCCGCTTTTTGGCAAACTTGTAGGACTTCGGTTTGGAAGGATCCCGACCTTGTTCATCGAGCCCGGCCCTCTTTCGTAACTCCTTGATCTGGTCGCGTAGATGAGCGGCCTTCTCGAATTCTAGTTGCGAGGATGCCGACTGCATTTCCTCCTCAAGCTCGCGGATGACTTCGACGGCATTGTAAACCATGTCATCCTCAGCCACCAACGAGGTGTTGACCTGCCGGGCTTCCTTGGCGCTCTCCTCGCGTTCGTGAAGACTCTGCTGGACCGCCCGCTTCACACTTTGCGGTGTGATTCCGTGCTCCTCGTTGTAAGCCTTTTGCACCGAACGGCGATACTCGGTGACATCGAGAAGGCATTGGATGGACTCGGTGACTTCATCGCAGAAGAGCACACACTCGCCATTGACATGTCGGGCCGCACGACCCGCGGTCTGGATGAGACTCGTTTCGTTGCGAAGAAAACCTTCCTTGTCGGCATCGAGAATGCAGACCAGCGACACTTCGGGAAGATCGAGCCCCTCTCTGAGGAGATTGATCCCGACCAGAATATCAAACTCGGCCGCCCGCAAGGCCCGGAGAATCTCCACCCGCTCGATGGCGTCAACGTCGGCATGAATGTAGCGCACCTTGAGATTCACGCCCTGAAGATATTCGGTGAGGTCTTCGGCCGTCTTCTTGGTCAAGGTGGTGATCAGGACCCGCTCCCCTTTCTCAACCCGTTGCTGGCAGAGCTCGATGGTATCATCGATCTGGGCCTTGAGTGGCTTAAGGGTCAGGACGGGATCTAGCAAACCGGTCGGGCGAATGATTTGCTCCACCACCAGTTGACCACCGGTGCGGGAGACATCGAAGTCCTCGACGTCTTCGGATGTCGCACTCGCGCTCACCTTGAGGCGCTTGGCAAAGGTGGGATCAAAGTCTGCTTCGTTTCGGGTCTTCAGCGGAATGTATGTCCGGTTGTCGGGACGCGAGTTGACGATTTCAAAGGCCGCAGGCGTGGCACTGACATACACCCGCTGTTTGGTCATCTGCATGTATTCATCAAAGCGCAGAGGGCGGTTGTCCATCGCGCTGGGTAAACGAAAGCCATGATCCACCAAGACGGACTTCCGACTCCGGTCGCCTTCATACATCCCCCGAACCTGAGGAAGCGTCACATGACTTTCATCGGCGAGAAGCAGGTAGTCTTCGGGAAAGAAATCGAGCAAGGTATAGGGTCGCTCGCCTGGTTTTCTACCGGTAATGTGACGCGAATAGTTTTCGATGCCCTGACAGAAGCCCATCTCCTGCATCATCTCGAGATCATACTCGGTTCGCATGCGGAGCCGCTGGGCTTCGATCAATTTATCATTCTTTTCAAACCACGCGATCCTGTCATCGAGTTCCTGCCGGATGGCCCGCATGGCCTGGTTCAGCTTTTCACGCGAACTGACAAACTGCTTGGCCGGAAAGAAGACGTAATGCGTCATTTCATCGATGACATGACCGCTCATGGTATCGATGGATGTGATACGGTCGATCTCATCACCGAAGAATTCCACACGGATCGCGGTGTCTTCAAGATAAGCGGGACGGACTTCCACAACATCGCCCCGGACCCGGAAGTGGCCACGCTGAAAGGCGATGTCATTTCGTTCAAAAAGAAGGTTCACCAAGGCTCCCAGAAAATCGTCGCGGGCAATCTCCTGTCCCTGTTGCACCCCGAACATCATGTCCTTGTATTCGTCAGGATCACCCAGACCATAAATGCAGCTGACGCTGGCCACCACGATGACATCGTCGCGGGTGATCAGTGAGCCCATCGTGCTGAGACGAAGGCGCTCGATCTCTTCATTCACCGAGGAGTCCTTTTCAATGTAGGTATCCGAGCGCGGGATGTAGGCTTCGGGTTGATAGTAATCGAAGTAAGACACGAAATACTCCACCGCATTCTCCGGGAAGAAGGCCTTGAACTCGGAATAGAGCTGGGCCGCAAGCGTCTTGTTGTGGCTCATGATGAGCGTGGGCTTCTGGATCCGCTCGATGATATTGGCCATCGAGAAGGTCTTTCCGGACCCCGTTACCCCGAGAAGCGTCTGATGCCTGTTGCCCGCCTCAATCGATTTCACCAGCTTGTCGATAGCCTGTTGCTGGTCCCCTTTAGGGGAAAAGTCACTGGCGAGTTGAAAGTCCACGCCGCAAACTAGTTGAACTTTCTTTCTTGTCCAAGCTCCCTCGATATTCAATCTTATCGTTTCACACACACATGAAAGTAATCCCCGTATTGGGCCTGACGACCTTAATCGTCCGGGCCTCCTTTGCCCCGTTGTTCGTTATCGGAGACAACGACGGCTCTTACGGCGAGTTTGCGAATGACAACGCAAATCTCGATCCCTCCCCCGGAAGTGCTACTGTCGCCGATGACCATTATTACCTCGCCGGAACCTATCCTGCTCCCATCGGAGTGGTGGCCGCCGACGAGCCGGTCTCGAATTTTGAACGAGATTTTGCCAATACCGATGACCGCAACGTCATCTACTTCACCCTCACCGCCCAGCAGGCCACCTCGACCGGTCTCATGCGGGTCATTTCCGACTTTGTCCGTTCGGGCAACAACAATGGCGGAGCGGTCGAGAACATCATCTCGATTTCCGTCAACGGGCAACTGGCTTTCACCAGTGGGCCGTTCGGCGCCTACACCGAGGTCCCGGCGGAATTTCCCACCACCAATCTCAATTTGGTCGCTGGTGCCAACCAAATGGAAATCGCCCGCACTGGCGGGACGACCAATTCCTATGTAACTTTCGATCAATTGACGGTCGAGCTCGACCCCGATGCGCTGCGTGATGACGACAGCGACGGCCTCCCCCTCCATTGGGAGAGAGCCCACCTTTTGTCCGATGCCAATCCTGCGGACGCCGGCGAGGATCCCGATGGCGACTTCCTCACCAATCTTGGCGAGTTCCAGAAAGGAACCAATCCTCGTCTGGCCGACACCGACCACGACGGCCTTCCCGACAACGAGGAAACGACATCTGATCCTCTTGACCCCGACAGTGATGACGATGGTCTCCTCGACGGAGAGGAAAGAGATTCCAATCCCACTCTGGTCGATACCGATTCGGATGGAGCTCCAGACGGCTGGGAAGTTCAGACCGGATATGATCCCGGCGACAACAACAGCACACCGCCAACCTGGAAGGGTGCGATTGGGATCAATTTCCGGACGGACGATCATCCGGATCTTGGAATCTGGCCGGACGTCTATCCGAACGGATACGTTCCCCAGATTCACTGGAACCAATCGGATCTCCTGCGTGACTATGGCGTCTCCAGCGGAGATCCCCTCCTCACAGGTGACACCTCCGACATTTCCACTCCCACCGCCGGAACCTTGGTGGACTCCAACGGCGACGCCACGACCACAACCATTTCCTTCAGCCACGATGGCGTGCGGACCAACGATGCCGGCGGAATCAGGGAAGCGGCCATTTTCAACGGCTACCTGGCCAACGATTCCACTTTTCCCGCAACATTCGACATGGCCAACATTCCGGCCTCATTCGGAACATATGATATCTACGTCTACCTCTCGGCCAGCTACCGAGGACCGGTGGCAACTCTTCGCCTAAATGGCAACTTCCTCAACGACATCACCGTGCGCACCCAGGCCACCGGGGGAGATCAGTCCTTCCTACCCTATCAACCGACCGGAGGCATCGCGGCTCCTCTGGCCAACGTCATCCGCATCCCCGCACAAACCGCACGCAATTTCTCTCTTGAACTCTTCCGCACCGACGGGACGTCGGGCATTGCCGCCACCCAGATCGTCGATACCGGCACAGACGCCAACAACAACAATATCGCCGACTCCTGGGAACACCAATACGCCATGACGCCGGCGTCCTTGCCCGATCCCGACGGTGACGGACTCGACTGGCTGGCCGAGTTCAACGCCGGCGGGAACCCGCATCTGGCCGACACCGATGGCGACGGGTTGGACGACGCCCAGGAGGTGGCCGCGGGAACCGCAGCGAATGACCCCGACAGCGACAACGACGGGCTTTCCGACTTCGACGAACTCAATCACCCACTGCCCAGTGACCCGACGCTGGTCGATACCGATTCCGACGGTCTGAATGACAAGGACGAACGTGATCACTTTGCCGACCCCGCTGATGCTGCTTTTGCCGAACTGCCCGTTCCCACCTTTCCCTCGGCAACCGAACTCCGCTGGGAAATGACGGACATTCAGTTCGTCAAGGACCATGGTGATGCCATCGAAAGCGATAGCGGCACCAACCGGGACTTCATCGACTGGCGGGTGAGCAACGTCACGACCGGCACCGATACAGCCCTGCGTATGCGAATTACAAGACGAAGTGGAAGGATGACCCCCGAGGTCCGCTCCAGCAGGACAGGAGCCTTCGGGCGCAATGGCGGATCGATCACCCGGAACGACACCGGCACTGACTTGACCCAGGCCCTTGGCTTTACCGGTTGCGGAAGCTGTGACACCTCGGACCCACTGACCTTCCTTCTTGTCGCAAGCGATAACGGGAACCCGACACAAAACTGGACCCTGGTCTACTCCATCATCAACCAACGAACGGGGACCACGGTGACCAGCTTCACCATTGACGAGTGCGACGCCGCCGCGAGCATTGCAGACCAGTCGGCAGTCTGGGGAGAGGGCAATACGCCGGGGCAGTCCTATTTCGTCCTGGGCCACGGGTTTCAGATCTTCAGAACGAGTACTCTCGTCGGCCAACTCAACGGCCTCCAGCATTGCGCCGATGCCGACAACGACGGGATGTCGGATGCCTATGAAATTCAATACGGCCTCAATCCCAACGACGCCGCCGATGCCGCTCTCGATGGCGATTCCGACGGACTCACCAACGTGGAAGAGGCCATCCTCGGAAGTGCACCCGATCAAGCGGATTCGGACAACGACGGGGTCTCTGATTTCGACGAGGCGCATCAGTTCAGCGATCCCACCTCCAAAGATTCAAAGCCTCCTCTCTTCTCGTCCCTTCCATCAGGCGGAGTTGATCTGAACAGCAACGGAATGTCCGACCTTTGGGAGTCTCGTTTCCGCGCCGCCGGTCTCGACCCCGATTTGGACGCGGACAAAGACGGCTTGAGCAACGGCGACGAAGCTTCTCTTGGAACAGATCCCTTCGACGCCTCATCGGGATTCCGCATTCGCTGTAAGCCCACCGGCATTCCTGGATCGGTCAATCTGGTCTACCCCAGGCTCGCGCTGAAAAACCAACAGCTGCAATCCGGAACGTCGCTGACCAACTTCCAGCCATCCGGACTCACCCCCACCCCAATGGGTGACAATTATGAAGTTGGAATCACTTTCGACCTCCAGCAAGAATTCTTCCGGGTCCGGGTCTTTGAACGAGACACCGATTCCGATGGCTTGAGCGATTGGGACGAAAGCGTCATGGGCTCCTCGATCGTAAATGCAAACTCCCTGGCCCGGCCGGTCCCATACGACAGCAATGGCGACGGAATCGCGGATACTTCCATTGATGGAGATTTCGCCCTCTTTCTGGAGCAGTTCGCCAACCGCGACTCTCTTGGAAGCGGAGGCAACCCCATGGCTCCCACCAGGACTGACGCCGCCCGCCTCTTGATGCAGGCCACCTTCGGCCCCACCATGACTGATATCCAGAAGGTCCAGGCAATGGGCCTGGAAAACTGGATCGACGATCAGATCAACAATCAACCTCCTACTCATCACGAAGACTATATCCGTGAAATTCAGGCGGACCTGAATGGCCCCCAACTCGACCTGACCTATCGTTATGACGACGACGAAACTTACGTCGAAGAAGAAAACCTTCAGACCAGCTTCGCCCGGGCCGCCATTTCCGGCCCCGACCAACTCCGCCAGCGGGTCGCCTTTGCCCTTTCCCAAATCCTTGTGATCTCGAGGCAGGACAGCTCGATCGACCAAAACATCAATGCGCTTGCGCGATACTATGACCGACTCGTCGACAACGCCTTCGGCAACTACTACGACATCCTTCTCGGGGTGACCCTCGATGCCAATATGGGCCGTTACCTGTCCCACGTGGGCAACCAACCACCCGCTCCTGAAATCAATCGATTCCCCGACGAAAACTACGCCCGGGAAGTGATGCAGCTCTTCTCCATCGGTCTCTGGGAATTGAATCAGGACGGGACCCGGAAAGCCGATTCGGACGGCGAATTCATCCAGACCTATACCAACGACGACATCACCGAATTCGCCCGCGTCTTCACCGGCCTTTGGTTTGCCGGCAATGACTGGGGCTATCGCACCGGACAAGATGAAGAGCACCTCGCTCCAATGGAACTTCATTCCGACTACCACGATTTCGGTGCCAAGACCCTGCTGAACGGCTTCACCCTTCCGGCGCGCGCCCCCACCAGGGAGAATGGCATGCAGGATATCCGGGATACCATCCGCCATCTCGTGGATCATGAGAGTTGCGCCCCCTTCATCTCAAAGGCCCTCATCCAATTCCTTGTCACCAGCAATCCCTCTCCCGGATACGTGACCAGAATGTCAGCAGTTTTTTCCGACAACGGCAGTGGAGTCCGTGGGGATCTCGGGGCCTTGATCAAAGCCATCCTGATGGATCCTGAAGCCCGCGACCCCTCCGTCGCCGCTTCGCCCAAATTCGGAATCTTCCGCGAGCCTGTTTTGCGCACGATGCACCTGGCCCGACTCACTCACCTCAACCGCGATAAGAACGTTCTGTGGTGGGACACCGGAGGATACTACGAAGACACCCTTCAAATGCCCTTGTTCTCTCCAACGGTCTTCAACTTCTTCAGACCTGATTACACCCCGCCGGGAACCCTTGACAACGCGGGGCTCGACGCGCCCGCCCTCGAAATCACCAATTCCTACACCACCGTGTCCTCGGCCAACCGCTTTTGGGAAATTGCCGATGAAGGATTCGAACGAGGGAGCAGTTATCAGTTCACTCCGGACTACGGGGATTTCATGCCCTATCTGGAGGATCCAAAGACTTTGCTCGACTACATCAACATCGTCATTTGCTCAGGGCAAATGAGCGCACAGACCCGCTCTCAAATCCAATCGAGCCTCGCCGATACCGCAACTTCCGATCCGGTCGAGGTCGTTAAACTCGCTGTTTATCTGGGCCTCATGTCACCAGAAGGAACCGTCCAACGCTAACCCCGAACCTGAATCAAAACCATGTCCGCATACAAGAATCTGTCTCGTCGGGGTTTCCTCGGGGAAAGCGCCTGTGCTGCCCTCGGCTCCACCTCCGTGATGTCCACCTTGTTGAACCTCAAGATGGCCAACAACGCCGTTGCCGCCGGGCTGGGGCCAGGCAACGATCACAAATCGCTGGTCTGCCTCTTTCTTCACGGAGGAATCGACTCCTACAATCTCCTGACGCCCCGCGATGCCACCCGCTACGCGGAGTATTCCACGGCCCGGACCAATCTGGCCCTCTCGAATGCCGAGCTCCTTCCGTTGAGCCAGGCGGCCGGAGGGGATGGGCTGGACTATGGCCTCAACCCGGCCACTTCAGACATACAGGAGCTTTTCAACGGATTGGCTGGCGACGCCAACAATCGAAAGCTCTCCTTCATTTCCAATATCGGAACCTTGGTTCAGCCGACCTCGATGGCGGAATACAAGTCCAAGTCGGTACCACTTCCCCGTTCGCTCTTTTCCCATAGTGATCAGACCGAGCAATGGCAGACCTCCCTCCCCCGCGGAGACATCAACCTCACGGGCTGGGCAGGAAGGGTCGCCGATATTCTTCATGCCGATTGCAATGCGGGAGCCTTGTCATCGATGAGTATTTCATTTGCCGGCAACAACATTTTTCAGGTCGGGCGCAACACCCAGCAATTTGTCATGACGAGCAACGGCGCGCTGACATTCTCCCAGCGAAGCAGTGGAGACCACCCAAGCGCTGTCAAAAACCTCGCCCTGAAATCCCTGATGGAACAGGAATATGCCAACCTGATGGAAAAGGCTTTTGCCGAGCTCACCACTGAAAGTCTGGAGCAGCAGGAGTTCATTCAAACCGAGTTTGACGCCTTGGCTTCCAACTTCGCGGGAGTCACCTTCCCCGACACCGGAATCGGAAGAAACCTCCTCGCCGCCCTGAAGACGGTCTCTCTCCGGGAGAAACTCAACCTCCGCCGACAAACCCTCTTTGTCTCGCGCGGCGGATGGGACCATCACTCCGAGCTCATCGCACCTCAATACGAAATGCTCAGCGATCTCTCACCAGCCCTTGCAGCCTTCCAGCAAGGAATCGACAATCTGGGCCTCACCGATTCCGTTCTCACCTTCTCGGCCTCGGACTTCGCCCGCACCCTTCGCTCCAATGGTTCGGGGTCCGACCACGCCTGGGGCGGCAATCAATTCGTCATGGGCGGACCAGTCGGCGGAGGGCAAGTCCTGGGTCAATACCCCAGTCTCGCTCTTGATTCCCCCGATGATGTCGGGCGAGGTGGACGCATCCTACCGACGACCTCGGTGGATCAACTCTTCGCGGAACTTCTCCTGTGGTTCGGGCTGGATGGAGCCGCCAACTTCGAACAGGTCCTGCCCAACCTCGACAACTTCTACGAGATCTCCGATGCCGACCCCGCCGACCCCAGCACACTTCCGATTGGCTTCCTCAAGCCCAACGCCTACGTCAAACCGGACGCTTCCTGAATCGGTTGATGAATAAAGCGATTCCCGCCAGCCTTGCCCTTTTGGTCGCCCTGATTTTCTTCTGGATTCTTCAGAAGAAACCGAAAGATGTCGCACCGATTCCTCCGGCTTATACTGGCCCGGAGGATCTGCAACCGGAACCTTCCCCTCCTCAAAAACCTCTTCCCGGCGACAAAGCACTTAAAGATTATGGAACCGAAGAGTCATCAGGCAAAGAGGACCTGGAGATGCTCGGTCGCTTTGTAGATAGTGTCTTTCTCCTCGTCAAAAACCGCGACACCAGCGAATATGCCACCAACGAAGACCTCGTCCTTTTCCTGCAGGGAAAGAATGCCTATGGCGAGCCATATCTCGGCTCAAAATCTTCGGCCCTCAACGAAGAGGGCCAACTGATCGATCGCTGGGGTTCTCCGATCATCGTCCACCCCATCTCTCAGAAACTCCTCGAACTCCGCTCTGCGGGACCTGATCAAAAGCCGTATAGCGGAGATGACTTCACCTGGCCCCGAAAAGCCCGCCGATAAAAAACAGCACCCCGTTTCCAGGGTGCTGTTTGAAAGTTTTGGAATGGGAAGCTTTATCCGAAGATCGACTTGATGGGGTTGCCAAGCTCGGCTTCCGCACCACCCATCCGGAACGGACGTCCGCTTGGTGAACTGACCACTTGGGCGTGGTCGATCCCCAGCGAGTAGGCGATGGTTGCGTTGAAGTCTTGAATGGTGACCGGATCCTTGGCCACTCGGGCTCCGTTCTTGTCGGACTCACCATACTTCTGACCTCCAGCGATCCCGCCTCCGGCCATGACAGCGGAGAAACAGGCAGGATGGTGGTCACGACCGTTGCTGTGCTCGGTCACGATTCGAGGAGTCCGTCCGAACTCAGTGGCGATCACGACCAGAGTGGACTCAAGCAGACCGCGCTCTTCAAGGTCGGCGACAAGCGTTGAGAATCCTTGGTCGAGAACCTTGGCCCGGGATTCCACGTTGGCAAAGTTGTCATAGTGAGTATCCCAACCGCCGAGGGAAACCTCAACGAAACGAACTCCGGTTTCAACGAGACGACGCGCAAGGAGGCAACCCTGTCCGAAACGATCGTTTCCGTAGGCCGCCTTGACCTTGGCGGGCTCGAGATTGATGTCGAAGGCCTTGAGGTCCTCACTTTCCATCAACTTGACGGCTTCCTCGTAAAGGCTGTCATAAGCTTTCACATTCGGAGTCTGGTAGCGCTCCTGGAAGGTCTTGTTCAAGGCATCAGCGATGGCCAGACGACGCTTGAAGTCCTCTTCCGAGACGGAGCCGGCACGAGTGGAATTCTTGAGGCCTTCACCGGGACGACCGAGGGGAACGCCCCCAAATTCAGCACCAAAGAATCCGGGAGAGGAATTACCAGGATTGGTATTGGCGGTCACGAAGCCGGGAAGCGTTGTATTCTTGCGGCCCTTCATGCGGACCACCCAAGCACCCATGGCAGGGTGAACGATCGTTCCCCGTGGGGAATAACTCCGGTGAAGGAGATACTGTCCCTGACTGTGAGCTCCTTGCTTGGAGGTCATCGAGTTGATCACGCAGAGGTGATTCGCTACCTTAGCAGTGCCCGGAAGGAACTGGGAAAGCTGGAAATCTCCAGCGGTATTCACCGACTCGACCGGTCCCTGAATCTCTTGATTCCGGGGCTTGGTGTCGAAGGTATCGAGGTGGCTCATGCCGCCTCCCATGTTCAGGAAGATCACGTGCTCGGCCTTGGCGCCGCCCGCGTGCTTTTGAGTCTGCCCGAAGGATGAGGTGGCAAGTCCGGCTCCCAACATGGGGGCCACGCTGACGCCAAGATAAGTCCGGGCGGCGTTGATCATGAACTGACGGCGACCAAGCTCGTCAGTGTTGTAGAAGGGTCTGTTGTCCATTGTTACTAGTTGGTTTGGGTTGGGTGTGAGGGATTATTGGAGGAACATGAATTCATGGGTGGAAACGAGGGCTGAAACCAGGTTTTGATAACTTTCACGACTTCCGTCGATGACGTCACGCATGAGCATATTCATTTCCTCGTCGGTCGGAGGTCGGCTCAAGATGGCGTAGTAAATATATCGAGTTTTGTCGGCTTCGGTCGTTCCCTTCTTCAGCGCGTCGTAGACCGCAGCCCCCTTATTGGAAACCACCATCTTCTCAACGTGACCATTCATAATCTCGAGGATTTGGGCCATGTTCGCTTCAGTCGTGCCGTCGCCCACCAGATCACGGGCAGATTGGCCGAATTCGCGCAGGAAGTGTCCCACAGGGGCAGGTGCCACAAGCTCGGAAGCCCGGGCAATACCACGCGCCGGTCCGGGGCGGTTGTTGTTGGCCATCATCATCATCTCCTTGCTGGCAGAACCACCTCCCTGGGATCCCTTGATCCGGGAAAGGAGATTGGTGGCATAAGTCCGGTATTCACCGGGATCCTTGATCGCAACAACCTCGCGAGCCAACTCGGCCATTGTCTTTTCTCCGACGAGAACCGGCTTGTTGTTGTAGTAGATGTGGTCACTGAACTTCCGCTTGGCGAGCTTCTCAGGATCTCCGGCCACCAGAGTCACCAAGGAGTCCCACATCTGCTCGGCACTCATACGGTCGAGCTGGCGACCATTGAAGGCTTGAGGAACACCGGCATCGAAGGCTTTCGGATTCGCGGCGAATTGGAAAGTCTTGGTCAGAAGAAGAACGTTCTGGAAGGCCTTGAGATCGTAATCGAGCTTGACCATGAGATTGGTCAGGTAATTAGTCAGGGCCGGAGAAATGGTCTTATCTGGAGCGACATACTCATCAACAGGATAGGTCATTGGGCTTCCCATGACCCGCTCCCACATGCGGTTCACCGCCACGTAGTCGAAGTTGGGATTCTCCTTGGTCATCCAGTCGGCAAATTCCAGGCGGGACTTTCCGTCATCGCGACGGGAAGAGGAACGGATTCGATTACCAAAGCTGGTCTTTCCACCGATCATTTCACCGGGATCTCCATCCTTATACTGGTAATCACTGGGGAGCTTGATGCGTCCATCTCCCTGTCCGGCGAGTGTTCCATAATGGATGTTGTCACGCATCCAATACATCAGGCGTCCGAGCTCCGTCCGACGGAAATCTTCTTCGCCACCCATTCTGACGGCTTTGCCCCAGACTCCCCCGTTGATTTCACGCTGTCCATGGGTGAACGCAGCAAGCTCGTAAAAGTCCATCCGCTCCCATTTGTTGGTGGGGCTGTCGTGGCACTGAGCGCACTCGAGACGCTCGCCAGTGAAAATCTGCATCGTAATGGCCAGATTATCGAGCGGCATTCCCTTGTCGCGGATGTAGTAACCCACGGCGCCGTTCCCCTTCTCCCAAGCAATTCCGCTGGCGGAGACGAGCTTATGGGCAAATTGATCCCAGGGCATGTTGTCGGCCACCGACTCCTGGATGAAGCGCATGTATGGTGGCGCATAAGAACCTCCATTGTCCACGTTGTCCTTGGCACGGAGGAGGTCGAAAACGTAATTCTGCATGTGGCTGCGGTAACCGTCGCTCTGAAGCAGATAGCTCGTCAGCATTTCCCGTTTGTTGGGATCATCGATCTCGAGGAAACTGGACGCCTCTTCGAGAGTCGGAATCCGTCCGGCCGCGACCAAGAAACTCCGGCGGAGGAAAGTTGGGTCGTCCACCACTGAGGGGACGGTCAGTTTTTTACGGCGGAAAATTTCCGCGACGTATTTGTCGACTTGATAGGCGGCCTTCTTCAGTTCGGCATGACTCTTCTTGCCGTCCTTCTGCGCCATCAATGGCGCCATCAGGCTTCCCAGCATCAGGGCACAAAGAAATTTACTCTTCATTTTTAGGGATAACGTGGTGTTGAACGATTCCATTAGAGGGAATCCGAGAAAATATATGAAATCAAATGATGACCTGTCAAATCAGGAACATCCGAATTTCCAAGGCAGGCGGATTTGTCAAATCTCAAAAAAAAACGGCCGGTTTCACAAGAAACCGGCCGTCGTGACTTTTGTTGCGAGTAGAAGCGATTTACTCGTCCCCGCTCTCTTCGAGCTCGTCCTCGATTCCATCGTCATCAGACAGATTTTCGAGGTCGACCCACTCGATGTAGGCCATGGGAGCCGAATCACTGGGACGAGGCCCCAGCTTGGTGATGCGGCAGTAGCCACCGGGGCGATCCCCTACGGCGGGAGCAACCACGTCGAAGAGACGTTTCACGCTGTCGGCCTGACGGAGGAAACGGAAAGCCATCCGGCGGGCATGCACGCCGTCCTCTTTTTTGGTGAGAGTCACCATTTTTTCGGCAACCGGGCGGAGAGCCTTGGCCTTGGCGAGGGTGGTGCGGATCCGACCGTGCTCGATGAGAGCGCAGGCTTGGTTGGCAAGCAGAGAACGGCGGTGACCGTCTTTGCGCTGGAGTCTTACTGTTTTACGACGATGTCTCATCAGGGTAGTTCTTTCTTAAAAGGCTGGATTCTAGCGACGCTTACTGGTCGAGGTTTTGAGCAATGAGGTCGGCAAGTCCGACCGGAGCTTCCTCCTCGACATTGAGGCGTGGTGCGGGAACACCAAGCGTCGGTCCGGTGAGAAGGGACGGATCAAGATTCATGCCAAGACCGAGACCAAGCTCCTGGAGCTTGTCCTTGATCTCATTGAGCGACTTCTTACCGAAGTTACGATACTTGAGCATTTCGGCCTCGGACTTGAGGGCGAGTTGACCAACAGAAGTAATGTTAGCGTTGTTGAGGCAGTTGGCCGCGCGAACCGAAAGCTCGATTTCGTTGACGCTCATATTGAGGAGCTTCTTGAGCGCGGCGTTCTCCTCGGACTGCTCGGCAGGTGCTTCTTCGAATCCAACGGCGTCATCGTCATAGTTGACGAAGACGTCGAGGTGATGGCGCAGAATCGCGGAAGCCTGGAGGAGAGCATCATGAGGCTCGATCCGTCCGTCGGTCCAGATATCGAGAACCACCTTGTCAAAGTCGGTCATCTGTCCGACCCGAGTAGCTCCCACGGAATACTTGACCCGGGTTACCGGTGAGAAAATGGAATCGATGGCGATCACACCGATGGGGGCTCCATCGCGCTTGTTTTCGTCGCCAGTCTTGAAACCACGACCAACCTGAACTTCGACTTCGCAGTCAAACTTCACCTTCTTGTCGAGGGTGCAGATGATCTGGTCCTTGTTGACGACTTCATACATAGTGTCGTCCTGAATGTCTCCGGCGGTCACGACGCCTTCCTTTTCAACTTTGAGGGTCAGAACGCGTGGCTCTTTGCCGTGAGCCTTGAATTTTACCTTTTTCAGGTTGAGGACAATGTCCGTGACATCTTCGATCACTCCGGGAAGAGTGGCGAATTCGTGCTGCACGCCTGCGATCCGGACGGAAGTGATGGCGGCACCTTCCAGCGAGGAAAGGAGCACACGACGAAGCGAGTTACCGATGGTGTGGCCGAATCCCTGCTCGAATGGCTCGGCAGTGAACTGGGCGTATGTTTCGGTGGCGGTATCCTCATCCTTGATGAGGCGATTGGGGAGTTCGAAGCGGTTCAGTTTGACCGGGCTCTCCTTTTCTTCTGCAGCAGTGTTTTCTTCTGACATTGTCTTTTTGGTTGCCGGGTTTCCCTCTCGCGAGCAAATGCCTCACGAAGAAGGCAATCCAGAGGACCTACGGCGGTTTGAAAAGCTCGCGGGCGCGGAAAAGACCAGCTTCACTGCCGGGATGCAAACCTTTTTTCCCCTATTTTCCGGTCCAGCCGTCGTTTTCACACAATTTTGGGTGAAAATCTCCAAACTTGGATTATCTAGACAGGACTCCATCCAAGAAACATGAAATCCCGCAAAAACCTGACCCGCTTCACCTACGAGACCACCGCCTTCGAAGGCTGGCGTCTTTGCCTGAGCCGTGCCGGGACCACCTTCACCCGGTATTTTTCGGACAAACAGTATGGTGGACAGCGCAAGGCCCTCAAGGCTGCCGAAGATGCCAAGGACGAATTGATCAAGCTCGTCGACAATTCCCGGAGAGTGAACGGCAAACTCAGCAAGACCTCCATCGCCAAGGGGAACAAGCTCCTGGAAAAGGCCTAGCCCCATTCGATGAGTCCCGCCCCGGTGATTCAGTGGTTTCGGCGCGATTTGCGCCTGACCGACAACAGGGCCCTCCTGGCCGCCTGTTCCACCTCTTCCAACGTCATTCCTGTTTACGTTGTAAGCGACTGGAAAGACGACCACCTCTGGACCGGATCGAAGCGTCAGGCCTTTCTCTGTCAATGCCTGGAATCACTCAGCAACAATCTCCAGCATCTTGGAGGCAGACTGATCATCAGAGAGGGGAAGGCGGTCGACGAAATTCTCCGACTGGTTGAAGAGACCGGGGCGGAGGCTGTCTTTTTCAATGAAGACGTCGATCCCTTTGGCCGCATGGTGGAAAAGCAACTCCGTGAGCGCTCTCCGGTTTCAGTCCATGGTTTTTGCGACGCTCCCATGCATGCTCCAGGGGACATCCTGAAAGGCGATGGCTCCCCGTATCGGGTCTATACGCCCTATTCCAAACGATGGCTCTCACTTCCCAAGCCAGAGCCGGTAAAAAGGCCCTCATCACTTCAGACGCCCTCGTCGATCAAAAGCCTTCCCCTTCCCTCTCTCAAAAACTGGAATCTGGAAGCGCCTTCGGGTGAGCAACTTCCCGGAGGGGAAAAGGCTGCCCGGCAACGGATGACCGAAGCGCTGGAGAATCGAATCCCCCGTTATGATACCACGAGGGATATTCCATCGGTTCCCGGAACAAGCCGACTCTCCCAGGATCTTCGCTGGGGAACCCTGTCCATCCGGGAACTCTATCAAAAAGCCCTGGCCTGCGGATCCGCTCAATATCTAAAAGAACTGGCTTGGCGGGATTTCTACTTCCAGATCCTTCATCATTACCCGGAGGTTCTTGAACTTGAGTTCAATCCCGATTGGCGGGGACTTCCGTGGCAGGAACCCGGCGAATCCTTTGAGGCCTGGAAACATGGAATGACTGGTTTCCCGATTGTCGATGCCGGCATTCGGGAACTTCGGGAAACGGGGTTCATGCACAACCGGGTCCGGATGATCACTGCGATGTTTCTCACCAAAGATCTTCATCTCGACTGGAGGTTGGGAGAGCAACACTTCGCACGACACCTGATCGACGGGGAAATCGCTTCCAACAATGGAGGATGGCAATGGAGCGCAGGCACCGGAGCCGATGCCGCACCTTACTTCCGGATTCAGAACCCGTGGACCCAATGCAAACGCTTCGACCCCAAGGGAGATTATGTCCGCCGATGGGTTCCCGAACTGGCCAAGGTCGATGAACGACTGTTTTTCAACCCTCCTGAAGAGTCGTCACCCATTGCGTCGGGCTATCCCCTTCCCATCGTAGATCACGCCCACGAACGAAAAGTAACTCTCGCCCTCTTCAAGAAGCACCGCGAGCAGCAGCGGTGAACTATTCGAGTCCGGCCTTGAGCTTCAGCTTGTCGAGAACCTTGCACATCTCCTCCACGGGAATGGCGTAACTCTCGACCCGGTTGGCAGCCGCAATATTCATCCCGAGAAATCGACCTTCCAAGGTGTAGAGAGGCCCCCCGACACTTCGGGCCGAGAGCATCACCTCATGTTGCAGCACCATCGGAAAACTGGTCCGCCTCTCGGAAAATTCTCCACTCATCTGGTCGTTCCGGCTTTTGGCTCCCCCGTAGAGCTTGTGCCTGGCGAACAATTCGACTTCCAGTTCGATCTCCTTGTCTTTCCGCTGCACGCCCAGCTTGATCCGGTCTCCCGGAGCCTTGAATCTGAGATACTCGATGAAGGACTTGTCGTCTTCGATCGTCTTCCCGTCGACCTTGGTCATAATGTCGCCTTTCTTCACGCCCGCCTCTTCGGCTCCCGACTTCTCGGTCACTTCCAGCACTTTGAGCTTCTTGTCCTCCATCTTGAATCGCACGCCAAGGACCGCCGGAGTTCCTCCGGGAATCTCGCGTTTGTTGGCACTGACAATCCCGGGACGCGGCCGCCGGAATCTCCGTTCACTGGCCCCGTTCGTCACCACCCACGTTCCATGTTCCACCTCGCTGGAACTCTTCAAATCGACTGGCGTCAGCTCTTCGGCCTCGACCTTCACCAGAGAAACATCCCATTCCGCATCAGTCGCCAACACTTTGACTTCTCGATACTTCTTGGTTCCAATTCTCACAAGGTAGTCGTCGACTTCCTCCAGCTCACTGGCCTTGGTGAGAATCAGTCCGTCGGCACTGACCACGGTTCCATAGATGAAATTCTTGTAGGTCTTGTTATTGTAAAAAACCGCACTGGAATCCTGAAGATGCACTTGGACAGGTCCAAGGGTCTTCTGAATCAAGGGTCCGTTTTTCCGCTTCTCGGATGGAAGGGTATTGGCCAGCACCGGAAGGGTGCACATCATAAACAGGGTCGCAAATCTCATGGTCGTTCTCCCAACTTGATTTTCTCCTCTTTTGTTTCCTCCCCGCTGATCCATTTCAGCTCGAGGGTATCTCCGGCGCCCAAGGCACCGAGTTTGGCATCAAAGACTTCTTGAGTCGCTTCTTCACCGGCAACTTCGAGGATCCGGTCTCCAACCTTGATTCCGGCCTTTTCGGCTGCGCTCTCCTCCCAGAGTTCGGTCACTTTCAAGCCACCTTCTTCGGACGGCTCCACGACCACTCCAAGAAAACCGGTTCCGGGAATGACCTTCTTGGCAAAGGGACCGGAGCCGATAAATTCCTTCTCCAGCATCCCTTCCCAGTTTTTCTGAAATTCGCGCAGAGGAACATGCATGCTCTCTTCCTTCGATCCTCCCACCCGGCTGTGGATTCCGACCACCTGCCCTTTCATATTAAACAATGGTCCACCGGAATCGCCTCCGATGAGCATGCAGTCCGATTGAATGGTGGACTCGGCCTCCCGAACCAACCTACCCACCCTGACATTCACTCCCCGGGCCTTGTCGAATCCCCCGGAATGCCCGAGAGAAAAAACCCAGTCGCCCAGCTTGGTGGTATCGTCCTTGTCGTAATCGACAAATGGAAATGGTCCCTTGTCGGTGATCTTGAACATCGCGGCGTCTGTCTCGGACTGCAGTCCGAGCGACACTCCCTTGTATTCCGTGCCATCCTCCATGATGACCGTCATTTCCTTCCCCACTCCAGCGGTGACGTGCGCTGCGGTCAGGATCAATCCCTCTTCATTGATAATCACTCCGCTTCCCGAACCGTTTTCCAACTTCAAACACACCGTGGCCGCACGCGCTTTCCCAAGGTGGTCCTTTAGGGCCTTCTGAATATCACGGAAGTCATCGAGGCTCTCAGGGACCTCCTTCTCGTTGAATGGCAAATCGTCAGCCTGAGCACCATTCAAGCCTCCCAAGGCCAGAAAAAGAGCCACATTCCAAAACTTCATCCGCACAACCTAGAGCCCAATCAGGGCCGTGGCAATCTACAATCCCCCTCGAATCCATGATCCGCCTTCATGCCGCAGAAGATAAGAAAGCCCGGCCGACAATCAAACAGGAACCCCCGAACCTATATAACATGAAAGGCAGCCGGACTTTCAAAGTCTCATCTGGCGAGCCCGAAAAGAAAACTCGTTGTTAGATTTTTCAAGAAAAATCCTCGATCTTTTCCTCACCTCTACAAGCGTTGAAGGTAATTCAAACGCTCTTCCCGCTGGCTCGAAGGCGGTGAACTCACTGATGAATAAGAAATTACACCGCCCACCCCGGCGGCATGAGGCGCCCCCATCAGCGGGCTTCCCTGGGCATCGGGAAAAACAAACTCACGTTTTCGTTCTGTGTAATATCGACCAAAAAGCCCAATCAGAAATACCGGAATCAATCCTCCCGCGACGATCACAGAATAGAGCATGACCGGATCCTTGCTGAGCTGACCCCATACCGTGGTTTCCTCGGGTGATAAGAAGGCCTCGACCTCCCACCCCTTCTCTTCCTCACCACCAGTCTCCATAATCCGCTCGATTGCAGAAGTCCGGGCCGACAACTTCAGCAGAAAACTCTCGATCTGCGACACCGGATCAGAAATAGCCGCAGCATCCCGGACACACGCCCGGCCAACCGCCTGTATGGCGTTCTCCGACACTTGCTCCCGGATTGTCCGGGTAAACGCCATGCCGGATCGTTCCGGCTTCCCCAGAAAGTAGAAAAGCACGACCGCCAACTCATCGTCAAAATGCCGATCCACCACCCGAAAAACGCCCTCTCCTTCCGGAAGCTCCTGCTCCTGATCAAAGAGATAGACATGCAGGCCAACCTTTGAGTCGTGGGAATGAAATTCCAGAACATCCCGCAGTTCCGTTGCCTCATCGCCAGAAAGAAGCCTCTGGGGATCGATCAGGAAATCCTCGGGCTTAAAATCGAAATACTCCGGAAACCACTCCGGATTCAAGACCACCTCCCAAGGATTCTCCTGTTGATCAGATTGCTCCGGAAAGCCGACGAACGGAGAACCTGCTTCGAAAGGTAACTCCTCCAACCCCTGCCCCCAAGCAATCCCGACCAGGAGAATGGCCGAAACACAGGCAAGTCTCCTCATCTTGAAACCTCCTCCCTCTCAGGCCCGGAAATCACGACCTGATTCCCCTCCCTGATCCTTTGCAACATTTCCCCGGGAGACTTCGGACTCTGTCCCCCTTCCTGCAAAACTGACTCGGGATTCCTCCGAACCTTGCGCCATCCTTTAATCAAAATCTTCTCCAGCTTTCCCACAATCAAGCGCATTGCTTCCAGATAGGCACTCTGCAGCAAGGCCGGATGACCTGCAGAAAGAGCCTCGAAGGTCGAATCCTCGTTCAAATAGGGCATCAGGGAATAACCATACGTCACCCCCACGCTCTTGGCTTTGACGTCGATCACTATCAAAATGCCATTTTCGTTCGGACGTTCCAAAGCAACATCCTTGAAAGCTGCCCGATTTAATAACCAAAACCCGAACTGACGAAGGCTCTTCACCTCATCAAATGCGCCAATATAAACCGAGACAAACAACTGGGGGAACCTCTTTTCAAACCGCTCCAACAGCTTCCGGACCGGCTCACGCTCTTTCATCCGCATCACCCCCGCAGCGTCGGTGAACTTAGACAACACCACATCCTCTCCCCCGAACAATTCATCCGCATGCTCCACCGTGAACCCGCAGTGCGGGCACGAAGAAGCGGCATGATGAATTTTCTGCACACACCTGGGACATTTCATGGAGGATGATAGTTAAGAGGAGCTAACTAAAATCCGCCCGGTTGATCAACCCTCCATTTTCCTCCGAAGAGAAAAAAATGGAGCTTCCCCCACTTTTCGGCGAAAAAAACCTTGGCAAACCGACTTTGACCCACCAGATTCCGCGGCCCACCACCAAAACTATGGTTGCACTTCGTCTTACTCGCAAAGGTTCCAAGGACCGTCCTTACTATAAAATTGTTGCTGTTGACAGCCGCAAGCGCCGCGATGGTCGCTACATCGAACAGCTCGGAACCTATAACCCAATGGCTGAAGGAGAGAATTACACTCTCGATCTTGAAAAGGCCGACAAGTGGCTTGGAGTTGGAGCCAAGCCCAGCACGACGGTTGCCAGCATCATCAAAAAAGTGCGCAACGCCGGCTGAACCACTCCCTCAGATTTCTCAATCCCGCCTTTCCGGTCTTCCGGATCGCGGGATTTTTCGTGCCCGGCTCACGCATTCTGATCCTCGGCTGACCGAGCCATCAGCCAAAGCAAGTCGGAGAGCCGGTTCAGAAAAATCCGGACGTCACCTGAGGCAACCTCATCCGTGACCTCCCAGACCCGACGTTCGGCACGTCGGGCCACCGTCCTCGCCAGATGCAGACGGGACGCCACTTCCCCGCCATCGGCCCCCGGCCTGAGCCACCCTCTGAACAACTCTCCGCCTTCGAAGTCGAGACTCCACTGTTCAATTTCCTCGATTTGCCCGGATCCGATCCGATCAAATCCGGCCTGATCGTATGCGTCATTTTTCCCGGCCGGCATCGCCAGCTCGCCCATCAGAGTGACCAGCCACGACTGGATACGATCAGCGACACGCACACTTTCCCCGTCCATCATCAGACGAGCAAACCCCATCATCGCATTCAACTCATCAACAGCTCCCAGCGCTTCCACCTGCGGATCGATCTTGGACAACTTCCCCCCGAACAAAAGATCGGTCATTCCCTCATCCCCCCGCTTCGTCGTGATACTCATCGGCCGAGAAACTTTCCCCTTTATTTCTCATTCGTCCACTACGAAACTGCTTCAATGAAACGACGTTCATTCATCCACTCCTCCCTGGCCGCTTTTGCTGCCCCCACTCTTGCCGACCATCATGCCAAGAAGGGATTCAAGGCCGAAGACCTCTTCAACATCTCGCTCGCCCAGTGGTCCAACCACCGCGCCCTGAAAGGAGGCAAAATGAAGAATATGGATTGGCCGGCCTACACCAAGAAAACCTACGGCATTACCGCCCTCGAATACGTCAATCAGTTCTTCAAGGACAAAGCCCAGGACAAGGCCTACCTCGGGGAACTCAAGAAACGCGTCTCCGATCTCGGGATGACCAATGTGCTCATCATGGTTGACGGAGAGGGCCACATCGGCGCCGGCACCGACGCCAAACGCCAGAAGACCGTCGACAATCATAAAAAGTGGGTGGAAGCCGCCAACTTTCTGGGATGCCATTCCATTCGCGTGAATTCGCACGGCGAAGGAAAGGACGATGCCGAAAAGGCCGCCAACTGCGTCAAGGGACTCGGCGCGCTTTCCACCTTCGCCGAAGATCATCAAATCAATGTCATCGTGGAAAACCACGGCGGCCTCTCATCCAATGGGGCCTGGATGTCCAAAGTCCTCAAGGACGTCGGCCTCGACAATTGCGGATCCCTTCCCGACTTCGGAAATTTCCACGGCTATGACCGTTACAGGGGACTCGAAGAGCTCATGCCTTTCGCCAAAGGAGTGTCAGCCAAGTCGCACGAATTCGACGAAAACGGCAACGAGATTCGCACCGACTACATGAAGGCTCTCAAGATCGTCCTCGACCACAAATACCACGGATACATCGGTGTTGAATATGAAGGTAAAAAGCTTTCGGAAGACGACGGCATCAAGGCCACCAAAGCTCTTCTCGAGAAGTGCCGTGCCGCCCTCTTTGCGGCTAAATAAGTGAGAAAACCATCGTCCTCAACTCAACCCTCTCCAAGCCGCCTTCGATCGCGAAGAGCGGCTTTTTGAAATACCGTCACCTTCCTTGACGTCCCCTCTGGAGTGAACCTACGCATCCCCAGTATCCCGGCCGCCTCCTTTCTTTTCGCAGGCTTCCTGCCTGCCGAGGAATGGAAGCTCGTCTGGTCGGATGAGTTCAATGGCAGCGGTCACCCGTCACCCGAAAAATGAGGGTACGAATCGGGCTTCGTCCGAAACAAAGAGAAACAGTTTTATACAACGAAGCGGCTAAAAAACGCCCGACTTGAAAACGGTCACCTTGTGATCGAGGGACACCGGGAATCCCCCGCCACGGAATCCCTCACAAACGAATCGAAAAAAGATCTCCCCAAGATCAACTATACTTCGGCCAGTCTTCACACCAAAGGATTGGCTTCCTGGAAGTTCGGCAAAATCGAAGTCCGGGCCAAGGTGCCTTCCGGAAAAGGAGTCTGGCCCGCGATTTGGACCCTCGGCGACAATATTTCATCGGTAGGATGACCCCGTTGCGGAGAAATCGACATTCTCGAGTTTGTCGGCAAAGACCCGAAGCACATTCACGCCAACGCCCATTTTCAGGCTGATGGAAAACACAAGTCAGACCACAAAGCCCAGCCCACCTTCAAACCCTGGGACGATTTTCACCTCTATTCCATCGAGTGGGGTGCCGATTTCATTCATTTCGCCATCGATGAAAAACGCTTTCACAGCTTTCGAATTTCGAAGGCCGATACGTCAGATGGGAACCCCTTTCACAAACCCCTCTACCTGATTCTCAATCTGGCCTTGGGCGGCAGCTGGGGTGGCCCCATCGACAACGCCATCTTCCCGGTCCAATACCTCGTCGACTACGTCCGGATTTATCAAAAGGGCTAATTCATTTGCCCCGAATGTGACGAAAAACTTTCAACTTTCATATTGCCGCCAAAAACGGAAATCTCCCTTCAGACCATGCTCCCATTGACTTTTGGAACCCGCTTTCAGTCCGGTCTCTCCATTCTCCTTCTGCTTCCCGCTTGCTTGCCGGGAACCCCTGTTGCCGTTGATGACACCTATTCGCTCAACGAAGACGAATCCTTGAATGTGACCGGAGGAGGCTTGCTCTTCGAAGCTTCCTTTGAGACAGGCAGTTCCGTTCTCGGCGAGGAGTGGCGTTTTCTCGATTCACTGGAAAACGAAAACGGAAATTTAGACGACTATCCCGTCGATGGTGACGGTAAGCTCTGGAATTTGGTGGATTTCGATGACTCAACATCGACCATTGGTCCTTGGGAAACCGGGACGGCTCCGTTTCAGGGAGGCTCGATCGATGCCTTCCCAACCGACACTCCTGAGAATCTGGATGGTGTGTTCGCCGCCGGTAACGGACAGAATTTGATATCAACCTACCTTTTTCGCCAGAGTTTCAACCTGACATCCGCTCAAGCTGTTGAATCCACCTGGGTTTTGGAAAACCTGATGGATGACGGCGGAATCGTCTACTTGAACGGCGAGGAAATCTATCGGACTCCAACCGCTCCCGCGGGTCCGGTGGAAACGACCACGCTCTTCTCGGTCGCCGATGAAGTCAACCTGCTTTCGGCCACTCTCGACCTCTCCGGCAAACTCGTGGAAGGACAAAACATCATCGCTGTCGAAGTCCACCAGAATTCTCTCATCAGCAGCGATGTCGGTTTCTTCCTTTCCCTGACCCCTGCCTCATCGTCGGCCGCAGCTGGTTTCAGCTATCTTGACGATGCCTTCAACAACACCACCCAGCCCAATTTCGCGACCGGATCAATCGACCCCGCGGGTGGATTCGAAGGAGCCGGTCTCTTCGTTCAGGCCGGTAATCGTCCCACCGGATCTCAAGCCACGTCGGGAGGGTGGTCCCGCGACTTCGATCTTCCTGCTCCGGCGACTGCGACCGTTTCGTTCCGATACCGGCTGACCTTTGACGATGGGTATGAACCCGATGAATTCGGCGAAGCCCTTTTTGAAATTGACGGAGTCCGCTTCGGAAGTGACCTCGACAACTCCCTCAAGCGGTTTTACGGCGATGGCAACGGTGGCGGCGGAACGGACGACACCGGGTGGCAGTTCGTCACCTTTGACATTCCCTTGTCCGCCGGAAATCACACCATGCTGCTGGGAGCCCACTCCAGCAAGTCGACTGCCAATGGCGAAGTCACCTCAACCTGGTTTGATGACATCGAAGTCACCATTCCTGCGACCGGAGGTGGAGTCCTCCTCAACGACACCGGAGATGACCCAATCGCCTTTTTGGCGTCCACCACTTCCAATGGCACCGTCAATCTCAATCAGGACGGCTCCTTCACCTATCAGCCAAACCCCGAGTTCCATGGAACCGACACGTTCACCTACCTCGCCTCTGATCCCTCGGGGGCTTCAAACATTGCCACCGTTTCCCTGACCATCAATCCAGTGAACGACCCCCCGGTGGCCTTCGAAGATCTGTTTCAAGGAAACGAAGGAAGCTCTGTTGTGATCAATGCTCCTGGTGTCCTGACCAATGACAGTGACATCGAAAGCTCATCATTGACCGCCGTCCTTGAGTCCGATGTTTCCAATGGCACCCTGCAACTCAACCCGGACGGCTCCTTTACTTACACACCGGACCCGGGATTCTTCGGTTCGGATGGCTTCACCTACTTCGCCAACGACGGTGAACTTGACTCCGCGCCAGTTGAGGTCGCTCTCGAAATCGCTCCCATTAATGACCCGCCGGTCGCGAACGATGACGTTTACACCATCGTGGAAAACAGCTCGGTGGATGTCTCGATTTCCAGTGGCCTCGAAGAAGTAGTCTTTTCCTCGGACTTCAACGACCCGACGATTCCGTCCCTGATTTCAGGAGCCGGAACTCTTGAAAGTGTTCAGGGATTTGAAGGACTGGGACCCGAAGGAAACTCCTTCACCGGCCAGTTCCTGCGCAATGCCGCTTCCGGCAATCCGGCCGACCCCATCACTCTGACCCTGACCGATCTTCCTCCGCACGAATCGCTGAGCCTGCGGTTCCTCCTCGCCATCATCGATACCTGGGACAATAACAACGATCGGCTCACGATCACTCTTGATGGGGCTGAAATCTTCCGGAGAGGCTTCCGCAACAACCGCACGGGCCAGGAATTCGACTACCCCGCCGGCTCGCTGATCGTCAGGGATCAGGAGTTGGCCTTCAGCGCCGGTGCCAACAACCAGCGCGACGCTGGATACGACATGTCCCGAGCCCGGGAATTTCGTGACATCCCTCACACCGCTTCCACCGCCACCATCGAATTCTTCGTCGCCTCTAACAGCTGGGATGGCGGTGATGATGAATCTTGGGCCATCGACAATCTGGAAGTCGCGGTATCAGCATCGCCTACCGAGTCACTAGTTGCCCAGGGAGCCATCTGGAAATACCTCGATGACGGGTCGGATCAGGGAATGGCATGGAGATTACCCGATTTCGATGACGGTTCCTGGGCCTCCGGACCCTCCGAGCTCGGCTATGGTGATGGCGATGAAGCCACTGTGGTGGCGTTCGGACCGAACTCGAATAACAAGCATGTCACCACCTATTTCCGCCACCAATTTCAGGTCACCGATGCCAGTCAATTCGGCACCCTGACCCTCGGCCTCGTGAGAGATGATGGAGCCGCCGTCTATCTGAACGGATCCCTGGTCGCCATCGACAATCTGGACCCCAATGCCAACTTTGATGCTCTCGCCAACCTGAATCCAGGGCTCACCGGGGACGCCACCTGGAGCGAGTTTACCATCCCCGAAGGCCTGCTCGTTGAGGGAAACAATGTCCTCGCTGTCGAAATTCATCAGGACAGCACCAACAGCAGTGATATCAGCCTGAATGCCTACTTGCTGGGCAAAAGAATCACCGCCGCGGGACTGCTGGCAAACGACTCCGATCCGGAAAACGACCTCCTCACGGCTGAGAAACTCACCGACCCCCAACATGGCACCGTGACCCTCAATCCCGATGGCACTTTTTCCTATCTGCCTGATGTGAACTACGAAGGTATTGATTCGTTCACCTACCGCGTCAGCGACGGAGAATTCAATTCCACCCCCGCGACCGTGACCTTCACCATGACCCCGGGCGCCAGCGACTTTCCAGTCACCAACCCGGATGTCTACTCCACCCCGGAAGACGTCACACTCTCGGTCACCACCAACAACGGCGTCCTCCTGAACGATTCCGATCCCGACAGTCCGGACCTCACCGTCTTCATCGAATCCCTGCCGTCCCATGGAGCCCTTTCGTTGACAGAAAAGGGTGGCTTCACCTACACCCCCGCCCCTGACTACTCCGGACCTGACGGTTTCACTTACCGGGTCTTTGATGGCAGCAATACCAGCAGAGCTGAAACCGTGACCATCAATGTGACTTCGGTCAACGACCCTCCCGCGGCAGCTCCGGAAAGCTATCTGACTGCCCCTGGAGGAACACTGTCCGTTGAGATCGCCGACGGTGTTCTTGCCAACGACAGCGACCCGGACAACCCCGTTCTCACCGCCGTCCTCGTCTCCACCACCACCTCTGGAAATCTCAACCTCTCCGCGAATGGCTCATTCACCTACACCCCCAACGGTGGGTTCTTCGGGCCTGATAACTTCAGCTACCTCGCCAGCGATGGAGTCAATTTTTCAGATGTCATCACCGTAAGCATTCAAGTCAATGCCGCGCCGGTCGCCATCGATAATTTCTTGCTCCTGACCGAAGACAATCCACTCATCCTCGATCCCAATTCAGGAGTTCTCTCCAACGACGTCGATATCGACCCCCTGACTGCCGTCCTCATCTCCGAACCTTCGAACGGGACACTTTCCCTCAACCTCGATGGCTCATTGATCTACATCCCGGATGGTGATTTCTCTGGAACGGATTCGTTCATGTATCGAGCCGACGATTCCTTGCAACAATCGGAACCGGCCACGGTGACCATCAGCGTCACCGGGATCAACGACTCCCCCTCCGCCCGCGACGATTCCTACGAGGTTGAAATTGGCACCGAACTCAATATTCCAGCCTCTCTGGGCGTCCTGGCAAACGATTCGGACAGCGACAGCGCGAACATCTCGGCCAATCTTCTGGTCGACGTTGCCCACGGCACTCTAATTCTGCGATCTGACGGTTCCTTTACCTACCAACCGGAACCCGGATTTACCGGCACCGACCACTTTGTTTACACCGCCTCCGACTCCCTTCTCTCATCAGGAGAGAGTGAGGTGGAAATCGAAGTCTACGATCTCACCGAAAACATCGTCATCAATGAGATCATGTTCAATCCTCTCGGAGGAAACGACCTGGAAGAATTCATCGAACTCACGAACATCGGCACGACGCCGGTCTCCCTCGAAGGCTGGCAGTTCACCAACGGAGTGAGCTTCACCTTTCCCGACGTCACTCTCGATCCCGGAGGATTCCTGGTGGTCGTTGCTGATACTGCCGGTTTTGAAGCGGCCTATGGCGCTCTCCCCAACGTCATTGGAAATTGGACCGGGAAACTCAGCAACAGCGGCGAACGAATCCAGCTCTCCGACCAAGCGGGCACGGAAATTGACGAAGTCAGATACTATGATCAAGGCGACTGGGCCACCCGGCAGCGCGTGACGGTCAATGGAGAGCCGGGATGGTCGTGGGGAACTGCTGCCGACGGCGGCGGCAGCTCGCTCGAGTTAATCAATCCCTCGCTTTCCAACAAGCAGGGTCAGAACTGGGGGGCCAGTCTCAATGAAGCCCCCACCCCGACCTTCGCCAATACAGTGGCTTCCGACAACACGGCTCCACTGATTCTTGATGTGGAACACTTTCCTCGCATCCCAACGTCTTCCGACCCCATCGCTATCTCAGCCGAGCTTCGAGACGAAGCCGGCGAGCCCATCGGAGGCACTCTTTACTATCGCGTCTCGGCCCAGAATCCCGGTTCCTTCCAATCGGCACCAATGCTCGATGACGGCAATCATGGTGATGCCGATCCATACGATGGCGTCTATGGCTTCGTTCTTCCCCCTGCTGAGAATGGAACCATTTTCGAGTTTTACATCGAAGCCACCGATGGCACTCACACCCGGACCTGGCCCGCTCCGGCGTCCGATGGCCAAACGGCCAACGCCCTCCTGCAGGTGGATGACGAAGCGAATACCTACGACCACGGATTTTACCGCATCATTCTTCCTGTTTCAGAATACAACCAATGGCAGAGCATCATTCGCGGCAGTAACGCCATGATGAATGCCACCGTGATTCTCGACGACGGATCCGGACCGAGCGTTCGGTATCTCTGCGGAATGCGTGTTCGAGGGGCCGGGAGCCGCAGCCATACCCCGCCGCCCATGCGAGTGGCTCTTCCACGGGATGATTCATGGAACAACTCTACCCGGATGAATCTCAACACCCGCTTCTCCTATCTTCAGTTTCTGGGGACGAAGCTCTTCCAGGCTTCCGACATGAGGGCACCGGACACCTATCGAATCCAAGTGAGAATCAACGGCGGAAACATCGCCCGCAATGATGGCTTCGATTACGGATCCATGGTCCACGTCCAACCACTCTCGAGCGAATTCATCGACGACAAGTTCGAGTCCGACAGCGATGGCAACCTCTACAAGAAGGTTCGGCCCGACCGCGAATTCCGATGGCTCGATGGAAATATCGGGGGATACGAATCCGACGGATGGGGCAAACAAACCAACAGCAGCGAAAATGATTGGAGCGACCTCGACGAACTGCTCCGGGTCATGAACAACGCCAGCGAGGACCCTGACTATCTTGAACAGGTGGAACGGGTCGCCGATGTCGACCAGTGGATGCAGTGGTTCGCCGCCATGGCCATTCTCGCCAACGGGGAAACCAATATCAGCAACGGAGCCGATGATGACTATTCCATCTACCGGGGAGCGGTCGACCGACGCTTTGTCTTCATTCCCCACGATCTCGACACCATTCTAAGCATCGGGGACGGCAGCCGGAAGGAAAACCCCGAACATACGATCTTCGATATGATTGAAGACCTTGACGTCCTGAACCCGCTCGTCCCATTTTTCAACCACCCCGAAATCATCGAACGCTACTTCCTTGCAATTCGCGCCCTGTTGCAAACGACCTTTTCCAAACCGGAATTCGATGAACTCCTCGACAACAACCTCACCGGCTGGGTTCCTGAAGCACAAATCGAACAGATGCGCTCCTTCATGGATGCTCGGAGGATCTACATCGAGTCCCAGATCACTCCCGTCATCGGGCCTCCGGATTCCCCGGCTCTTGCCACGAGCCAAGATACGATCGAGGCTCCCCACGGACCTCTCTACATCAGCGAAATCCTGGCGATCAACAGGACGACTCTCGAAGTGGACGGCACTTACCCCGATCTTATTGAGCTCCACAACAGTGGCCCCACTCCAATCTCGTTGGACGGCATGAGCCTCTCCGATGACCCAGCCAACCCCACCCGCTTTGTCTTTCCCGTAGGCACCACCATTGCATCCGGGGGCTACCTCGTTTTGCGCGGCGGCACACCCCTGCCCTCGCCCGGGATCTACACGGGATTTAATCTCGACGGACAGGGTGAAACACTCTCCCTCTACGACACTCCCGCCAATGGGAGCACGCTTCTCGATACCGTTACCTTCGGCCTCCAGGTCGCCGACCATTCCATCGGGAGAATCGGCCCCGACTCCTCCACCTGGAGTCTCTGCCTCCCCACCGTGGAGTTCTTCAATATTGGTGTCGAGCTGGGCAGTCCGTCGGGCCTTCGCTTCAACGAATGGATGACCCAACCGTCGGAAGTTTTCGAAGACGAGTTTGTCGAACTCTTCAATCCCTCGCTTCGCCCGGTGGCCATCGGAGGACTTCGCATCACTGACGAACCGGTGAACGAACCCGGTAAACACCGGATCCCTTCCCTCAGTTTTGTCGCGCCACAAAGCCTGACCCTTCTCGCTCCTCTGGGAAGCGATGCCAATCCGCTTCGTGCTGATGAACTTCCCTTCCGCCTCTCTTCGACCAACGAATGGATCGCTCTCTTCGGAGACAACAGAGTGCTCATCGACCAGGTTCATTTCGTGAACCAGCAGGCCGACCTCTCCTTGGGACGCGCGCCGGACGGGTCGGGAACCTACCAGTCGTTTACCGTTCCGACTCCCGGAGCATCAAACACCTCGGATTTCTCACGCGAGGAACTTCTTCTCTCCAATCTTCGCATCAGCGAAATGATGTATGACCCCAGCGGCGGGTCTGATCTCGAGTTCATCGAGCTGGAAAACATCGGAGACCAACCGCTCGAACTAAAAGGAGTCAGTTTCACCAACGGGATCTCCTTCGACTTCCCCGATCTTATTCTCCAACCCGGCGAATTCATTCTCGTCGTCAAGGACCAAGCTGCCTTCTCCAACTTCTACGGAAACGGATTCCTCATTGCCGGGGAATATTCGGGGAAACTTGACAACGGCGGCGAACGAATCCGCCTGGAAATTACCAGTATCAACGCCGGGATTCACGACTTCGAATACGACGATTGGTTCCCAGCAGCGGATGGTGCCGGATTCTCTCTGGAATTCTCCGACACCCTCCTCGCCAGGTCGGACTGGCACGATAGGGATAATTGGGCACCCAGCCTCTCCATCAATGGTACTCCCGGAGAAACCGGAACCTTTTCTCTTCGCCTCCCTGAAGTCATGACCGTCTCGCTTCCGAATTCCCTCACCGTGTCTCCGGAACTTTCCTACGGCCCCTTCAGCCCGGCCGCAGTCTCCTATCAATGGACAGCCATCGGTGGCCCCGCCGCTCTGGTCTTCGACGACCCCACCAGCGCCGAACCGGTCATCACCTTTCCGCAGCCCGGAATCTATACCGTAAGAGTGGACGCCGAAACATTCGGGTTCCAGCAATCGAGAACCTTCACTATCAATACCTACGATAGCTTTGGAAACTTCATCACCACCTTCTTTGGAGTTGAGATTCCCGGCATCACCGGACCGAACGATGATCCAGATCGCGATGGCGTGGACAACCTTTCCGAATTCGCCTTCATGACGAATCCCGGAGTCCACGATGCCTCGCTGCAGCCCGTTCCGGTCTTCGACGCGGGCGAATCCACCTTACTGGTGACCTATTCCCCCAATTTCCTCGATCCCGAACAGTATTCGGTGGTTGCCGAAGTTTCTTCCGATCTTGAAAACTGGAGCACTGAAGAGGAGCAACTCTCCTCCGAAGTTGTTTCCGACAACTACGGTTTTCAGACCATCAATGCGCGAGATCAATTCCAGGCCGAGTCAACTCACACCCGCTTTATGCGTGTCCGGGTCCATTCACAGCCCTGAGCCGAAACTCGAGAGGATTCATTCGAAGAATCAGCTTGATTCGCTCCTGTCTCCGGCGTTACACTCAGTGTTCGTCCGGTTCTTCCCATGAACCAATTTTAACCCAACCTCCTTCATATCGGGAGACTTCAATCGTCAGGATCCAACCAACAGTCAGATCAGAGCCCACCAACAACAACCAATTCGCCCCCCTACCTATGCGTCGCCTTCTAGAACTCTTCTACATCTTTGTTCTTCAGATTTTCATTCTCTTTTTCGTCGTCCTAATTCCTGCAGCCTGGATGTTTCGCGATGGAATGGGCCCCGAATCAACTCCGTCCTCCGGCATGGAAGCTTTTCATAAAGCCTTCATGACCTTTTACGTCGGGCCAGCCCTCGTCTTTCTGATCCCGCTCGCCATCTTCTCAGGCGGATTCTTCAAGAGGAAGGTGCACTAAGACTTATTCACATTCGTCCTCTCTGCCTGCAAGACACTTGTCTCCAACTCCCCTTCGTCTACCATGTGCGCTCGATCCTTCGTCATGCACCGCCTCTTCGTCGAAAAAACAGACACCTTCGCTTCGGAATCCACCCACCTCGTCGCTGATCTTCGCGCTAATCTTGCCATCGACTCCATTGAATCCGCCCGGATCGCCCAGCGATACGATCTCGATGGACTCTCCAATGAGGAATTTGAACGGGCCACCGAACTGATCCTCTCGGAACCACAGGTTGAGACCGCCTCCACCGGGCTTGAAATTGACGAAGGGGAATCGGCCTTTGCCATCGAATACCTTCCCGGACAGTTCGACCAACGCGCTGATTCCGCCGCCCAGTGCGTTCAGATCCTGACCGGAAAAGACCGCCCCTTCGTGGCCTCGGCCCGAGTGATCATTCTCAAAGGAACTCTGACGGACGACGAGTTGGCCTCCATCAAAAATTATCTCATCAACCCGGTCGACTCCCATGAAGTCCCGGTCAACGAGCCCTATCAAATCAGCGATTCTCCCGAACCCGGTGAGGTTGCCATCCTTCATGGCTTTAACGAAAAATCGAAAGAGGACTTCAATGCCTTTCGCAGTGAGCTGGGGCTGGCAATGTCGACCGCCGATCTGATTCATACCCAGGACTACTTTCGCAAAGAGGAACGCGATCCGACGATCACCGAGCTCCGCATGCTCGATACCTATTGGTCGGATCACTGCCGACACACCACCTTCATGTCGAAGATTGCCAATGTCTCGTTCGACGACGGTACCGGGTTTATCGAAGACACTTACAAGACCTATCTTGAGACCCGGAACCAAGTTTACGGCCCCGATTCCGACCGCCCCGTCACCCTCATGGACATCGCCCTGATGGGCATGAAGGAACTCCGCCAGTCGGGAGAACTCGACAATCTCGAGGTTTCCAATGAGATCAATGCCGCCTCCATTGTGGTCCCGGTGGACGACGAAGAATGGCTCGTCCAGTTCAAGAACGAGACGCACAACCATCCGACCGAAATCGAGCCCTTCGGGGGAGCAGCCACCTGCCTCGGCGGATGCATCCGCGACCCGCTTTCCGGCCGGTCCTACGTTTATCAGGCGATGCGGGTCACCGGCGCAGCCGATCCCCGCACGCCGTACGACGAAACCATCCCCGGCAAACTTCCCCAGCGAAAAATCTGCCAGGAATCTGCCCACGGCTATTCCTCCTACGGAAACCAAATCGGACTGGCCACCGGCAAGGTCTCGGAAGTTTACCACCCGAACTATGCCGCCAAACGCATGGAAATTGGCGCAGTAGTCGCAGCGGCTCCCCGCAAAAACGTGTTCCGCGGTGGTCCCGATCCCGGCGACTATATCCTCCTCATCGGAGGACGCACCGGCCGCGATGGTGTGGGCGGTGCCACCGGATCCTCCAAGGAGCACACCGATGACGCCCTCGATAACTCGGCTGAAGTCCAGAAGGGCGATGCTCCCACTGAACGAAAAATCCAAAGGCTCTTCCGCAATCCCGAACTCGCTCCCAAAATTAAGATCTGTAACGACTTCGGAGCCGGTGGAGTGTCGGTCGCGATTGGAGAAATCGCGGACAGCCTGGAGATCAATCTCGATGCTGTTCCGAAGAAATACGACGGTCTTGATGGCACCGAACTGGCAATATCGGAGTCCCAGGAGCGGATGGCCATTTGTGTCGATCCTTCGGAAGTCGATTACTTCGTCGCCGAATCGGACAAGGAAAACCTGGAATGTGTCCATGTCGCCACCGTCACCGATTCCGGCCGGCTTCGCATGACTTGGCGTGGCACGACGATTGTCGATCTCTCCCGGGAGTTTCTAGATACCAACGGGGTGCAACCGGAAGCCAGCATCCACGTCGAACCCGTAGGTTCCGAAAGCCCGCTGGGCTGTGTTGCTTTCGAGTCATTTGAAGAAGCCCTCGGCGATCTCAACATCGCCTCTCAAAAGGGACTGGGCGAACGATTCGATTCCTCGGTGGGTGCCGGAACAGTTCTGTCGCCTTTCGGCGGCAAACACCAGCGCACTCCGGTCGACGCGATGGTGGCTACTCTTCCCTTCCTCGAAGGGCACAGCAAGGTCTGCACCCACATGTCCTGGGGATTCAATCCCAACATCGCCACCTGGTCTCCATTCCACGGAGCAGCCTACGCGGTCACCGAGTCCGTTTGCCGGGCGGTGGCGTCGGGTGCCAGACTTTCCGACATCCGCCTGACTCTGCAGGAGTATTTCCCCAAGCTCGGGGACGACCCATCCCGCTGGGGCCTTCCCTTCGCCGCCCTTCTCGGAGCCTTCAAAGCGCAACACGAACTGCGTCTTGCCGCCATCGGTGGAAAGGATTCCATGTCCGGAACCTTCAATGACATCGATGTCCCTCCGACCCTTGTCTCCTTTGCCCTCGCGCCGGGCAGCACCGACAAGGTCATCTCTCCGGAATTCAAGAAAGCCGGTTCGCTCGTTTCCTACCTCGAGGTACCGCGCGACGAAAACCAACTTCCTGATTTCAATGCGCTGACCGAAATTGCCGAAACACTCCATCAATCAAACATCCTCGCCGCCCATACTCTGGACCATGGCGGGATCGCCGCCGGGCTTTCAAAAATGGCATTCGGCAACAACATCGGTGTTTCGCTTGAAACCGATCTCGACCTCCATCAAGAGCGCTTCCTCTGCTTCCTGATCGAATCCGAATCTGAAATTCCTGGAGCCACCATCATTGGAAAAACGACTGGTGAATCGGCCATCGAAGTCGGCGGCCGAAGCCTTCCCCTCGATTCCTTGCTCGAGGCCTGGGTCGCTCCCCTTTCGGAAATCTATCAGGAAACAACCCCGTCCACGAACGAGTCAGCCGACACGTTCAGCGCCACCTTCGAAATCCGTAGTTCCACCGGGAAAGTGGCGAAACCCAAGGTCATTATTCCGACCTTCCCCGGCACCAATTGCGAATACGATACCGCCAAGGTCTTTCGGGAAGCCGGAGCAGACGCCCACATCGAAGTCTTCCGGAACCTCACTCCGCAAGCCGTGGAAGAATCCCTCGAAACCCTCGCCGGACAGATCAGGAACTCCCAGATTCTCATGCTTCCCGGTGGCTTCTCTGCTGGCGATGAACCGGCTGGCTCCGGAAAATTCATCGCCACCATTCTCCGGAGTCCCCGCATTGCCGATGCCGTCATGGATTTGCTCAAGAATCGCGACGGACTCATTCTCGGAATCTGCAACGGCTTCCAGGCCCTCGTCAAAACCGGCCTCGTCCCCTACGGCGAAATCCGCGATCCGCAACCCGGCGCTCCGACCCTGACCTACAACGACATCGGCCGCCACATCGCCTGCTACGCCACCACCCGCATCAGCTCCAATCTCTCGCCATGGCTCTCCGCAACCCAGGTCGGCGATCTCCACAATATCCCCTTCTCTCACGGCGAAGGAAAATTCTACGCCTCAAGCGAAGATGTGGCCCACCTCTCAGCCAATGGTCAAATCGCCACCCAATACACTGACCTCGCTGGCATCCCAACCATGGATCCAAAGTTCAACCCGAATGGTTCGGTCCAGGCGATCGAGGGCATTACCAGCCCTTGCGGCAAGGTTTTCGGAAAAATGGGACACACCGAACGTCGCGGCCCCGATGTCGGGCAAAATATCGCGGGCAACAAGCATCAACCCCTCTTCAAGGCCGGAGTGCAATACTTCGCCTGAAGCAAAGGAGCATCACTAGACAGCTAGTCGACTCGGTCGCTTTTGGCAGATCTTCGGTCTACTTGGCTTGACCGGGCCCCCTCGCGACAGCATGTCGCGTCATTATGTCCAACGCTGTGACATTTTGCGCAAATTTACTGCTATGATCGCCGTTCCCTGATGTGGAAATCCCTTTAAAATTAGGGGTTCGAGCAATTTCGAAACGATTGGCCTGAATCGTGCCATAGGGAAAAAACGTTAACCAAAAAACAAATGACACTTCTAAATCGTATCCCAAACAACCTTTTCGGAAACCTCGATGAGTTTCTCCACCAGACCCTGCGGAATTTCGGACCAAGTCCGGCCGCCAAGGCTCCGGGAGCCTATCGCTACCAAACAAAGGACTCCTATCGCCTTCGCCTTGACCTTCCAGGCTTCACCAAAGAGGAAGTCGCGCTCTCACTCAAGAACGAAGAACTGACGGTCACCGCCAAGACTGAACGAGAAGACGCTTTTCACTCCTCCTTTGAGCGAACTTACGGCCTGCCGGAGGACGTCGATCCCGATGGCATTACGGCAGCCTTTGAGGACGGAGTGCTCGACCTCACTTTCAAAAAGCCTGCCGACGAAGAGAGCGGCACACGAACCATCGAAATCCACTAACCTCCATTTTACCAAAGCCATGAATGAAGAACTGATCACCACCCGCCCACGATTCAAAACCCGCACTTTCGAAGCCGGACTGGAACTCGTGGTCGCCCTCCCCGGTGTTCCCAAGGACGCTCTTGAGGTTCATCTCGAGAAACGTCTCCTCACCGTCAAGGGCACCAGAAGCCAACTGGAGGACCACGAGAGCGCCGATCAAGAGGCCCGTCGATATGAACTGAAGGTCGAACTTCACGAAGATCTTGATCCCAACGTCATCGACGGAAGTTATCAGAACGGGATTCTCAAACTCAAACTGAACAAGCGGAAGGAGCTTGCGCCCCGCAAGATTGATATCCTCGCCAACTGAATTTTTCAGGGAATGCATGAATAGATGGGAGGCCCCGTCCATAGCACGGGGCCGAACAGGGAGAAAAAGAAAAGCGCGCTGCGGAATTTCCACAGCGCGCTTTTTGATGAATCAAATCAGAAGACCTAAAATTGGTAGTTCAGGTAGAAGTTGAACTGTCCGCCATTGTCCGACTCGTCGTCAGGAGTGGTCAGCGGAATCGCGTAGTCAACCGCAAGCGGCCCGATGGGTAGATCCAAGCGGAGTCCCACACCAACATCACTGGCCAGATCAGAGGCACTGATATCCCACGAATCTTCGTTCACAAAACCCATATCGTAGAAGACAGCACCACGAACACGTTCGGTCACGGGGATGGTCAATTCAAGCGAAGCGAAGAAGCTGGTGCCACCACCAAGGACTTCTTCGGTAACCGGATCACGAGGTCCGATGTCCCGATACTCGAAACCACGAAGATCGCGAGAACCACCGAGGAACTGGCGTTCAAAGATGGGCACCGTGCCGTCACCACCGATTTCATCGACAGTCACAAAGGCCCCGCGAGCCGTCAGAATGGTATCCCAGGCCAGGTTCCAGTGCTTGGTTCCTGCGGCCGAGAAAGTGTAGGCATCGACATCGCCACCAAGAAAGCTTCCCGCAAGGGTCACTCCTACATCCACCTTATGACCGCGTCTCGGAAGCTTGTTACTGTCCCGGCTGTCGTAAACGTAGTTCAAGGCAACGGCGCTGCGGAGATAATCCCCGTCTTCCGCCTGGAAGGCCGGTGAGCTGTCACTGTCGACATCGACCTCGATGTTTTCCAGACGATACTCAGCCTTCACATAAGCTTTTCGTCCCACCGGTCTCCGGAGGAAGACGGCACCACCGATATTGGTCTGGTCGTACTCATCACTGAGATAGAGAAGATCACGATAGAACAACTCGGTTCCCAACGAAAGCTTCCGGCCCAAGAACCACGGCTCCACGAATGAAAGGCGGAAGTCCTTACGCTCGGTTCCCGCCCGGAGGCTCATCGAGAATCGCTGACCGGCACCACCACCCTTAAAGTTGAACGGCTGGCGAATATCGAAGTTGGTCTGCTCGAAATTGACGAAACCGACGATGTTATCCACCGAGCTCAATCCGAGACCGAAGTTGATTGAACCAGTCTGCTTCTCCGAGACCAGAATGTTGACATCACGATAGCCCGACTGACTGCTCTTGGATCCGGTAACCTGGACGTCTCCGAAGTAGTTCAAGTTTTGCAGTCGGCGCTTGGTGGTTTCCAAATCAACCGAGTTGAAATTCTCGCCCGGACGCATGGGGACCTCACGGCGAATCACCCGGTCCTGACTCTTGGTGTTCCCCTGGATGTTCACCCGTCCTACGTCCACCCGCTTGCCCGGAGTGATTCGGTAGAAGATGTTAACGCGTGCTCCTTCAAGTTCACGCACATCGGGAACCACAGTAGCATCGGCATAACCGCGGGATCCATAGTAACTCCGGATCATCCGGATATCATCACGAACCTTTTTGGAGGAATACGGCATGTTGCTGACCAAGCTCAAGGCGGGCGTCAGCTCCGCGCTGGTGAACACCTTGATGTTCGGGAAGCTCACCGAATTCACGACATACTTCGGACCTTCATTCACCGGAATGACCAGATCCACCTTGTCGCCCTTCCCCTGCTCCCTGCGAGGAGTGCCCACTTTGGCCCGCCAATATCCGCGGCTGCGATAGTAGTCCTCAACCTTCTCCAGATCCTCGTCGAGAGCCACTGAATCGATGCGACCTGATTTGTCGAACCAGGAAAACCAACCCTTCTCCTTGGTGCTCATCTCCTTCCGAAGGTCGGCATCCTTAATCGAGTTGTTCCCTTCAAAGTAAATCTTGCGAATCTCGCTCTTCACCCCCTCACCGATGACAAAGATCAAATCGGCGTATCCGGCACGCTCGGTGGCCTGCAGGCGATGGGTCACCTCGACATCCGGATACCCGTAGCCGAGATAGAGCTTCTCGATATTTTTGCGGGCCTTGATGATTTGGGCATCACTGAGAATCTGGCCCACCCCGATATCGGTCTCCTTGGCCAGCTTGTTGTCAGAAAAGGTCGAGTTCCCGGCAAACCCAAGGCCACTCACCAGAGGTCGGGTCACCACTTCGGCAATCACTTTCACTCCGCCGGTGACATCCTCGGCAAACCACTGGACGTCATCCACCAAGCCCGTGCTGTAGAGGGTCCGGGTATCTTCATCCAACATTGTCTGCGAGTACTCCTTTCCAGCACGCACCGACATATGGGAGCGCAATCTCGCTTCATCCACTGTCTTCACGTCCCGATAACGAATCTCCACTTCCTTCACCGTCTTTCCGTCGAATTGGCTCGCCTCCAGCAGGAAATTCTGGGCCTGTGCCGTGCCCACGATTGCCGGGGCTGTCAAAAGGACTCCTCCGAGGGCAAAGAGTCGAACCGAATGTTTCGAGAATAAAGAATACCGCATATGTTGAGTAAGACTTTCCTTACCGGGAGATTACGCCCACCGGGAGGTCCTTCCGTCAAGGTCAATGACCAGTCATCTCGCCTCGAAAAAGCCCGAAAAATCCCCATTTCCCTCCCTTGACCTCCTCGCCGTTCCCCCCTAGCGTCTCGCCCCCGCGCAATCCGCACAGAAACCGTCGCCATGAACATCAGTCTGGAGAAGAAAGAAAAATGCCTCGCCGCCCTCAGCGTCGAGGTCCCCGCCGACCTTGTCACCGAAGAGCGCAACAAAGTCCTCAAGGCCTTTGTCAGCCAGGCCCGCATTCCCGGATTCCGCCCCGGCAAGGCCCCTAAAGCGGTCATTGAAAAGGCCCACGGCGAAAGCATCACCCAGGAAGTCGAGTCCCGCCTCATCCAGAACAGCTTCCAGCAGGCTCTCAAGGAAAACGAAGACGTCAACGTCCTCAACGTCAAGAACCCCGAAAACGTTGTTCACAATGCCGATGGTTCTTTCTCCTTCCAAGCCGAGCTCATCCTCGCCCCCGAATTCAACCTTCCTGAATACAAGGGTCTGGAAATCGACATCCCGAAAGCCGAAGTGAACGACGAAATCATCGACCAGAATCTCGAACAACTTCGTCAGCGATTCGCCGACTACAGTGACATCGAAGACCGGGCTGCCGAGCAAGGCGACCTCGCCATCATCGACTACACCGCCACTATCGACGGCAAGCCCCTCGACGAAGTCGGCGGCGAACAGGCCAAACCTCTGGCTTCCAACGAGGGTTATTGGATCCGCATTGAAGAAGAAGCCTTCTTCCCCGGATTCACCGACGCTCTGGTCGGAACCAAAGCTGGCGACGAGAAGGAAGTCACCGTGACTCTTCCCAACGACTTCCCCATCGAGACCATCCGCGACATGGAAGCCGTCTTCGCCGTCAAGGTGACAGGCCTCAAGGCCGAGGAGCTTCCCGAACTCGATGACGACTTCGCCGCCAAGGTTGAGCCGGGCAAAACCCTCGAAGACATCAAGGGGCTCATCTCCACCGACATCGAGACCCGCATGAAACAACAGGTCGAGGAAATCAAGGTCAACGCCGTCCTCGCCAAGCTGAATGAAGCTGTCGATTTCGACGTTCCCGAAGAGTTCCTGCAATCCGAAACCCAGGGGCAGGCCGATGCCATGGTTCAGGAAGAAATGGAAAAGGGAGCGACCGAAGAAGACCTCGCTGCCAATCAGGAGGCCGTCTTCGAGGCCGCCGGCGTCCGCGCCAAGAACAGCCTCAAGACCAACTTCCTCCTCACCGAGATCGCCAAGCAGGAAGAACTCACCGTTCCCAACAGCGATGTCCTTGCCCGCGTCACCGCCATGGCCAAACAGGCCAAGAAGCCGGTCAAGGGATTCATGAAGGAGCTCCAGCGCGACGGCCGCCTCGGCAACATTCGCCAGAACATGCTCTTCGGTAAGACCATTGACTTTTTGATCGAGCACGCGACGGTCACAGAAGTCGAACCACAAACCGAAGAAGAATAACCATGTTTCCAACTTCACAAGAATCCGGCAACACCACCCCGGAAAACAATTACTACATCCCCACCGTCATTGAATCCGACGGACGGGGCGAGCGGGCCTTTGACATCTACTCCCGCCTCCTCAAGGACCGCATCATTTTCATTGGAACCGGCATTGACGACGGCGTAGCCAATTCGGTCATTGCCCAGATGCTTTTCCTTCAGATGCAGGATCCCAAGAAGGACATCCACGTCTACATCAACTCTCCCGGAGGATCCGTCACCGCTGGCCTTGCCATTTACGATACCATGCAGTTCCTCACCTGTGATGTGAACACTTACTGCATCGGCATCTGCGCCTCCATGGGCTCCGTGCTCCTCACCGCCGGCACCGAAGGCAAGCGCTTTGCCCTTCCCAACTCGCACGTCATGATCCACCAGGTTTCCGGCGGCGCCCAGGGAACAGCTTCCGACGTCGAACGGACCGTCGAGTTCATGTATAGTTTGAAAAGCCGCTTGAACGGGATTCTTGCCAAACACTCCGGCAAGACCGCCAAGCAAATCGAAACCGCTTCCGATCGCGACAACTACATGTCCGCTCAGGAAGCCGTCGATTTCGGACTCGTCGACAAAGTGCTCGAGAACAAGAAAGAGCTCGGCGACGACAAGAAGTAAGCCGTTACCTTCGTCACTTTCTCAAAGCGGCCGGCTCCCAAGCCTGCCGCTTTTTTATGTTCCTCATCCCAACGATGGATGGGTGTATCCCTCCCGATAAGGTCGCGCCAACAGCTTGTTGGCCTCATCATCACCGACAATCTTGTAGGCCTTGTCGTCCCACGCCAGCGAGCGCCCAAGTTCCTGAGACATGTTGGCAAGAATACAAGCCGTGGTGGAAAGATAACCTTCCTCAATATCTGCCACCGGACGTCCCCGGTCCGCGATTCGGGCAAGAAGGTCCCGCATGTGCCCGCGAATGGCAGGTGCCACATGCTTTTCAATCCCCTCTTCGGTCTTGTCTTCGGGATACTCTTCCAATTCGAAACCAACCTTTCCTTCGAGCTTCTTGCCTCCTCCCCTTGGGATGAACTCCCATTTGTGAACATCGGCCTTTAAGGTTCCTTTCTCACCATAGAGGAAGAAAGCCCAGGGAAATGCCGGATCGGGGGCATCCCCCCAGGTCCGATGATTCCAGATCACCTCCAGCTCATCGAAGGTAAAGGTCGCAGTCTGGGTATCCGGAATATTGGCAATGCTCTTCTTGTCGACATAGATCCCTCCACTCGAGAACACGTTCTTCACCTCCCCCAAACCAAGCATCCAACGAACCGAATCAAGCATGTGAATGCACATGTCACCCACGATTCCATTCCCGTATTCCTTGAAGGCTCTCCATCCCCTCGGGTGAGCGACACTGTTGAACGGACGCATCGGTGCTGGTCCGGTCCAAAGATCCCAATCCAGATAGTCTGGCACCGGAGCCAATGCCTGCTCCGGAGTCTTCCGGCTGCGCATGTGATAATAACAACAAATCTCGGCTCTCCCGACTTTGCCCAGCAATCCGGAATCGACCACCTGCTTCTTGGCATCCATCAAATGCGGTGTCGATCGACGCTGGGTCCCCACCTGAACCACCCGCTTCTCGTTTCGCGCAGTATCGAGAATGGCCTGACCCTCTGCCACATCAACTGAAATGGGCTTCTGCAAATATAAGTCCGCCCCGGCCTTCATCGCCGCAACCGCCGGAAGCGCATGCCAGTGGTCCGGGGTATCGATCAACACGACATCAGGTTTCTCTTTATCAAGGAGCTCCTGGTAGTTCTTGAACGTTGCCGGCTTCTTCTTCGACAACTGTCTCTGCGCCACCAGATCGGCGGCGCCCGACAACAGCTTTGAATCCGGATCACACAATCCCACCACCTCCACCGGTGCCACCTGGATCAAGCGAAGCAGATCGATCTTTCCATACCACCCCGATCCGATCAGAGCGACGCGTTTCTTGAAGTCACCAAACTCACCGTATTTGGCCCCGAGTGAACGGGACGTTGATAAAAATGGCAGAGCAGCATAAGCTGCAGACTGAAAAGCAAAGGAACGACGTTTCATCACTCGAAACACTGACTTGTCAGAGAATCCTTGTCGACACCTCAGGAATCATGAACTGGAAAAAAATCCTCGTTGGCAAATGGTCCTGGTCGCGCCCCTTCAAGTCGCTTCTTTTCGTCTATCTCGTCCTGCTCGCCATTGCTCTCACCTCGGCCGACTCCCTCATCTTCCAACCTCCGGGAACCAAGTATTCCAGCAATTGGGAGAACTACCTCACAATCAAGGACCCCGACGCCACCGAAATTGCCGCCTACTATCGGGAAGCCGCTGACGAGATGCCCACAATTCTCTGGTCGCATGGCAACGCGGAAAATCTGGCCACCGTGAAAGAAGCCATGGATGGACTTCACGAACTGGGATATGGCACCTTGGCCTACGATTACCCCGGCTATGGCGATAGTCCGGGAGACCCCGATGAAGAAGCTTGCCAACGAGCCATTGCTCTCGCCTACCAACACCTCGTTCAAGAGAAAAAGATTTCACCACAACGCATCATTCTAGCCGGCCAGTCCGTCGGGAGCGGCCCCACCTGTTGGCTCGCAGAAAGAGAAGAGCACGGCGGCGTCATTCTCATCTCCCCCTTCCTCAGCGCCTTCCGCACCGTCACCCGGATTCCTCTCTTTCCTTGCGATCGTTTTCCCAATCTCAATCGAATCAAAAACATCAAGACTCCTCTCCTCGTCATCCACGGAGAAGAGGACGGGGTCATTCCTTTTAAAGACGGCAAGGAGCTCTACGAGCTCTCAGCAGCCGAAGACAAAACCTTTCTCCCCATTCCAAACGCCGGCCACAACAATATCTTCATCAAAGGCGCCATCCCCATCTTCAACGCCATTCACGAACTGAGCGAAAAGACCAAGACGGAATAGCATCACTCTCTTGCAATCACTTCTCGCCTCTCTAGATTGCCGACATGCGATTTTCCGCGTTCTTGATTTCCACCCTCATGATTGCCGCTGCCCAGGAGTCCTCGTTCAATTACCCCGATTCCAAACCCGGCGACCTTGTCGAAGAACTCCACGGCGTCAAAGTCCCTGACCCCTATCGTTGGCTCGAAGATCTCAACTCCGAAGACACCGCAGCCTGGGTGAAAGCCCAGGATTCGCTGACCCGGAAGTATCTCCACGAAATCCCCGGACGAAAGGACCTCGAAGATCACCTCACCAAACTCTGGAATGTCGAACGATATGGCACCCCCTTCAAGGAAGGAGGGCATTACTTCTTCTCCAAGAACGACGGCCTGCAGAACCAATCCGTCCTCTACATCACGGATTCTTTGAAAGCCGAACCCAAGGTCCTTCTCGATCCCAACAAACTGTCCGAAGATGGCACCGTTTCCTTGAGCGACTACGAAATTTCACCTGATGGAAAGCTCATGGCTTACTCCACTTCGGCGTCAGGCTCGGACTGGGTCGAATGGCGGGTCCGTGACATCACCACAGGAAAGGACCTCCCCGACCACCTCAAGTGGTCCAAGTTCTCGGGCGCCTCGTGGTCCAAGGACAGCAAGGGATTCTACTACGGTCGCTTCCCCACCCCCAAAAAGGGCGAGAAGATGATGGCCCAGAACACCCACAAAAAAATCTACTTCCACAAGATCGGGACCAGCCAGGACGAAGATCAACTCATCTACGAACGTCCCGAGCATCCCAAGCAAGGGATCTATTCCTGGCTCAGCGACGACGGTCGCTACCTCCTCTTCCACATCTCACAGGGAACCGACACCAAGAACGGCCTCTTCTATCAGGACCTCTCCAAACCAGATTCCAAAGTGGTGGAGCTCCTTCCTGATTTCGATGCCTCCTATTCCTTTATCGACAACCTCGATTCCACCTTCCTGATCCAGACCGATCTCGATGCCCCACGACAAAAAGTCATCGCAATCGACCTCGAGCAAGCGGACCGGAAGAACTGGAAAACCATCATTCCCGAGAGCAAGGAGACCCTTCGTTCAGTCTCTCATGTCGGGGGAACCTTAATTGCGAACTACCTCAAGGATGCCCGCAGCGAGATTCGTCGGTTCAATCCAAACGGAAAACAGCTGGACCCCGTCAAGCTTCCGGGTCTGGGAACTGCCGGTGGGTTTTCCGGAAAGGCTTCTGACAACGAAACCTTCTTCTTTTTCACCTCCTTCACGACACCCGGCACGACCTATCGCTACGATGTGAAAAAAAATTCCTTCGAATTGTTCAAGACTCCGAAGACGCGTTTCACTCCGGCGGACTACGAATCCAACCAGATCTTCGCCAACTCGAAAGACGGAACCCGTGTCCCCATGTTTGTGGTTCATCGCAAGGGCCTGAAACTCGACGGAAGCAACCCGACCCTTCTCTACGCTTACGGAGGGTTCAACATCTCTCTGCGCCCGTCCTACTCCCCGGCGACCATCGCGTGGCTCGACATGGGAGGCGTTTACGTCATGGCCAATCTTCGGGGCGGTGGCGAGTATGGCGAGGAGTGGCACCAGGCCGGTATGAAGCTCAACAAGCAAAATGTCTTCGATGACTTCTTCGCCTGTGCCGAGCATCTCATCGCCAAGAAATACACCTCCAGCAAGCGCCTCGCGATCGCCGGAGGTTCCAACGGCGGTCTGCTTGTGGGCGCTTGCATGACACAGCGCCCCGACCTCTATGGCGCTTGTCTTCCCGCGGTCGGAGTCATGGACATGTTGCGCTTCCACAAGTTCACTATTGGCTGGGCATGGGAAGCCGAATACGGATCACCCGATGATCCAGAGCAATTCAAGAACCTCCTTAAGTATTCTCCTTATCACAACCTTAAGCCCACCGAATATCCCGCCACCATGATCACGACCTCGGATCACGATGACCGGGTCGTTCCTTCTCATTCCTTCAAGTTCGCAGCCGCCTTGCAAGCTGCGCAAAAAGGAAAGGAACCAACCCTCATCCGCATCGAAACCAAAGCCGGCCACGGCGCCGGCACTCCGACGTCAAAACGAATCGAGGCCGCGGTTGACCGTTATTCCTTTTTGGCACGCTCGCTCGGCTTCGAAATCAAGCTCTAGCTTTCCTCGGCAAAGAGAATCTCCTCGTAGATATCGATCTTCCCCTTGGCTCCATAACGAAGGCGATCCCGGCGAAACCAACGCCAATTGGCATCGCGTTTCTGCATTTGGAGGACGTCGAAGATGGAATCTTTGACGTCCTCAAAACCAGCCTCTCCAAAATCTTCCTGATACTCCTCAAACCAGCTCTTCACCTCTTCCTCAGTCACCTCATCTTTGACCGCTGAATGCAGATAATCCTCCCGCTGGATTCGGGCGGTCACTCTGAGCTCCTGTTCTTCCAGCCCCTGCCATCCCCCCGTCCTGGCGAGTTCTTCGAAGACCTTCTGATTGGGATAGCGTCCGCTTTCCTCGTCCACAGCCTTCTTCACCACCTCATCATCGACGCGGTAGACTTTTGATTCGGTGACCTTGATTTGAAGCTTCAGTAATTCGTCGTCGATCAATTGTTCGAGAACCAACTCACGCAACATCCGCCGCTCGGCTTCCGAAGTATCCGTAAGATCACGACCACGACGCCAGAGATATTCCTTCACCGCTTCTTCAATCTGGGTTTTGAAAATCGGCCGGTAAAACACCCGGGCCACCACCCCGGCTGCCCTCGCTTCGGCCAACTCAGCTTCCTGATCCTTGATCGGCTCGTTCAGCGATCGATAGACCGGGCCGGAAAAAACAAACAGGTCACAAGCGAGATAGGTCACCATCACCAGATAAATGCCCATTCGCAGGGCCATCTTCTTCGCTACGCTCATCGCACAATCACCGTCGCTCCCGGTCTCACGTAGGAAGGAAAGCGGGCGGCGTCCCAATTGGAAAGGCGATAACAGCCGGCACTCTGGGAACGTCCGATCGTACGGGGACTGGCGGTTCCATGAATCCCGATCCCGGCCTTGGACAAACCATTCCAAATCACTCCCACCGGATTATTCGGACCATGGGGAACCTGGGTGGCATACTTGCTCCGCTTCCCGGTCTCCAGCAGCTGCTTGTCATATCGCCACCCCGGGAACTCCACGCTGGTCTGGATCTTCCAAACTCCTCGGTGAATGAATTTCTCCTGTCCCGGAGTGATTGGAAACATTGCGATCAACTGTCCCAGAGGCTCCTTGTCCTCCTCGGACACCACCAGCGCCGCGCCGGGAATGGTGATCGTCGGCTTAGAGGGATCATAAATGAACATCCGGCGATTCTTGGTATCGATCACCACATTCCGGTTACTCAAAACCTCATCCTCCCGATGCACACGGCCCACCGCCAAATTTTCAATCCGGAAAGGTTCAATGTTGGGAACTTTCAAGGGAGAACCCGGCCGAAGCCCGTATGCTTTTTTCTCTCCATTCAACTCGATCAGGAAGGTCTCCGAGGTGTGATACCTCTCGGCCATGAATTCCAGATAACTCCGGTAGGCCATGATCTTCAGTTTACCGGTCAGCTCATACTTCCTGGGTAATTTGGGATTGATGAACTCCTTGGCAAAGCCCGGAACGATGGCGGTGGCATACAACGTCTTCACCTCTGCCAGCGCCTCCTTGTGCAGGGCATCCCAACTTCCGGGCGAGCGCCCCTTGAACCGGTTGTAGGCATACACCGCTCCCTTGGTGAAAGTCCCCGGCTTTCCATCAAGAAATCCGGGACCAAAACATTTCTGATCCAGGAAGATTTGAATGCGCAATCCTTCGTCACCCTCCCGCGGCTGATCCGGCTCCACTTCGGGCTTCTCTTTCTTCTCCTCAAGTTCCCCTTCCTCAGCAGCCTGCTTTGGATTAATCAGAATGGCTTTCGAGACATCTTCCGTCGGCTTCTCGTCCTCTTCCTGGCCAAAAACCGGGAACGGCGGAAGCATCAAACAAGCCAGCAGTAATGAAAAAAGGGTTTTCATGGGAAGAACTGGAAAACATTAACATACCCAAACAAAATCTCCAGCCCTCTCGCGACAAATCCACGAAAGCCCCGGAATTCAGGAAAAACACCGCCTCAGAGTTGACGATTTTTCCGAGTTACCGTAGGGCCCGCCCCGAAATCTCAACAACCATGCCCGTACTCGTCGGGAAAAAAGCTCCGTCCTTCTCGGCCAAAGCCGTGGAAGGAGAAACCATCATCGATTCATTCTCCCTCGATCAGTTCCTCAGAAAGAAATACGTCGTTCTCTTCTTCTACCCGAAGGACTTCACCTTCGTCTGCCCGACCGAACTTCATCGTTTTCAGGAAGAAATCGAGGAATTCGAGAAACGCGACGTCGCCGTCATCGGCTGCTCGACTGATTCGGAATTCTCCCACTGGGCCTGGCTCAACACTCCAAAAGCCCAGGGAGGAATCGAGGGTATATCCTATCCTCTCGTTTCCGACATCAACAAGACCATCTCGGAATCCTATGATGTTCTGGCTGGAAACGAAACGGTCGACGAAGACGGAAACTACATCATCGAAGGCGAGCTCGTCGCCTACCGCGGCCTCTTCCTCATCGACAAGGAAGGCATCGTTCGTCACCAGGTTGTCAACGACATGCCCCTCGGCCGCTCCATCCGCGAATGCCTGCGGGTGATCGATGCCCTCCAGCACTTCGAGCAACACGGCGAAGTCTGCCCCATGGATTGGCAGAAAGGCGAAGACGCCATGAACCCCGACCACAAGGGGGGTTCCGACTACCTCGGCAACCAGTAAATCCAACCGATCTCAAAAAGCTCTGGGGAGAATTCTCTCCGGAGCTTTTTTTTGACACCGGAATGATGATCAGTCAGCCTGCTTCCATGATCCGTCTGTTTCTCATTCTTATCATTTCCGCCGCCTTCTCCTCTTGCGGATCAGCACCCGTGGAGCCTGTCGATCCGGAGAACCGGAATGTCGAGTATATCGACCCGGCCACCCTTGGCTGATTCAGCTTTTTAAATCATCGAGGCACTTCATGAAGCCGATTCCTCCGGCTCCCACGAAGACAGCCCCTGAAACAAAGGCGGCCAGAAGCAGAAGTTCTTCGCCAAAAATCCAGGCCAGACACCCGCCGAGCATCAGGCCTATCCCGACTCCTGTCATTGAAACCACAGTGAGATACTGCATCACTTTGCGTTTCTCAAACTTCGGCAGCCGGAAGCTGCGCACCTTGCTTTCCATTGAATTGGTTTCCATAGCAACGGCAACGTCCTCCCCGAATGTGAAGCCTTGATGAACCCACCGTGAAATGTCGGTGAATCCCCGCAATCACATCGCAAACCGAATCGCCTCGAACATCATCTTACGGACTTCACTCCGGGTCACTTTGACTTTTTCTTCCCACTCCTTCCACGACGCCTCACGCAATCGCAACAGCGTCTCCCGTCCAATCAAAGCGGGAAGAATGGTCGCAAAGCGCATCCGCTTTCCATTGAGAGCTTCCGAATACCGCTGCGCAGACTCCAGACCCTCGAGCGCCTCATCGATCCAGGGTCCCCGCGCGGCCTCCAGATCTTTCTTCGAGGACACTCCCGGCAGATAACAACGACCGTTCAACCAGTCCTCGGGCACATCACGAACCACATTAATCAACTGCAGACTTCTCCCGTAAGCCCTCCCCCATTCGTTCATCTCATCCCTCGAACATCTCGAAAAGCCCGGGTCCGTTTCAAACCCAATCTCCGTCCAGAATTCCCCCACACATCCCGCCACCTGATAAGTGTAATTTCGAAGCTCCTCGTCATGATCCAGACTGACGACACCGGCACCGTCAAACCTCACAAGATCCCAACCCTGGCCTTCGGTGATGATTCCCACCACCTTTCTGATGGCAGCCTGTTCGGCTTCCGGCAATCGGACCAACGCGTCCATGCAGTCCTCAAGATGACCCAACAAAACCTTCTCACCCTCGGGCAAGCCTTCCCGGTCCTCCGGACATTGAAAATCCCTTCCCTCCAGAACATGCGTTCGAAACCCTTCCAGCAATTCCTTGCGTTCTTCAACCGACCAAACAGTGGCATCCGCAAAGGTATCACTCATCCTCGCCAGCAAGTATCCCAAACTGGCCGCTGGCCGGAAGTTCTTCGGCAGAAACCGCAGGCTGAGATAAAAAGAACGGGAAACATTCTTTAAAACCTTGGTTTCCAGACCGGATTGCATTGCCACTCCCCTTTCTTCCCCCAAAATCCGCGCCCCGACAAGCCTGTGCATCTCTATCTCCACATTCCCTTCTGCCACCGCATCTGTCCGTATTGCTCGTTCTACAAGCACACTCCGGGAAAAACCGACCTCGGGGCCTTCGTGGACGCTCTCCTCGCCGAAGCCCGCTTCGCCTCGCGCTCGCATCCGGTCAACTTAAAGACCATCTACTTTGGCGGAGGCACTCCCTCGATGCTTTCCCCCACCCATCTCCGCAAGCTCTTCGACGGACTCCGCGACACCTTTGACTTCTCGAGCATCGAAGAAATCACCCTCGAAGCGAACCCCGCCACCTTCACCACTCGAACCGCACACCTCTACGAGAAACTCGGCGTCACCCGGGTTTCCCTCGGGGTGCAATCCTTCCTTGGCCATCATCTCGAAACCCTCGGCCGGGAACACACCCCGATGCAGGCCATTCAATCGGTCCACCTTCTTCGCGAAGCCGGCTCCCTCGAAGTCAATCTCGACCTAATCTTCTCGGTCCCGAAACAGACGCTTCTCGATTGGGAAGACACCCTGACCCAGGCCTTCGCCCTGCAACCCGAGCACATCTCGGCCTACAATCTTACTTATGAAGAAGACACAGCCTTCTTCGAAAAGTTCCAGTCAGGCGACTACCGTGAAGATCCCGACCTCAACGCCCGCATGTTCAGCTTGGCCGACGAAATCCTGACCGGCCAGGGCTTCGAACACTACGAGACTTCGAACTATGCTCTCCCTGGATTCCACTCCAGGCACAACCATGGTTACTGGACCGGAAACGACTACCTGGGCCTCGGTCCCTCGGCGGTTTCCACCATCAACAGGGAACGATGGCAGAATGTCTGTGACACCGACGCCTATCTCAAACAAATCTCCGCCGTGGGCCATGCCCGTCAGGACGGCGAAACCCTCGATGATGAGGCCTGGCGCCTCGAGCGCATCGCTCTCGAACTCAGGACGGTCGAAGGCCTCCCTCTCAAATACCTCTCCTCTCAAACAAACCTCGCCGCCATCGATCATCTGGTGGAAAAGACCAACACCCATCTCCGTCTTATCGGCGAAGGACCACTATTGGTCGATTCCATCGCGGCCGAACTCGCCTGATTGATTGTCTCGATTCTTCTGAATCGAAATCTCCACACCTGACCCATCTTCGCTTGGACCGACTTTACGATTGGCAAATTTCCGCCGCTTGTATGACCACTGCCCGATTTTTTCTTTTTGCCCGTCATTCCACCCCCGCTACATTCCCCCACCAATGAGACTCACTCCACTCATCGCCTTCCTCGGCCTCATCGCCTCCGCCCACGCCACCCTGACCGCGCAATTTACAGCCGGAGGAAAGTCGGTGGACACCCAAGTCACTCTGCCGGCTCTCGAGGTCACCGAAGGAGAACCCTCCGCCCCTGGACTGGCTCCCGGAGCCTTCACCGCCACTTACAAGGGGTCCCTCAACATCCCGAAGCGCTATCGCGTTTACTTTTCGATCGAGTCCGTCGGTGAATTCTCGCTCAAAGTCGATGGCGAAGAAGTCGCCTTTACCGAAGGCAGGTCCGGTCGCCTCCGCCTCAATCCCGGCGAAATTCCGATCGAAATCTCTTACAAGTCGCCCAACTCGGGCGTCGGTTCCTTCCGGCTGTTCTGGGAGGAGCGGAGCGAATTCCCCCGCGTTCCCATTCCTGCGCAGGCCTTCACCATGGCCGACGCACCCATCGATGCCGCTCATCTTGTGGCCGACCAAAATTGTCTCCAGTGCCACGCCGCCGACAACTTCGGAAAGAATGCCATGCCCGAACTGAAGTATGCCGGCCCAGACCTCACCAACATCGGGGATCGCACCCACGAAGCCTGGCTGACCCGCTGGATCGCCCAACCCGAAAAGCTCAAACCGACCACCAACATGCCCGCCATGGTGGATCACACCAAACCCGAAGGAGCTCAGGCCGCTGCCGACCTGGGCGCTTACCTCGCCACCGTCGGCGCGGGCAAGGAACCGGCCAAGGGTCCCGACCTCTCGCTGGCCAAGGATGGCGGAGTCATCTTCCACAACCTGGGTTGCGTGGCCTGCCACACCAAGCCGGATGCCCTGGAGCCCGACTACGACAACGGACGGATTCCTCTCAACAACGTCGCCGCCAAGTTCAAGGGGGATGCCCTCGTGGCCTTCCTCAAGAATCCCCAGGAGCACCACGCTGCCATCAAAATGCCCAACTTTGGGTTTTCCGATCAGGAAGCCGACTCGCTCGCCGCTTACCTCACCGAAACATCCACCGGGGAACACACTCCCGACCCTTCGGAATTCCCGCCGGGGGATGCCGCCCGAGGAAAAAAACTGGCCGCCGCCCTGAATTGCGCCGCCTGTCACGACGGTCTGGAAGCCTCAACTGCGCCCGCCCCCAAGTTGGCCGACCTGAAGAACTGGACCACCCAGGGATGTCTCGGTCCCGACGAAAAGCGAGGCAAGGCCCCTCGCCTGAACCTGACGGCCGAGGAAAAAAAGGCCATCACGCCGAACGTTCTCCCCCGACTACAGAACGACACCGTCGAAGCCTACGCCACCCGCCAAATCAAGGCCCTCAATTGTAATTCCTGCCACGCCTACAATGGCACCGCAGATCTCCTTTCCAAGACCCACGCTGAGTCGAAAGGGCTGCTCGCCCACCTCACCGGACACGATGAACGACTCATTCAATATCGACCACCCCTCACCCATATGGGAGCGATGCTTCACACCACCTTCAGCGAGAAAATGATCCTTGGCGAAATCAAACCCCGTCCCCGCCCTTGGCTCGACATGCGCATGCCCGCCTTCCCGCTCCATGCCAAACCTTTGGCGCTCGGATTGGCCCAACATCACGGACTCACCTCCTCCGCACCCGAACAAGGAGACGCTCCAGCCGACATGGTTGATATTGGCGAAACCCTCGTCACCAATCTCGCCTGCAACGGCTGCCATGGCATCAACGACAAACCACCCGCCGCCTTTGAAGTCCAGGGGATCAACTTCGGCATCGTCCACAGCCGTCTCCGGCCCGACTACTATCACGAGTGGATGGACAACCCGCTCCGCCTTGTTCCCGAAACCAAGATGCCTCAATACCCCGCCTTCCCGGGCATCCTTGATGACGATAAGAAAAAACAATTCGAAGCCATTCGCCTCTACTTGAAAACTCTCAACAAAAGCGAATGACCCTCCTCGAAGGCAAAACCATCCTCGTCACCGGGGCTTCCTCGGGCATCGGCAAAGCCATCGCCGGCCTTGCTTTGGAACAAGGAGCCAAGGTCATCGGCCTCTGCCGGTCCGTCGGGAAATTACCGGAGGACGTCATCCCACTCGCCTGCGATCTCTCCAAGCCCGAGGAAATCGCCTCGACCTTCTCGTCGCTCGACCACCTCGATATTCTCGTCAACAACGCCGGACTCGCTTACCTCGCCCAAATCTCCACCGGTGATCCGGACCTTTGGGAACAAATGTGGCAGGTCAACGTCCACGCGCTGTCCCTCTGCTCGCAAGAGGCCCTCAAGTTGTTTCCGTCCGATTCCGGACACATTCTCAATATTTCCTCCCTCTCCGGCCACCGCGTCCCTCCCACCGGAGGATTTTACGCCGCCACCAAATTCGCGGTCCGCGCCATCACCGAAGCCCTTCGCTCCGAACTCTCCCTCGCCGGCTCTCCCGTTCGCGTGTCTTCCCTCTCGCCCGGGTTTGTCGACACCCCCCTCCTGAACCACTATTTCAAGGGCCGCGAGGACCAGCTGGCCGAAACCAAGGCCACTGTCAACATGCTCACCCCGAAGGACATCGCCGCCAGTGCCCTCCACATCCTCACCGCTCCCGCCGGAGTCGAAATCAACGACGTTCTCCTCCGCTCCGCCGACCAAGCGGTCTAGATCCCGGATTCACCAGAAAAACAAGGCACTAAAAACCTTGCCATCAGGCCCTTTTCCCCGTAAGTCCGCTCTCCCTTCCCGCCAGCTGCATTATCAACAACGAGAAACCGGGAAAGGTCCATTGCAGTGATTTCTCAACCAAAAGCGCCTTCGTGCTTTAACGGAGGACCCAAAAACATGATTAACGAACTCGTCAAAGACATGGTCGAAGCTGGTGTCCACTACGGTCACCAAACCAAGAAATGGAACCCCAAAATGAAGCCTTACCTCATGAAGGACAAAGGCGGCATTTACATCATCGACCTCGAAAAAACCGTTCAGTGCCTCGACAAAGCTTCCGACTTCCTCGCAAGCGTCGCTGGCAAGAACAAGAAAATCCTTTTCGTTGGCTGCAAGCGCCAGGCCCAGGACGCCGTCCGCGAGGCCGCCGAAGCCACCGGCCAATACTACGTCAACTACCGCTGGCTGGGAGGCACCCTCACCAACCTCACCACCATCCGGAATTCGGTGAAGCGTCTCAAGTATCTCGAAGACATCGAGCGCGCCCCCGAATACAAGTCCATGTCCAAGAAGGAGCTTTCCGCTCTCGGACGTGAGAAGGACAAACTCCACCGCAACCTCAACGGAGTGCGTGCCATGGAGAAGAAGCCGGACGCCGTCGTGATCGTTGACACCGCCCGCGAGTCCATCGCCGTGGCCGAAGCCAAGCGCCTCAACATTCCCATCATCGGAATCGTCGACACCAACGGAGACCCTTCCCAGCTGGACTACCCCGTCCCCGCCAACGACGACGCCATGCGCTCCATCCGCATCGTGCTCCAGAACCTCGTTGACGGAATCGTCATGGGAGCCAAGTCGTAAATCCCAGATCAACCACTCACTTTCTACAAATCCATGATTACCGCATCACTTGTGAAAGAACTCCGGGAAACCACCGGAGTCGGCATGATGGAGTGCAAGAATGCACTCAAAGAGACCAATGGTGACATCGACGCTGCCATCAAACTCCTTCGTGAAAAAGGTCAGGCCAAGGCTGAAAAGAAAGCCTCCCGTGACGCCAAGGAAGGCATCATCGCTGCACAGATCGACGAAACCGGCAAGTCCGGCATCATCGTCGAAATGAACTGCGAAACTGACTTCGTGGCCAAGAACGAAAACTTCCAGGCCTTCGTCGCCGACGTTGCCCAGACCATTCTCGCCAGCGACGCCGCTGACCTCGACGCCGCCCTCGCCCTGTCCAAGGGAGAAGGCAACCTCGGTGAATTCATCAAAACCAAGGTCCTCGAAATGGGTGAAAACCTTCAGCTCCGCCGCTTTGAGCGCCTTTCCCTTGAAGGAGAAGGAGCCGTCGCTTCCTACATCCACCTCGGTGGAAAAACCGGTGTGCTCATCGAAGTCGGAGCCGGCAGTGCCGACACCTCTGGTAACGCGTCCTTCACCGACCTCGTCAAGGACCTCACCCTCCACATCGCCGCGGCCGCTCCAGCCGGCCTCTCCCGCGACGACATCCCCGCCGACCTCATCGAGGCCGAAAAGGACATCTTCCGCAAGCAGATGGAAGGTCAGAACAAGCCCGCCGACATCATCGAGAAGATCGTTGAAGGAAAGCTTGGCAAGTTCTACTCCGAGCGCTGCTTCCTCGAGCAAGGCTTCATCAAGGACCCTGACACCACCATCAAGGCCCTCCTCGAAAGCCACGGCAAGGACCTCGGTGACACCATCACCATCAACAAGTTCGTCCGCTTCGGCCTCGGCGAATAGTTGAGGTCTCCAACACCTTTCAAAACCGGCACCCGCTAGGGCTGCCGGTTTTTTTTGTGCTGTCTGAAGAGCGTTTTCATTCTCGCTCCCCTCCTCTCCCAACCCGAAAAGGGGTTGCCAATCCGGGAGGTCAGGGGTAAGGCCGCAGCCGTCCTGGTTGTCAGACAACTGCCCACGACCTGATTCCGACCTCACAAAACGATGATTTTTGACCTAATCCGCAAGCGCAACGGCAACTGGAAAGACGACACCCTGTCGGGACTCACTGTGGCTCTCGCTCTGGTTCCGGAAGCGATTGCCTTCTCATTCATCGCCGGGGTTGGCCCATTGGTCGGCCTCTGGGCTGCTGTCTTCATGGGCTTGATCACCTCAAGCTTCGGAGGACGTCCGGGCATGATTTCGGGATCAACCGGTGCCATCGCCATTGTCGTGGCCGTCGTCGTCCGGGTCGGTAACGAGCATGGCGAAGCGATCGGGGTTCAAGACCTGGGTCTCCAATATCTTTTCGCCGTCATGATGATCGCAGGCGTGATTCAGGCCTTGGTCGGGATTGCACGGTTAGGACGATTCATCCGCCTCGTCCCCCACCCCGTCATGATGGGATTTGTGAATGGCCTTGCAATCGTCATCTTGATGGGACAGTTCGACTTCTTCAAGATGCCCAACCCCGACTACGACGCAAATGTTGCCGGGAGCGAAAAGCGCATTTGGATGGAACAAAGCGGGCTCATCACCATGGGAATTCTGGCCGCCCTGACCATGGCCATCATCCACTTCTTCCCGAAGATCACCAATGCCGTCCCGTCGATTCTGGTCGCCATCCTGGTGGTTGGCGGCATCAGCGCCTTTGGATTCTTCGAAACCAAGACGATTGCTGATGTTCTTTACGAAGGATGGGGCACTCGTGAGTTATCCAATGACCTTCCAGTTTTGTCGTGGCCCACTGACATTCCCTGGGGCCAAGAAGGAGTCGCTCTTTTAATTATCGGAACGGCCTTCTCGGCCGCCATGGTTGGAATCATCGAATCACTCATGACCCTCCAGCTGATCGATGACATGACCGAAACCCGCGGCTATGGAAACCGCGAATGTCTCGCCCAGGGTGGTGCCAACTTCCTCTCCGGACTCTTCGGCGGAATGGGTGGCTGTGCCATGATCGGACAAAGTTTGATCAACATCAAGTCGGGCGGCCGTGGTCGCTGGTCGGGAATCGTTGCCGCTCTGACCTTGGCCCTGTTCATCCTCGTCGGAGGACCGCTGATCGTGCAAATTCCGATAGCCGCTCTGGTAGGCGTGATGTTCATGGTTGTCATCGGGACCTTCGAATGGGCCACCTTGAAAACCTGGGGGCGCGTCCCCTTCCACGATATCTTTGTCATCGTGGCCGTGACCTTGATCACGGTCTTCATGCACAACCTGGCTCTCGCTGTCTTCACGGGCGTAATCCTCTCCGCCCTCGTCTTCGCTTGGGAAAGCGCGAAGCATGTCCGCCTACGCCGCGATGACAGTCAGGAAGGTGTTCGCATCTATAACCTGCAAGGCGTTCTCTATTTCGGATCGGTTCGTGAATTTTCCGAACGACTGGTTCCTTCCAACGATCCCGATGAAGTGATCATCGATTTCATGGACGCGCGTGTCGCCGACTTCTCAAGCCTCGAAGCCTTGAATGCCATCACCGAACGTTATCGGGCGGCCGGCAAGCGGATCCGCCTGAGACATCTCAGTCCGTCCTGCGCCAAGATGATCGATAGCGCGAGCGAGCTGGTCGAAGTCGAAATGGCGGATGACGATCCGCACTATGAACCGGCAAGAATGTAACCGGAGAAGGTTTGCTCTTCACCCCACCTTTCCGCCCCTCACCTCAGTCACCTGAAGGCTCATCCCTTCATCCTCCCACCAGCCAAGGTTGGTCGTGGTGATCAATTTCTGGGCCGCTTGCGGAAGACGCCCCATCAAGGCATTGCGCCTTCCTGGATCAAGCTCGCCGAAGACGTCATCGATTAAGTAAACCGGCTCTCTCTCTCCCCCAGCCCGCAACACTTCTCCTTGCGCCAGCTTTAAAGCCAACGCCAGAGTTCGCTGCTGCCCTTCACTGGCAAAGTCCCTCGCAGACCTTCCACCCACGACTAACTTCAAGTCGTCACGATGCGGCCCCGCCAGCGTGATCCCTCGACGAGTCTCCGATTCCTCCACCTCCACAAAGGCCGCTTCCAAATCACCTTTGGATCGGTCCACATAGGACAAGCCCAGATCCTCTCTCGACCCACTGATCTCCTGCTGGTTCTCGATTGCCGAAGGAGTCAAAAGCTCACACAGTTCTTTGCGACGGCGAATCATCTCGCTCCCGTGCTCGATCAACATCGTGGTGTAGGCCATCACCGCCGACTCCCTCGCCGAGAGGGTTTTCAAATACTTGTTCCGCGCCTTTAAGGCCTTTCCGTATCGACTCCAGTGATGCCTGTATTCCGGATCAATCTGCGTGGCGATGAAATCGAGATAGCGTCGACGACTCTCCCCTCCACCTCTCACCAGATCGAGGTCTTCATTCCCCATCCAGACCACCAACCCGCTACCGGCGAGATACTCCCGCCTCGATAACACCTCGCCACCATCCAACTTCAAGGTGAGCCCTTTGCGACTCCCGCGAACTTGCAACCCACTCTCCCAAGCCTCTCCGGCAATCCCGAACTCCTTTTCACCTTCGCGAATCAATTGTCCGGTTGACCGGGCCCGAGGAGACTGCAATCGCAACAACAAACAAACCGCTTCAAGCAACGAGGTTTTCCCCTGGGCATTCTCCCCGACAAACACCTGACCCGCCGGATTCAACGACAACGACGCCTGCTCAAAGCACCGAAAGTTCATCACGCGCAAGCTGTCAATCACCCCTGCAAGATCCCTGCGTGAACATCCTTTGGCAACGCGAAACCCACCCGAAATATTAGGGCAAGGTTTCCCTAAATATTTTGAACGAGTTGCCGTTTCTCCGGCAGCAAAACCAACCAGTCCCACCATGAGCCTTCACGCCTCCCTCTCATCCGAAGCACGCCACCGTCTTTTCTCACAACGACGCCGCTCCACCCTTACCAGTATCATCATCGCCCTCCTCGTGATGCTTCTGGTCGGAGTGATTCTTCTCATCATCAATCTCGCCACCCCAAAAGAAGCCCCTTCGATCGTCACATACCGAGGCGAGCCCCTTGAAGAAAAGCCGATCAATCCAGACAAGGTCAACGTTTCCATCAAGCGCAAGCCCACGCCTCCCTCCAAGTCATCGGCAGCCCGTCAAATCGTAGCCGACGTTTCCTCCCCGGTCGCCGTGCCCATTCCTCCGGTCGAAACTCTCAATGCGGTGACCGCGATTGGCAGCGATGGCAACTTCGGCGAAGGCTTTTACGGAAACGATAACGGCCAAGGGATCTTCAACAACATTCCCACCACCTTTAGGAAACGATGTTCTCAAGCCGACCGCCTCCAGCGGCTCCAGGAAAGTGGAGGAACTCCTGAATGTGAAGAAGCCGTCGTCAAAGCCCTCCGCTGGCTCAAGGAAACCCAGAACAATGACGGGTCCTGGACCAACCAATATCAGGTAGGCATGACCGGGCTCGCACTTCTCGCTTATCTCGGTCATTGCGAAACAGCTCAGTCCGAGGAATTCGGCGAGACTGTTCTCGCTGCCATGACCTACCTCGTCGACAAGGCCATGAGCAACAACGGCCGCATGGCTGCCGACTTCAAAAACAACCATTGGTGTTACGAGCATGCCATCGCCACCTACGCCCTCGCCGAAGCCTTCACGCTCACCAGAGCCTTCGGTGAACACATCGCGGGACTCGAAGACGCCGTCCTCTCTTCCGGACAATTCCTGATCAACAGCCAACACGAAAGTGGTGGATGGGATTACGGATATGCTGAAGACAGTTCCCGGGGCGGAGATCTCTCGATTGTGGGATGGCATCTCCAGGCCTTGAAAGCCTGCATGCTCACTGGACTGGAATTCAAAAACCTGAACCGCGCCGCCAAGGAAGGTCTGAAGTATGTCGAATCCTGCCAACTTGCCAGTGGTGCAATGGGATACACCGGTCCCAATCTCGGAGGCGGCCGCGACGGCACCAGCCTTGCCGCCGTCGGTGCTCTCGTAAACCAGATGTGGAAAGGCAATACCCGGGTCGCGACCAAAGCCTGCCGCTTTATCGACAAAACAATGAAGTTCGATTGGCACACCGGCGACTCCGACCTTTACGGCCACTACTACGCTGCGCAGGCCATGATGAACTTCGGAGGCGAAGCTTGGGACCGATACAACGAAAGACTCCTTCAGCAGGTCCTCCCCAATCAAGCCGAAGATGGCTCCTTTCTTCCGGTTGCCAAAGGAGGAGCAGTGAACGCCCCTGTAGCCACCTTCGCCGAGGACAATCCATTCGCCACCCACTATCGCACCTGCCTCGCCACCCTGATGCTTGAAGTCTACTACCGCTACCTCCCCACGATCTCGGCGAAATAGATTTCATTGGCCCGAAATCCCGCCGCCATGTTAGAGGAAAGAAGTGAAACACCTACTCACTTCAATCCTCTGGATGGCGGCCTGCCTCGTCAGTTTGGCCCAAAGTCCCAAACCCGACCCCAATAAGGTTCCCACCCACCTTCTCAATCGCTGCACCCAGGAACTCAGGCTCGCCCAAATCGAAAAATTTCGTGGTGATCCAAAAAGCGAAGAGGCCGTTCTTAAGGCCCTTCGCTATCTTAAGAAAATGCAGAACAAGGACGGCTCTTGGTCAGAGAATAAGCAAGTCGGCATGACCGGTCTCGCCCTTCTCTGCTTCCTCGGCCACGGCGAAACCGCTCAGTCCGATGAGTTCGGAGTCAACGTCCTCAATGCCATTCTCTACTTGGTCGACACTTGCAAAAAGAACCGCGGGAAGATTGCCAGCGACTTCAGTGACAATCACTGAGTTTACGAACACGCCATCGCCACCAATGCCCTCGTTGAAGCCTGGGATCTCGGTTCCAAAGGATTCGACGAAGAATTCCCTGATCTGGAGAAGGCTGCTATGGTCGCCACCGAGATCCTCATCAAGAATCAGCACGAAAGCGGAGGCTGGGACTATGGATATGCCACCGACAGCTCGCGCGGCGGAGACACTTCGATTGCCTCTTGGCACCTTCAGGCGATCTCGGCCGCAGATTATGGTCAGCTACCAGTGAAAAACCTGAAGAAGTCGGTGACGATGGCGATAGATTTTTTCGATCGCTGCCAGAACAGCAATGGTTCCATCGGGTACAGCTCGACTCATCTTCATGGAGATGGCACCACCCTGACATCGGCTGGAGCGCTCATGTTTCAGCGATTCAAAACCGCCAACAACAGCCATCAAAGGCGCGCCTGCCGTTTTATTGCCAAGCACATGAAATTCGACTGGGACACTCCTGATTGCGATCTCTACGGGCACTATCACGCCAGTCAGGCCCTTCGCAACGTCTCCGGCCAGACTTGGCTCAACTACCAAAAGATGGTTTTTCCGCAGATTCTGGCCAATCAAGAGGATGATGGATCCTTCAAAATACTCAATGGGGGCAACAAGCTCAACGCCGCGGCCCCTCTATTCCAAGGAGATCCCCCCATATCCCGGCTTTACCGCACCTGCCTGTGCACCCTAATCCTCGAATCCTATTACCGCCACCCTTGGATTCCCTCGAAAATCTAAAAATCGGCGAATATTATCATTTTTCTCTAATTCGCCTCCCGATTCCTGCGTTTCCCCCTTGAAATCAATGATCTCTGAGCTGGTCAAAGCGTCTTTGGACCGGTAATTTCAGAAAAGTCGCCAACCAACCACCAACTTCACACAATGAGTCTTCACGCACAACTCTCGCCCGAGGCACAGGCCCGGCTTGCTGCCCAACGGCGGACTTCCACCATCACCAGTTTGATCATTGCCCTTCTGGCGATGGTCCTGATCGGAGTGATTCTTCTCATCATCACCATGGCTCTGAACGTCAAGGAGATCCCGCAGATCGTCAGCTATAGCGGCGCCAACGACGACGATGATGATCTCAAGCAAAAGAAGGTTCAGACCCAGGTTGAGCGCAAGCCCGCCGCTCCCTCGTCCTCGATGTCCAAGGTCATCGCAGCCAACACTTCTTCCCCCACTGCAGTTCCCGTTCCTGAAATCGACGTCCCTGAAGTTCAGACTGACTTTGGTGATGGAAACGATTTCGGTGACGGTTGGGGCGACGGATCCGGCACCGGAAGCGGTGGTGGCTTCGGCAACATCCCCACTGCCATGAAAAAGCGCTGCTCGAAGGCCGACCGTCTTCAGCGTCTCGCCGAAGGTGGCGGAACTCCCGAGTGTGAAGACGCCGTCGTCAAATCCCTTCGCTTCCTCAAGGAGACCCAGAATCCTGATGGATCTTGGACCGACCAGAAGAAAGTCGGCATGACCGGCCTTGCTCTTCTTGCCTACCTTGGACACTGTGAGACCGCCCAGTCCGAAGAATTCGGTGAGACCGTTCTCGCCGCCATCACTTACCTCGTCGACAAGGCTATGAAGAACAATGGCAAGCTCGCCACTGACTTCAAAGATAACCACTGGTGCTACGAGCATGGGATCGCCGTATACGCCCTCGCCGAGGCCTACACCCTTTGCGTGAAGTCCTTCGGAGAAAATATCCACCAGCTTGAGGAAGCCGTTCTTGCGTCCGGACAGTTCATGATCAACAGCCAGCACCAAGGTGGTGGTTGGGACTACGGTTACAGCGAAGACAGCAGCCGCGGCGGTGACACCTCCATCGTGGGATGGCACCTTCAGGCCCTCAAAGCCTGCGCCTACACCGGACTTCCTTTCAAGAACATCACCAAGTGCTCACGCGACGGCCTCGACTACATGGAGCGCTGTCAAAATTCCGACGGTTCGATCGGTTACTCCGGCACCGGACTTCACGGTGATGGAACGACTCTTGCCGCTGTCGGAGCCCTCTGCGCCCAGATCTGGAAATCCTCCGCCACCAAGATGGCCCGCAAGGCCTGCGACTTCATCGACAAAAACATGAAGTTCGATTGGAACACTGCCGACAGTGACATCTACGGTCACTACTATGCCGTTCAGGCCATGATCAACAACGGAGGCAAGGAGTGGGAGAAGTACAACGAGCTCTTCCGCGATCAGGTCCTCAACAACCAGAACGAAGACGGTTCCTACAAGGACCTCGCTGGTGGTGGCAACATCAACGCCGTCGCTGCTTCCTTCAAAGGTGGCAATAAGTTCGCCGTCCACTACCGGACCTGCCTCGCGACCCTCATGCTCGAGGCCTACTATCGCTTCCTCCCCGCCACCGGTCAGAAGAAGTAAAGATCTGGTAGCCAACCAATCTCAAGACCCGGCTTGCTTCGGCAATGCGGGGTTTTTCTTTCCCACCTCTTGACAAAACACAACTATTTGGCATTTTTACCAAGTAATGAGTGCGCTGCTGAACGACCGGGTTTCGGTCATCAAGGCCTTGGCCCACCCCACCCGCTTGCTGGTGGCCGAATTTTTGCGCGATGGGCCTTGTTGCGTTTCAGACATCCATCAACACGTCGGTGGCGATCTTTCCACGGTTTCGAAGCATCTGACCATCATGCGTGAAGCCGGATGGCTGACCTCCGAAAAAGAAGGCCTTCATATCCACTACCAGCTCTCCTGCTCTTGCCTCGACGACTTCCTCCGCTGTGTCGACACCCTGGCCGACAATCCCTCATCCTGCTGCTAAAAGAATGAAACTTTCCGAGTTCCTCGATCTTCTTCAAGATCACCCCAATCACCATCTGACCCTATCCCTTCCCGACGGGTCGACGGCTCCAGCACACTTTCACATCACCGAAGTCGGACATCTCACCCGTTCCTTTCTCGATTGCGGTGGAAAACAGCACCGGATCGAAACCTGTCTTCTTCAGGTCTGGGTAGCCCATGACTACAACCACCGGATCCAGGCCGGCAAACTGGCAAAAATCGTATCAAAGGCCGCTGAACTCATTCCTTCCCATGACCTCGAAGTCGAATTCGAACACGAGGCTCCGGTGCTGACCCAACTGCCTGTCGTTTCGTACGAGGTCAAGAGTGAGGCCCTCGTCTTCCACCTCAGATACAAGGCCACGGATTGCCTGGCCAAGGATCTCTGCCTTCCCGAAGCAGACTTCTCGCTTCCCGGACTTTCAACAACCACCCCATCCTTTCAACTCTTCAAACAACTCAACTCATGAGCACTAAAATTGGCATCAACGGCTTCGGCCGCATCGGTCGACTCGATCTCCGGGCCGGCTTCGACTCACCCGAAGTCGAATTCATCCACATCAACGAAGCCCACGGCCCCGCCGCCACTTCAGCCCACCTCCTTGAATTCGACACCGTGCACGGGCGTTGGGATCACACCATCACCAGCGACGAGAATTCCCTGACCATCGAGGGGCATCGGATCACCCATAGCGAAAACTCCACCATCGAAGAAACCGATTGGTCCGACTGCGACATCGTCCTCGAGTGCTCCGGGAGGTTCCGGACTCCGGCCCTCCTGCAAAACTACTTCGACCAAGGTGTCAAAAAAGTCATCGTGGCCGCTCCGGTCAAGGAAGGTGCCCTCAACGTCGTCGTCGGTTGCAATGACGATCTCTACGACCCTGCCACCCATCATCTTCTGACTGCTGCTTCCTGTACCACCAACTGCATCGCCCCGGTAGTCAAGGTGATCCATGAAACCTACGGAATCAAACATGGCATGATCACCACCCTTCATGATCTGACCAATACCCAGACCATCGTCGACGCCCCCCACGCTGACCTGCGCAGGGCCCGTTCCGCCGTAAACTCCCTCATTCCCACCACCACCGGATCCGCCACTGCCATCACCATGATTTATCCTGAACTCAAGGGACTTCTCAATGGAGTCGCCGTCCGGGTCCCCATGCTCAACTCATCGCTGACCGACTGTGTCTTCGAGCTGAATACCAAGACCAATGTCGAAGATGTCAATGCCGCCCTCCTAGCCGCTGCGAAGGGGCCTCTGAAAGGAATCCTCGGATTCGAGGAACGCCCCTTGGTCTCCGCGGACTACGTGAATGATGCCCGCTCCGGCATTGTCGATGCTCCTTCCACCATGATGGTCAACGAAACCCAGCTAAAGCTTCTCGTTTGGTATGACAACGAGTGGGGTTATTCCAACCGAATGATGGAGCTTACCCGCAAGGTCGCCTCCTCGCTCTAACAAAAGCAAACCGCTCTCTTACACTCCATGAACGTCCGGGCCTACTGCCTTGTGACCCTCGCCTACTGGGTCTTCACCCTGACAGACGGGGCCCTGCGCATGTTGGTCCTGCTCTATTTTCATGGCCGGGGATTGGACGCCATCCAGCTGGCCTTCCTCTTCCTTCTCTATGAATTTTGCGGAATTCTCACCAACCTCTTCGGAGGTTGGCTCGCTTCATCAAAGGGCCTCAAGATCACCCTGACCTCGGGGCTGGCCCTGCAAATCACTTCAATCCTTCTTCTCTCGCTCGTTAATCTTGATTGGAGTCTCTGGATGGCCGTTTCCTATATCATGGGAACGCAGGCTCTGTCGGGCGTTGCCAAGGATCTCACCAAGATGAGTTCCAAGAGTGCCGTCCGGGTGCTTGTTCCCAAAGACAGCAGCGAGGCCCAGTCTTCCCTTTTTCGCTGGGTGGCCATTCTCACCGGTTCCAAGAATGCCCTGAAAGGCGTCGGCTTCTTCCTTGGCGGAGTACTCCTCGCTTCAGTTGGCTTCCAGTGGAGCCTCTGGATCATGGCCATCGCCATCGGCCTTGTTCTCGCTCTTTCAAAATTCGGACTGCAGGGAGAGCTCGGACGTTCCAAAGAAAAGTCAAAGTTCAGCGAACTGTTTTCCAAGACGCGCGAGATCAATATCCTTTCGATCGCGCGACTTTTCCTCTTCGCCTCACGAGACGTCTGGTTCGTCGTAGGTCTTCCCGTTTTCCTAAGTAGCGTCATGGGATGGAGCCACGTCTCGGTCGGAACCTTCATGGCGACCTGGGTCATCGGCTATGGCATCGTGCAAGCCTCAGCGCCCAAGTTCATTCGACGCAACAGAGGTAGTATTCCTCATGCCGCGCACGCCACCCTGATCTGGGGAATCATCCTCACCGGCGTGAGCGGACTTCTTGCTCTCGGAGTTCAAACAGAGTTCCATTTGGAGGTCACCGTCCTGGTCGGCCTGATCATATTTGGAATCGTCTTCGCCATAAATTCAGCCCTGCACTCCTATCTGATCCTCGCCTATTCAGATTCCGACAAGGCCGCCTTGAACGTGGGCTTCTACTATATGGCCAACGCCGGAGGTCGCCTTTTCGGAACCCTTCTCTCGGGATTGGTCTATCAGCGGGCTGGGCTGGCCGCCTGCCTCTGGACAAGCACGGCCTGCGTCCTTATCGCGGTGATCTGTACCGCCGCCCTTCCGCGTCGCGATGAGACCGCCTAGACAATCAGGTCATCATTTCCTCAATCTTCTTGGTCAGCCAGGCGCGCGCAAAATTCCAGTGCCGGGCCACGGATCGTGGCGAGGTTTCCATGACCTCGGCGGTTTGCTCGATGCTCAATCCGGCAAAGAAGCGGAGATACACCAAATCCCCCAACTTCGGATCCTGCTCCTTCAATTGCTGGATGGCCTCGTCCACCACGAGAATGGTTTCCGGGTCCTGCTCCCCCGCCAACTCCAGAACATTAATGGCCTCAGGCCGCTGGCCGCTCCCTCGTTTCACCGCATTCCGTGAACGAGCATAGTTGATCAGGATCCGCCTCATCGCCTCGGCCGCTGCCGCAAAGAAATGCGATCGATTCTACCAATCCCTCTCCTCAAGGTGCCCCGCCATCTTGACGTAAGCCTCATGCACCAATTCGGTCGGCTGCAGGGTATGATCCGATCGCTCCCGGGAAAGCTGACCCTGGGCGATCTTCCGAAGCTGTTCGTAGACACTGGCGATCAGCTGATCCTTGGCCTCTTCCTCGCCGGCGCTCACACTCTGAAGCAACAGGGTTAAATCCTGCTGCGCTTCATTCTTCTCGTTTTTCATGATTCCACTCATTCGACAACTTCGGTTTTCAGTTTTCCACTCAACTCCAGGTCAAAGACCATATCAGCACTGTTGATTTCCTCTTGGTGGACTTCCACGGCAATGACATTACGTCCCTCCCTCACCAGTTCAGGATCGATCAGGAAAACATGGCTCACATATCGATCAATCGATTCCGCAGGGCCGGAAAGCTGCTGAAAATCCGCATTTTCAGCCAGATTGTCACGAATCACTTCCTTGCCATTGAAGTAGACCGCAGCCCCTCCCTCACGACGCAATCGTATTTTCAATCTGGAAAAACGGGCCGGATCCTCCACCTCAAAGCTTCGACGAAAGTAATGAGTGATGTGGTGATGGCGGCCATCAACCAAAAGAGGTTTGGTTGCAAGCCCCGGAATTCCATACCCAAAAGGCGCAACCCCCTCTTTCCAGACCGGCCCCTCCGTAGAACTGATGCAATCAGGACCGTCCTCATTCCACGCCGTTCCTTCGTCTCTTTCCTGATTCAAAAACAACCATTCCTCTCCTCTGGAAATCAGGATTTCCTCATTGTCCCAGAGTGACTCCGTCACCCGATCCTGCCATTCGTCCAACATCAATTCTGCTTCATCGCCCCGCCCCTTCTTGATCAGGAAGTCAGAGAAGGACCTCAAACTCCGCTTCGTTTGAACATCCTCTGGGCCAAGAAACTTCTCTTGGTCGACAAGCAGTTTCCGATATTCCGACTCAGCTCTCTCTTCCTCAAAGGCCCTTTTTGCCACCCAAGCTGAAAGGTAGCGGGCGTGAAGCACCTCGCGATAAGCAGTTTGAAGGGCCGATTCAGCTTTGGTGTAGTTACCCTGCCGTTGCATGGCATCAGCCAACTTGAAGACGCTCGCGATGGTAATTTCACTCCCATCTCCAAACTTGCTGCTTGCCCGTGAGTAGACTTCATGAGCCATCGACTCGGCGACTAGATTATCGTTCAACCCCAGGCGCACCCCAACCATGACCAGCATGGTCTCGATGGTGTCCGGATCCTGGGCCCCTTGATTTTCCTTCTGCATCGCCAGAGCGCTTTCCATCTTCATGCCACTTTCCTTCAGAGTCCCGATGGAGAACCTCTTTCGGGTGGATTCCCGTCCAGCCATTTATCCTCTGGTCGAGATCAAGGACCGTTTCAATCGTTTCGTTGTAGTGATGACAAACCGCGAGTCCGCCCGGGTCGTCGAGATGACCTTGGGAGACACCTCCCTCGCACTGCTTACCAAGCGACCAGAAGTCAAGGCCCGACACGGCCGGGAATGGACCCGTGAGCATTATCTCAGCAACAACCGCGAACGCGATAAGCGCTTCGTTAAGGAAAAAGTTGCCCTCATCGAACAGCTCATGAGCAAGCGGGGCCACAACGCCCTGATCATGGTCGGTGAACCCAGATATGTGAACCGGCTCCAATCTTCGCTACCGAAGCATCTTCAGCACAAGGTCGTGGATCAAATCCGAACAGGCATTTCAGACGAACGTCTCCAGCCAATCCTCGAAGGAGCCATCGAAACTTACCTGCGGGTCGAAGACAAGGAGTCCGAGTCCGCGGTCAAACGCCTGTTCCGTTTCTACAGGACCAACGGACTTGGTGTCTTCGGAATCGAAGCAACAACAGACGCCCTGTCGGTCGGCCAAGCCGAGGAATTGATCATTTCAAGCTCACTTCCTTTCCGTAAGAGGGAAAAGCTGGTCCGAATGGCCTGCCAATTCGGCATTCCCATCGAAACGGTTCGTAACTCTCCTCTCCTCGATGATCAGGGCGGAGTGGGCGCGGTTCTTCGCTACGCTTCGTCTCCCCTTCCTTCCAACCATCAAACATCCGCAGCTTGAATTCGACATCATTGAACACAGAATCCCCTTCTATCCTTGAAATCGAAGGCAATTGAATTCATGTTTTCGTTTTCCCAACAAAAGAATCATGAATTCAAAACCTCAGGAGCAAAGCGGCACCCAATGGTCATTTCTGACCAATCACTTCCACGTTGTCTTCTGTCTCTCGCTGGAGCCCACTCTTCGCATCAGGGATTTGGCTGACCAAATCGGCATCACCCAGAGGGCCGTTCAGCGGATTCTTGCCGAACTCGTGGAAGAGAAGGTTCTCAAGGTGAAAAAAGAAGGTCGCCGAAATCTCTACACCATCAACCGGAGGTTTCGGCTCCGCCATCAGCTCGAAAGCAAACACAACATCGGCGAGCTCCTTGATTTACTCGCCTGACCGCCCGCCAATCTCACTGAACCGGTCTTGACCGAAGAATCGGCTTTGGTCTTTCCGGGTTTTCGGGTTAATGAATCCCCATGTATCTTACCGGATTTGCAGACGAAGCGGCACGAGACCTCGAAACCCAGATCAAAGCGACCAAGGAGATCGGATGGAGCCGAATCTCGGCGCGCGGAGTGAATGGAGCCAATCTTCACGAACTGCCTCAGGAAGAATTCGACCAAGTTGCCGACCAACTCGACGAAGCAGGAATCACCATTCCCGAATTCGGGTCCCTGATCGGAAACTGGGGAAAGAAGATCACATCGGACTTTGACGTCACTCTCGCCGAAATCGAGCGGGCCATTCCACGGATGCAGCGGCTGGGAACCAAACTCATTCGCATCATGTCCTACGCCCAGGAGCCTTGGGGCGACGACCAGCAGGAAGAGGAACGCTTTCGGCGTCTGCGGGAAATCCATTCTCGTTTTTCAGACGCCGGTCTTCAGGCCATCCACGAAAACTGCATGAATTGGGGTGGATTTTCTCCGGATCATACGCTGAGACTCGTGGACGAAGTTCCCGGGCTGAAGTTGGTCTTCGACACCGCCAACCCTGTCTTCCAGATGGACCGTTCCAAGCCGGAAGAAGACGGCTCCTTCCCTTGGCAGGATCCTCTGGAATTTTATCAAAAGGTTCGGGAACACGTGGTCCATATCCACATCAAGGATTGCACCAACCCGCCGGCCGGTGAGACCGAACCCGCGGAATACACGCTTCCTGGTGAAGGACAGGGCAAGGTGCAGGAAATCCTGACAGCCCTCAAAGACGATGGTTATACCGGCGGCCTCGCCATCGAGCCCCATGTCGCCACTGTCTTCCATGCCGTCGATGGCGAAGAACCCGATTGGCAGCAATGCTACGACTCCTACGTCGACTACGGGCACGCCACCAACAAACTCGTCCAGGAACTGGGACTGGAAATATCGGACTGATTAGGGGACCCGTTCTTCTAGTTACCTCCGGCTGCAATCTGCCGCTCTAGCTCGCTGATCTTTTCCTGCACCCAGTCGGAAAGCTTGCCTTCGGTATACCCTGCAGCAGTGATCTGCTTTTGCAGAGCGAGATGCGCCTCAAGTCCGGCATCAAGACCATCGCCCAACTGGGTATACCAGGCCGAATAAAGAAGATTCCAATATTTACCGGAGTCATTGACCAAGCCGGCTGATTCCCAGGCGCTGGCTGCGGCCGATGAAAAATCACCTTTTTCTCTCTGAAGATTTGCCAAGGTCATCAGATCCTTGGCCCGGTTTTCAGGATACATCTCCATCAGTTCATTCTGCACTGCCAGTGCCTTATCCAAATTTCCCGCTCTGACAAAGGCCTGTCTCGCTCGTTCCACAATACTGCGATGCTCCGGATGATCCGGGTGGGCTGCAAGAAACGTCAAATAGCCCTCCCCGGCGATCGAATACTTGCCGGCCTCAAAATATTCGGCCGCTTTGACATCACCATTTTCTCCTCGGAAGAGCTCGTCTCTCTCGGCAGAAGCATCCTCCAAGCTGATTCCGCTCATGGTCTCCTGAAGAGAGGCCATTGATCTTTCCAGTTCTCCGAGGCGTTCCTTGAGCTCCCCCATTCCGGGGTCAGTCTGTTTTTCCCAATCTACCGCAACCGGCCAAGTCGGCATCAACTCGATCTGCCGCTGCAATTCTGCGAGCCTCTCTTCCACATCAGAAAGGCCGGCCACATCACCACCACCCCTTTCAAGGACGGCCTTTTGTTCGACTTCCGACTGCCGCTCCCAGTGGGATACGAGAACGCCCAAAACAACGAAGTTCAGGATCACCCCGGCCAAAAGAAGAACAACCAATGATTTCATCGTCCACAGAAATCTTGATCATGGGAGAATAGACAGCTCAGACCCACCGCGCAATCTCAATCCTTGCGGTCATGGGCTCCCTCAAGAGCCAATCTGACATCTTCATCGCGCCCATAAACCATCAGCACATCATCAAATCGAATCACAGTGTCCTTCTTGGGTGCCCCAATGAAGGCTCCATCACTCCGATAAATCCCAAGCACGATCAATCCCTAATCAGCTGGCCGGGCTTCACCCAGGGTCTTGTCAATCCATGGATGATCCTCCCCGATTTCTCCATCGAAAACACAAAAGCCATCACGTAGATCAAGAAGATAGTCGTAGTCGACCACCTTCCGCAGACCGGATTTCATCAGCGAAAACCTCAAAAAGCGGTCCAAAGGAATCCGGACCACACTCAAATTGAGAAACAGGCCAATGGTCAAAATCACCACCGCAGTGAGGCCCAGCCAGATGAACGTCCCTCCCAACCCCCTCTCATCACTCTGAATAAAAGTGACCAGCAAAGTCGCCAACGCCGAGGTCAAACCAATGTTTCCCGCGATGATGAGATGGAGAATAATCCTCCGGCGGATCGGATGATTCACCACGAGTTCAGCTTCCTTGGTCGTGAATCCCACTCCGAAAAACGCAGAAGCAGCCTGAAAAAGGGCCACCGGCTGCGACATACCGGTCAACTGCAAGGCGCTGGAACCCAATTTCACGACCATCAGGGCCACCAAAACAATCACCAGGAGAGCCAAAAACGATCCCATTGGCGGTATTATAGGCAAAATGACTTTTCGGACGATACAATTGTCAATAACTGGGCTTGATTCCAGACTCCCATTAGAGAGTATCAGAAAGATTTATCATGAGTGATGACCGCTATGAAATCCGTAGCAAGATCAGCCAAGGTGGAGTCGGGGCTGTTTATCGTGCTTTCGATCGCCATCTGAAGCGCGAAGTCGCCATTAAGAGGGTCCTTCCCGAGGGAGGCTACGAAAACCAGGAAGAAGCCACCAAGGCGATGCTTAATGAAGCCGCCTCCCTCTGTTCGGTCCAACACCCTCACATCGTTACTGTCTTCGATGCGGGAGTCGACAATGACGGTCCCTACGTTGTGATGGAACTTCTCTCCGGTCGAACGATCGATGAGATGATCGAACGAGGCACGCTCACTTTTGAAGACTTCCGTGAAGTTGCCGTTCAGAGTCAGGAAGCGCTCATTGCAGCTCAAGACCTCGATCTCGTCCACCGGGATATCAAACCCACCAACGTCATGGTGACTTGGCTTCCGAGCGGTCGCTTCCAGGTCAAGATCGTGGACTTCGGACTCGCCAAGTTTTCGCCCAAACCCTCCTTGCAGACCATCGACCACGGCGATTCCGTCTTCGGATCGATTCACTTCATGGCCCCTGAACAGTTCGAACGGACTCCGCTCGACAAGCGCACCGACATGTATTCCATGGGTTGTGTCTATTACTATTGTCTTGCCGGACAATATCCTTTCGACGGAGAAACCGCGCCGCAGGTGATGAATGCCCACCTGCAACACAGCGTGACCCCCATCGAACAGCTCAGGCCCGACCTGCCCGACTGGCTTTGCAAATGGGTGATGTGGCACTTGGCCCGTCGTATGGAAGATCGCCCCGCCGATGCCCGCGAGGCCTTGAAGCTTTTCCTCATGAGCGAGAATGCTCCGGTCGAGGCACAAGCGACCAACCCCACGTTGGCCAACGCTCCTGACTCCCTCGCCCAGGGGGCTGTCGGCGGAACTCTTCAAACCCCGACCGGTCCCGTCAACACCCCGACCGCACCGCAACCCATCCTGCCACCCGAAAGCCAGGGTCCCTCCATTCACACCGCTGCCCAAGCCGTCAAATCGACCGGAATCGTGCCCACCGCTCCCGGAGCTACTGGAACTGGTCCCGTGGAAACAACTCCTGCACCTTCCGATAATGAGAAAGACGGCAATTCTGACTCCTCCGCAGATTCGACTGAAGAAAAATCCGCTCCCGCCGAAGAGGAAACACCCAAAGTTGAAGCCAAACCAGCTGCTGCCAAATTGATCGTGGGAGCCGCCGCTGCGGCACCAGCCCAACCATCCGCAGAGGCCACGCCCGCTGCCAATACGCCGGAGCCGGCAGCGCCAGCCCCGGTCGCCCCAGTGGCCCAGACGCCCCCGGCCCCCGCCGCCGCGCCGGCGCCGCCAGGCCCGCCCCCGGCCGGGAACCCCCGTCTCGGCCCCGGCGCCCCCGGGGCCCAGACGCCCCCGGCCCCCGCAGCCGCTCCTGCTCCGACAGTCACTCCCCCGGCCGGAAAACCACTTCTCGTCACCGGAGCCGCCGGTGTCAATCTCGCTACCCCTGGTGCCGCCAGCCCGGCAACGCCCGTTCCAAGTGCTCCCGGCACCGCCGCTGCGGCAACTGTAGCTCAAGGGGCCGTGGCGCCGGTCGCAGGAGCCGCCCCTGCCGGAGCCCCCTTGGCCGCCCCCCTCGCTGGAACACCCGGCACACCACCCGCACCGACACCGGGCCTCGGAGGTCCGGATTCCCCGGACGGAACCGGTGTCGCCTTGCCTCCCCAAAAAGGAGGGCTCAGCAACACCGCCAAAGGAGTCATCGCAGCTCTGCTGGCCGTCGTCATCATCATCGCCGCTCTCGTGCTTTGGGCTAAGAAACAGAACAATGACGATGCCGCTCTCTTGAACAATGTCACTGAGCTTTTCAATGATCCTGCCAATCCTCCAAATGAAGTTCCCATGGATGGAGAAACTCTCGACGTCCTTCTCGATACCATCACCACCCTCGGTGCCACTGACGAAAAACAGCGGCCAACACTCCAGCAAGCGCTCTACATTGCCAAGGCCACCGACGACACCGACATTGATGCAAGGATCGCCGAATATGCGGTTATGGATGATCTCGACAACGGTCTGCGGGAGGATCTCTTTGAAGTCCTTGGCGCCCGAGCCAACCCATCATCGCTTGATCGCTTGATCGAGTTTGCCAGCAAGACCACCGAATCAGACGCAGGTCGAGCAGCCCTTCGCGCCACTACGAAAATGGTGACCAAGGACAATTTCGACAGCCTTCTTGCAATTATCGTCCGCACCAAGGATTCTTCGATCAAGAATGCTGCAGTCGACTCCCTCAGTGTTGCCATCAAGAAATCGGAAGATCCCGGGGCCTACTCACAGTCCATCGTCCTCAACCACAAAAACGCTCCCGATGAAGGGGCCAAGATGGCCCTCCTCCGTCTGGCTGGATCAGCAGGAGGAGACGACGTCGCTGCTCTCGTCGACGAGGCCCTCAAGGGAGAAAACGATTTGATGAAGGCCGCAGCCATCAACGCTCTTCAGAACTGGCCCGATGATTCCCAGTTCGAGACTCTCCTCGATTACACCGGCAAAGAGTCCAACTCCGCTCTCCGTCGGACTGGCTTTTCCGGTCTCATCAAATTCCTGAAGGATGGCCCCGAACTGGACGAAGATACCCGCTCCATTCTTTGGGGAGATATTGCCGGAATCGCTACCGGAACTTCCGAGCAAATGGAAATTGTCAATGCCATGGTCAGAGAGAGCGGTGATTGGGCCGACGACATTCTCGATACCTTCGTGGAGCATGGAGACACCGACGACGTCAAGTTTGGCGCCGAACGCGCCAAGGAAATTTTCGCCGAAAACCGCAAACGCGCTGAACGTGGTGGAGCCACCGAAGAAGACGAGTAAGTCATTCGATTCCAACAAATCTTTCAAGGCGGCCCGTTGGTCGCCTTTTTTGTAGTCACTCAAAACCGGATTCCCGTTGTATTGCAATCGGGCCGGTAATCCCCTACTTCCCATCCGTGGCTTACATCCCTCTCCTTCCCCCGCTGGTCGCACTGATCTTGATTCTGATCACCCGACAAGCAGCTCTCTCGCTTTTCGCCGCGACCGTCACCGGTGCCTTCCTCCTTGCCGGTCCCTGGCCCATGCCCGCATTTCGTTGTCTCTTCGAAGACCACATTTTCCCTTCCATCGGAAACAGCACCTGGAACCTCAGCGCAATCATCTTCACCTTCACCCTGGGAGCCTTTGCCACTTTGCTCGAAAAAGGCGGAGGCTTTGCTGCCATCCTCGATCGACTTCTCGCGAAGAAAGGAGGCGACCCCCAAAAGAAACTCCTCTTCGGAGTCTACGGGCTGGGTCTCCTTTGTTTCTTTGATGGCCTGGCAAACGCTCTCCTCCTTGGGCGGGTCGCCCGCCCCCTCACCGACGGCCTCCGGATCTCCCGCCAATTTCTTGCCTACCTGATCGACTCAACCAGCGCCGCAGTGGCTTGCATCGCCTTCATCTCGACCTGGATCGCCGCCCAACTTTCCATCATCTCCGAGAGCCTCAAGGACGCTCCCTTCGAAGTCCAACCCGCCAACCTGTTCTTTGTCTCGATTCCCTCCAACCCATATTGCCTTCTAAGCCTCCTACTGATTCCTCTCGTCATCTTCAAGACCTGGCATATCGGGCCGATGAAGAAAGCACAGGCCACTCTAGTTCCCGAGAGTGCCGGATCAATCGAAGCGAGCTCTCCAAAGGTCGCCCTCATCCCCCTGGCAGTTCTCGTCATCACCATTCCGGGATTCATCTACCTCTGGCAGGATGGCTCCGATTGGTCCTGGCAGAACGCCTTCGGCTCCGAAGGGGTTCCGCACGCCATGGTGGCCGCCGGCTTGGTAGCCCTGGTGGCCGCCTACCTGACCTTCCCGAAATCAAAGAGGTCGCAGGCCCCACAGCACATGCTTGATGGAGCTGCCTCGCTTTTCCCGGCCCTCATCATCCTCATCTGCGCCTGGACTCTTGGCAGCATGTTCAAACAATTGGGAACCGCCGACCTCCTGACCAGCCTACTCGGCGACCAACTCTCACCTTCCTATATTCCCCTCGCCATTTTCATCCTCGGTGCCATCACCTCCTTTCTCACCGGCACCTCGTGGGGAACCTTCGGTCTTCTCATGCCCATCGCCCTCCCCCTCGTCTTGAATCTTGGCGCGGATCTTCCCGAGGCCGACCTGATGGCGCTTCTCTCCATGACCATCGGAGCCGTCTTCGGAGGCGCTGTTTTCGGTGATCACTGCAGCCCCTTTTCAGACACTACCATCGTCTCCTCGCTCGCCGCCGGGTGCACTCCGACCTCGCACGTGGCAACCCAACTGCCCTACGCCTTGATTGCAGCCACCGGAGCGGCCTTTGCTTACGTCCTGATGGCTCTCGGTGCCCCCGGTTTCCTGGCCACTTTGATCATGGCCGCCACGCTCGCCGCTCTCGTTCTTACCAGAAAGTCTTCCGCCTAGAATTCGCAACTCCCCGGCGTCCGGGCGAAGGGAATGACGTCCCGGATATTTTGCATCCCGGTGACATACATCAGGAGCCGCTCAAACCCGGCGCCAAATCCGGCATGAGGCACGGTGCCATACTTCCGAAGATCGAGATACCATCCGTAGTTCTCCAGACTGAGGTCATGTTCCTCCATCGCGGCCTTGAGCAAATCATAGCGCTCCTCCCGTTGGCTGCCTCCGATGATTTCTCCGACTCCGGGCACCAATACATCCATCGCGGTCACGGTCTTCCCATCATCATTGCTCCTCATGTAGAAGGGTTTGATCGACTTGGGGTAATTGTAAACCGTCAAAGGCCCTTTCACCACTTCCTCACAGAGATAGCGCTCATGCTCGGATTGCAGGTTGATGCCCCACTCGACGGGATAGTCGAAGGTCTTGCCTGACTTTTCCAATCGCTCCACTGCTTCGGTATAAGTCATCCGACTGAAGCCACCCGACGCCAACACCTCGAGTCGACCTCGCAATCCTTTGTCGACAAAGCGCTCGAAGATCGAAAGGTCGCCTTCGTTATTCTCCAGGACATCCTTGACGAGGTATTGGATGAATTCCTCACCGAGATCCATGTCGCCTTCGAGATCACAAAAGGCCATCTCGGGTTCAATCATCCAGAATTCAGCGGCGTGACGAGACGTATTGGAGTTCTCAGCCCGGAAGGTCGGCCCGAAGGTGTAGATGTTGGAGAGCGCACAGGCAAAAGTCTCGCCTTCCAATTGTCCGCTCACCGTCAGGTAACTCTTCTTGGCAAAGAAATCCTCCTCCGGCTTCCCGGCCTCATTGGTCGTGACCTGAAACATCTCCCCTGCTCCCTCGCAATCGCTGGCCGTGATGATGGGAGTGTGCACATAGGAAAAATCCCGTTCATTGAAGAAACGATGGATGGCGTAAGCCAACCGACTCCGCATCCGAAAGGTCGCCCCGTAAAGATTCGTCCGGGGTCGCAAATGAGCGATGGACCGCAGAAACTCCGCAGAATGCCCCTTTTTTTGAAGCGGAAAATCATCGGGAGCCTCCCCCAGCAACTTCACCTTGGTGGCCCGCACCTCCCAGCTCTGCCCCTTGCCCGGACTTTCGACCAATTCACCCAAGACCTCGACCGACGCTCCGGTCGACATTCTTGAGAGATCTTCCGACCCGGGAATTCCCGCGTCCACAATGACCTGAATTCCCTGTAGACAGGACCCGTCGTTGATCTCCATGAAGGAAAATTCCTTGGAATCACGACGTGTCCGCACCCAGCCCCCGAGTTTCACCGCCTCCCGGGCATCCTCACTTTTCAATAGATTCTTTACCGAAATCCGCATGGCCAACTTCTAGACCTGCTCCCACGATTTCTCGACTGGTTTTTTCAAGATTTGCCCCCTGGTTTGCCCCTTTGGCCCCATGAATTCCAACGATCCCGCCGCTTCTTAAAAATGGTCCGAGAAGAACAAAAAATCTTGCATTCGCCCGATCGGCGCCTAAAACGCCGCTCCCATGGCCCGCAAAGCTTGCAAGTCCAAAACCAGATCGTCCGTCGCCAAGCGCTTTAAAGTGACTGGCACGGGTAAGATTCTGCGCCGCAAACAGGGTAAACGCCACATTCTTCAGAAGAAAAACCGAAAACGGAAAAGAAATCTGGGGAAAGCGACCCTCGTCTCCGACGCAGATATCACCAATGTGAAGAGAAATCTTCTCATGAAGTGAATCTTGCCGTGCTGACGCACGATGCCCCCGCCTGCAGAATGGGCGGCCTCCGCACAGCCTGTCTTACCCCGTAAGAACAACGAACGAGTGAGACTGTCGGAGTGAATTCGAAACCAACGACCCGTTCACCCAAACGAAACAATGCCAAGAGCAACAAACAGTCCGGCCAGCAGGAGACGCCGTAAGCGCGTTCTCCTCCGCGCCAAAGGATTCCGCGGCTTCCGTTCCAAGCTTTACCGCTACGCGAAGGATGCCGTCTACAAAGCCCGTCAATACGAGTATCGCGACCGTAAGAAGCGCAAGGGACAGTTCCGTCGTCTTTGGATCCAGCGGATCTCCGCTGCCGTCCGCAACGAAGGAATGACCTACTCCCGCTTCATCGAAGGCCTTAAAGCCGCCAACATCGATCTCGACCGCAAAGTTCTCGCCGACCTCGCCGTCGTTGACGCCGCCGCCTTCTCCGCCATCGTGGAACAGGCCAAGGCCGCCCTTGAACAGAAGGCCGCTTAACTCCAGCCATCGCTGATTATTCTTCCATGACCGCATCCTTTCCGGATGCGGTCATTTTTTTGCAAGGCAGGCATCCCGCCAGCTTGATCGAAGACCTCAAATCCACCCTCTCCGGCATTGACCAAGCCCCCCCTTTCCCATAACCAAGCCCCCTCATGACCGAGCAAGCCGCCCAGATTCAAGCCGACGCCCTCGCCGCCATCGGAGCCGCGGACACCGAAGCTTCCCTCGAAGAGGCCCGGGTAAAGTTTCTCGGCAAGAAAAGTCCCCTGAACGCTCTGGCCGCCGAAATGCGGAATCTCTCCAACGAAGAAAAACCCAAGCTCGGAGCTGCCCTCAACACCGCCCGTCAAGCCATTGGAGGGGCTCTTGATTCCCGCAAACAAGCACTTCAGGATGTCGCCGATGCCGCCTCCGTGGAAGGTCTCGACCCATCCATGCCGGCCCGCTCGCTTCCAACCGGTTCCCTTCACCCGCTCACCATCGTGAAGGATCGGGCCATCCAGATTCTTCGACGCCTCGGCTTCGCTCTCGCCGAAGGACCCGAAATCGAAACGGAATTTCACTGCTTCGACGCCCTCAACACACCATCCGACCATCCGGCGCGGAATGATTCCGACACCTTCTACTTCGACTCCGGTAAACTTCTTCGGACCCACACCTCTTCAGTGCAAATTCGCACGATGGAAAAGCAGGACCCGCCGGTAAAAATCATCGCACCAGGCTCCGCCTACCGTCGCGACGAAATCGATGCCACCCACCTGTCGGTCTTCAATCAGCTCGAAGGGCTTTATGTCGACAAGGACGTCCGCCTCTCGGACCTCAAGGGCACCCTTGAATATTTTTACCGTGCCATGTTTGGCGACAATACCGAGGTCCGCTTCCGCCCCCATTTCTTCCCCTTCACCGAACCCAGCTTCGAAATTGATGTGAAGCTTCAAGTCAAGGGCGAGGAACCCAAATGGATCGAAGTCGCCGGCTGCGGCATGGTCGACCCTGCCGTCTTCTCCGCAATCAACGAAAGCCGAGGCGATGCTGCCTTCGATCCCGCCAAGCTCACCGGATATGCCTTCGGCATGGGTCTCGATCGCCTCGCCATGATCCAGTATGGCATCAAGGACATCCGCCTCTTGATCGAAAATGACACCCGCTTCCTAAGCCAGTTCGCCTGAGAATCGGCAGACCGCTCTCGTTTTCCTCAAGAAATTCATCCCGGATTTATCTTGGGTGTGCTAGCCTCCGCGAGGCTTGGCCCCTACCCTGTTGCCAATGGATGGATCAACGTCAGTCTCTCCTGAACTTCTCGAGCGCGTGCGGCGTGGCGAAGAAGAGGCGTGGCAGACCTTGGTCGCCCTGATCTCCCCGCTCATCTTCAAGATCATCCGCAATCAAGTTCGGCGCACCTCAGATCACGAGGATCTCGGCCAGGATGCCTTCACCAAGATCTTTCTCAAGCTCAACCAATACGTTGGAAAGCAACCCTTTCACCACTGGGTCTCCCGACTCACCATCAACACCTGCTACGATTGGCTCCGCAAACAAAAGGTCCGCCCCCTTGTCAGCTACAGTGACCTCGGAGAAACCCAGGCTGAAATTGTTGAAAAACAACTGAGCGGAGAACAAACCGAAGACGCCGAAAGCCTCGCGGCCATGCGGGAACTACTCGACCGACTCATCGCCACGCTCAAACC
>JBMHCW010000071.1:0-15586 GCA_049889715.1 Akkermansiaceae bacterium | reverse complement strand
TTTGATCGGGCTCTCCATTTCGGCGATGTAAAGAAACTGTCGGTCGGTTTCGGGGCCATCCCATCCGGACCAGAGAGCGTAGAGCTTTCCGTTGTGGTTGAGAGGAGTCATGTCGATGGCCCAGAGGTTCTGGCCGTTGGTGTCGCCGGTAAAAAGAGGACCGTGGAGATCGTATGGGCCAAGCGGGTCTTTTGATTTGGAGCGAAGGACGTAAGTGAGGTGGTTTTTGTTCTGCCCGTCGGAGGCCGCGAAATAGATGTGCCATTTTCCCTCCAGAAAGTGGAGTTCGGGTGCCCAAATTTCCCTGGAGAAAGGGCCGGACTCGGGAGCTTTCCAGATGACATGTTTCTGGCCGAAGGACGTCAGGTTCTTCGAAGTATGAATGGTGATGCCGCGATCTCCTTCGGAGAAACACCAGAGGTAGCGGTCGGCATGTGGATCCCGGACGACCCAAGGGTCTTGTCCGGATCCGATAGGATTGACGAAATGATTATCCGGAAGCGCTCCTGTCCGCTTGTAGGATGGATCGGAGAGATCGACTGGCATTTCGGAATTCCAGGCTCTCAGTGCTTTGTCGAGTCGGGCGACGAGCTCAGGATGCTGATCGGCAAGGTTCTTGGATTCACCGGGATCATCGGGGAGGTTGTAGAGTTGGGGCGTTGAGCCATCAAAGTTGACGAGATACTTCCAGTCCCCGTCCCGTACTACGAGATCGGGATTGTCTTCCTGATACCCGTGACCAAACCCAGGTCGATCCGGGGGGCGGCGCCAGAAAATGGGTGCCTTCCGGGAGGCCTCTGACTTTCCGACAAGGGTCTGCGACAGGTCTTCGCCGTCGAGTTTTGTGGAGGGTTGCGTGCCGGTGAGCGTGTAGAGCGAGCGATTGAAATCGATAGCCGAGAACACCGAAGTTTCGTTGGTAGATCCGATCTTTTCGGCGGGCATGAGGCCGGGGGCCCAGACCACAAGAGGTGAACGAATTCCTCCTTCATACATCCAGGTCTTGGCGCCGCGGAAAGGATCCGAGGTGCCGGCTCCGGGTTCGTGACCATTGTCGGAGCACACTGCAATGAGGGTGTTGTCGCGGAGCTTGGGATCCTTGCGAATCCGATCGAAGAGAGGGGCGAGCTGATCGTCCATGGAATCGAGAACTCCTCGATAGAGGGCGCGCTTGCTGCCGCCCCATTTATCGAGGGGAGGCCAGAACGGTCCGTGGACGTCGTCGGGCCAAAGATTGATGAAGAACGGCTTGTCGTTTTTCTGGGCTTGATCGATGAATCCAATGGCCTTGTTGACGAAGCCGGCGGTGATCTCGAATCGCTGCACCCACTGAAATCCTTCGCCAAGACGTTCGGCGTCGGCCCAGATACGGCCTTCGATGGGATCTCCTCCTTTGGGATCCGGTTTCAAGGTGAGAGGGAGAAGCTTGGGGCCGATGCCTTCGAAATTGGTCAGGGAATCGTCGAAACCGTACTGCTGAATGGTGGGAGCTTCCGCGACATCCCTTTGCCCGCCCATGTGCCATTTTCCGAAATGGCCGGTGGCATATCCCGCTTGCTGGAGTTGCCGCGCGAGAGTCGGAGCCCTGGGATCGAGCCACTGGGCCATTCCTCGTTGGTTGTTGAGTCGTCGGTGAGCCAGGTAGGACGTAATGCGCCAACGATGAGGGTATTGACCGGTGGTGAGGGCCACGCGGGAGGGCGAGCAAATCGGGGAGTTGACGTAGAAGTTGGTGAAGCGAATTCCTTCGGCTGCCAGTTGATCGATGTGTTGGGTGTCAACGGTGCCGCCGAAACAGGAAAAGTCGGAGTAGCCCATGTCATCGATGAAGACCACGATGATGTTGGGAGGAGTTGAAGCTCTGGCAACAAGGGTGAAGAGAACCAGAAGAAGAGTCGTGAGTTTAGCGGCCATGGTCTGAAGAATGATGTCGTCAGCCGGAAAGGTGTGACCTGCCCGGTGAAGACGGATCGGTTTGTCTGGAGGTCAATCAGACGAGTCCGTTGAGAGTTCCAGTGGAGTCCTGGAACGAGGCGGTCTCTACGTCCATTTTCTGGATCATGGAGAGAAGGACGTTGGAAAGGGGAGGATGATCGTCCTGATCATGGGCCAGGTGATGGCCATGCTTGAGGCCGAGGTCCTTTCCTCCCGCGACAAGGAGAGGGAGATTTTTCGGAGAATGAGCGCCACCTTCGCCACTGTTCATTCCCGAGCCGAACATGACCATGGTGGAGTCGAGCATGGTGCTGTCGTCTTCTTGAGTTTCCTCCAGGAATGTGAGGAAGCGACCGAGGCGTTCGAGGTGGAAGCGGTCGATGGTGGCGAGTTTCTTGAGCATGCCGGCATCACCTCCGTGGTGGGAGAGCTCATGATGGTTCTCGCCTCCGCCGCCGAATCCTCCAGCCTCGCGCGACCACTCAAACGTGATGACGCGGGTGGTGTCGGTGACGAAGGAAAGGTAGCTGAGTTCCATCATCACATCGATCCACATTGGTCGGTCATGTCCGTTGCGGGGTTGGCTGCCGAGCTGGAGATGAGTGGCATCGATCTCGGGTTTGGGGACATCGATCCACGACTCCATTCGTTCCACCCGGCGCTCGGTTTCGCGCACGGAAGTGAAGTATTCATCCAACTTCTCCTTGTCGGTCTTGCCGAGCTTGGCTTCGAGGGCTTTGGCATCGTCGGTGATGCTGTCGAGAATGGATTTCTTCTCGGCGTAGCGACGGAGAGTTTCCTTTTTGGAATCGGCGCCATCGGGAACGAACAAACGTTCGAAGAGACGTTGGGGGCTGTTTTCGGCGGGAAGGGGAGTGCCACGTCGATCGAAGGAGAGGGTGTGCGAATGGCCGGCACTTCCGGTGCCCGATCCATCGGAAAGCTGGAGGGAAGGGAAGCGGGTTTCGGCTCCGTGTTTGGCGGCCATGATTTGGTCGGCCGAGATGGTGTTGGCGTACTGCTTTCCTGGGACCGCCGCGAGGTCGGCACCGGTGAGCCAGGTGTCGGCACCGGAATGGCCGCCTTTGGAATGAGGGTGTCCAAGTCCGGTGAGGACGCTGAAGTTGTTGCGATGAGCAGCGAGGGATTTCAAAGTCGGAGAGAGCTCGTACTTGGAGCCGCTATTTTTTGGCATCCATTCGAGAATGTTCACTCCGTTGGGGACATAGCAGAAGATGGAGCGAGGGTGGCGGCCGAGGGACTTGGCAAGCGGACGGTATTTCGAAGGAGCAGCGAGCGACGAAGGCAGCATGGCTTCCAGAAGGGGAAGGCTCAGGCAAGCACCCAGGCCACGGAGGACGGTTCGGCGTTCAAGGAGTCTGTGGGAAAGGGGATTCATGGGTTTACTTGGTGGTAAAAGATTTCGAGGTGACGATGAAGTGGATGAGAGAGCGCAGGGTCTTTCCGTTGGTTTTCAGATGGGCGATGGAGGCATCGATCTCAGCCTTGTCAGAATAGCCCATTTCGCGGCCGAGGGCATAGGTGAAAAGTTTTTCAGAGAGGCAGCGGAGGAAGAGGTCCTCATTTTTCAAGAGTTGATTCTGCAGGCCTGAAACTCCGGTGAATTCGGTGCCATCGGGCATTTTGGCAGAGGCATCGATGACAGGATCGTTGCGACCGATCCGTCCTTTGTATCCGAAGCCTTCCTGGAGGCGCCACTCACCGGCGGCATTATAGTTTTCGAGGGAAAGCCCGAGTGGATCGATTTTGTTGTGGCAGCGGGCGCATTGGGGAAGTTCGCGGTGGATGGCGAGGCGCTGGCGGACGGTGGCTTTGTCGATACCCGGAACTTTGGGAGCGATCTCGCCCACGTTTTCGACCGGGAGGCCGGGGTCGGTGCCGAGGAGATTCTTGAGAATCCAGGTTCCCCGAACAACCGGAGAGGTCCGGGTGCCGTTTGAAGTGATACTGAGGATGGAGGCTTGGGTGACGATCCCTCCTCGATTGACTGTCGGGGGCACTTTGACCTTGCGGAACTGATCCCCCCGGACGCCTGGGATGTCGTAGAATCGACCGAGCCTTTCGTTAATCGTCACGAAGTCCGACTTTACGAAGTTCATGACATCAAGATCTTCATGAAGGATCTCATGAAAGAAGGAGAGGGATTCTTCCCTGATGGAAGTTTCCAGGTGGCGGTCGTATCGCGGGAAGAGATCCGAAGCGGGTGGGTTGGCGCCGATCTTGCGGAGGTCGAGCCATTGTCCGGCGAAATTGTCCGTGAAGGCCTTGCTCTTTTCTGAGGCGAGGAGGCGATCGATCTGCTTTTTCAGAACGGCAGGTTGGTCGAGACGTCCTTTGTCAGCAAGTTCCCGCAGTTCGCTGTCCGGCATGGAAGACCAGAGGAAGTAGGAAAGCCTGGAGGCCAGTTCGTGTTGATTCAAGGGACGGGGCTTGGAGGTGGGCTCTGCCAGAAAAAGGAAATTGGGGGAGGTGAGGGTGGAGACTAGAGGAATTTTGAGGGCTTCGAGAAAGTCTCCTTTGTTGTCGAGGGCTTCCTGAAAGAGACTCATCTTTCGGTCCAATTCCGCTTTGTCGACCGGTCTTCGCCAGGCTTGGTCCATGAAGCGTTTGACGACGATGCGGGCCTCTTCCTCGCCGCATTGGGAGAGGTCATCGGGGAGCCCCGCCAGCAGTTTTTTGTGGGAGGCGGGCGGCCACTCTTCGTGGATGGGGCCTTCGATCTCGATCCAGTCGATCATGGCCTCCGGCCGGGGGAATTCGTCCTTCCCTTGAATCCAGAAATTCTCGAGGACCTTGGGAATTTCATAGGCCGGACGAAATTGCAGGCCGGCGCTTTCGGTGGTGAAGGTGGCCCGGTGTTCGAACTCGCGGGCTTCGGGCCAAGAGGAGTTGATATCGAATTCGTGAGAGTAAAAGGGTTGGCCGTTCAGCTTTCCTTCAATCCTGATTCTTGCCGGTCCGTAGTCATACATCCGATCGGTGCGGAAGTGATCGAGCTGTTCCTCGAGACGTTCACGGTCGAGATCCCTGCTGCGTTTCTCTGCTTCCTTTTGAGCGCGCTCGGTGAGAACGGGAGTCATCATGGAGACCACCTCTTCGCGGGATGGAACCCGTGAGGCCGCCCGAACCCGGATGATGTAGTCACCCGGGTGTTCCAGTTTGAATCCCCGGAATCCGACGATGCGGTCCCAGGACGTCGAGCGAGTGACGACAAAGCCGTTCTCAATTTTGTTTTTGGATCCACCGTTGAGAAGAACTTTGTTGTTTCCCCGTTCTACTCGAGTGCGGTCGGCTCCTTTCGTGGATTCCTCGGGATCAAAGCGCCACTTGATGGCGGGAGGCTTTTCCCCGGTGACGAAGGCTCTGTCGATGATCTCGCGGGCGGCATCGTAATAGAGTTCGAGATGGAGCGGAGAGAGTGTGAGGGCGGAACCGATGTTATCGAAACCGGAGGCCGGAGGATCTTCAGGAAAGGCCTCCGGATTGAAGGGGACTCCGACGAGATCGCGGATGGAATTGGCATATTCGGCTCGGTTGAGCCGTCGAAGGACGATGCGGTTCGATTTCTGCGAAACTTCGGCCCTGGCCAGCTCGCCTGCCACCCAATCGGCGAAGCGCCCGGTGTCTTCGGGCTTGGGTTGGGGTTCGTCTTCGGGCGGCATTTCGTGACCATTGATGACGTTGAGGATTTCCCCCCAGTGGCCGGCAGCGGCGAGGTCGAGGAAGTTGTTTTCGAGTTCACTCTCGATGTTCAAGTCGCCTTTCGACTTCTTATCGCCGTGGCAATTGATGCAGTGTGATTCAAAGAAGGGGCGGGCAATTTCCTGAAACCCCTCGACGTCGGGTTGGTAGGTTTCGCCTGCCGCGGATGAGGCGAAAGCGAGGTAGGAAATGAAAGAGCGAAGCTTCATGGCAGGGTGGCGATTACTATTACCGTGGAAGGAGCGGATTTTTTGCGAGATGGAGGTTGTTCCTCGTCATCTCATGGAATCTTCGACATCATCGGAGGCTGATGCAAGGAGGACAACGAGCAATGACCTTGGTGACGACCGGTTTTCTCTGGACGTCAAAGTTCCTTTCGGGGGAAGAGACTGGGTTTCCTCCTGCCAAGGACTATCTCGTTGAGACGGTGGCGATGGACCTGTCGAATCCCATGGAAATGTCGATTTCCGGGAACTTGGTCTTCATCGCCGAGCTTCACGGAAACATCAAGGTGGTTGATCTGGAATCAGGGGTCACCAGGGTGGCCGCTCATTTTGAAGTGGACTATCGCAAGAAGGGGCCGAAGTGGAGCTGGGATGTCGAATCGGGCGTTCTTGGGATCGCCGTCGATCCCGAATTCGAGACGAACCAGTGGGTGTATGTTTGTTATACAAGACCGGGTGGGGAGTCGAAGGAGCACGATCATGTGGTGTCCCGGTTTCGCTATGAGAATGGTTTGATCAACAAGAAGAGTGAGCAGGAAATCATCAAGATCCCGGCTTTGCGAGACCAGGACCGTATTCATGAGGCTGGGTCACTGGCCTTCGATCCCGACGGCAATCTGTTGGTCAGCAGCGGAGACAACCAGGTGCATACCCGTTATCTTTATTCCGCAAGAACCTCGACAGATACCTCTGTTTTGAATGGGAAAATCCTGAGGATCAAACCCGGCAAGGAAGGTGGTTACTCGATTCCTTCCGGGAATTTGTTTCCTCAGGGAACTCCAAAGACACGTCCCGAGATCTACGTCATGGGGTGCCGGAATCCTTTTCGCATCACCGTCGATCAAAAGACCGGATTTCTCTATTGGGGAGAGAATGGGCCGGCCGATCATTACTGCGGGAATCTGAAGAATGTGGAAAAGAACCTTTTACCTCTCGGTTTTGACGAATTCAACCAAGCGCGTGAGGCCGGCTTCTTCGGGTGGCCGTTCTTCATCGGGCAGAACGAACCTTATCCGACCTATGATTTTGAGGAGGAAAAAGTCATTGGTGCTTTCGACCCGGAGAAACCGGTCAACTACTTGAAAGAGAACAAGGGGCTTGGGGAATTGCCGCCCGCCCGGAAGCCGATGATCTGGTATAGTCATCCACCATCGCCTGACTTTCCCTCGCTGGGAAGCGGGGGAGCTTCGGCAATTGGAGGTCCGGTTTTCTACTTCGATGAAGAACAGGGGAAGGGTGGTTTGCCCAAGGCCTTCGACCATCATTGGTTCATTGCCGATTATGCCCGTGGGTGGGTCAAGATGGTGGAGTTGGATGACAATGAAAAGATGGTGGCCATCAAGCCCTTTCCCGCCAAGCAGCGCTTCCAAACGCCCATCAATCTGAAGTTCAACGAGAAAGGCCAACTGTTTGTGCTGCAGTATGGCAAAGGTGGGTGGGATGGGAATAACGGCGGGAGTCTGTTGCGCATCAGTCATGAGGTGGACGGTGGATTGGCCGGGCCAACGAATGTGGCGGTCCGACCTTTCAGGGGCTTGGCCTTTGATCATCCTGGAACCACGTCATTGAGGAACCATCATTGTTCGGCCTGTCATCAGAGCGAGGGTGTGCTTGTTGGACCTTCGTGGGAGATGATCGTCGACAGATATGCTGGTCAGGAATCGCGGGTGGATGATCTGACCGATCGAATTCGCAAAGGGAGCAAGGGAGTGTGGGGCAACGTTTATGAAATGCCGGGGCATGCTCATTTGGGAGAGAAGGAAGTGAAGGAGATGGTGGAGGCCATTTTCTCGTTGGACTTGATGGATCACGATGGCCGGGGACGACCGGTGAAGCTCAAGGTGTTGCCAAGCCGCCGGTATTTTGGGGCGGGGCCGGCGGAACTATTGGACGGAGTGGGGGGGAGCGAGAAGGATTTGAAGAACGACTGGCTGGGCTTCGAAGGTGAGGATTTCGAAGCGACCATTGACCTTGGGAAAGAAATCTCGATTCGTGAGGTCGGTTTGTCCTCTTGCCAGATGACCTCCGCGGGGGTCTTTCTTCCCAAGTCAGTGGAGATCGAGGTTTCCAAGGACGGGAAGGAATTTCGCTCGTCGGCAGTGGTGAGCCATGAGGTGTCTCAGAGAGATCCCAATTTGAAGACGGTCCTTTCAGCAACGATGGATCAGGTCAATGCCCGTTATCTTCGAGTCAAAGCCGTCAGCCTAGGAACCATTCCAGATTGGCACCAGGCCCGGGGGCGCAAAGCCTGGTTGTTTGTGGATGAGATCTTGGTGAACCCCCGCCCGTGATGCAGGTCTCGGAGTGACTTCGCAAATGTGGAAGCGCGGCGGGAATCAAGGCCTTACTTTCTCCGGGTCTGCTTGGGCAAAACGCCGTTTGCTGTGGCCCAGGTGTTCCAAACCTTGATGAGCTCGTCTCGTTTTTCGGGATGGGAGGAAGAGAGATCCTTGAGTTCGGTGCCGTCCTTTTCGAGATCATAAAGTTCCCAGCCGTCCGCGTTGGCCTCATTAGCCTTGACGTGTCCTTTTCCGACCAGCTTCCAGTTGCCATCGCGCACAAAGGCATTGCCCTGGTGCTCGAGACAGAGAGGGCGGTCACGGGAGATGGGTTTCCCCTGAAAGGCGGGGAGGAGGCTTTTACCTTCGAGAGCGGGTAGTTCTTCTTCCGGGTAGGAGGCTCCTGCCAGCTCGAGCAGAGTGGGGACGATGTCGGTGATGTGGGCGGGCGTGGTCTGCCATTGCTTGAGCGGAGTGATTCGTTTCGGCCAGTGGGCGATGAAAGGAGTAGCTGTGCCTCCCTGGTGGGCGTTGCTTTTGTAGAGTCGAAACGGAGTGCTGCCGGCGTTGGCCCAGGCTTCGCCGTATGAGTTGGCGCGTTGCAGGTTGCGCTTTTCGATGTTCCGGAATTCGCCGCGTCCGAAGATCCCTCCTTCGTGACAGGCTCCGTTGTCGGAAAGGAATAGAATGAGGGTGTTGTCGAAGAGTTTCTTGTTCTTCAGGAAGCCGGTGAGCTTCCCGATGTTCTGATCGACGCGGTCCACCATGGCAGCGTAGACAGCCATCTTGAGATCCATTTCGTCCCGCTTCTTTTCATCGAGAGAATCCCAGGCGGGAACTTTGGGAGGCCGGGGGCTGAGTTTCCACTCGGGCTTGATTAATCCGAGTTCGATTTGCTTGGCGTAGCGTTGTTCGCGGAGCTTGTCCCAACCGATTTTGTATTTGTTGCGATACCGGGCGATGTCGTCCTCGAAGGCTTGAAGCGGCCAGTGGGGAGCGGTGTAGGCGAGGTAGAGGAAGAACGGTTTGTCGGCTTTGGATTCGTCGATGAATTTGATGGCGTAATCGGTGAAGGCGTCGGTGGTATAAAAGGCTTCGTCGGTCGTGGATTTAGGATTCTCGAGAGGTTTGTTGTCGAGAGTCATTCCGCGGGGATGGGCGGGGTGAAAGAAACGGGTGGCGCCGGGAATGCAGCCGTAGAATCGATCGAATCCACGTTGACGGGGCCAGCGGCTTTCATCGTGGAAACCCAGGTGCCACTTGCCGGTCATGAGGGTGGAGTAGCCCGCGGGTTTGAGGAGTTCGGCAACGGTCGCACACTTCTTGTTGAGATAACCTTGATACGATTCCGGTTTCGGATTGCGCTGCTTGGTGGGGGAATTGGTCATGTGTCCGATTCCCGTCTGGTGGGGATGAAGTCCAGTGATGAGCGAGGCCCGGGTGGGGCAGCAGCGGGCGCTGTTGGTGAACTGGGAGAAGCGAACTCCATTGGCGGCGAGGGCGTCGATGTTGGGGGTATTGATTTCGCCCCCGTAACACCCGAGGTCGGAGAAACCCATGTCATCGACCATGATGAGGAGGATGTTGGGAGGCTTCTTAGTCGATTGAGTGGATTCTACTTTAGGTTTGGATTGGGGATCGAGCGGGTCGGTGCCTGCTTGAAACTCCAGGAGGTTGTTGGCTCCGTCATGGTCAGGATCATCTTCTTCGGTGAGCGCATGGGTCAGAAGTTGGGAGAATTCCCAGGGATCGTCGAGTTGGTCTCCATCGGGATGGGCCGGGTCCAGTTTTGGCAATTGGGCATCGACCTTATTCAGGTAGTCCCGGAGTTGTCGCCACAGGCGGAGTTTTACTTTCTGATATTGATCACCAACATCTGTGGATTCGGTCAGGTCTTTCTGGAGGTCGAATAAGTGAATGGCGCCTGTTTCATACCAAGCGACCAACTTCCATCGGTCGTCGTGGATGACCGTGGATGGGCGTTGGTTTTTGGCGCGGTCCTTGGTCATCACGTAATGAGGACTGTGAATGACCAACTCGCCGGGGCGTTTGATTTCGGCGGACTGATCTCCCCGGAGCCAGGGAACGACTGAGGCACCATCGAGATCGGCGGCGAGTAATTCGGGCGCACCTCCGGCCAATTCCCAGATCGTGGGCAGGAAATCGATACCCATCATGGGGTGATCGCATTGTGAGTCGGGAAGGATTCCGGGGCCGCGAACGATTGTTGGAACACGTGTGCCTCCTTCCCAAATCTCAGGCTTGTATCGTTTGAGAGGATCGGCATTGGACAGGAATTTCGGTGCGCCATTGTCTGCCTGAAAGATCACGTATGTGCTGTGATGGAGTCCGAGTTGTTTGATCCGGTCCAAAAGCATTCCCACCGAGGCGTCGAGATCCGCAATCATGGCGGCGTAGGCGGGGTCGTTGTGATTTGTTCCAGGCTTTCGATCATTGAAGGTCGCCAGGGATGCGGCTCGATGCTGGATCTTGGCGTGAACGGCGTAGTGTGAAACCTGGCAATAGAATGGGGAGTCGATCGATCTAGTGATAAAGTCATTGGCTCGTTGAGTGATCGAAAAGGCTTTCTTTGGATCGTCGATGACCACCTTTCCCAAGCTGCCTTCGCGATTTCCGGTATCGCCATCTGATTCATCGAATCCGTGATTTTCCGGTCCGCCACCTTTGAGATGCCATTTTCCCCAATGAGCTGTTCGGTATCCGGCTTGGGGAAGGGACTTCAGCATTTCGGGAATAGTGAGGTCCTCCGGGCGAATTTCGCGGGTTGCCTTGTTGATGGGAATGAGTTTTTGACCGATTGATTTCGTGGTGTGTCCTCGTCCCACGATGTCGGTGAATTTCAATCGGGCGCAGGTTTTGCCTGTGAGGTTGGCGTAGCGGCTGGGCGAACAATTTGGCGCGGGCGAGTATCCTCGGGAAAAGCGCATTCCTGCTGAAGCCAGCCGGTCGATATTGGGTGTTTGGTGGTAATCACTGGCAGAGGCAGGATTGGTCTTGTCCATTCTGGTGCTGAGACTGGTCCAGCTTTGGTCGTCGGTCAGGATGAAGACAAAATTTGGATGTCGTCGGACATCGATGTTGATGATTTGTTTTTCCGCTGATTCACTCCTGATGGTTAGCATCGCAGTGCCCACAAAACCGGGGTTGGGGGTAAACAAGAGCTTTCCGTTTCTTGCGCGTTGAATCGTGCCATTATCGACTTGAATGGTGTCACCATGCGATGAAGGAATGTCTATTGGCATGTCCTTTTGATTGACGAGAACTTGAATGGAGTGGTGGGGGGGCTTCTGGGCGTGCGCTTTCACTGTCGAAATGATCGACAGTAATCCCATTAGAATGAGATTGGCGATCCGGGTCTCGGGTATTTTCATGGTTCCTTGGGAAGTTTCCATTCGTGCGGCGGCCACTGAGCGGGTGCCGGGAGTTTGGTGGTGAATCGAGGACCTTGCATGGTCGGGAATTGTTTGAGTGCCTTTCGGATGCGACGGACCTGCTCTGGATGACTGGGGGCGAGGTTACGTGTTTCTCCGGGATCGGTGGTGAGGTCAAAAAGTTCATTTCCCATGAGTTTCCAACCGCCGGAAAGAGCTGTTTCTTTGTCCAAAAGAAGAACACGATTGGTGGAGCCGGACTCACCGGTAATGAGCGGAAGCAGATTGACTCCGTCCACCTGATCAGGGATGGAAGCCCCTGCGGCGGCAGCGAAGGTGGGGAAAAGATCGATGTAGGCAGCGGGCTGCTCGAAGGTGCACCCACCTTTGAGTTGGGTCGGCCATCGTAGCATGGCGACCACGCGGGTTCCGCCTTCCCAAGTAGTGAATTTTGTTCCTCGCAGCGGTTTGTTGCTACCTCCATGACGGGGGTCGGCTCCGTTGTCGCTGTGGAAAATCAAAAGGGTGTTGTCAGCCTTGCCGGACGTGTCGAGTGCTTCGAGAATACGTCCGATGTTGCGATCCATGGCGCGAGTCATGGCGGTGAAGGTTTGTCGTTTGTCGTTGCCTTTTCCGGCTTCTCCGTAGTCGGGGTCCTTTTCGCGTCGCGCGATCCTGGCGTCAGTGTTGGGGGCGCGGGGGCCGGTGGGGTCGAAGCCGACGGCGGCGAGGTCGTCAGGCTTTGCCTGCAAGGGCGAATGAGGTGCGTTGAAAGCGACGAGCAGGTAGAAAGGGCCTTCTGTCTCACGGACGAAGCGGGCGGCTTCCGTTCCAAGCAGATCGGTTGAATAGCCTTCTTCGTGAGCTGACTCCCGGTTGCGATGCCAGTCAAGCTGTCCAAAACGTTCGCGGCTGAAATAATCGATGGCACCGTTGTAGTGCCCGTAGAATTTTGTGAAGCCGTGGTTGAGTGGGTGGAAAATGTCGGAAGCGAGACCGAGATGCCATTTTCCGAGAAGAGCGCGATGTTGATAGCCGGCCCCGGCAAGGAGTTCGGGGACCGTTGTTTCGTCGGGAGGAAGGCCATGCCGGGCAGTTGGCGAACAAACTCCGCCCCAGATTCCGAAGCGCCATGGGTAGCGTCCGGTCAGCGCACCGGCCCGGGTGGGTGAGCAGATAGGAGCGACGTAGAAGCGGTCGAGCACAACAGATTCCCGGGCGAGACGATCCAGATGCGGGGTGGAAATTCCGCTCCTATGGAAACCGACATCCCCCCAGCCGAGGTCGTCGGCAATAAGGTGAACGATATTCGGTGGAGTGGTTTTAACGTTGCCCCGGGAGGAGGCAAAAAGCGGGAGCCATCGCAGCACGCCACCCGAGAAATTCTTGCGCAGTTTCACCTTCATGCGCAGGGCGGTGGCGTTTACGGGCTCGAAGTTGACTTGGTTGAATGCGTCCCGGCGGGTCTCGCAGGGGACTGCGGTCTTTATTGGCCGCCACTTTGTTCCGTCGGAGTATTCCAGGCTCCAGGACTCGGGAATTCGGCAGGCTCCATCTCCGGTGTCGTCGAACCAATAGACCTTCGATCCCCGGATTGTTCGAAATTCTCCGAATTCCAGGTTCATGGTTTCTTCTGTTCCTCGGTGCGGCCAGAAGGTGTGTTTGGGCTTTGATTTATCGCTGGAATTTAACGGAGCGCGGTCAGCCAAGATCGCCTCAAGTGTATCATTTGAGTAGCAGTGGGATGTGGTGAGCGTCAGCTTGCCGGTCTTCAAAGCTCTCTTGGTTGACTTGCCTTCGGGCGTGTTCCCGCGTTCACGATCTTCGGGAAAAGGGATCGCGTTGACCCGCTTTGCCCACGCTTCCCATTTCCGATAGAGAGTGGTCGCTTTTTCCGGGTGGAGGGCGGCAAGGTCGTCGGTCTCGCTGCGATCGCGGCTGAGGTCGTAGAGTTGCCAGCCTTCGGGGCTGCGGTCGTTGTCGGCTACCAGTTTCCAATCTCCGTCACGGATGGCGGCATGGGTCTCGTGCTGCCAGTAGATTGTTCGGTTGGAAACAGGCTCAGCATTCGGGCTGCGGATGAGAGGAAGCAGGCTGACGCCTTCCATGGGAGGAATGGTGTGGCCCTTTAGGTTCTTTGGATACTTTACGTCTGCGACATCGATCAGAGTTGGCATGATGTCGATGAGGTGGCCGATCTGTCTGGTCTCGATCCGTCCTGAATTCTTGATGCCCTCGGGCCAATGGGCGATCAGCGGTGTGGCGATCCCACCCTCGTGGGTGAATTTCTTGTATTTCCGGAATGGAGTGTTCGAGAAGGCGGCCCAACATTGCCCTTGTGAGATCGACCAACCGCTCTTGCGTTTCCAGGTCCCGTAGTTCTCTTCACGGTGCTTGCCCCAATTCATGCCAAAGAGTCCGAGTTCGCCCGAGCAGCCGTTGTCGGAGAGAAAGAGAATGAGTGTGTTGTCGAGAATTCCACGTTTCTCCAAATGATCGACCAGGCGCCCGATATTTTGGTCAAGGTTGTCGACCTGACCGGCATACATCGCGCGACGAAAATCAAGTTCCCGACGGTCTTTATCGCTGAGGGAATCCCAGGCAGGCAACAAGTCAGTGCTGAAGCCCGTGCCGGCGAAACCCTTGATCCGCTTGTTGTCGAAGCCTCGAACTTGCGGCAAAAGCTGACTTTGGGGCAGGAGACCCATGGACTTCATCCGCTCAAACTTTTCCTGGCGCAGGATGTCCCAACCTTTGAGGTAACGTCCCTGGTACTTCTTGATAAGCTCGTCCGGTGTCTCCAGAGGGAAGTGCGGTGCGTTGTGACAAAGATGGAGGAGGAAGGGCCGGGAAGGATCTTTCATGGCCTGGTCGATGTAGTCGATGGCCACATCGGTAAAAAACTCCGTGGTGTAAAAGTCTTCCGTTGGCCGGTAGGGATTTTTCGGGTTCTCCTGTGCCGGGATGAAGAGTTCTCCGTCGCGGTAAATGTCACAGCCCTTGAGGACCTTCCAGTAACTGTCGACGTGGGAATAGATTCCGGTGAACTTTTCAAAGCCGCGCACTTCGGGCCTGGCCCTGGGGTCGCTGTGTCCAACGTGCCATTTTCCCGTCATCATTGTCTGGTAGCCAGCCGTTCCCAAAACCTCTCCAAAGGTAGCCACTGACTCGATCAGATTGGCGCGATACCCGTCGCCCCAATTGCCGTAGGTCATGTGACCAATTCCGGCCTGATGCTGGTAGAGGCCAGTGAGAAGGCTGGCGCGGGAAGGGCAGCAGCGCGAGGTGTTGTAGAATTGAGTGAAGCGGACACCGTTCTCTGCGAGACGATCCAGATGTGGCGTGTCGATTTCACCTCCATAGCATCCAAGATCCGAGTAGCCCAGGTCGTCGGCAAGAATGACAACGATGTTTGGGCGTGGGGTAGCGAGCGTAAGTTTTGAGAGGAAGCATCCCAGGAGGAGGAGTTTGCGGATCATGGTGGATCGGTTGGTCGTTGATGAGGTGAAGCGGGTGGGCGCATCTGAAGCAGGGCTGGAAGCCCGCTCTCCTTATGGTTTGCTTGGGAAGAGGGGCTCCAGTTTGGAAGCGGCGCGGTGGGCTTTCGGGGTATCGAGCGGAATGCCGGGATCTTTCTGATCGGCGAGTTGGGCGTCGAGAGCGTCCGAGAGAGTTTTTTTGAGCTCCGCGTGAGCGGGATTATTTGCGAGGTTGGTGAGTTCGTATCGATCCTGCACGGTATGATAGAGCTCTTCGGCGGGACGATGGAGAAAGCGTTCGACAAGTTCGCGCGAGCGGGGCTTTTCGGTGGAGGTCCAAAGCCAGGATGGCCAGTAGGGATTGTGAACGGTGCGGCCCATGAGATGCTTTTCGATGTAGGTGGCGTCGGGAGTGAGGTTGCGGATGTAGCGCCACTCACCATTGGTGATTGAGCGGATGGGGTAGGGAGGGCCTTCAGGGTAGTTGTTGTGCATGCCGAAGGCATACTTGCGGTGGGTCTTGATGTTGCCTTGGAGGACCTTGGCGAAGCTGG
>JBMHCW010000070.1:0-12440 GCA_049889715.1 Akkermansiaceae bacterium | reverse complement strand
CTTACTGACAAGCCTCGCACTCCCCGCCATTCATCATGGCTTCGATGGAGCAAGCTTGGACCTGCTCCGGAGTGAATTGCTTCTTCTCGGCCTTGGCGACGGTGGATTTCTCGATGTCGCTGGCTTGGCGGGTTCTCAGGTAATAGGTGGTCTTCAAGCCAGTATGCCAAGCATGGCGATACATGTGGCTGAGGCTCTTCATGTCGGGGGTGGCGAGGAAGAGGTTCACACTTTGTGATTGGTCAATCCACTTTTGGCGTCGGGCTGCAGCATCGATGATGGCCTGGTAACCCACCTCGAAGACGGTTTGGTGCTTCTGCTTGAGATGATCCGGGATGTCTTCGATGTCGGCGAGCTCGCCGTTGAAGTATTTGAGCTGGTCGATCATTTCCTGTCCCCAGAGGCCTTCCTTCTTGAGGTCGTTGACGAGAACCGGGTTGAGGACGGTGAAGTCACCACCGAGGTTGCTCTTCACGAAGAGGTTGGTGTAGTTCGGCTCGATGCATGGGGTGGTTCCCATGATGTTCGAGATGGTCGCGGTGGGCGCGATGGCGAGGACGTTGGAGTTGCGCATGCCATTGCGGGCGATGCTTTCGCGAACGGGACGCCAGTCCATCTTGCCGCCACGGGGAACATCGACGTCATTCCCCCGCTCGTTCTCAAGGGAATCAATCGTGTCCTGGGGAAGGATGCCACGATCCCACTTGGAACCCTTGTAGCTGTTATAGGAGCCACGCTCGCCGGCCAGCTCGCTACTGGCGCTGTAGGCGTAGTAAGCGATGGCTTCCATGAACTCATCGTTGAAGTCGACGGCGGCATCGGAAGCGAACTGAAGGTTCTTCTTAAAGAGGGCATTCTGCAGACCCATCACGCCGAGACCGATGGGACGGTGGCGGGAGTTGGCAGTCTTGGCGGCTTCGGTCGGGTAGAAGTTGATGTCGATGACATTGTCGAGAGCGCGGATGGCGACGGTGACGGTCTCGCGGAGCATGTCGTGGTCGAGCATGCCGTCCTTGGTGACGTGGGTGTCGAGCACGACCGAGCCGAGGTTGCAGACGGCCGTTTCCTCATCGGAGGTGTTGAGGGTGATCTCGGTGCAGAGGTTGCTGGAGTGAATGACACCGGCGTGGTCCTGCGGGCTGCGAAGGTTGCAGGGATCCTTGAAGGTGATCCAGGGGTGACCGGTTTCGAAGATCATCTTGAGCATCTTCTTCCAAAGCTCGATGGCTTCAATCTGGCGGGACCAGATCTTTCCTTCCTCGGCCATCTTCTCGTATTCCTCGTAGCGGAGCTCGAAGGCCCGGCCGTAGAGATCGTGAAGGTCGGGGCATTCGTTGGCGCGGAACAAGGTCCAGTGCGAACGGGCTTCCATCCGCTTCATGAAGAGGTCGGGAATCCAGTTGGCGGTGTTCATGTCGTGCGTGCGGCGACGTTCGTCACCGACGTTGACGCGAAGTTCGAGGAAGTCCTCGATGTCATTGTGCCAGGACTCGAGGTAGGCACAGCCGGAGCCACGACGCTTGCCGCCCTGGTTGACCGCGATGAGCTGGTCGTTGTGGAGCTTGAGGAAAGGAATGACGCCCTGGGATTCCCCGTTGGTGCCCTGGATATAGCCACCGGTTCCACGGACAGAGGTCCAGGAACCACCGAGTCCCCCGGCCCACTTGGAGAGGAAGGCATTCTCGGCGATGCCACGGTTCATGATGGACTCGATGGAGTCATCAACCTTGTAGAGGTAGCAGCTGGAAAGCTGGCTGTGGAGGGTGCCCGAGTTGAAGAGAGTCGGGGTGGACGAGCAGAAGCGGCGGCCCTTGTAGAGCTGATAAAGACGGATGACCCAATCTTCGGGATTGGTCTTCTCGGCCTTGAAGAGACCCATCGAAACACGCATCCAGAAGTACTGGGGAGTTTCCATGCGACGAGGCTTGTCGCCGGTCTTGTCGACCTGAAGGTAGCGATCGTAAAGGGTCTGGATTCCGAGGAATTCGAAATCGAGGTCAGCAGACGGGTCGAGCGCGTCAGCGAGACGGTCGAGGTCATACTTCTCAAGAATGTCGGGGCTGATCCGCTTGATCTCCACGCCGTGCTTGAGGTAGGCCTTGAAGTTCTGCTTGTGAGCCTCCTTGAGGGACTCGATGCCGTCCTTCTGAATATCCCAGGGCAGGACTTCTTCGTAGATGTAGGAAAGAAGAATGCGTCCGGCGAACTTGGACATGTCGGCGTCCTTTTCGAGGAGCGTCTTGGAGTTCAGGATGACGGTGCGCTTGAGGTCCTCCTTGGAAATCTCGGCGCCGATGGAACGACGAAGCTCATGCTCGATCTGTTCTTCGTTGAGGGAGAGATCGAGACCGATGGAGGCGAACTGGATGCGCTTCTTGAGCTCCGTGCCATCCCAGAAATCACTCTGGCCGTCTTCGGTGGTGACGGTGACGAATGACTCCTGCGCGGGGTCGTCCATCTCGATGGGATTGTTGAGGCGAAGGCGGGCGCGCTCGTCACGATAGCGAACGTAGTGAGCGGCCACCTTGAAGTGTCCCTGGCGCATGAGCTCGTCCTGCACGTGGTCCTGGACGTCTTCGATGTGCACGAAGGCCTGGTCTCCGGTGCGGATGATGTTGGTGACGGCCTGAGCGATCGCAAGAGCGGGCGAAGGATCTTCCTTCAAGGTGAGGAAGGCGCGGGAAACGGCCTGTTCGATCTTGGTTTCGGACCAAGGCACGACGTTGCCATTACGACGAATGAGACGCACCGGCATTTCCTGAGGCTCCTGGGTGACCGAGATCTCCCCTTTCATGTCGAGCGAGCGCTTGAAGACGAGGGATTTCGCCACATCGTGCGCGTCGTTTTCGATGAGGGCCTTCTCAATGAGAAGGTAGAGATCGTTCTGCGAGAGCTTGAGGTTTCCACCACGCTGAACCTGGTTCATGAGCGACTTGGAAACGCGATGAGCCACGGCCGAAACGAAGGAGCGATTCTTTTCGGAGAAGATATTGTCTTCGGGTTCGTTGCGGGAAATGAGGAGGTTGGTGAGGGATTCACCGATGGCATCGGCAACGTCGGCGAGCGAGAAGGACTCTTCTTCGCCAGCGCGGGTCACCGTGATTTCGGGAATGGGAGTACGTTGGTCGGTGGCGAGGATTTCGCGCCAGGCGTATGGATTGTCGCTGCCGGCACGGGAGGCGACGGTTTCTTTAAGGGCTTGGTCTTCGGCGAGAGATAAGGAGCGGTACATGTTGTTGTTGGCAGTTGGAGGTCGGAAGTCAGCAGCTATGGGGTGTTATAAATGAAATATGCTGCCTTCCTGGTTCTTGGTTGTTGCGGTGTTCGGGATTGCCTTGGGTTCCGGGGATCGAACCAAAGGCCAGAAGAAATTGTGTGTGGTTTTGGGAAAAACGGCCGGAATCCGGAGGCGGGGGCACAGCCATGCCCCCTTTCAAACTCCGGCCGTGGAGAGACTAGAGCTCGTCGTCGTCGACGCTATCGAGAGCGGAAGCCTTCTGATACTCGGTGACTTTTCCTTCGAAGAAGTTCTGCTCCTTCTTGAGATCGATGGCTTCCGAGAGCCAAGGGAAAGGATTCTCGACGTTGCCGCCGGAAAGAGGATCCAGCTTGCAGTTGATGAGACGGCGATCGGCGATGTAGTCGATGTATTGTTCGAAGTCCCTGACCGAAAGTCCCACGGCGGTGACGGGCAGGCAGTCGCGGATGAACTCCTTCTCAAGGCGCACCCCTTCGGCCATGGTCTGGCGAAGATCCTCCTTGAACTCGGGAGTCATGATGTCGGGATTCTCCATCGACAGCGAGTTGAGAAGGTTCAGGAAAACGTTGATATGGTTGGACTCGTCACGAAGGGTATAACGGAACATCTGTCCGATGCCGGGGAACTTGTTCTGACGATAGAGGCTGAGGATCATGCCGAAGAGACCGTAGAACTGGGTTCCTTCCATGACCTGGCCGAACATGAAGATGTTCTTGGCGAGCGCCTGCTTGTTTTCGAGAACGGTGAGATCGACATCGCGGCGGAGCGCCCGGGAGTTGGAAACGACGAAGTGGTTCTTGGCCTTGATGGTCGGGATGTCCTCGAACATGGCCTCACACTCGTGCGGGTTGATGCCGAGGGAGGAAATCATATAAACGAGGGAGTCAGCGTGAATGTTCTCCTCGTGAGCGTGGCGGCCGAGGACGAGCTTGAGCTCGGGAGCGGTGACCAGCTCGCGAACGACGTGGAGGATATTGTCACCAACAATTCCTTCGGCCGCGGAGAAGTAACCGATGCCCATCTTGATGATCCAGCGCTCGACGTCGGTGATCTCGGAGCCCCGCCACTGCTGGACATCCTTCTGCATTTGGATGTCCTCGGGCTCCCAGTGGTTGTTCTTCATCGTCTTGTAGAGGTCGTAGGCCCACTGGTATTTCAGGGGGAGGATGTTGAAGAACATGGTGTCGCGTCCATTGATCACGGATTTTGCCGCAATGGCGGCATCGGCTTTCTCTTTATCGAGGATGAATTCGCGGTCGCCGATCTTGATTGTGGTGGTGTCAGACATTGTAACGGAGGTTGAATGATGCGTTTTATTTAGTGGTTGCTTACTTTCAGGAAACGTGAGGAGAAGCGCTGTTGAGACTAGTCCGTAATCCGTGATTTCCGCAAGATGAAATTGCCCATATAGTGTGCACAAATTATTCACAATACCACATGTAGTATGTCTGTGGATTTGGTGGAATTTCGGAAATCCTGACTATTTCGGTGCCAATCAGCCATTTTTCAACACTTGCGGGCCCTCGGATCGACCATTTCTGGGAGCCGGACACCCCGTCCCTAGGGTCCAAAAAAAATTCGCGAAAGCCTTCGAAAAAGGACCGTCCTGGAATTCTTCAAAAAGTCCCGGTTCCACCCCGCTGATCGAGGGCTCTCAGCTCAAAAAACCCCTAAAAATGGGGCATAAAAATTTTATTTTTGCTGAATTTGAATGACAAAAGGAGGCCTTTTTTTACGTGCGGATGCCGGAATCTCATCTCCGGGATGAGGATTGTTCATATAATTTCAATCAACCTTCCCAGTCTCTCAGGTAGCAGTCGCGCTCTTCTTCCAAGGCCACTTAAGAGTGAGGATTTCGTCACTTGGCGCCGGATCGGAAACAACCGGCGAGATGGTCGTCGACCAAGCCCATGGCCTGCATGAAAGCGTAACAGGTAGTCGGTCCAACGAAGGTCCAGCCCCGCTTTTTGAGATCCTTGCTGAGAGCCTTGGATTCATCCGAGGTGGTTTGGCTCATCGCTTGCTTGTAGTTGAGAGCCTCTTTCCTCGGCACGGGCCGGAAGGTTGAGAAGTAATCGTAGAGGGAGGGAAAATCGTCCAGCAGCGCCAGAGCCCGTCCGGCGTTGTTGATGGTTGAGAGGATCTTCCCGCGATGACGGACGATCCCGGCATCGTGGACCAGACGTTCGACGTCGGAGTCCTCAAACTCCGCCACCTTGTGAAAGTCAAAGCCGGCAAAAGCCGCGCGAAAATTCTCCCGTTTGCGAAGGATGGTGAGCCAACTCAGGCCGGCCTGGAATCCTTCGAGGCAGATCTTTTCGAAAAGACGAATGTCATCGGTGACTTCCCTGCCCCATTCGTCATCGTGATAGCGGAGATAGTCCTCGTGCTCGCCGCACCACCAGCAACGGACGAGGCCGTCGGCTCCGGTGATCAATCCGTTTTCATGCGAGGACATGAGAGAGAATTATCGGAGCACACGAAGTACGGCAACCTTCGTAGTTGGAGAGGCCCAACACCTGAGGAGGGCTTCCGGGAAGCGTCCCGCAAGCCCTCCTCAGGTGTTTCCCGATCGAATCAAAGAGCGATGTTCTTTTCCGGCTTGGGAAGCTGTTTCAGGATGGGATGTTTGTCGGGTGACACCCACTCGCCCTTGAGATCAACCATGGTTTCCCCGCTGTCTTCAAGATAGCGGAGCTTGAGGTAATCCCGCTTGCTGGGCTTGGCCTCCTTCACGAACGGAGTGGAGATACTGACCACCTTGAACAGTCTCTCGCCCTTGAGCTTTGTGGAGTCGATCTCAACCAATTGGTAGGACGTCGAGGAAGTTGGTTCACGACGGGAAAAGGCCTCCCAGCGTTTCGACTGGAGCGTGAGGGGCGCGATGAGTTCCTCGTTCAACTTGATCAAAACCGGATCACTGGGGTTTGACTTCTTTGCTTCTGCAGCGACCGGAGCCGGCACTTTTTCCCCGCCAAGACTGGCCGGGATGAATCCACCAACGGCCAGAGCGGCCGCGGCGATGACGGGATAGTGGAGTTTTGGTTTTTTCATGTCTTCTTTCGGTTTGTTTTCAGGAGATAGTATTCGCAGAGAGTGAGATTGATTCCCATGCTGGCCCAGAGGGCCGATTGATAGACCTGGTCGTAATCATCAACGAATCTCACGAGGACGAGCTGGAGCAGGCGAAAAGTGATGGCCGAAGTGACGAGCGCGAACGAGCGACTGATCCAAGCCTGATGGGCACGGAGATTCTTTTTGTAGATCGCCACCATTCCCAGCAGCAGGGAAAAGAGCGTGGCGAACGAGAGGAAAAGAAACCCAATGGTGCCGGAGAGACCTCCCTTGGCCACAAAGGCCAGAGCCACTCCGGTCGGGAACACCACCATGATGATACTGAGGCCGTATATGCGACCCAGATTCCGGTGAACGGCTGGGGCTCTTTTCAGCAGGAACCCGGAATACTGGAGGAGGCTCGATGACAGGCAAATCAGCCCGCCGGCGACGTGAGCCAAGAGGGAGTATCGCCACCAGTCCTCAACGGCGAGTTCCATGCGCTCCATCACGAAGCCATGGATCTGGCCGGGCAGAAAATAGCTCCGGCTTTCCCAGAGGATCAGGGCGGTTCCTCCGAACAAGACGAGGTAAAAGACCATCATCTCGATCCGTTGGTAGGGGCTGACGCTGGTTCCTTGCATCACCCCTATGGACACCCGGAACGAGGAAACGTTGGGTAAAGAGAATGTAAAGTCTACCGGAGCCCCGGAAAAATGGCTCAGGAGAAGCTGAGCTTGCGGTCGAGCGAACGATATTGAATGGCCTCCAGGACGTGCTCAGGGGCCAAATCCCCCACTCCTTCGAGATCAGCAATGGTGCGGGCCACTTTCAGGATCCGGTCGTGGGCGCGGGCCGAAAAATTGAGCTGCTCCATGGCCTGCTCCAACAGCATCGAGCACTCTTCATTGACCCGACAGGCCTGACGCATAACTTTCGGCCCCATATGGGAATTGGTGCGGACTCCGGGGAGTGACGAGAATCGCTCCTTCTGGATCTGGCGGCAACTGACCACCCTCTCCCTCACGGTGGCAGACGATTCACTTTGTTCGTTGGAAGAGAGTTGCTTGTAGTCGATGTGCGGGACTTCGACATGAAGATCGATGCGGTCGAGGAGAGGTCCTGAAATCTTGGCTCGATAGGATTCCACCTGGCGGGGGCTGCAGCGACATTGTCTCACCGGGTCTCCGAAAAACCCGCAGGGACAGGGGTTGAGGGCACACACCAGAAGGAAGCGGGACGAGAAGTTGTACGTTCCGGCCGCGCGGGAAATGGTGACCTTGCCATCTTCGAGCGGTTGACGGAGAACCTCGAGGGTGGAACGTCGGTACTCGGGAAGTTCATCGAGAAACAACACGCCATTGTGAGCGAGTGAAATCTCACCGGGACCAGGATTGGTTCCCCCGCCCAGCAGGCCGACATCGGAAATAGTGTGATGAGGAGCGCGGAATGGTCGGCCGGCAACAAGCCCTTCGCGGGCATCAAGAAGACCGGCCACCGAATGAATGCGAGTGGTCTCGATGGCCTCCTCTTCGGTCATGTCGGGCATGATCGAAGGCATTCGTTTGGCGAGCATGGATTTCCCGGTGCCCGGTGGCCCGACCATGAGGATGTTGTGCCCTCCGGCCGCGGCAATTTCGAGAGCCCGCTTCACGTTGTGCTGGCCTTTCACTTCGTCAAGATCGGCATGGGGCTCCAGTGAATCGGACTGGCGAATCACCGGCCGGGGCTCGGGAGCCCGGGGATCCCGGCCGGTGACAAACTGCCAGGCTTCGTAAAGGGAATTGAGTCCGTAGACCTCGAGATCGCCCACCATGGCGGCCTCACGGGCGTTGGCAGCTGGAAGGAGGAGTCGGCGACGTCCGGCAGCCTTGGCGCCCAAAGCGATCGAGAGAGCGCCCTTCACCGGCCGCAGCGTGCCATCGAGAGCCAGCTCCCCGACAATCATGAGGTCGTTGGTCAGGGTCAGTTCTTCGCCCTCCTTGCAGGCGATCATGGCGAGGGCGATGGGGAGATCAAATGACGGCCCTTCCTTTTTGAGATCCGCGGGAGCCAGGTTGACGGTGTGAACGCCATAGGTGTAGTCCATCGCGGAAGCCAGGATGGCCGTCGTGACCCGCTCGCCGGATTCACGCACCGCCGCATCAGGGAGACCGACAATGTTGATCCGCCCGGCATTGGCGCCATCGGCCTCGCGCGCCGACACCTCGACCTCGACTTCCACGGCCTCCACTCCCCGCAAGGCCGCGCTGTAGACTTTTGATATCACAAAATCTTTATACTGTTCGTTTGATCAGTCGTCACGCTTTTGTTTTGTGGAGTTTGAGTCCCGCCGATTTTCCGTTAGAGTTCCCTCGTGCTCCAGATCGTCTTCAATGAAATCAGTGCCGCCGAGATTTCCCAACTGGGAACCCTCGAGCAGCTCGAACTTCTCGATGAATTCAAAGTCACCGAAGACGATCTCGAACATCTCGACGACGAGCGCTTTGGAGAAATCGAGCGCGACGGAAAGAAGCTCTATCGGTTCCGTTCGCAGGACTGGCGTTTTTACTTCGAGGTGGTCGATGATCAAGTCGTGGTCCACCGGGTGCTGCACAAGGGCACCTTCTCGGACTTTCTCTATCGTTCCAAACTTCCGCTGGGAGAGGACGAAGCGCTCGCCGATTCCAAGCACTTCTGGAAGCTCATCGACGAAGGTCGCCAGGCCCGGAGGAGTTAGGCCTAGCGCCACCGTGCACCCTGATCACCCTAAAAGGCTTTCGATCGGCTGGTAGGGAACCTTGTTTTTCGGAATTCCGAATCCCTTGTGGTTCTGGCCGGAGGCAGCGAGAAGAGTCGACCACACGTCTCCGACGCGGACATGGCTCTTTTGTGTTTTGTCGGCAGGGTCGTTCCCGGGAGCATAATAGATCCCCTGCTGGAGACGGCCGCCCAGGTTCCCCAACAACATCATGGGAAAGTTTGTTTCGCCGGAGTGGTGACTTCTGCCATTGTCCGCCAAATACACAAACACTGTATTGTCCAACATCGTGCCGTCTCCCTCGGGAACGGATTCAAGCTGCCCGGCCATGGCGGCGATCTGTTCAAAATGAGAGCCGGTGATCAAGCGACGTTTATGCAGGACCGCCCCTCCCTGCCCGTGTCCCACACTGGAGTGCAAGGGGCCCGCCCCGGGATAAGAGGTTGAATTCATCTGGTCGAAGCACAGCGTCACGACGTTGGTCAGCCCGCTGATCAACGAAGCCACGGCAATCTCGGCATTGGCCGCATTGATCGCAAGGGGATTACTGATCTCGACGTCGCCCGGCGCTTCGGGAGCATGCTTGCGCAGCTGGTCAGACATCTTCTCGATCTGTTCTCGACTTTGACGAAGCGAATCGAAGGCTCCCAGATAGCGATCCAGTTGTTCACGCTCGGGAGCTCCAATCCGGGAGCGAAGTCGTTTCGCATCTTTGGCGTGGAGGTCGAGGATGCTCGATTGCACTTCGTATTGTGACTTGGCAGCCCCTCCGTCGATGACTCCAAAGAGGTCCGCGTAGGCTCGCGAAGGTTTGGTGTAAAAGGCATTGGGTTTCCCGTTGGCCGACGCCGAATAAGGAATGTAAGAGAGACCGGAGAAGGCTTTGGAATCATGCCCCAGGCAGAGCAGCGGGATGGGAGCAGGCAGAGCGTTGGCCAGCGCCACATCAAGAGTCGGCCCAACGACTTTCGAGCCCGCTTGCGTGGCCGAAAGAGTCTGGTAGTTCCCCTTGTGGGCTCCACTTGTCATGTTGAACCCACTCGTGAGCCCCTGGAGAATGGTCAGCCTATCCGCGAAGGGAGCGAGAGGAGACATTGTTTCATTCAACTTCCCGAGATGCTTTTCGTTGGCCGCCTCGAACATCGAAGTTCGGTCACCCTCCCACGAATCCTTGATGACGTTGATCTTGCCTTCCTTCATTTCGGTTTCGTAACCGAAAGGCAAGCGGTCACTCATCGACGCCGGCTGGATCATCTCGGCCCACAGGCCATTGGTCTTCACGCAAAACACAAATCGCTGGGGCGGCTTCTCACCCGCCGCCTGGCGCGCCATGACGGAATGGAGCGAGGCCATGAAGGGCGATAAACCCAACGCTCCCGCTCCGGTGAGAACCTTGCGTCGTGATACCAATCTGGAGCTCGGGTGTAATGACATGAGGAAAATAGAAGGTTTTACTTACGGTAAAGGAAGGAATCGCTGGTCAGCAAGGCCACAAGCATTTCGTTGAAGCTGCCGTCGCTTCCGACATAGGCCTGATCGGCTGCCATCAAGGTCGGCGAATCAGACAGGGTTTCGTTTCGGCCCATCCAGAACCGGAAGGCATGACGGATGATCGATTGACGGACACGTTCGGAACCAGCCAGACGCTTTACCAACTCGCGGGCGTCCTTCACCGGACCATCAAGTTGTGTCTCTCCACTAAAGACAATGGCCCCGTCGGTCACGACGGGATGCTTCTTGCGCCCCCGCTTATCGGTCACTTCCAGGGTCCGATGCCAGCCGTAATGATCGAAGTCTTCGAATGGAAGGCCCAGAGGGTCCATGCGTTTGTGGCATTTCCAGCAATACTCCTGCCGGGTGACCTCCATGCGTTGACGAAGGGTTTTCGTTTCGTCCACCGGAACCTGGGCATCCACATCGATGGGAATGTCGGGCATCGATCCGGCGAGAAGACGTTCGCGGATCCAGTGCCCTCTTCCAACGATGTCGTTGTCGAAGTTAGTCGAATGCGCCCGCAACCAGGCCGGATGCATGAGCATTCCCAGACGAGCCTCCGTGATCTTCATCGGTTGCTGGTCCGTCCAGGCCATGCTCTTCGAGTCAAAGCCGTAAATCATGGCATATTGTCGCGACCAACCGGCAGCATCATTGTGACGGGCAGGCGGCATGAGGGTCTTGCCTTCCGCCAGCAACTTGGCCTGGGGAGAGTCCGACAAATCCCTTCCCTTCCGTTTACTCTTTTCCAGACTTTGGCGGATGCGATCTTTCTCCGCTTTAATCCAACTCGCTCTCAATTCCTTGTTCCCACCGGCCGTCGGATAGCCAACAAAGTAGCGATCGATGGTCAGCAACTGACGAAAGACCTGGCGGTCCTTTTCCAGAATATAGGTGACCAGCTGATCGGCATCGCGAACCAACAATTCAGGGAACTGACGCCGCCGATCCGGATCCTTGAAAATGGCGGGAGCCTCGAGGTAGCCAAAAAATTCCTGCCAGAACCTGAGCTTGGGCAGCTTCTCGACTTGCGGGTCTTTCAACATCCGCCGAACTTCCCGCTCAACATCCTCACGCGAGGAGAGCCGTCCCGACTCCGCAGCTTTTACCAGCTCCTGATCGGGCCCCGCATCCGTGATGGCATAAGCAAGGGCATACACCAGCTCGCCGGGAGAGAGCATTCGTCGTCCATGTTCATCCGGCTCACTCATCCCCACCTCCATCCTGAAAACGAACTCGGGACTCACGATGACCGCGGTGATGAGCCCACGCAGAGCCGACAGCGGATCTGCCTTCTCGATGTTGGACGCGAGAAATTCTCCGTAGAGGTTCCGGTCTTCTGACGAAGGAGGTCGATCGAGAATCAGACCAAAGACGTGCTCCACCGCTGCCTTCTGCTCTTCATTTGTTGGTTGCGCTCCGTTTTCGAGAAAGGGCTCGAAGGCTTTGGCGAGTCCGGGAGGCTTGATCTCCGGGAATCCATTCCAGGCGTTGCGGTGATAACCGATCTGCTGGGCGGGTTGATGCAAACGATGATACTTGGAATCCTTGCTGGTTAATCGCATGGCCACCTGCTGGCCCGCATCCATCAAGCCTTTGAGAGTGCCGAGATCCGCGTGCACTCCTCCCGAATAGTTGGTGAAATTCTCGGGAGCCATCTGGGGAAAGGGCCGGGCGTATCCGAAGTGGGCAAACTCCGGTTTGGTGCGATAAGTGGCGTAATCGTTCCTGAGCTTGGGAATCACCCAGAGCTCCTCCATCAAGGCATCGTATTGGGACTGACTGCGTCGCCACATCCGCGGAGGCGATGAGGCCGGCCCTTTCTCCGACCCATCAAACAACCGTTCGTGGCTCACCTTGTTTCCCTCGGACGGCTCAAAGAGAGCTTGATGA
>JBMHCW010000069.1:0-44355 GCA_049889715.1 Akkermansiaceae bacterium | reverse complement strand
GGAGATGAAAACGGTAAACGGAATTCCATTTCCCATACTTCTCAGGGAGTTGATTCCACTGGCTCCCGGTGACCATGATCCACCAAATTCCATTCAGTGTTTTTCTGAGATCAGATGGTGTTCTTCCTCTCCCAAAAATGTTAGATGCAGACTTCCGCCGGGAGTTAAGTTAATTTTTTTAGGCACTCAAACAGTGCGTCTGGCATTGCTGCCGCATAACTTTCTTTCACCGCGGCAGGATGCCAGACTTCTTTGATTATTCAAGGATTCCAAACAATCCCGGACACTTTTCCATTTTGTCCACACGGCCTAGGCAAATTCCGGATAAAGGCTTCCCAATCCCCCACCCTTCCCCCAAAAACACCTTGTTAGACATCTTGCGATTCTATCGTAAGGTTCCCCAGCGCTTCCCCCGGTTGAAAGATCAATATGGCTAAACTTTTACGTCTCCTCCTTCCCATCATCATTCTTGGTGGAGGTTACCTGGGGTTCAAAAAATTGTCCATTCAAGAGGAACCTCCTGAACGGATGAAGCGGGAACGTCGAATCGTGGAAACAGAAGCCCTTGAGCTTCGCCGCTCGGATTACCGCGTGAGCTTCAGCTCACAAGGAGTGGTGCAGCCCCACAATGAAACGGGCCTGACTCCCCGGGTCAACGGACGGGTCATCCGGATTGCGCCCGAATTTGAAAGCGGATCCTTCTTTGAACAAGGAGACGTCCTGCTCGAACTCGATCCCACTGATTTCGAAGCTGCTCTTTCCTCGGCGGAAGCCCGCCTGGCCCGGGCCGAAGCCACCCTTGCTCAGGAGACCGCACGTGCTGAGCAGGCTCTTCTCGATTGGAATGACCTCGGTTACACCGAAGAACCGACCGATCTGGTCCTCCGCAAACCCCAGCTCAAGGAGGCCAATGCCAACGTCAAGGCGGCCACCGCCGAACTTTCCGATGCCCAGCGCAATCTGGAGCGGACCAAAGTCATCGCTCCTTACGCGGGTCGAGTAAAATCCCGACTGGTAGGACTCGGCCAGTCCGTCAGTTCCGGAACCACTCTTGGTGAAATCTTCTCCACCGATTTCGCAGAGATCAGACTCTCTCTCTCGGCCCGCGAGCTCGATCACATCAAGCTTCCAAACAACCCCGGGGATTCCCCTGTTCCCGTCACCCTCACCGATGCCCTCAGTGACTTTGCCCCCCAAACCTGGGAAGGCTCCATCGTTCGCACCGAAGGCACCCTCGACGAGAAATCACGAAAACTCTTTGTCATCGCCCGGGTCGACGACCCCTTTGGATTACAAACCACCAAAGAGGCTCCCCTCAGGATCGGCCAACCCGTGCGCGCGGTGCTCGAAGGTGAATTGATCAAGGGCGTCTTCGTCATTCCTCGTTCCACGCTGAGAAGACCCCGGGAAATCACGGTGATCCACCCGGAGGAATTTACTCTCCTGCGGCAAACGATCGACCCGGTCTGGACCGATGAACTCAATCTCATTGTTCGGGATGATCTGACCGAGGGATGGCATCTCGTCACCTCACGGCTGAACAACATGCCTGATGGAGCCAAGGTAAAAATCGTGGTCCCCGAGGAAGGGCAACCGCAAACTGCAGCTTCTCACGAAAAAACGGGCCCTCAGACCTAAAGATTCTGTTGTCGTAAAAGTCGACTAATCGGTTGGTTCTCAAGTGGTATAATTGCGCGCGCATACCGTCCAACCTTGCCTTACTACAACTTCACCGTTTAGAGAAATGATGCTATGATCATTTCTCTCGTCGACGACCAAGGGCAGGTTGAACCGCCTCGCTCTCTCCGCCTCGACTTCCTCACCATCGAGGCCACCGTCCCCGAACTCCCGCATATCGCCAGCTTCTTCTCCGAGTGCGCGCGCGACGTCACCGTATAGATGGAAACCGGCCCGGTCTTTTTCAACGGAGACATTCCCGACTACGAGATGACCGTCCCCGAAATCCTCGTGGGCAGCTGAGCTCCGCGTTGAAAAACAATTCAGCAAATTAAACTTCCCTGCTTGCGCCGTCAGACTCGTTTGCCATCCTCTCCCAATGGTCATTGCTGACGCCGATCAATCCATCATCGACCAATGGAAGAGCGAACCCGCCCCTCTTCTCCCGATCCTCCATGCCTTCCATGATCGGGACGGCCACCTTTCCGATGACGCCCTCCGCACTGTTTCCCACGCCCTGAAGATCCCCCTCGCCGACCTCTACGGCACCGTCACTTTCTACCACCATTTTGCACGAACTCCGGGAGGATTGGAGGCTCCCCGCGTCTGCACCGGAAACATCTGCTGCCTGCATGGCGGCAATGAGATTCTGGACAGCCTCAGGGCTCAAGGGATCGAAGCCAGCGAAATGCCTTGCTCGGGACGATGCGACGCCCACGTCCCGGTTCTCAAAGGGCATACCACGCTCTCCGGCTCCTCCGCTGACAATCTCAAGCCGACGCCGTCTCCTCTCCCTGCGCCCTACCCCGGCGACAATGAGGAATGCCTTTTCGCAAATATTCGAAAGGAAGGCCACAATACCTTCGACGGCTACCAAGCAAACGGAGGGTTCAACGCCCTCAAGGATGTTCTCTCCAAAGCCACTCCGAAAGGCATCATTGAAACCATCATCGCCTCCAAACTTGCCGGACGTGGTGGAGCCGGATTTCCCACCGGGCTGAAATGGAAGGCCGTCGCCGATTGCGACCGCCACCCCAAGTCCATCGTCTGTAACGCTGACGAAGGCGAGCCCGGATGCTTCAAGGATCGAGCCCTCATGGACTACGATCCCTACGCCCTTCTCGAGGGCATGATCATTGCTGGTTTTGCCACCGGAGCACCCCGTGGGTTTATTTATCTCCGCTACGAATATCCCGAGACCAACGCCCTCCTCGAACGCTGCATTGCCGAACTTCTCGAAGCCGGGCTCCTCGGAAACAACATCCTCGACAGCGGTTTCACCTTCCACCTCTACGTCCGTCGCGGAGCCGGGGCCTACATCTGCGGTGAAGAAGGATCGCTCCTTAATTCGCTGGAAGGAAAACACCCCTTCCCCCGCAACAAACCGCCCTTTCCCGTCACCCACGGATTCGAAGACAAACCGACCGCGGTCAACAACGTCGAAACCCTCTGTGCCGTCCCCCACATCATCAACAAGGGTGCCGACTGGTATCAATCCCTCGGCTTGGGCGAACACGCCGGCACCAAGCTCATTTCTCTTTCCGGCGACATCAAACGCCCAGGTAATTACGAAGTCCCCATCGGACTTCCTTTAAAAACCCTCCTCTACGACTGGGCCGGCGGACCACTCGAAGGACGCACCGTTCAAGCCGTCACCATGGCCGGACTTTCCGGCGGATTCCTCGGTCATCAGGTGCTCGATGAACTCACTCTCGATGATCCCTGCATCCGCTCCCACGGCTCCTTCCTCGGAGCCGGCGGCATCATGGTCTTTGACGACACCCGTAACATGGTCAAAGCCGCCCACGATGCCATAGCCTTCTTTGCCCACGAATCATGCGGTAAGTGTTTCCCATGCCGGATCGGCACCCAGCGCCTGACTGAACGACTCAACGGAGAAGCCAAGGACCTCACCCCGGAAGAATGGGCCGCCGAAGTCAACGACATCGGCGAAGCCATGAAAGCCACCTCCGCCTGCGGCCTCGGCATGGCCGCCCCCCACGTGACCGAGTCACTTCAGAAATTTTTCCCCGACCAGGTCGCCTCTGCCAATCAATAACCCTCTGTCCCAATGATCAACGACCCCAACTCCGAAATCTCCACAGGCCCTTCGATCACTATTGATGGTCAGCAAACCATCTTTTCTGATGGCGAGACGATCTACGAGGTTGCCAAGCGACTTCAAAAGAAGATCCCCACGCTTTGCTACGATGATCGACTCGAGGCCTTCGGCGGATGCCGTCTTTGCGTCGTGGAAGTGGAAGGCATCCGCAATCCTGTCGCCTCCTGTACCACGAAAGCCACCGACGGCATGGTTGTGAAAACCGCTCCGCCTCAGATCGAGAAAATGCGCAAGACTCTCGTGGAAATGGTGGCCTCGGAGAATCGCCAGATCGATGTCGACCCGCTCCGTGGCTTTGCCTCTCAGGAGCTTTCATCTCTCGTCAACAAGTACGGAGCCCGCAATGGTCGCTTCAAGGGCGCCAAGTCGGGCACCTCTAATTTCAAAGACGCCAATCCCTTCATCCTGCGGGACTACGAACAGTGTATCTCATGTTACCGCTGCGTGCGCGTCTGCGCCGAACAGGAAGGTGATTACGCCATCTCGGTTGCCAATCGCGGGTTCCACACCCAAATCACCACTGAGTTCAACAATGACCTTCGTGACTCGGATTGCACCTTCTGCGGGCAATGCGTCCAGACCTGCCCCACCGGCGCTCTGGCCGATAAAAAGGCCCTTCGGTCCGAAGAAGACCCGGAGGAAATCAAAAAGACCCGCACCGTTTGTCCCTACTGCGCGGTCGGATGTTCCATCGACCTGATGACCAAGGGTGACAAGATCGTCGGAGCCCAGCCCGCCATGGACGGCCCCGCCAACAAGGGGGCCCTGTGCATCAAAGGGCAATTCACTTACGACTTCATTCAGCACGAAGACCGGCTGTCCAAACCGCTCATGAAGCAGCCCGACGGCAGCTTCAAGGAAGTCGAATGGAACACCGCCCTCGATGCCGCCGCCGCAGGCTTTGCCAAAGCCCGCGAGAAGTACGGGAGACATAGTATTTATGGAATCGCCTCGGGGCGCGCCCCCCACGGCGCGGCCTACACCATGCAGAAGTTTATTCGAGCGAGCTTCGGCACGCATCACATAGACAACTGTAGTCGAGCCTGACACGCTCCCACCGTCGCCGGTCTGGCGGCCCAAATCGGAAGAGGCGCCATGTCCAACCCGCTCAAGGACATGGACAAACCCGATACCATCTTCGCCATCGGCACCAACATGACCGAGTGCCACCCCGTCGCCGCCACCGGCCTCAAGAAAGCGCTCACCAAGGGAGCCAAGCTCGTCGTGGCCGACCCCCGCAAGACGCGCCTCGCCGAGCTCGCTCATCTTCATCTTCCCATTCGTGTCGGGTCCGATGTCGCCCTCCTTCTCGCCATGGCCCATGTCATCGTCCGCGAGAATCTCACCGACAAGGAATTCATCACCGAGCGCTGCGCGGAATACGAAGTCTTCGAACAACACCTCAAGGAATTCACACCTGACTGGGCTTCCGAAATCTGCGAAGTCCCGGCAGCCGACATCGAAACGGCCGCCCTTTGGTATGGTAACGCCAAGCTCGGCGCCATCTACTACACCCTTGGCATTACCGAACACATTTGTGGTGTCGACAACGTCCAGTCGCTCTGCAACCTCGCCCTTCTCACAGGCAATCTCGGAAAAGAGGGCACCGGCATCAATCCGATGCGGGGACAGAACAACATCCAGGGCGCGGGCGATTGTGGAGCGGTCCCCGCCAACTACCCCGGATTCCAACCGGTAGTGAATCCCGATTTCCAGGAGAAGTTCAAGAAAGCCTACCAGCAACCGGAGTTGGATCTTGGCAACGCCATGACCAAAGTCACCGCGCTCAACCTCTGCGGCGACGGCATTCATGCCATGCTCATCGACGGAGAGAACACCGTCGTCACAGACCCGGATAAAAACCATTGCGAGAAGGCCCTTAAAGCACTCGATCACCTTGTGGTCATCGACATCTTCCTCACCGAAACTGCCAAGATGGCCGACATCGTCTTCCCCGCCTCCGCCTGGGGAGAAACCGACGACGTCCAGGCCAACACCGAGCGCCGCGTACAACGACTCCGTGCTGCCGTGCCATCTTACGGCGACTCCAAACCCGACTGGTGGATCATTTCTCAAATCGCGCAACGCCTCGGGACTCCCGGTTTCGAATTCGAATCCGCCAAAGAGGTTTTCAACGAACTTTGCTCCCTCAGCCCAATTTACGCCGGCCTCAATTGGGACAACATTGGAGATGGTAATTACCAATGGCCCGTCCCCGAAGACGGCCACCCCGGTACGCCCATTCTCCACGAGGGCGAATTCAAAGACGGAAAACCCGGGCTGTTCAAAATCATCGGGTATCGGGACCCAGCCGAAGTCATCGATGACGACTATCCAGTCTGGCTCACGACCGGAAGACGACTTCAGGCCTATCACACCCGGACCCAAACCGGACGCGCCAGCGGCATCGATTACCTCCTCAGTGAGGAGACTCTTGAAGTCCACCCCGACGACGCAAAAGACTGGGGGCTCGTTGATGGTGGCCACGCCAAAATGGCAAGCCGCCGCGGAGAAATTGAACTCAAGGTCGAAACCACCACCCGTTCCCCCCGCGGCACGGTCTTTACTTCCTTCAGCTTCGCCGAAACCAACGTCAACGTTCTGACCGGCTCAGGATACGACCCCGTGACCCAAACGGCTGAATTGAAAGTCTGCCCGGTCAGAATCGCTCCCGTTTAGAGATTCAAGCCACCCAAGCCAAACGGATGAGCTCCCAACCTCCACTTGATCTCAAAAATGACCGTTCTCCACCTGCCGGAGCTCGGAACCAGTTCGATCGTAAAAAAGAGGATGTGGAGAAGGAATTTGAAATCAAAAACCCTTTGTTACCCAATCTTTGCCACTATGGGATGATCGCCCTTTTACTCGGGGCGCTTCTTTAATTGTTCGGTGGAATCTTCTTTTTCAGAAGTGGAGGCAGCCTGACCTCCGAAATCGTTGGAGGAGTCTTCATCGTCTTCTGCATCGTTTCCCGTATCAGGTCACCAAAATATCTGGACGACGATCATCGTGGCTTTTAGCCGATCCGCGCTCCTCAGCGATGCCTGCCTTCCATTCTGTTCTTCAAGCCATCACCAAGTTGGCCGGAGGGGCACTGCGCACCTTTGCCTTTTCTCTTCTGATCATCGATGTCCTCTACGGCTCGGTCATGGCTGGGCTTGCCATTTGGATCGCGGCCGAAGGATCAATCTTCCGGGGAATCTTGGCCGGAGTTCTCGTCTATGGGTTGATCGTGGGGTTCGGCTTTTTCCTCTCGCTGCAGAAGGCCGCCTTCCATGTCATCCAACGCGCCATCGAAGAATTCCAACTCGGCTCCCTGATCTTTAATGACCTCATCGAAGGATCGATCGATTCTCTGAGGAGTGAGGTTACTGAACTCGATGCAAGGCAGCTCGAAAAGGTCCTCAGTAAAACCGCCAGCCGTTCCCTCACGACCGAACTCAATGACAGCTCGGCCTCCGGGATTTCCTTCTGGCTCTGCTCCCAAATCCTCCGCCTCTCGGTCTGGGCCACCGTCCGCATCGTGGTCCGCACCTCTTCCAAAGACGGCCAAACCGTCAGCCTCCACGACGTGAAGGACAAGTTTGCTGGCATCATTGATCAACTCCTGTTCGACTACTTCAAGGAACATATCCGTCGTATCTACTACGGTTGTCTTTCAATACTCACGGCTCTTACCATTCTCATCAGTTACGCCATCCGTCAGATTCCGCTCTAAGCGATAGATTCTCCTCCAATGAATTCCCAAGCCGACAAGAATTCGTCCCAAAGCCCCTCGATCTTGCGATTGTCAAAATACTGCTATCCCCAATCCATTGTCTCGATTCATCAACAAACTCAGCCGGACCTTGAGTCTGGTACTCCGGCATGACCCGGCTTCCATCGGTCTCTCTCTTGACCGGGAAGGCTGGGCCTCTGTTGACGAGCTCCTCGCCTGCCTCAATCAAAGAGGCCGCACGATTGACCGGGCAGCTCTTGCACAAGTCGTTCGCGAAAACAACAAGCAGCGCTTCCGGTTTTCAGAAGACGGACTTCGCATCCGGGCCAACCAGGGACACTCGATCGAGATTGATCTCAAACTGAAAGCACAGGCACCACCGGATATTCTTTATCACGGCACAGCCTCCCGCTTCATGCCATCCATCGAACGTGAAGGGCTCAAAAAAATGACCCGCCAACATGTCCACCTCAGTGCCGACCTTCGAACCGCTCATTCAGTCGGCAAACGGCACGGCAAGCCGGTTGTCCTGGAAATTTCTGCCGGCTCCATGGCCGGACATGGCTTCGTCTTTTATCTTTCCGAAAACGGAGTGTGGCTCACAAACGAGGTTCCTGTCGACTACCTCAGACGCCGGATGACCGATTAGCACACCCCCGGCTCATTGCCGTGATTAAAAATTGAGTGCTTACAAGCCTCCAAAATTCGGAGAAAGTCTGATATCCCAGCGCCGTGAGCCGAGAAAAGGAACGCCTGGCTGAAGACAAGGCCCGCACCGCCAACTGGAAGCGGTGGGGGCCTTACCTGTCCGAGCGCCAATGGGGCACGGTTCGAGAGGATTACTCCGCCGATGGGAGCAGCTGGGAGGCTTTTTCCCACGATGACGCCCGCCGCCGGGCCTATCGATGGGGCGAGGACGGTCTTCAAGGTTGGTGTGACCGGCAATGCCGCCTCTGTTTCTCGGTGGCTCTTTGGAATACAAAGGACACCATCCTCAAGGAACGCCTCTTCGGGCTCACCGGCCCACAGGGCAATCATGGCGAGGACGTCAAGGAATGCTACTACTACAAAGACAGCACACCGACCCATTCCTACACCAAGGCGCTCTATCGATACCCGCACAAGCGCTACCCATACATCGACCTCATCTCGGAGAACCGGAGACGTGGGCGACACGAAAAGGAATACGAGTTGGAAGACACCGGAATCTTCGACGAGAACCGCTTTTTTGATATCGAACAGGAAGTGGCAAAACGGGGCCCCGAAGATCTCCTCTGGAAAATCACCGTCACCAACCACGGGCCTGAAGAAGCCCCCATCCACATCCTTCCCACGGTTTGGTTTCGCAACACGTGGCGGTTTGGAACGGATCGACAGGATCGCCTTGCCAAACCATGGATCAAATCCGGTGGCGACCACCTCAAATTGTGGCACCCGGAATTGGGCGACTACTTGTTCTTCGCAGACTCCGAATCCTCCCCTGCTCCATGGCTGTTTACGGAAAACGAAAATGACAATTACCAGCTCTTTGGGACGGCAAACCACACGCGCTACGTCAAAGACGGATTCCACAAACACGTTATCGACCGGCACAGTGATGCCGTCTCCAACAAACACAAGGGCACGAAGGCGGCAGCGCATTTCACCTTCAAAGTTCCGGCAGGACGATCCATCGTGATCAAGTGCCGGCTTTGCCACTCGGACAGTCCGGTCGAAGCGCTCGAGGGCTTCGACCAAACGTTTGCCCGGCGTCTGGAGGAAGCCGACGAATTCTACCAAGAGGTCATTCCCTCGGAATCAAGCCCGGCCGAGCGCACGATCTTCAGGGAGGGCTATGCCGGACTTCTCTGGACCAAGCAATTTTACTACTACGTCATCGACGATTGGCTCAAGGGCGACCGAAGGACTCCGAAGCCGCCTGATTCCCGGAAGTCAGGCCGTAACAGCAACTGGCAACACTTCTTCGCACGCGACATCCTCTCCATGCCCGACAAGTGGGAGTATCCTTGGTTTGCCGCCTGGGATTCGGCCTTTCACATGATTCCCTTCGCGACCATCGATCCAGACTTTGCCAAAAACCAACTGCTCTTGTTTCTCCGCGAATGGTACATGCATCCCAATGGCCAGCTGCCCGCTTACGAATGGAACTTCTCGGACGTCAACCCTCCGGTCCACGCCTGGGCGGTTTGGCGGGTCTACAAGATTGCCGATAAGAAGGGCGAACGCGACCTGGCCTTCCTCGAACGCGCCTTCCTCAAGCTCCTGCTGAACTTCAACTGGTGGGTCAATCGAAAGGATGAAAACGGACGCCATATATTCGGAGGCGGATTCCTCGGCCTCGACAACATCGGAGTGTTCGATCGCTCTCAGGAACTCCCCAACGGAGGATCACTGAACCAGGCCGATGGAACCGCCTGGATGGGGTCATTCTGTGTGACCATGCTTTCGATGTCCCTCGAGCTGGCCCAGACTCGCCCGGCCTATGAGGACATCGCTTCCAAATTTCTCGAACACTTCATCAACATTTGCGATGCCATCAATACCCTCGGGGGAAGCGGGCTGTGGGACGAAGAAGATGGTTTCTATTATGACCAGCTCCTGATCGATCATCAGGAGCCCATTCCGATGAAGATCCGCTCGCTCGTCGGTCTTCTCCCCCTGATGGCTACCACGGTGCTCAAACAAGCTCACATCGACAGCCTTCCTGACTTTAGAAAACGATTCGAGTGGTTCCTTCTCAACCGCCCGGACATTCTCCAATATGTCAAATTCCGTAAGAGTGCGGAGGAAAAGAACCCCAACCGATGGCTTCTGGCGATTCCCAACGAGGCCAAACTTCGGGCGACTCTCAAACGAATGCTCGACCCGGACGAATTCCTCTCCGGTTTCGGTATTCGCTCCCTCAGCAAGGCCCATGGCGAGGAACCGTTCACCTTTCAATGCGGCGATGACACCCATTGCGTCGAATACACCCCGGGCGAATCAACTTCCGGGATGTTCGGAGGCAATTCCAACTGGCGGGGGCCCATTTGGTTTCCCACCAACTTTGTTCTGATTGAAGCGCTGGAACGCTATCACTACTTTTACGGAGACGACTTCAAGATCGAATACCCCACCGGCTCCGGAGTTTCCAAGAACCTTCGCGAAGTCTCCATCGACCTTTGCGATCGCCTGATTTCCATTTTCGAACCAAGTGACGATGGCATTCGCCCCTTCCTCTCCTTGAATCACCCCGACCGCGAAAATCCTCTTTGGAACGAACACCTTCTCTTCCACGAATACTTCCACGGAGAAACGGGAGAAGGTCTTGGAGCTTCCCACCAGACCGGATGGACCTCGCTGGTGGTCAGGCTTATCCGCGAGAGGAAACAAAAACTCGCCTTCTTCAAGGATGCCGGCTCTCCCTGACTTTTCCCATTGAATCCTCATCGAGGGTAGCGACGATGAGAAACCATGATCTTCAAGCCGGCCGTCCTTCTTTCAATTCTCGTAGGCGCGATCCAGCCGTGCCTCGCCCAAAAGCCAAACATCCTCTTCATCGCCGTCGATGACCTCCGTCCGGAATTGAATTGCTACGGCAAGACCCACATCAAATCCCCGAATATCGACAAGCTGGCCTCGCGCGGCGTCCTCTTCAAAAGAGCCTACTGTCAGATCCCGACTTGCGGGGCTTCGAGGGCCAGTCTCCTGACCGGAATTCGACCGACATCAACACGGTTCACCAGCTACCAGACCTTCATCAACAAGGATGCTCCGGACGTCACCACTCTTCCCAAGCACCTCAAGGATCATGGATACCATACCGTCTCGAACGGAAAAATCACCCATCACCGATCCGATATCCCCGAGCACTGGAGCGAGAAAGTCTGGCGACCGAAAGCACCCATGTTCATGGATCCCGAGAACGTGGCCCTTGGCCGTAAACTCGCAGCCGAAGCCAAAAAGAAAAACCTCAAGAAGGCCCAGCGAGGTCCCGCATTCGAATCCTTCGAAGCGCCCGACTCCAACTATCCCGATGGCATGATCGCGGATAAAACGATTACCGATCTAAGGAGGCTCGCCAAGTCAGAGAAACCCTTCTTCTTGGCGGCTGGCTTCATGAAACCGCACCTCCCCTTCAACTGTCCGAAGAAATATTGGGACCTCTACAAAGCAGAAGATCTTCCCCTCGCCTCCAACCCCTTTTTCCCAAAAGACGTCCCCAACGGTGCTATTCATAACTCCGGCGAACTGCGATCCGGCTATTCGGGCGTCCCCAAGTCCGTCCCTCTTCCCGACGACTACTCGCGGCAACTCATCCATGGATACGCCGCCTGCGTGAGCTTCACGGATGCTCAGATCGGAAAACTCCTTGAGGAACTCGACTCATTGGATCTCACGAAAAACACCATCATCATTCTCTGGGGGGACCATGGCTGGAACCTCGGAGACCACACCATGTGGTGCAAACACAGTTGCTTCGAATCCTCCCTCCACGTTCCACTGATCATGGCAGGCCCGGGGATCACCAGCGGCAAGACCAACGACGGACTCACTGGGCTCATCGATATCTTCCCGACCTTCTGCGATCTCCTCGGGCTCGAAAAACCATCCCACCTCGACGGAAGCAGCTTCGCCCCACGCCTGAAAGATCCTTCCCTCGAGGGGAATTCTGCCGCATTCAGCCGCTTTGGTCGCGGGGACACCATTCGAACCGATTTCTTCCGTTTCACTAACTACGGAAAGAGCGGAACCATGCTCTATGATCATCGGAACGATCCCAGCGAAAACACCAACATCAGCTCTTCCCACTCCAAGGAGAGCAAGGATCTCAACCTCAGACTTCAGAAAGAGATCAGGCGGACCAAAATGCTGAATTAAGCAGGATCTTCCTAACAATTAGCCGTTCTGGCTTCTCCCGAACCCATCCGTCAGCCCTCGGGCATGAACAACAAGCTCGTTCTTCCGCTAAATCCTCACCTTGCCTAGTTCGATTTCGCGGCTATCATCGCCCCAAAAGCAGGAATAGATTTTGAAGAGGCGTATAATTATCATCGGAGCCGGTCCAGGCGGTCTCACAGCAGGAATGATTCTTGCCCATCGCGGCTACGACGTAACCATCCTTGAAAAAAACAAGGTTCCAGGCGGGCGAAACGGCCGGATTCAGGATGGCCCCTACAGCCACGACACCGGCCCAACCTTCCTCCACCAGAAGTTCACCCTCGACGAAGTTTTCGCCGAAACCGGACGAAGGCCCGAGGATTACATGGAGTTTGTCAAACTTGACCCGATGACCAAACTGACTTGGGGGGATTTGTCTCTTGAGACCAGCTGCAACCGGGATCAAATGGCAGCCAACATCGAAAAATCGTTTCCAGGAGAGGCGGAGAACTTCCTGCGCTTCATGGACGATCACGCCCCGAAGCTCAAAGCGATCTTTCCCTGCCTGCTCAAGTCCTACCATTCGCTTTCCAGCTACCTCGACAAGAACCTGATCAAGGCCCTGCCCTACGTGGCCACCACCAAGTCGGTCATGGACGTCCTCTCGAACTACTTCAAGGACGACCGACTCAAGCTGGCTTTCACCTTCCAGGCCAAATATCTCGGGATGTCCCCGTGGAACTGCCCCGCCCTTTTCAGCATTCTTTCCTACATTGAATACGAGCACGGGATCTACCACGTTCAGGGAGGACTCTGCAAAATTTCCGAAGGGATGGCCGAGGTCGTCGAAGAAGAAGGAGGAACGATCCGCTACGAATCCGAAGTCGAAGAAATCATCTATCAGGGCAAGAGCGCAGCCAAAGTCAGATTGACCAATGGGGAAGAGCTTTCCTGTGACCAGCTGATCGTCAATGCCGACTACGCCCACGCCCGCACCACCATCTTTGGGAACCGTAGTGAATCAGACGAGTCGATGCGCCGGAAGAAGTTTTCCTGCTCGACCTTCATGCTCTATCTGGGAGTCGACAAACTCTACCAGGACGAACCCCACCACCACGTCGTTTTTGCCAACGACTACCACCGCAACCTTGCCGACATCCAGGGCGAGAAGGTTGTTTCCGAAGACATGTCCTTCTACATCCGCAATTCCAGTGTGACCGATCCCACAGTTGCTCCGGAAGGTCATTCGCAACTTTACGTGCTGGTCCCGACAATCAATACCCGCCACGGCCACGACTGGGAAACGACTCGCGAAGAATACGGAGAGAAGATCATCGACAAGATGATCAACGCCACCGGCATGAAAGACCTGCGGGAGCACATCGTCACCAAGAAGATCATCACGCCAACCGGTTGGGAAAATTCCAACATTTTCCTCGGGGCCACTTTCAACCTCGCCCACACCCTCTCCCAGATGTTGCACTTCCGCCCCCAAAACCGTCTCAAGGGGTTTGACAACCTCTACCTTGTCGGGGGAGGCACTCATCCCGGAAGTGGACTCCCGACGATCTACGAAAGTGCGCGGATTACCTCCAACCTGATCGACCAGACTTACGGAGACCATCACACTCCCGTGGATCTTGCATCCGCCATCCTCGAAAAAGCGGCGGGCTGATTCAAGCAACGCCGCCTACTTCATGAACTTCTTCAGCCACTTGAAGACTTTCTCGTAAGGCGGCATCAACTCCACATAGTCCTTCCCGAAAAAGTAGCGTTTTGTCACTGATTTTTCGTAGGTCAGGGCCTCCAACCCAAAGCGACCGCGGTAACGACCATGACCACTCGGCCCGACGCCCCCCAGAGGCATCCCAAGCTGACTCAATTGTTTCATGGTGTCATTGATGCAAAGGGATCCCGAGGCGATCGCCGAAGACACCCGTTCGACAAACTGCTGATCCTTCGAGAAACAATAGACAGCCAACGGACTCTCCAAACCCCGCATCTTTTCTAACAATTCGTCATCACCCTTATACGTCATCACCGGAAGAACCGGACCGAAAATCTCTTCGGACATCGCCGGATGCCCGGATTCCACTCCACAGATCAACCTCGGAGCGAGATATCCTCGACCCCTGTCATCCTCTCCAAACACTTCAACCCGTCCTTCACACAGTCCGAGAACCCGATCAACGTGACCCTCCGAAATGATGGTCGCCATTTCCTCGTCCCACGGAACCTCCTTCAAAACTCTCCGCATTGCTTCAAAAAAGTCCTCTTCGATGCGCTGGTCCACCAGAACGAAGTCCGGAGCAAAACACGTTTGTCCCGCATTCAGGAACTTTCCTGCGACAATCCGACGGGCTGCCAAGTTAAGGTCGATTCGATGATCAACAACGCACGGACACTTGCCTCCAAGTTCCAGCAGAGCTGGAGTCAGGTTTTCTCCCGCAATCCGGCCCACTTGTCTCCCGACCTTGGTGCTTCCGGTGAAAAACACGAAATCGAATTGTTCAGCCATCAATCCTTTGGCCTCCTCCACCCCTCCCGTCACCACACAGGCTCCTTCACCTTTGAAGACCTCGTCAACAATCGCGACCAAAAGCTTCTCCGTCGCCGGCGCCAGCTCGGATGGCTTCAGAACCACACAATTCCCGGCCGCAATCGCCGCGACAAGAGGGCTCAAGGAAAGTTGGATGGGATAATTCCACGGCGCCATGACCAGCACGACTCCAAAGGGATGCCGCTCGATCCAGCTTCGACAGGGCCAGAAATACATCGACGACCCGACGCGGCGCCGCTTCAGCCATTTCGCCATCTTCCGTCTAACAAGCCGAATTTCCTGCAGCAAAAAATGATACTCCGCCAAAAAAGCCTCCATCGCCGGCTTACCGAGATCCTCAGCCAGGGCCTCGAGGATGTCATCCTGCTTTTCTATCAGAACCTTTTCGAGCCGGTTGAGAGCGTCCCGCCGCCAAACCAGACTTCTGGTTCTTCCAGACTGGAAAAACGCCCGCTGACGCTCCACAATCTCACTCAGACTGGCTCCATTCACTTGCCAAATCTAATTCCGACCGGAACATGCACAAGAGCGGAGTCCCTCGATTACAAAAGATCATGAAACCAAAGAAAGTAGGCGTTATTGGAGCAGGTCTCGGTGGCCTCTCCGCGGCCATCTCGCTTCGAGCAGCGGGATACGAGGTCGAGATTTTCGAAAAGAACGAACGCATCGGAGGGAAACTCAATGTGAAGGAGCAGGATGGGTTCACCTTCGACCTCGGCCCCTCGATCTTCACCCTTCCCCAGTTTTTCGAGGCTCTCTTTGAAAGGGCGGGCAAGAAGATGGCCGACTACGTCCAGCTGGACCCGGTCACCCCTCACTGGCGCAATTTCTTCGAAGACAAACCAACCATCGACCTCTATCAGGAAGACGACCGGATGAAGGCCGAGCTGGAAAAGTTACCCGGTGATTCCTCGGCTCACTGGAAGGAATTTCAGGACTTTCTTGCGTATGCCCGCGCCCAATACGAAGTCGTCGACAGTGGATACTTCGACAAGGGGCTCGACAACCTCTGGGAGTTTCTCAAGCACTACAAGTTCGGGCTTCTCGGCGGGAAGATCGATTACAAGAACTCGATGGCCCAGTCGATTGAGAAGCGACTAACCGATCCCCAGCTCAGGTTGATCTTCGAGTACTTCATCAAGTATGTCGGATCTTCCGCCCTCGATTCTCCCGGCTACATGAACCTCATGCCCATCATCCAGTTCGACTACGGTCTCTGGTATGTCCGCGGGGGCATGTATCATCTGGCCAATGGTCTGGGCAAGCTCATGGAAGAGATGGGCATTACCACCCATCTCAATGCCGACGTTCAAGCCATCGAGAAAACCGGGAAAACCGTGACCGGGATCCGACTGGCCGATGGAACGGTCCACCCCGCCGATATCATCGTCAGCAATATGGAAGTCATTCCCGCTTACAAGAAGCTGTTGGGTGAACCTGAATCCTTTACCCGCAAGCTCGAAAAATTCGCCCCGGCCTGTTCCGGGATCGTTCTGCACATCGGAACCGACCGCCTCTTTCCCCAACTGGCTCACCACAACTTTTTCTATTCCGAAAACCAACACAAACACTTCGAAACCGTTTTCCACAAAAAGCAACTTCCAGATGACCCCACCCTTTATGTGGTGGCTCCCACCCGCACCGACCCCGATAAGGCGCCCGAGGGTCGCGACAACATCAAGATCCTTCCTCATATCCCTCCCCTCGAAGACAATTCCGGGATCACTCACGAAGACTACGTGGCCCTCAAGAACCGCTGCATCGACAAGATGGAACGGTGCGGCCTCGAAGGACTGCGCGATTCCATTGTCACCGAGGATTTCCTCACTCCGGTCGATATCGAGCGGATGTATCGATCCAACCAAGGGTCGATCTACGGCGTCGTGACCGATTGGAAGAAGAATTACGGCTTCAAAGCACCGAAGACGTCGACAAAGTATCAGAACCTCTACTTCACCGGAGGCAGCACCAACCCCGGAGGCGGCATGCCCATGGTTATTCTTTCAGGACAGAACTGCGCTGATCGAATCGCAAAACGCCACCCCATCTCTTGAAGTCATGAGCAATCTGCTCCTGATCTTCCCCGTCCTCTCCATGCTGTGTGCCTCGGCATTGTGGGTCATTTTGGGGCGACCAAGATTCCTGAAGCGGACCTCGACGACCGACGATTTAAAGCAATCGGTTTCCGTCATTATCCCTGCCCGAAATGAGGAGGACAATATCGCCCTTCTTCTGAAATCGCTTCAAAACCAGTCCCTCAGACCAATCGAGATCATCGTGGTCGACGACGGATCCGAAGATGCCACCGCCCGGATTGCCCGAGAACTGGGAGCCTCGGTGGTCGAGGCCGGAGCTTTACCCTCGGGGTGGAAGGGTAAGTCCTGGGCCTGCCATCAGGGATCCAAACACGCCACTGGAGATTGGCTCCTCTTTCTTGATGCCGACCTTCTCTTTGGGGATGATGCCATCGCCTCCTTGCTGAACCTCGGCAAGGACAAACCGATGGCCTATTCAGTGTGCCCTTACCACACCATCAGATCGCCTTACGAAGAACTCTCGGCCTTCTTCAACGTTCTCATGCTGGCAGGTAGCAATGCCTTCACGCCCTTTCCGGATGACCACCCACTGTTGTTCGGGCAGTGTCTTTTTGTGAGGAATGATGACTACCACAAGATCGGCACCCATGAATCAATCAAGGGTGAGATCCTCGAGAACTTTCAATTAAGCAAAAAGTTTCAAGAAAATGGGATCCCATGCACTTCGCTTCTGGGTAAGGGCTTGATCTCGATGCGCATGTTTCCGGAAGGAATGAACCAACTCAGCTCAAGCTGGCAAAAGGGCTTCACCAGCGGAGCAGCCCAAACGACGCCCCGCGCTCTTGCATTATCTTCAGTCTGGCTCTCAGGCCTGATGTGCACACTGACCTCGTTTGCCCTGATCGCAATGGACACCTCCAACACAGCGTATCTCTTCACCACCGCGGCGGCCTACCTCCTCGGTGCCATTCAATGTCTCTACGTCTTTCGGTTGGCCGGCAACTTTTCAATCCTCAACGCCCTCTTCTTTCCCGTCACCCTCCTCTTCTACCAAGGCGTCTTTTTCACTTCGTTGATTAAGAAAAAAATGGGCATCAAACCAGAGTGGAAAGGACGCCAGATCGACTGACATGATTCTGGAACTTTCCAACCTCCAGATCATCTTGCTCAACTGTTTGGGAATCCCGATCGCTCACATGGGAATCTCCTGGATCTGCGAAAAGCTTCCCCGGTCTCTCTTTGAGAAGTCGGAAAACCAAAGCCCTCCAGGTTCATCAAACATTTACCGTCGAGTCTTCTTCATTCATCGATGGAAACATCTGCTCCCCGATGCCGCTCCATGGCTCAGCGGATTTCCAAAGGCCACCTTGGCGTCGACCGAGCCAGACTATCTCAAGACCTTTATCGCCGAGACCCGCCGGGGGGAGCTTGCCCACTGGCTGCAATGGATTGTCATTTCCACGTTCATCATTTGGAACCCCTTCCCGGCCAATTTCGTCATTCTGGTTTATGCCCTCTTCATGAACCTCCCCTGTATTCTCAACCTCCGTCATACCCGGCATCGCATGATCCGCCTTCTTCTGAAAATCAGAAGGTGAAAGGGATCCCCTTCATCGCCCAACGAATGTTGGGTATCAATAGCCTTCTCAGCAATCCCAGGGACTCCAAAGGTTGAAGCGACACAACTTCAAATGAACCCAAGTATCGGTGATCATAATTTAGATCACTCGCAAAGATCGTAGAGGCCAAACAGAATTAAGCCTGCCAGATCTCTTCTTGCAATCCACCGGCAACACGAGAATCTAGCGGAAAGTCGCCACCATGAAATTCCCAAGTCTCTTCATCATTCTGTCTTTCTGCCTCCCCGGCTTCCTCCATGCCGCCAAGAAACCAAACATTCTTGTCTTCCTGGTCGATGACATGGGGCTGATGGATACTTCCGTTCCTCATCTCACCGATGGAAAAGGCCAACCCAAGGCTCACCCGCTCAACAAATTCTACCGGACGCCGGGAATGGAATTGCTGGCATCAAGAGGAACACGATTCGAGACCTTCTACGCCAACAGCGTTTGCTCCCCGACACGCATTTCCATCATGACCGGGCAAAGTTCCGCCCGGCATCACACCACGCAGTGGATTCGCTCCGAAGGCAACAACCGGGGAACCCAGGGACCACCGGACTGGCAATGGGAAGGAATCACCAAGAACCACCAGACGCTTCCCGGCCTACTCAAAAAGGACGGATACCGCACGATCTATGCGGGCAAGGCCCACTTCGGCCCCAATGACGTTTACGGCGAGTTCCCCAGCAATTTTGGATTCGACGTCAACATCGGCGGTTGCTCGTGGGGACAGCCCGGCAGTTACTACGGAACGGATGGATTTGGCTGGATCAAGGGCAACAAGAAAAGAGCCGTCCCACACCTCGAAAAATATCATGGCAAGGACATCTACCTGACCGAGGCCCTAACTATCGAAATGAAGTCTGCCATTGAGAAAGCGGTGAGCGAAGAAAAACCCTTCTTCGCCTACATGGCCTACTACGGAGTGCATACGCCCTTCCAACCCAACAAAAAATACGAGAAGAATTACACCGATTCCGGCAAACCCAAGAAGGCGCAAGTCTTTGCCACCATGATCGAAAGCATGGACGCCTCGGTCCTCGAAATCGTCAAGTATCTCGAAACCCTCAAGGTCGCCGACAACACCCTCGTGCTCTTCCTCGGCGACAACGGCAGCGATGCTCCGTTGGGAGGCGTTCACGACGTGGCCAGTTCTGCTCCCTTGCGAGGGAAAAAAGGAACCCACTATGAAGGAGGCATGCGCGTTCCCTTCATCGCAGCCTGGGCCAAGGCCGATGCCAACAACCCGCACCAGCAAAAACTCCCCATCAACGCGAATGCCATCACCACTGAAATGGGGACCATCCACGATATCTTCCCTACTCTTCTGGAGACCGCAGACGTAAAATACAAAGGCGAAATCGATGGCAACAACCTGGGTCCGGCCCTGAATGGCGGATCGCTTGCAGAAGAACGGGACTTCCTCATGCACTTTCCCCACAGCCACCGCAGCAGCTACTACACCGCTTACCGGCAGGGTGACTGGAAACTGATCTACCACTACACCAAACCCGCGGATCAACGTTACGAGCTCTTCAATCTCGCCAAGGACCCAACCGAAGCAAAGAACCTTGCAAATTCGAATTCCGATGATCTTAAGCGAATGGTTGAGGCCATGATCGCCGCCCTTGAAAAAGCCGGAGCCCAGTATCCCGTGGCCAAAGACGATCCCACCAAGGAACTCAAGCCCGTCCTGCCGTAGAGCAAGATCATCCTCCTGTTTTTGTAGGCTTCCCGAAATTTTCTCGCCCGATTTTTAAATCCCTTTAGTCTCCCCCTCCTATGGAACGTCGTGAACTCATGAAGATGATGGCCGCCTCGGTCGGCGGAACGATGGCTTTTCCCGAAAGCGCTTTTGCCAAGATGGGAGAGCCTTTTGACCCTCAGGAATTGACTTTTTTCCGGCCATCCCAACGGGAACAGGTCGCGATGATTGCCGAAGCCATCATTCCCGAAACCGATACCCCGGGCGCCATCGAAGCCGGTGTTCCGGGCTGGATTGAAGTCATCGTCAAGGATTGCTACACCGAGGAAGACCAGCAGATCATCATCGATGGCCTCGCCGACACCATGCGGCGCTGCCAGAAGGAACACGGTAAGGACATCTCGCAACTGACCGGAGAAGAGCAGGTCGCCTTCCTGAACAAGATGAACCGCGAGACCATGGAGGAAGCCCGCAAGGCCAAAGGCCCTAAAAAAAAGACCTTCCTTCAACTCTTCAAGGACCTCACCAAATATTGCTACGGAAATTCAGAAGTCGGGGCCACCCAGGCTTTTGAGTTTGTTTTTGTCCCGGGAAAATGGGTGCCCTCCATGCCTCTTGAACCCGGCCAGAAAGTCTGGGCGATGTAACTTTTTTCCTCACCACGCATCATGAATCTCAATATCAAAGGCAAGGCATCGCACACCTTCGATGCCATCGTGGTTGGATCCGGAATTTCCGGGGGCTGGGCCGCCAAGGAACTTACGGAGAAGGGCATGAAGACCCTGGTCCTCGAAAGAGGACACGAGCTCAAACACATCGTCGACTACAAGACCGCCAACCAAACTCCCTGGCAGGTCAATTGGATGAACAAGACGCCTCGGGAGACCTACAAGAAGCAAGCCAAGCAGGCTCGCACAGGATACACGGTCAGACCCGATGCCGGCTATCTTTTCGTCAATGACGAGGATCATCCCTACGAAGAAAAGAAGCGCTTCGATTGGATGCGCGGCTACCACACTGGCGGCCGCTCCGTCATGTGGGGCAAGCAAAGCTATCGACTGAGCCCCCTTGATATGGAGGCCAATGCCAAGGATGGCACCTCCATCCCTTGGCCGATTTCTTACGACGAATTGGCCCCCTGGTATGATTACGTCGAGCGCTTCGCCGGCATCTCCGGATCCAAAGACGGACTCCCGCAACTTCCCGATGGCATCTTCCAGCCACCGATGGCTCTGACCCCGGCCGAGCTTGATCTCAAGGCTGCCATTGAAGGCAAGTGGAAGGGACGTAACCTGATTCACGGTCGCGTTGCCCACATCACTGAGCCGACCGAAGAGCAGATCGCCCTCGGACGAGCCTCCTGCCAATACCGGAACCTTTGCCGGCGCGGTTGCCCCTTCGGTGCCTACTTCTCCAGCCAGGCCGCCACGTTGAAAGCCGCCGAGAATACCGGCAAGATGACCCTCCGCCCCCACTCCATCGTTCATTCGGTGATTTACGATGATAAGGCCGAGAAGGCGATCGGGGTTCGGCTTATCGACGAGGTCACCTTCGAGACGATCGAATACTACGCCAAAATCATTTTCCTGAACGCATCTGCGGTCGCTTCAACGGCCATTCTGATGAATTCAACCTCCAAACGATATCCGGAAGGCATGGACGAAAGTGGTTCCCTCGGGGGATACCTCATGGACCACCATCTCGGAGTCGGGGCCAGTGGAACTCTCGACACTCACCAGGACAAGATTCACTACGGACGCCGCCCGACCGGCTTCTACATTCCCCGCTATCGGAACTTCAACGAGAAGGCCAAAGGCGACTACATCCGCGGATTCGGATACCAGGGACGCGGCATGCGCAGAGGATGGAATCGCTGGATCGATGGCTTCGGTGCCGAATTCAAAAAGCAGATGACCCAATTCGGGCCGTGGAGCATCGGCATGGGTGGCTTTGGCGAATGTCTCCCTTACGAGAACAACCGGATCACACTCAGCAAGGACAAGACCGACAAGTGGGGACTTCCTCTCGTCGTCGCCGATGCCGAATTCCAGGAGAATGAAATCAACATGCGTGAGGACATGAAGAATGACGCCGCGGAAATGCTCGAGGCCATGGGAGCCAAAAATGTTCGTTCCTATAACAACACGCCGTCCATCGGACTGGGAATTCACGAAATGGGAACAGCCCGGATGGGAAGCACTCCCAAAGAATCGGTGCTCAACAAACACAACCAGGTCTGGGGCACCAAGAACGTCTTCTGCACCGATGGCGCCGCCATGGTCTCGGCAGGTTGCCAAAACCCTTCACTCACTTACATGGCCCTGACGGCTCGCGCCGCCGATCACGCCGTTAGTGAATTGAAGAAAGGAAATCTTTAAAAGAACCCATCCCCAGACCGTTCTCACTCCGGTGAGGACGGTCTTTTTGTTTTCAAATTATTGGCTGCTGTAGCGGACGCGCACGAATAACTGCTCGCGAGTCACCGGGGTCTTCGATCTGTAGGTTCGGATGTAGCGATTCCCAGCGACCTCTGATTTCACGAAGTCAGCTACGGAAGCATCATCGCCCCAGGAGGTTAAATCATCAGAAAACTCAATCCTTGCCCCGACACCCCGGGCCTCGAGAGATACCGAATACTTGAACTCCCAACCTCCGTTCCCATCGCTCAAAAACGACGGATACTCATCCTCGTAATTGGGAACCAGATCACTCGTCCCCATCGCAAATTCAGTGAAGGCATCAACGCCATCCCCATCAAGATCTTCATCCGGGTTCCCAGCAAAATCTGTCCCCTCCTCAATTCCTGGTGAGCCGCCCACCGACAGGCTGGGACGCCAGCTCGCCGGATCGTTGGGTCTGGCTCCGTCGATCAGAACAAGGCTCCGCCCATCGCCGTCCGCTTCCTCCGGCCAGGGATCCGCACCATCGTAAGTGACATTGAACAATTCGGTAAATCCATCGGCAGCCATCAGCACCAAAGTCTCTCCCCCATTGTCCAGATTACCTCGATAAACCCCTTCGATGGGCAAACCGATTCCGTATTCAGCATCCACGCCGAACTGGCTGTCGACGATGAGGATCCTCTCCCCCGGAGCCATCAAAACATCGCGGTTATCGGGAAAGGAAAAGTCGATTCCATCGCTGAAAAAGGCACCCCGTAAATTGACGGCATGATCCGACTGGTTATGAAGCTCGATGAACTCGGCATCATCCGCTCCCATCGGATTGTAGTGAATCTCCGAAGGCACGACATCCCAGGGTTCCACCGGACCGGAACCACTGACGTCGAAGAAGGCTTCGTTGAGAGCCGACCAATTTCCTCCGCTGTAGGTCCGGCTGCGAACCAGAGTATCCCCTGTCATCAGGAGTGTGTCATCTCCTTCGGAGGGACGGACAAGCGAAAGCGAAAGATCAAACTGACAATCCGAAGAATTCACCGCCGACTGGTGCACCTCGACCGCAATTACATTCTCGCCTTCAACGAACAGATTTACGGGAACACTCAGCGTGTGAAAACTTCCACCATCATCGGACGCACTATTCGCAAAGGTCAGGTAATTCACGCCGCCGCCGGGCATCGAAGTCCGGCCCACTTCGCTTCCGTTCAAATAAACGATCGCTCCGTCATCCCGCTTGATCCGGATTTCAGCGGACTGGATCGAAGCCACGTTGGTCAGCGAAACCGTCTTGCGGAAATAGGCCGTGACATACTTCTGGGCCGGGTCAGGACCAAAGGAAATCGTGGTCGCGATGTCAGGTTCCCCATACCCCAGAATAGCCGGCCCTTCATCCCACAATCCATCGTCAAAAGACGATGACCGCCAAGCCGTCCCTTGATTGGATCCGTCATCGAGATACTTCCACGTTGCGCCCTCGGAAACGACGACCTCGTTTTGCAGCCCACCCTGGAATTCCAAAGCAACCGGATTGATCGCTCCGCCGGGCAAGCGCGGATCACTTCCATCGGTGGTATAGAAAATCATTCCACCCCCTCCCGACATGGTAAGCTGGTACCCGGATGGGACACTTCCGCCATGCTGACTGTATTCGGGAGCATCTATGGATGGATAAAAACCAGCACTGCGGAATTGATTCAAAGCGGAAGCTGTTCGTCCCGGGAGAATGCTGTTGATGGCTCCATTCTTGGCTGATGTCCATGAAGCGTGACTCCGGTAAGCCCATCTCTCGGCTTCCGCATGAAAAGGAAGGTCCATCTCGTCGCAACGTCCCTCCAGCCTGGGAATGGTCTTCGATGGAGTCATCGCCCCATCGTTGAAATAGTGCTTGTGGATCCGATCGGCCAGCAAGGTCCGGTAGTCGCTGTTCCCTGCTTTGAAGAGAAGACTGAACAAGCTCCCGGGGCCATCCCCGGCGCTCCGGCCGAAGTCCCCGGCGGTATTGCTGGCAAAACCTGTGCGATTCCCGGCACTCCTCAGAAATCCATCGGCATCATTCAAGAACCACTTGAAACCACTCCCCACCTCGGCCGGCCCGACGCAACGATATTCGTCTTCAGCATTCCCGAACATCCACATGATCATGTAATCGATGTAGTGAGGCATATCGAGATATGGGATGAGATCGTCGTAGTTGTCCGGGCTACTGCTGAGTCCAAGAGTCTTGATCCGCTCCCAGGCTGACCCATCGCCGTCATACGGAGGCGCCACCGGATCGGCCCAGCCCCCGACATTCCAGTTTCCGTTGATCGCCTCATACTTGTCTTTCGGGCCGCCCAGGTATTCCTTCAAAGTACTCGCGCTCCATCTTTCCCGGACATGATACACCCCCCAATAACGGCCATTGATGTATAGGTGCATGAACCGTCCATGAGGATTGATGTTGCCCATATCGAGCATGGTGTCGTCGGTGAACCGATTCGACATATAGAAGCCCCGCGCCACCATGTCGTGGGACCCCGATCGCAAATTCAGCTGGTCAAAAGAGTCGTTCGCTGCAATTCCGCGGTCGAAACCATCGAACAAGGGAAACTCCAGTTTCGACGCTCCATACTGGCTCCGGAAATACATCCGGAAGTTTTTCTTATCGAAGTTGGTGAAGGCGCCTCCGAAGTGTTTCACCCCGCAATTCTCTTGAAATCCCTCACTGCCATCAGGGTTGATGAGTTCGAAGGAAGCAGTCGCCTCGCTGGTCCCGTTGATGGTCGAAGGAGTCACGATGGACAAGGACGGAACGGCCGTCAGGGAGTCCCGCATCAGCTGACTGACCGGAACACCTAGCTCCGGTGATGTGATCACGTCATCGACAAAGAGATAGGTGTTGGTATCGACATTGGTCGATGCCAGCCCGGCCTTATAAGCCATCGCCCGGAGAACGGTTGTCTCCGTAATCGGGACAGGCCCCGAATAGGTCATCCCATTGGTCTCGCTCGGCTCACTCCCATCGGTGGTATACCTGATGGTCGCTCCTGGAGTCACCGTGGTAATTTCCACCGTTTGGTTTGAAGTAAAGAACCCACGTCGTTGACTAAACTTGGTATCAGCCACAAAGCCCGAAAAGCTGCTTCCATTAGGGGCACCCGGTGTCGGTGGTGAGAAGAACCCAATCGTCCCGCCTGCTTCGGAGCCATAACTGACATTCTCCTTCTGCTCCGGATAAGCCGGAGAAAATTCGGTCAAGACCGACACTCCATCCGGGCCCACAAGAGCGAGATACTCCCCACCCCGGGAGAGGGAGAAATTCGTGTGAACCGGCCCCGACGGATCGGTGATGTCATCTCCCGAGGCGAAAATCACAAGGTGGCCATTGGCCGGAACATTTACCGCCGGAATCCGCCACTTAGTCGGGTTTGAAAAATCATCGGTGAGAAAATACCCCTCCAGCGACAGGTCGAACCCATTGGGATTGGCGATCTCAATCCAATCCGGAGTGCCACCGAACTGGTCTTCCAGACCCGAAGAATTGCTGGTGAGAAATTCACTGATCGAGGGTGGTATGACCGGCTGGTCCACCCCAATGGTGACCGCCGACGTGATTGAGCCCGAACTGTTCGTGGCCGTCAGCACGTAGGTGGTCGTCGACGATGGACTCACCGATTGCATTCCAGACAACCCGACCGACCCGATTCCTTGATCGAGGGAAACCGAGTCCGCATTGGTCACCTCCCATGAAAGGGTCGCACTGGTTGGCAGAGCCGGATCGCCGGTTGCAGTGATATTCCCGTGCTCGGTGACAAATGATCCAATCACCGGCAACGGAGCTTCATAGGCCTCCAACTCGGCAATCTGCGGGTTATATGCCTGATTGCTCAAGTTCACCACGCGGATGTATCGACCGGTCATCGCCTTGCCGGGATCGAGAGACGGAAGCACTTCATCCGATCCTCCATCCCCGGAATTCGATCCATCGGTCCGGATATCCGCGCTCCAGTTGACCGCCCCGGCGGAACCTCCGCCATCGGCCCTGACTTCAACACGATAGTTGGAGAGCCGCTCGGGGCAGCATCCGCTTCGATTGACCAGCTTGATGCTTCCGAGATTCCGCTCCGATCCCAGATCCACCTCGTAGTAGAACCCAAGCGTCCCCGATGAGGCCAACGGATGAGACTGGTTCCCCGTATTCCCGTCCGTAAGGTTCTCAGGAACCTGGCCCGACCACGTCGGACCGGAAGCTGAAACCGCACGGCCGAGGGCGATATTCGTTTGCCCGTGGGCCAACGGGCAAAACACCAGGGAAAGGAATACCAATCCCCGATTCAACAAGCGAAACTTCATTCTTTAAGCGATCAAAAATCGATCAACTTCTATTCGCGGTCAACCCGATAAAATCGGCGCGGTGCTCCGACCGCCAAAACATCATTAAAGGAGATCGTCGTGCGATCTCCTTGGGACTCGATATTGTCAATGATTCCCGCCCAAGTTCCTTCCTCGAGAGTAGCACTGGAATACACCGCATATCGGCCGCCCTCAACAGAGGTAAAGAACAAGGTCACATCCCCCGTCGTCGGATCAACCGAGTCGACTTCCACGACAATACTCTGATCTCCCGCAGGGGCGAAGATTTCAATCTCGGCCACCTGGGGACCGTAGTCCGCTCCGTTGGCGTTCGTAATTCGAGCAAACTGCGCGTTCACGCTTCCCGGCACTTCGAACGCTTGGGGCACTGTCACCTGACCCGCCATCACTTGCGAAAAGACAACTTCGCCTTCTCCGTCGAGCAACTCGAGCAAGGCGTCCTCAAGACGCTCCGGACAACAGCCATCCTGACGTCCGGTCACCGCCACCGTTCCCACCTGTACGACCTCACCCAGATCCACTTCGACGTAAAAGTCGGGAGACAACTGAGCCAAGGGATGAGTCACCGTCCCGCCTATTCCATCAGTCACATGTGAGGCTGGAAGAGTATTCCATGAGGGAACCGCAGTCCCGGTGGCATCATAAAACTGGGCGGGCGCTCCAAGAGCCATATTCGGCAAGACGTCCTGAATTGAAAAGGCCCGGAATTCGGAAAACTGGAAATACTGATTGGTGGACAGGCCATCGATCCGAATGGCAAACACCCCGGCCCATCCGGCACCTTCGTTGTCATAGGACTTCGTCGCGTTGTCGACCGTGCTGGCAGGTAGGAATCCCTCCACCAGAACCGGCTCTCCAATCACGGTTCCGGTCTCGTCCAACAAACTGATCGTTGAACCGTTCAGGCGATTCGGGTCACAGCACCCTACCCGGTCAACCAGCTCGATGCGGGTCAGGTCAAATGCTTCACCGAGATCGACCTGCCAATAGGGATTTGGAGCCACATCCACTTCTCCGGGATAGGGAGTCGCCGAGGTCGGATAATCCGCGTGAGTCCAGTTCCCGGCGGCCGCGATACCGTCAACCCCGTCATTGCCCCGGCTTGTTGGAGCCCCGAAGGACACATCGCCAAAGGTAGCCTTTCCCAAGGCCACATTCACCTCCTGAAGTTCGGCCTGAACTCCGGAGGATATCAGAATCAATGCTGCTCCTATTGCTGTTTTCATGGGTCTTTTTCGTTGGTCAATCACTGGAAGTCCCCCGGACAGTGGTTGACAGAGTCCGGCGGTTCCAAAATTCTCGTACCTTCAGGCCCCGTCTATCGACGCCGACGAACTAGAAGCAGACAACCCAGCATCGACAGGACCGCACCGGAAGGTTCGGGAATTGGCGTGATGCCGTAGACCTGCAGCTCTCCCACCTGCGGACCGTAACTATCGCCACTGCTGTTGATGATCCTGATTCTTTGAGCCAAGGGACCCTCGCCACCAAAACTGGAGATCACGTCGATATTCTCAGTCGTCGTCGTTTGCCCGGCCTGGTTCATGGTGTGAACGACCGTTCCGGCACCATCGACGAACTCGATGGTGTAATCCTGCAAACGCTCCGGGCAGCATCCATCGGTCCGCCCCGTCAAATCCAGACTGTCCACCAGGATTTCCTGCCCCAAATCGACCTCGAGGTAATAACCAGCAGCCGTTTGATCCAGGGGATGAGACAAGGTCCCAAGAATTCCGTCAGTCACGTTTGAGGCTGGAAGTGTGTTCCACGCCGAAACTGCTGTTCCGGTGGAATTGTAAAATTGTGCCGAAGCTCCCAAGGCCCAGTTGATCGGTGTCGCCATGGACGAAATGGCCTCGAACTCCGAGAACTGGAAATACTGGGTCACACCGTCGATCCTGACCCGCTCCACTCCCGCAAAGCCAAGCCCCCCGTTATTGAACAATTCGAATCCGCCTCCGCCAGCAGCCCCTGCCAAAGTTTGGGTGCCGACGATCGAATTCCCGGCTCCAAACAAGGTCACCGTTGACCCATCCAGACGACTGGGGTCGCAGCAACCCACGCGATCGGTAACCGAAAAGCTATCAAGATTAAAGCTGCCCTGCAGATCAACCTCCCAGTAGGCATTGGGGGCATTGGTCGCCTCCCCGGGATAGGGAACAGCCGAAGAGGGATAATTCGCGTGCGTCCAGTTGCCGGAAGCGTCAAAACCATCAATCCCGTCGTTTCCCCGGCTCGTCGGGGCACCGAAGGCCGTATCCCCGAACGTAGGCTTGTTCAATGCCACATTGACCGGTGCCGCGGGTCCCATGGCAATTGCACCAACCGCAAACCCCGAGGTAGAAACAACTCCACCTCCCACCGACAACAACAATTTCAAACTCCCACGTTTCATAAAGCCTAATACATCAAAAAAAAACGGTGCCGTCAACTCAAAAGCAAACACAACACTAGCGACTCTCCCCTGTCATTTACCTGGGAACAGTCACAGACTGCGCATACGCCAGCTCACCGGTCCGCCCGTCATAGTACTGAAAGACCACCTGCGGATGCGGGTAAGCCACCAAACGTTTCTCGCCGAGCTTCTGCGGCATATTGAAGACGTTGTTCACCTGAACGACGCAAAAGTACGGATACAGGCGCTGCAGACGTGGGACGTCCGGGAGGATGTAGCTGCTCCACTTGATGTCGCACTCACGGGGACCAAACTTCCACTTCCCCGTCGCGGGACGGTCACTCTCGTCATTGAGCGGAACATGGTTCACACTGTTGTGCGGCCCACAGCCGAACTCCCAGATCTTATCCGTCACCTGAATGACAAAGCTGTTGTGCAGATCACCGGTGAGAACAAAGACGTGCTTCCCCAACTTCTCCCACTCCGCAATCAAGGTTTCGCGCTCATCAAAGAATCCCGTCCAGGCCTCTTCCTTGTTGGCCGCAGCTTCCACACCGCCCGCTCCACTGTGGGGAATCATGAAGTTGACTGAAGAAGTCAGAAAGAAAAACTTCGCGTCGCTGTTCTTCATCGACTCGATCAACCAATCACGTTGTTGTGCTCCAAGCATCGACAGGCCTTTCTTCCCTCGGTCCGTCACATCGTGCATGTCCCTCGCTCCCCGGGTATCGAGCAAGTAGAATTCACAATTCGAAACCCGGAATTTTCCGTAGCTACTCCGACCGATGGAATAAGAAACCTCCCCGTCCACCTTGGCCGGCATGTGCAGCTTCAAAGTGTGCTTGTCGACGACTTCATCGATCCCGTAAACGTAGGAATTCTTGTGCCCCTCGTCATTGTCGTATTGCAGGTCGTTGGCTCCCGCTTCCTTCGTCCCCCAATGCACGTGGAGATTCAACATCTGATCCAGAGGAAGCTGGGTAAAGTCAACCGAGCGATCCACAATGAGATTGCTCCCCTTCTTCATGTCCCCTCTCCCGAAATGAACCCGCTGGGAATGCTCCACCGGATTGGCCCACCCCAGATAGTCATACCAGGCCCGCGTCCCGATATCGCGGAATACCGTTCTGCGATGCCTCTTTCCTAAAGACCCCGCTCCCCAAATGTCATTCACCAACTCATGATCATCGAAGGTGAAATACGAAGGCATGTTCCGATGCCATTTCGACAGCTCGATGCCACGATCAAGGTAGAGCTTGTAGTTCTCCCAGACGCCCACAATGGTGGGCATGACCTCAACGGTCGACGGAAGCGTCTCCACACCTTGCAGGAGCCTCCACGCTTCCGGCGGATACTCCCGAAGTTCTTCGTAGAGCCAGTCTCCGTTCATGATGTGGAAATGAACTTTGTCGGACCATGAACGATTCAGGTTTTCGTAAAGAGGAGCCGGATGTCCGATGCCATGGAGCGGATTCTGGTTGGCACACGATCCCACCTCGAAGCGGAAGTTGAACAAGCCTTCCGGATTATACTCGGCATTCCAGCTTTCCTCGACACTGGGCAGGGTGCGGAAAGTTCCCGGCTGCCCCTGCGGAACTCCATTGACCCAAACGCGATAATGATAGCGGGTATCGGCCTCCAATCCCTCCACCGTCAGAGCCCCGGTATTGTCGCTCGAGATCACGGTCTTCCCCGCCACCTCTCCAGTGGGCTGCCCCTCGACCTTGCCGAACTTCACCGTAAACTCGCCGGGATCGGAAGTTCTCGCCCAGACCCGGACCGAAGAATCCGTGACATGACCAAGCATCGGCCCCTGGGTCAATCGAATGGGATCCCGCTCACCAAGAGCAGGAAGAAGAGAAAAAACCGTGATGACCAAAGGATGGAAAATTTTCATGCTTCGCCATTCGAGCTTGATTCTCCCCGGGGTGCAATCAAATCTGATAGTCCACCTACTATCCTGACACATCATGAAAAAATGGATCCTTCTGATTCCCGTCGTCCTCCTCCCTGGACTCGCCGCCTTCAAACCGCCCTCGAAAGAAGCCCGCGAGAAAGCCATCGGCCCCACCGCCTATCTTTCGACCAAGATGCGACGAGCCGTTACCCCTGGCGATGAATTCAAACCTATCCCCAAACCAGGCTTCGGAGACTGGCTCTCCTCCCACCCGGAACCCGGACAGACCTTCCCTCAGTTTGTCGCCTCCAACCCCAACAAACCCGGAGCTCAAGGACGCAAATTCATCTACCTCCAACCCATCGGCGCATTCCCCGATTCCGCTCCGAAACTCACCACCCTGAAGTCCTATCTCGAGGCCTACTTCCACCCCATGCAGGTCAAGATGGCTCCCGCCTTTGATGCGCTTACAAATCCCGGCATTAAACGACGGGGAGAAAAGAACAGGCTCCAACTCAATTGCGTCGACCTCCTCGACACCCTACAGCGAAGAGTCCCCCGGGACGCTTATGTCGTCATGGGAGTCACCATGACCGACCTCTATCCCTCACCCGACTGGAACTTTGTCTTCGGGATGGCACGTATCAAAAACAGAGTCGGAGTCTTCAGCTTCGCCCGCTACGGAGATGATCCGACACTCAGCCTCAAGCGGACCATGAAGGTCATTTCCCACGAAACCGGACACGCCTTCGGCATCCGCCACTGCATCCACTTCCACTGTCTCATGAATGGATCCAACAGCATGCAGGAAACCGACCGGGCTCCCCTGCACGCCTGCCCGGTCTGCCTTCGTAAACTTCACTGGGGTCTCAAATTCGACCCAGCCGTTCGATACCAAAAACTCTCCAAGTTTCTCGAAGAACACGAGATGAAGGAAGAAGCTCTCTGGTTCAAGAAGAGAGCAGTAATGATCAATCGCTAAGAACCTACTTCTTGGGCTTCTTATTCCTTTTCGGCTTTTTGCCTCTACCCTTCGGAGGAGTTAGACCGTCATCAGGTTGGTTCCACAAACGATAAGGATCGTTCAGCCTGCGCATTTCCTCGAGAAGAAGAGCCTCCATCTCTTTGAGCTTGGCAGCATGAGCAGGATCACCGGCAAGATTGGTCAATTTGGGATCATTCTTCCCGTGCTCCTTGATGAATTCGTTGGGATTCTCCTTCAAGTTGAACAACTGAGTTTCGCGAACCTCTCCGTCCATGACGTCATACTTGATCAACTTCCAGTCGCCCTTCTTGACACAACGCATTCCGGGTTTCGTCCCGCCGGAATAGGTTCCATACAACACCTCGCGCAGTGCGTCCTTTTTTCCCTCGAGCACCGGACGAAGACTCAGGCCTTCGTTTGATTCAGGCGACTTGATCCCGGCAAAATCACAGAGGGTCGCTAGGGTATCGAGCAGGTAGACATTCCCAGTGGCACGAGTGCCCGCTTTGATCCCCGGACCTTTGACGATGTAGGGAACACGCCAGGTGTGTTGATAGAGGTTCTGCTTTCCCTGCAAACCGTGCCGACCAATCGCCATTCCGTGATCGGCGGTATAGACGATATAAGTGTTTTCCAGCTCACCCATTTCCTTGAGCTTTTCGAGAACCTTTCCAATCTGGATATCGATGTTTTCCGAGCAGGCAAATTCCCGCCCCAGCTCGTTGCGGATTGTTCGTTCATCTCTCCTCTCCCAAACGCCCTTCACCGAAACCTCATCACGGAGTCCCGGATGACCATGATGAAACGGGTGCCCCTTCAGGTAGTTGACCGGAAGGGCCGGTTGCTTCGCGTTCGCCGGCGGCAATGAATTTTTATCGGTATGGTTGACTGCTCCGTATTTCTCCAACAAGTCGGGAGTTCCATCGCGCACGTCATGCGGATGGGAAAAGCCGAAGTAGATGAGAAAGGGATCCTCGTCTTTGGAGGCCTGTCTCTCGTTCAAGAAATTCAAGACCTGCTTGCCATGCCAGGCGCTTCCTGTTTCTTCGGTTCCACCACGCTTGGTGGCATCATGGCGCACCGTGAATTGTTTGTTGGCACCTTCGTAGCTATTCCCCCGCTTACAGGTTCTCATCGTGTCATATCCCGCCCGATTGAAGACTGCCGCCAGGGTATTGGCTTCCATCCCCTCGGGACAAAACTTGTCTCCCACCAAACCCTTGGCATTCGGAAGATGCCAAACCGTTCTCCCGCACATGACCATATGACGTGATGGAGTACAGACCGCCCCCGAAAAAGACCCCATATGGTAAGCCCCATCAATCACCATGCCCTCTGATGCCATCTTCGAAAGCACGGGAGTCTCCAACGCCGAATCGGGATCATAGACCTTCAAGTCAAAAGGCGACTGGTCATCCGCAATGATGAACAAAATGTTAGGTCGTTTCTTTTCCTCCGCCGTCAGAAGCGAAAGCAAAGAAACACCGAGGAGAGCAAGAAGCGAAGGGCGCAAGGTCATAAGGACTCATTCATACCGGAGCGCCGTCCCTCGATCTATCGCAAAGATCAACTCTCCAGCGCCTTTTTCAACGGGCACCCGGGATCAACTTCGACTCCCTCTCGATAAGACTCGAGAATCTCGCGCGACCGTCCGGCCAGCATTCTCCGCACTTCCCGTCGTTCTCCGCGGGCCCGGGGAATGGTCATTTCATCGTAAGCCGTCGTCTGATGTCGCATCCAGGCGATCACCGCCGCTTCGGCTCGTCTCTCGACCGGAATCGTCTTGGTGCGCGCCACCGTACCACTCCCCACCGGAATGGCGTGCAAGGTGACTCGTTTTGCCAATTCGACCGCCATTTCCTGGAACTCATCGGAAAAGGAGAGAAATTCCAGAATCGCCTGCTCAAATTCCCCGGCATAATTTTCCTGCTCCTTCGCCCTTCTCTTCCGCCCGGCTTCCAGCTTCCACTGATAGGACGGATCCGCCCGTTCTTCCTCCAGCTGCTTCCGTAAGAAGTCGATCCTCTCCGCCGGCGCCCAGATTCCATGCGAGTATTTCTTCCGACGTCTCCACTCGATGACCGTCCAACTCGGACCATCCTTCTTGATTCGACGGCTCAAGGCCGCATCTCCCGGAGGAAGCAACGCCCAATCATCGGGGACCTGCAACTTCTTCCCCTCGGACGACAAAACCATCCGTTCTTCATCGGCGGGGCTGACGATCATCGATTCATGAGGCATCGCGCTCAGACTAGGGTCTTCTCCTCGACAAATCCACCTTCCTGCTCGGCCCGCTGCAATTTTTTGACCAGACTCGACGTTCTCTAACTCCTTCTATGAAACGACTCGTCTCTCTCATCTTTGCCTCAATCACCTTGATTGCAGGAGCAGCCGACAAGCCGAACTTCGTCATCATCTTCACCGATGACCAGGGATACGGCGACCTCGGCTGTTTCGGCTCAACCACAATCAAAACTCCCCACATCGACCGCCTCGCCAGGGAGGGCCGTCGCTTCACCAACTTCATGGTGGCCTCCCCCGTATGCACCCCGTCCCGGGCCGCTCTCCTGACCGGGTGCTATCCAAAGCGAGTCGGCATGCACCGTCATGTTCTCTTTCCAGCTTCAACCCGCGGCCTCAATGCCTCGGAGCACACCATTGCCGATCATCTGAAAGCGCAAGGTTATGCCACCGCTTGTGTTGGTAAATGGCACCTGGGACATCATCCCGAAACCCTTCCCACCGCTCATGGCTTCGATTCCTATTACGGAATCCCCTACTCCAATGACATGAACCATCCCGACAACAAGGGCAAACCCAAGGGCGGCCCCGACGGGATGGACATTCTCTGGGACGACCCCGAATCCACTCTGACCAAATGGAAAACTCCCCTGATGGAGAACGAAAAGATCATCGAGATCCCTGTCGACCAACGCACCGTCACCCGACGCTACACCGATCGCTCTCTCGAGTTCATCAAGGCCAACAAGGACAAACCCTTCTTCCTCTATCTTCCGCATTCGATGCCACACATTCCTCTTTATGTTCCGGATGAGATCCGCGACCCCGACCCGAAGAATGCCTACATCAATGTCATCGAACACATCGACGCCGAAGTCGGTCGTATTGCCGATCTTCTCCGCGAGCTCAAGCTCGACAAGAACACCTACCTCATCTTCACCACCGACAACGGCCCGTGGCTTCCTTTCAAACACCACGGTGGGTCCGCCGGACCTCTTCGAGACGGCAAAGGAACGACCTTCGAAGGTGGACAGCGTGTTCCCTGCGTGATGTGGGCTCCCGGAAGAATCCCCGCCGGAACGACCTGCGACCAACTCTGTGGCACCATCGACCTCCTCCCCACCATCGCCGAACTGACTCGGACGTCCCTTCCCGGCAACACCGTCATCGATGGCACCAGCATCACCCACCTCCTCGAGAACAATGATAAATCTCCCCGGAACGAATTCGTCTACTACACCTCCCAGGGAAATCTCGAAGGCATCCGCGTCGGCGATCACAAGCTTCTCATCAAGAAGCCTCGTCGCAGAAATCAAAAGAACCCGGCCCAGGGACAGACCATGCTCTTCAACCTGAAGGAAGACCTTGGCGAACAAAAGAACCTGGCCACTGAGAAGCCCGAGCTCGTAGCCAAACTCAAGGCCCGCATGGAAGAGATCGATGCCGAGATCACGGCCAATGCCCGGGCACCCTTCGATAAGAAGAAGTAAAATTCATTTCCTCCCCGAATCGAAAAAGCCCGCACCGGACGATCCGGCGCGGGCTTTTTGTGAGAGAACTGAGCGAAGGTTTACTTCTTGATTTCGCGCACCTTGATGTTGCGGAAGGACACCACGTTTCCGTGATCCTGAAGGCAGATATGCCCTTTGGTGGGCTTGCCGAAATTCTTGAACTTGCTGAACTTGGAAGCAGCCACGCGCTTGTCCCAGTCCTCGGATCCCTTCACGTATTCGACATACTTGGTCCCGTTCATCCACTGGACGCACTTCTCGGGAGTAATCAAAATGTGCAGGGTGTTCCACTCGCCCGCCGGCTTGGTGGCATCGACACCTTCAGCTGGCTTGTAGAGCTGATACAACCATCCGGCTTTCTGCGGATCCTTGCCTTTCACGTTGTCCTGGATCTGAATCTCGGGGCCGGTTCGCCAAGGGGTTCCCTCGGTTTCGGTTACGTGATACATCAGGCCTGAATTGCCGCCGATGGAAATGCGGTAGTCCACCTTGAACTCAAAGGAATCGAATTGCTTCTTGGTAATGATGTCGCCGCCACCCTTTTTGGTCAAAGTCAGGGCTCCGTCCTTGACCTGCCAGGCGTCCTTGATGCCTTCGGCCTTGTAGTTGCGAAAATGCTCCGTGCTCTTGCCGTCGAAGAGTAGGGTCCAACCTTCCTTCTTTTCAGCGTCGGTCAGCTTGTTGGCACCATGATGTTCCGCCGCCAGTGGCAGCGTCAGAAAAATGAGGGGAATCAGCGATTTCATATTGTCGAGAACTTGAACTTGGAATTGTCTTTCGGGAGTTTACCTCGATTGAGCACCCAGACTTTCGACGAATTTGATGACTACAGAACAAAAGTGGAGCGAAATTTTCCGGAGTTGGGTCGTTGATCTTGAAGAATCCGACCCCGCCCATGATCTCCCCCACATCGAGCGGGTCGTCGCCAATTCGCGAAAACTGGCCCTTCAGGAGGAGGCAAACCTGAGAATCGTCACCCCGGCAGCATGGCTCCACGACTGCGTTCACGTCCCAAAAGACTCCCCGAAACGAAGCCAGGCCTCGAGCTTTGCGGCCGATCACGCCGTTTCCCTCCTCAGGGACGCAGGATATCCTGAGGAACACCTGGACGCCATCCACCACGCCATCGCGGCCCACAGCTTTTCTGCCAATATTCCGACCGAATCCATCGAAGCGATGGTTCTTCAAGATGCAGATCGGCTCGATGCTCTCGGCGCCTTCGGGCTGAGCCGGTGCCTCATGCTGGGCGGCCACATGAATTCCGATCTCATGAGCCGGGACGATCCCTTTTGTGAAACGCGGGAACCCGACGACGCCCGCTACGTCATCGATCATTTCTTCAACAAACTCCTCAAGCTTGAGAAGACCATGAAAACAGCCGCTGGCCGCGCACTTGCGAAAGAACGGACGGATGTTCTGCGGAATTTCCTTGATCAACTCCGACGCGAACTTCCGTCTTGATGGACCCTCCCTCGCAAGCGAGATTCTTCGAATGACCAAACGATGGATGGCCCTCGGCCTGTTCGCAACCACCCTTCTGCCAATCTCCGCTGAGTGGCGGCAATTCCGGGGGCCTACCAACGACGGCATCTACCCCTCCAACGACGGCAAGCTCCACGGCTTTCCCACCGAATGGAGCGAAGACAAAAATATCGTCTGGAAAACTCCGGTGACGGGTCGGGCCTGGTCCACGCCGGTCGTCATGGGCGACCAGGTCTGGCTGACCAACGCCACCGAAGATGGCAAGAAAATGTACGCCGTCTGTCTCGACAAGGAATCGGGGAAAAAGCTCCACGACATTCTTCTCTTCGAAAACGAAGAGCCCGAACCCTTGAGCAACAAGGTCAACGGTTACGGTTCCTGCTCACCGACCATCGACGAGGAACGGGTCTATATTCACTTCGGCAGTTACGGAACCGCTGCTCTCGATCGCAAGACCGGCAAGACCATTTGGGAGCGCCGGGATCTTCCCTGCCAACACTTCCGCGGACCCGGATCTTCGGTCGTACTCTACAAGGAAACCCTCATCCTCAGCATGGATGGAGTCGATGTTCAATACCTCACCGCTCTCGATCGGAAGACCGGCAAAACCGTTTGGAAAACCGATCGCACCACCGACTACGGTGATGTGGAAGCAGGAGGCAAGATCCGGGGCGACGGTGACTTCCGCAAGGCTTACACCACTCCCAACTTCGTGACCTTGAACGGAGTGGACCAACTAGTCAGTCCCGGCGCCAAGGCCTGCTATGGATACGAAGCCGCCACCGGGAAAGAACTCTGGAAGATCACTTACTCCGGCTTCTCCAATGCCGCCACTCCGGCCTTCATCGATGACAAAATGGCCATCATCAACACCGGCTTCGGAAAAGCCCACCTCCTCGGCGTCCGCCTCGACAAGGACCTCAAAGGCGACGTCACCAAGACTCATGTCGAATGGGATATCTTCAAGCGCATGCCCAACCGATCCTCTCCCCTGATCGTCGACGGCAAGATCTACGTGACCTCCGAAACCGGCATCCTGAGTCGTATCGATGCCGCCAGTGGAGAGATCGAAAAGTTCATCGCCCTCAAAGCTCCCTTCTCAGCCTCGGGAGTTTACGCCGACGGCCATCTTTACTTCACCAGTGAAAACGGATCTTCCTTCGTCGTGAAACCTGACAGCGAGCTGACTGTTGTCGCCACCAACAAACTCGACGATGGTTTCATGGCCTCTCCCGCTCTCGACGGGAAAGCGCTCTACCTTCGTTCGAAATCAAACGTCTATCGAATCGAAAACAAGTAATCCGCTAATCGTCTTTGGCCGGAGGAAGCACTCTCGAGAGGATGACAACTCCGATCACAGCCGAGATTCCTGACCCGAGCAAGACTCCCAAGCGTTCGCTTCCTTCGTAGGTCAACCCACCTCCTTCGAAGGCCAGGGACCCGATGAACAGACTCATCGTGAATCCCACTCCGCAGAGGAAGGACACCCCGGCGAGGGATCCCCAGGTCATGCCCTGCGGCATCTCGGTCCAACCCAGTTTGATCCCCATCCAAACCATCGAGTAGACACCGATGAACTTTCCAACAGCCAAGCCAAGCATGATGCCCAAGGGGACCGAACTGAAGAGAGCGTCCATTGTCATTCCCGCCAGTGGAACTCCGGCGTTGGAGAAAGCAAAGATGGGAAGAATGACGAAGGCCACGGTGCTGTGAAGATCGTGTTCCAGCGACTTCAACAAGGACTTGGAACCTTCCTTCTTGGTGTGAATCGGAATAAAGACCGCGAGCGCCACCCCGGCCAAGGTGGCATGGACACCCGACTTCAAGACCGCTACCCAGAGGATCAATCCGACGAAGAGGTAAGGAGTAAATTTCTCAACACCACGTCGATTCAACACAAACAAGCCGACCAGGGCCATAGCGCCCACTCCCAAAGCCGTCAATGAAAGCTGGGCCGTGTAGAAGAGAGCGATGATCACGATCGCCCCGATATCATCGACAATCGCCAGCGAGACCAAAAAGACTTTCAACGATAGCGGCACTCGATTCCCCAGAAGAGTTAAAATCCCCAAGGCAAAAGCAATGTCGGTCGCAGCCGGAATCGCCCATCCCTGCATCGCCACCGAGTCGCCCCAGTTGCAAATGGCGTAAACCAGAGAAGGTATGGCCATTCCTCCGAACGCCCCCAGCGCCGGAAGCACCAGTTTGTTAGGCTGGGATAATTCCCCTTCGACCAACTCCCGCTTCAATTCCAGTCCAATTAAAAAGAAGAAGACCGCCATCAACCCGTCGTTGATCCAAAGGATCAGCGGCTTGTCGATATCCAACGCTCCCACCCGGAGCTGAACCGGTGTCCCCAGAAAAGACTCGTAGAGTTCACGCAGCGGAGAGTTCGCGCAGATCATCGCCAGTACGGTCGTCACCACTAACAGAATACCGCCGGCGGATTCCAGACGAAGAAACTCTCGAAAAGCAGCGGTCAGCTTGGTAACCGGATTTTTAGATCGGGACATGAGTCAAAAAAGTGGGGTGAAGGACAGAGATTCTTCTCTGCGTCGGGACCTTACTCCTTTCGTCCCAAAGCTCAAATAAATACGACAAATATTTCGTGCTTTTCTCATGAATCCAATTTTCCTCAGTTCCGGCTTTGCAAGCTCCCATCGGAAGCCCTCAATAAAACCATGATGCTCAAAACTCTCCTTGTCTTGACGATCTTTTCTGCCGCTGCCTTCGCCAAACCTAACATCGTCTTCATTCTGGCCGATGATCTGGGCATCAAGGACCTCTCCTGCGAAGGATCGACCTACTACGAAACTCCACACATCGATGCCCTCGCAAAGTCAGGAATGCGCTTCACCAACGGCTACTCGACCTGCCAGGTCTGCTCGCCTTCACGCGCCTCCATCATGAGCGGACAATACCCCGCCCGCATCGGCATCACCGACTGGATCGGCGCCGCCACCGGCATGAATTGGAAACGCAACGACCGCGTCCTCCCTCCCGACTACCAACACAACCTGCCTGACGAAGCGACCACTCTCGCCGAAGCCTTGCAAGCCGGGGGCTACCGCACCTTCTTTGCCGGCAAGTGGCACCTCGGCGGCGAAAGTTCCAAACCCGAAGACCATGGGTTCGAAATCAACAAAGGTGGTTATTCCTCAGGCAGCCCGCGCGGCGGCTACTTTTCCCCCTACAAAAATCCCGCCATGGAAGACGGTCCTGCCGGGGAATGCCTCCCCATCAGGCTGGCCAATGAAACTGTCGACTTCATCAAGCAAGAGTCCGGCAAACCCTTCTTCGCCTTCCTCTCTTTTTACTCGGTCCACGGCCCCATCCAAACCTCCCCCGACCTGTGGAAAAAATACCGCAAGAAGGCCACTGACGCCGGACTGGCCAAGGAACGATTCAAAAACGACCGCACCCTCCCCGTTCGTCAGGTTCAGGACTGCCCGATCTACGCCGGCATGATGGAGTCGATGGACGACGCGGTGGGCATCGTGACCGAGAACCTCAGAAAGCTCGGTCTCGACGACAACACCATCATCGTCTTCACTTCCGATAATGGCGGAGTGTCATCGGGCGATGCCTTCGCGACCGCCTGTCTTCCCCTCCGCGGCGGCAAGGGACGCCAGTGGGAAGGCGGCATTCGCCAGCCCTACTACATCAAAGCCCCGGGAGTCACCAAACCGGGATCGACCTCCGATCAATTCGCCACCGGCACCGATTTCTACCCCACCCTCCTCGAGCTGGCCGGCCTGGATCTTCTTCCCCAGGCTCACGTCGACGGACAATCGCTGGTTCCTGCGCTCAAGGGCAAAAGTTCAGCACGCTCTCTCTGCTGGCACTATCCCCATTACGGAAACCAAGGCGGCGAGCCTTCCGGCATCATCCGCAAGGGTGATTTCAAACTGATCCGTTATTACGAAGACGGTCGCGAAGAGCTCTACAACTTGAAGGACGACGTGGGCGAAACCACCAACATCGCGGACAACCATTCCGACATCGTGAAACGCCTTTCCGCCGAACTCTCAGCACACCTCAAGGAAGTCGGAGCCAAGATTCCGCAGCCCGATCCGCGCTTTGATGCTGAAAAGAAAGCCGCCTCGATCAAAAACATGCACACCAAGCGCAAGGCCCAGCTCGAGACCCAACACGCTAATTTCCTCAAGCCCGACTACCAGCCTAACAAGACCTGGTGGAATTCGGTGCAAACCAAGGATTGATCCACACCCGCCCTCTTCATGTCCTCGGATCAACCTCTCGTGACCCTTGACTCGGCCTCCAAGAGTTTTGGAACCCTCAACGTTCTCAACCAGGTCAACCTCACCATTCCCGCGGGGCAACTTGTCGTCGTGCTTGGCAGCAATGGAGCGGGCAAGACCACCCTGCTCCGCATGATCGCCGGACTCCTCGGATTGGATTCCGGAAAACTGAAGATCGCGGGTGAACGCCTGAACCGCTTATCCGAGAAACAGCGCGAAAAGATTTTCTACCTCCCCGACTTCCCGGCCCTCTTCGAGGAAATGACGGTCCTCGAAAACCTCGAGATCTGGCTCACTCTCTACGGCCGCGAGCAGGATCACGCGGAACAGGAGCTCTTCGCCCTGCTCGAACGATTCAACCTCGCCGAAAAAGCCCGCCTTCCCATGCTTTCTCTCTCAAGAGGACAACGCTTCAAAGTAGCCCTCTCCTGCTACGAAGGATCGCAGGCCCCCATCGCCCTCCTCGATGAACCGTTTGCCTCCGGCATGGATGCCTCGGGACTGAAGGAAATGCGAACGCTTCTTCGAAAAGCCACCGCCGATGGGCGCAGTGTGATTTACACCACTCAACTCGTCAGTTATGCCCTCAACTTTTCCGACCGGATTCTCCTCATCCACGATCAGGGGATCTACTTCGATGGCACGCCGGCGAGGTTTCAACAGTTGCTCGATGAAGCTGACCCCGTTCTGAAATACTTTTCCGAAGACGAGGAATGAAGAAAGAGCACTTTCGCAATGCCGGGATTGGGGAACGCTTGAATGGGGCCGCCCGTGAATGGGAGTCCTCCGCCCCCGGCCACTGCTTTCATCTGGCAATCCGACGAATCAGTAAGTCTGTCTCATCCGCCCTATGGACGCTTCTTTATATCGTCGTCGCCGCGCTCTTTCTCGCCGGGCATGAGCGTGGCGATGTCTTTCTCGCTCTCTTCCTTCCCGTCATCGCCGCCATGACCCTGAGCGAGCTCAATGACATTGCCAACCGGCCACTGCTGGAAGAAGCCACTTACCTTCTTCCCTTCAGCACCAGCCGGCTTGATCGACAAATCCACAGCGACTGGAAATCCCCACTCTGCAACGGCCTTCTTGCCTCCGCCTTTCTGGGCAGCGCAACCGGAGCATCAGGTCCCTTCCTAGCTTCCGCGTTTGTTTCGATGGTGATCTTCGCCGCCCTTCTCGGGCTCCTGTCCATCTCCTATCTCCCCCGCTTTCGCTGGACCTATCAAATCTCGCTCTTCGGTTTCGCCGCGTTGACCTTTTTCGGATTTATCTCTTCAACAATCCTGAAGGCAGTCACTCCCATCGTCCACTGGCTCCCCTGGCATGCCGCCCTGACCTCACCGGGGATTGTTCTGGCATGCTTCCTTGCGGGAGGCGCCACGGTCGTCGCGACTCGAAAATTGTGGTCCACCATCGGACCGTTCCCCCGGGATCGCTTCTATGAAGACTGGGACGAACAAGGCGGCTACGAAGAGCTCTTCGTAGCGCACGAGGATCTTCCCGATGACGTCTTTGAGACTCCACCTGAACCCCGGGGACTCGTCGAGTCACTCCTATGGAATAACCGATCCGCCAAAGAAAAATCCATCCTCAAGATCGCAGGGATCACTCAGACGAATTGGCTCCGGGATTGGCTGACAGCGACCCTCATCGGATTGGGTCTGATTTGGCTGACCCGTCAAGAATGGCTGATCCCGCCCAACGCCATGAAACCTGTCTCTACAGTGGTGTTTGTCGGTGCCATTTTCCACTTTCTCTTCCGGTGCACCTTCCACACCGGCCATTTCAATTCCGCCCAAGAAATCGGGCCCCACACCCAGTCCTGTCCCTATCAAACCTTTCCCATCGGCCTTCCCACCCTTGAGAAACTTTGTCTGCGGGAGGTCCTCTTCAAGGCGCCTTTCATCGCCATCAGTGCCGCCGCTGCTTCGATTCTGGTCTTCCCGACCTTAAGGGCTCAAACACCTACCGGGTTTCTCTTCGCCTCCCTGAATTTCCTGCCCATCGTGATCCTCATCACCCTCTCGTCTTTTTGGCACAATTCGTATGCCGAATGGCTTCCCAAATCCAATCGCCACACCCTCTTCTTTCGATTGGCTGATGGTCTCATCCTTCTCATCGCGGCCTTCTCGATTTTTGCGGCCCTCGCTGGTCTTGCCCCCACCGAAGGACGGATTCTGGTCACCAGCCTCAAGCCCGCCTTGCTCCTTACCCTCATCGGACTCCCCTTTATCCTCATCCTGCGAACCATGGTTCGCTCCTATTTCAGCGGCGCGTCCGGGGATCTGATGAAGGTGGAGGAAAATCCCCAAGTCTGAACCAGCTGCCACTCTTCCTGTTAATGGCCCACTCCGAGTGAGAAGAGCGGGGCCTCTGGTTAGCCCTTTCCGACTCGATGTCAACCGGCTTCCGGTGTGAAGGGCGGAGGCCGAAACGGAGGAAGCCTGTTGTGCGCGCCACCTCTCGCCTGGATTCCAACCATTCGTAAACTCCTCCGGCGTTTTCATTCCCAGACTTCGATGGGGTCGGAGCT
>JBMHCW010000068.1:0-68448 GCA_049889715.1 Akkermansiaceae bacterium | reverse complement strand
GTCGATCGATGAAGGTGAAAGATGGTCGCGGCCTTGCGCTGGCTGCACTGCTTCCCCGAAACAGCCAATCGTGCAAGATCCCGTCGGTGCGCCGCGCTTAGAGCTTTTTTTTCGATGGTCTCCTGCAAGATCTTCATCCCGAGCATGGCATCGGCATACATCTTCTTGAGCTCGGCGTTTTACTTCTCAAGGGCTTTGAGCCGTTTGGCGTCCGCCACCTCCATCATGCCGAATTTCTTGCGCCATCGATTGAGGGTGGCCACTGAGATCTGCTTCTGCTGACAGAAGCTCTCTTGGCTCAAACTTCCGCTATCAAACTCGCGCAGCAACAGGATGATTTCTTCGGGTTTGTGTCTCTTTTGTTTGTTCATTTCTTAGGATTTGGATTTCACCAAATCCTCTCACTCAACGTGGACCATTTTCTCTGGCGGCAGCCAAGGCCTCAAAATTCCCCGCATAATCCGTATCCCCCATGGCCTTGAAGGGAGTCTGGGTTCTCTTCTTCTGAAAGGCGACCCCGGCAGGATTTTCGCTCCGCCCACCCGGTTCCAGACGTCCGGGACTCCATCCCTTTCCGGTGTAGCCGACAAAGTAACCAGCCTCCTTAAGCAACCCGGTATATGTCGCAAATTTGGAGGGCAAGGTACTATGGATATTCCCGGCCTCCTCCAACCGCCAGATCGCCTGCCCGGTCAAGATGGCACTGCGTGACGGCCCACAGGTCGGGGCATCACAAAAAGCATGGGTGAATCGGAGCCCCTCCCGAGCAATTCGGTCAAAGGCGGGAGTTTTCACCACCGGATCCCCATTTACCCCCGTGTGTTCATAACTTTGATCATCGGAGATACAAAAGAGAATGTTCGGGCGCTCTTGAACTCCGCTCGAGGGATGAACGGCCCCTATCAACGCAAGAAGCCACAGCTTTTTCATCGCCTCTCCAATCCAGGATCTTTCAATCATGAGATCGGCAAGCCTACCCAACCGGCCAGCGACTTCAATCAATGAAGCTCTCCGGGACTCAAGTCCCTGGGCAAGGCCAGCCGACGTGAGCGGAGGTCATTCGCGGGCACAGCCCCTACCTCGCCTCGAAGCGACCGTTCTTTTCGCTGACAATATCGATGGCCTCGCCCCCCCGGATCGTTTCGATCGCATAAAGATACCAGCCCCATTCCCGGTCGTAGAAAAAGGTCCTCACCTGGACCTCCCGGCGCCGCCCGCCATTGACGATCCGCGGGGCGACGAAGGTCACACACAGCCCTTCCGTGGCAACCGTTGCGGAATCGAGCTTGCGCTCAACCACATGCATCGGCCCAACGACAACTTCCGTCGGACGGACCAAATTGGCTTCAGCGATCAATTTTGCCGCCAATTCTCGAGTCAAAATAGGTTTTTCACCTCCGTCTGCAGGAAGAATCAAAACGGACAAAAAGGTAAAAACGACGACAAAAAGGCCTAAACAAGAATTCATCAAAGGTCTGAGACGGTCTACAAAGGCCTAAAATTCATAAAATTTTCCACAATTTGGCTGACAAGTTCCACTTGGCAACGCCCCCAAGTCGGCCTTAAGTTCCCGCCCCTTTCCTGCGGATTTGCGAGTCCGCCCGATGGGCATACATCCTGCATTACCCTGACACGTCATTCCTGAACATGAATTTCTACGATCCACGCCAGACCCCTGACACATCCGGAACCCTCCACGAATGGAGCAACGAAACCGCCAACTGCGGCATGGGGGCCATCGCCAATTTGAACGGAGAAAAGACCTACGAAGTGATTGATCTCGCCATCACCTCGGTCTGCAACATGACCCACCGTGGCGCTGTCGATGCTGATCGTAAAACCGGAGACGGATCAGGCGTGCTGTGCCAGATTCCGCGGCCCCTTTTTGCCAAGGCCGCCAGTTCCCTCGGCTTCAGTGGCGCAGCCGATGATCTCGGCGTCGGTGTTTTTTTCCTACCCGGAAACGATTCCGCCGCAGGAGCCCAAATCAAGTCCTTCACCGAATCAGTTCTCTCCAAGCGGGGAGTTCCCCTCGTCGGATGGCGCAGTGTGCCAGTCAACCCGGGCGAACTTGGAGAACTCGGACTCGCCACCCAACCTGACATCCAACACCTGATCGTCAGCCGTCCTGCCGAGGCCGATGGAGACCGCTTCGAACGCCTCCTTTATCTTGTCCGCCGTGAAATCGAACGGGAGTTCGAGAGCCAGGACAACTTCTACATCCCCAGCCTTTCCGGCCGCCTCATCAGCTACAAAGGTCTGGCGACACCCGAGACCCTTCGGGCCTTCTACGACGACCTGCAGAACTCCGATTTTCAAACCGGGATCTCGCTTTACCACCAACGTTTCTCCACCAATACCTTCCCGGCCTGGCCTCTCGGGCAGCCCTTCCGGATGATGTGCCACAATGGAGAAATCAATACCGTCCGCGGAAACAGGAACTGGATGGCCTCACGCGAGGAATTCTTTGAGTCCGATGTCTGGGGAGACGACGTCGAATTCCTCAAGAACCTCATGATCGATGGCGAATCCGATTCGTCATCACTCGACCACGCCCTCGAGCTTCTCATTCTCTCCGGACGTCCCATTGAACATGCCATGTGCATGCTCGTTCCCCCGGCCTTCCGCCACGATCAGGAAATCTCCCAGGAGGTCCGCTCATTCTACAACTACATCCGCTCGTTCTCCGAACCGTGGGACGGTCCTGCCGGACTTTGCTACACCGATGGCATCAAGATCTGCGCCAGCTTGGACCGGAATGGACTTCGTCCTTCCCGCTATTCTCTGACATCCGATGGACTCCTCTACATTGGTTCCGAATCAGGTGCTGTGGTCCTGCCTAATAGCAAGATCATCCGCCGCGGCCGCCTCGGCCCGGGACAGATGCTCTCCGGCAATACCGAGACCGGTGAACTTCTGACCGATACTGAAATCAAGGAGAAGCTTGCCGCACAAAAGCCCTACGCCAAGTGGGTCGACGAAAACCGCGTGGAACTCAAGAAATTCTCGTCTCCGGAACCTCACGTTCCCTCGGAAGACTATGACGACGTCACCTTGTCCCGCCATCAAGTCACCCAAGGAGTGACCAAGGAGGATCTCGACATGGTCTTCCCCCCAATGATCAAGGGCGCCCAGGAAGCCGTCTTCTCAATGGGAGACGACATTCCGCTCGCTCCTCTCTCGCGCTACCCGCGCCTCCTCTTCACCTACTTCAAGCAGCTCTTTGCTCAGGTCACCAACCCACCCATCGATCCGATTCGGGAATGGGCAGTGATGACCCTGGGAGCCGGACTCGGTCCGGAAAGGAACCTTCTTTCCGAAACTCCGGAGCATGCCCGCATTCTTCAATTGGAGTCCGCCCTCCTCTTCGAACAGGAATTGGAAACCATCGTGAAGCGCGAAGAACACGGTTTCTCCAGCCGGGTCATCGATGCCACCTGGCCGGTTTCCGAAGGAACCGATGGTTTGAAGTCCGCTCTCGACCGGATTTGTTCCGAGGCCGAGGCTGCCGTGAACGAGGGAATCGAGATTCTCATTATCACGGATCGTGCCACTTCGGCCGAGCGGGTTCCCATTCCATCCCTCCTTTCCACCGGCTCGATCCATCATCACCTCAACCGCTGCCGCAAACGTCTGCGTTGCTCAATCGTGGTCGACACCGGCGAAGCCCGCGACACCCATCAGATCGCCTGCCTCTTCGGATTTGGAGCCACCGCGGTTTGTCCTTACCTCGGTTACTCGACAGTCCGCCAAGTGGTGTCCTCCGGCAAGGCTGGCGATGACATGACCCCTGAGAAGGCCATGGCCAACTATCGCAAGGCTCTAGAAAAAGGCCTCCTCAAGATCATGTCCAAAATGGGCATCTCGGTCCTCAACTCTTACCAAGGAGCTCAGATTTTCGAAGCACTGGGAGTGGGCAAAGATGTCGTCGATTACGCCTTCACCGGTGTTCATTCCCGTATTGGCGGAGTGGGCTTTGCTGAAATCGCCGAAGAGTCGCTCGTCCGTCATCGCGCCGGTTGGGAGGCCCAGCCTGAAGAAGGCAAGAGCCTCGACCTTGGTGATCCCGGCTACAACCGCTATCGGAAATCGGGCGAAGCACACGCTCTCACCACTGACGTCATCAAGAACTTCCACACCTTCGTCCGCGACGGCAAAAAGGAGGACTATGATGAGTATGTGAAAGTCTCACTCGCCAACGACCCGATCACCATCAAGGACATTCTCGAGTTCAAGATCCCTGCCGCTCCGGTCGCCCTTGACGAAGTGGAGCCGGCCGAGGAAATCGTGAAGCGCTTCACAACGGCTGCGATGTCACTGGGAGCTCTCTCGCCCGAAGCTCACGAAACTCTGGCAATCGCCATGAATCGTATTGGTGGAAAGTCCGACTCGGGAGAAGGAGGAGAAGACACCCGTCGCTTCAAGCCCTATCCCAATGGAAACTACGCCCGTTCCGAGATCAAGCAGATCGCCTCAGGTCGTTTCGGGGTCTCCGCCCACTACCTCGTCAATGCCAGCGAACTGGAAATCAAGATGGCCCAGGGAGCCAAGCCCGGTGAAGGCGGACAGCTTCCAGGCCACAAGGTCAACGCCCTGATTGCCCGCCTTCGGAACACCCAACCCGGCGTTCAGCTGATCTCCCCGCCTCCTCATCACGATATCTATTCGATCGAGGATCTGGCCCAGCTCATTCACGACCTTAAGGAGGTGAACCCTGCCGCCAAGGTGACGGTTAAGCTCGTTTCCGAGTCAGGTGTGGGAACGGTCGCCGCCGGTTGCGCCAAGGCCAGTGCCGACAACATTCTGATTTCCGGTCACGACGGAGGAACGGCCGCCTCCCCGCTATCGAGCACCAAGCACGCCGGTCTGCCGTGGGAGCTTGGTATTTCAGAAGCCCATCAGGTTCTTATGATGAACGGACTTCGCAACAACGTCACACTCCGGACCGACGGTGGACTTCGGACCGGACGCGATGTCGTCATTGCCGCGATTCTGGGGGCCGAGCAAATGAACTTCGGCACCATTGCCATGATCGCCATGGGCTGCGTCTACGTGCGCAAGTGCCACCTCAACAATTGCCCGGTAGGCGTGGCCACCACTGATCCCCGTTGGCGCGCCAAGTTCAAAGGCACCCCCGAACACGTTGTGAACTTCATGATGGGCGTGGCCGAAGAAGCCCGCGAACTGATGGCCACCCTGGGAGTCCGCTCGCTCAATGAGCTCATCGGACGTCCTTCGCAATTTCTCCAACAACGCGAGGTCCCCGATCACCCCAAGGCCAATACCATCGACCTCTCCGCAGTTCTCGCCGATCGGGCGGAACCCGATGCGGTCCGCACCTGCACCGAAGCCCGAAACGACGGTCTCCACAAGCCGGCGCTCGATCTCGAGATCCTGCAGGACCTCGCGGCACACACCGGAGCTGCCGAGGGCGAAAGCCCGGTGGCTGGCCTCATGGATCGCGGCCCGTTCGAGAAGACTTACGAAGTCGTCAACACCGACCGCAATATTGGAACGCGCACCGCCGGCCGGGTCGCCGAGATCTTTGAGAATCACGGTCTTCCCAAAAACTCCATCGATCTGACCTTCCGGGGCTCCGCAGGACAATCCTTTGGAACCTTCCTCTGCGGTGGCATCAAACTCACCCTGATCGGCGAAGGAAACGACTACGTTGGCAAGGGGATGTCCAATGGTGAAATCATCGTCGTCCCGCCCGAAAACATCAATGAGGAGTTCGTTGCCGCGCAAAACTCCATTGTAGGCAATACCTGCCTTTACGGTGCCACCGGAGGCCGACTCTTTGTCAATGGCCGGGCCGGAGAGCGCTTCGGAGTCCGCAACTCGGGATCCACCGCCGTCTGCGAAGGCGTGGGAGATCACGGCTGCGAGTACATGACGAATGGCTTGATCGCCATCCTCGGACTGACCGGAAAGAACTTCGGCGCCGGAATGTCGGGCGGAACCGCTTACATTTACGACATCGACGGACGTTTCCAGAGTCGTCTCAACCCGGAGATGGTTATCGCCCTTCCGGTCAAACGCCAAAGCGATATCGACGAACTCAAAGGACTCGTCGAGGACCACCTTGCCAAGACCGGTTCTGCCCGGGCCAAGGAAATCCTGGGCGACTGGGACAACATGCTTCCCAAGCTTGTCCGCGTCATCGCCAAGGAAAAATACGATCTGGAGAAAGCTGAAGAAGAACACGAGGCCGCTGTCGCTCACGATTAGGGCACACATTAGGATCCCTTCAAGAACGGCCCATGATCTCTCATCGGGCCGTTTTTTTGTGGCGGGCAGCCCTCTCGCCCAAGATATCGATTGACCCGGCACTCATTGTGGTCCCCTCTTATTAGCGAGGTGAAACTTCTCTGGTCAGCTTTTCTTGGAATCGGCGCGGCAATCGCGCAGGAGACTCCCTCCCTCGAACTCCCCGAGGAAGGCAAGCACGAGCTAACCGTCTCACCGGATTCTTCCCGCTACGCTGTCCTTTTACGCTCTCGCGATCTTACCAACTGGACGCCGGTCGATCTATCCCTCGCCAGTGATTCAGACCGGGTTCTACAAGACCCCAACCGCCCCCGGAATCATGCCTTCTACCGCATCGACTGGTTTTCAAACAGCGCTCCGGGCGATCTCGATCTCGACGGACGATCGGACCTTGTCGAATATTCCGAACGGCACTTTCTCAATGCCGCCAACCCCATTCCCTTGATCGATGGAGACATCCGCCTCGCAGACCAGGAGCGCTTCGACAGCCTCGCCAAACGAGACAACTTCCCGGGCGCCCAAAATGTCAAGGAAGTGAAGTTTCTGATCACCAATATCAGGACCACACCCAAGCTCTATTTTCTGAACGTCAACCGACATCAGTATCACTACAATTTCGGGAACAACGTTCTGGGCCTGGGGCTGAGTCACTCCAGCTTTACCCGTCAAACTTACTTCAATAACACCTCCCGGAACTTCCTCGCCGGATCCCTCGTGGCCCATGACAACCATCTCACCGAAGATGGGGAACGCGGAATCTACACCATGGAATTCTGGCCCACTGATCCGGTAAGCTTTAAATGGATTGAGCTGGCCTACGAAATGATCAGCACCAACGCACCCTTTATCGAACGCCTGCACTACCACGCTCCAAGCGAAACCCAACGGCTCATTCTTCAGGAAAACAAAGAACTCTTCGATCAGTCGTTTATCCACACCATCGAGACCGAAGATCTTTTCTCAAATACCACCTTCCAGCCCATGAACCAGGAAGAGGCCTTCGGGCGTCTGGTGGTTTCGACCGGCACTGAAACCCTCTCGGCCCGCGACATTGTCATCTTTCGGACCCTTCCCAATGACCTGACTTACGTTTCAGGCATCATCACCGAGGTTCCCCAGACTCCACTGTCCCACGTTAATCTGAAGGCTCAGCAAAACGACACCCCGAATGCCTTCATCGAAAACGCCAGCTCCCACCCCGACATTGCTCCTCTGGTCGGTCAGAACGTCTACTACCGGGTCACACCAGAAGGCTTTGAACTGAGGGCAGCTACTCAGAATGAAGTCGAGGCCTACTTCGAATCCATCCGACCGGCCGAGACCAGCTTTCCGCATCGCGACCTCTCCGAAACTAGGATCCTTTCGCTCTCCCAGGTGACCTTTCAGGACAGTGATTCATTCGGAGGCAAAGCAGCCAACGTGGCCGAACTTGGGAGACTCTTTCCGGGAACCGCGCCTGAGGGCTTTGCCATCCCATTCTATTTCTATGACGAGTTCATGAAATACAATGGCTTCTACGACGAGGCTGCCGCCATGATTTTGAATCCGGATTTTCAGAACAATGCCACCTTCCGGGAACAACAATTGGCCAACTTCCGTCGTCGCATCAAAAAGGAAAGCGGGATGCCGTTCTGGATGTACGAAGCCCTTTCAAATCTCCAGAGCGAAGCGAGCATCGGAGTGACTCCCCGATTACGCTCCAGCGCCAATGCCGAGGACTCCACCAGCTTCAATGGGGCCGGCCTCTATGATTCATTCACACACAAGGAAGATGAAGGGCATCTCAGCAAGAGCGTGCTCCAGGTCTGGGCCAGCCTTTGGAATTACCGGGCCTTCGAAGAACGGGAGTTTTATCGGATCGATCATCTGACTTCCGCGATGGGAATTCTCGTCCATCCCAATCAGAAGAACGAACAAGCCAATGGCGTGGCCCTCGCGCGAAACATCTTCGACCCAAGCTGGGAAGGTTATTACTTCAACGTGCAGGCAGGCGAAAATCTCGTCACCAATCCCGAGACCAATTCCATTCCCGAGGAAATGCTCGTCGCCGATCTCCTCGGCGCTGCACGATACGAGATTCAATACATCCGCTACTCGAATCAGGTCCCGATCGGCACGACCGTCATGACCAAGGAACAGGTTCTCGATATTGTGGCCAAACTCCGCACCCTCAACAGCCACTTCAGAAATCTCTACGACGAACGAACGAATCCGAAATTTGCGATGGAAATCGAGTTCAAGATCACATCGGCCGGCCTGCTTTCGATCAAGCAAGCGCGACCTTATGTGCAATAGCGGCTTGAAGAGCTCCTTTTTAAGCAAACTTCAACCCACCATCATTCAGCGACACCTTGATGGTATCACCTTCGGAGAAACGTCCTTCCAGCAAGGCCAAGCTCAGTGGATCAAGCAGGTGCGATTGAATGGCCCGTTTCAACGGACGCGCTCCGTATACCGGATCATACCCCTGGTTACCGATGAACTCGATGGCGGCCTCAGCCAACTCCAGACTCAGTCCCTGCTTGGCCAGACGCGCCACCACCCGGTCCAGTTGAAGCTTCACGATTCCTGACAACTCCTCTCTTCCAAGTCGGTCAAAGATCACCGTCTCATCAATCCTGTTCAGGAATTCGGGACGAAAATGTCCTCGCAAGGCTTCGCGAACCTTGGCTTCCCGTTGCTCGGAATTCGACTCGTCGATGATGTGCTGACTTCCGATGTTGGACGTCATGATGAGCACGGTGTTCCTGAAGTCGACAGTTCGCCCCTGTCCATCGGTAATCCGTCCGTCATCAAGCACCTGGAGGAGCACGTTGAAGACATCGGGATGAGCCTTCTCGATCTCATCAAAGAGAACCACCGAATAGGGTTTGCGTCTCACGTGTTCGCTCAACTGACCTCCCTGTTCATAGCCGACATAGCCCGGAGGCGCTCCGATCAATCGGGAGACCGCATGTTTCTCCATGTATTCCGACATGTCGATCCGTACCATTGCTCCTTCATCATCGAAGAGAAACTCCGCCAACGCCTTCGAAAGCTCGGTCTTACCCACCCCGGTGGGCCCGAGAAAAAGAAAGGATCCGATGGGACGGTTCTCATCTTGCAACCCGGCCCGCGCACGGCGCACCGCATTCGAAACGGCCACCACGGCAGGCTGCTGACCGACCACTCGGTCTCCGAGACGACCTTCCATGTGAACCAACTTTTCGCGCTCTCCTTCCTGAAGACGGCTGACCGGAATACCAGTCCACGAAGCCACCACTTTGGCAATATCTTCCTCGGTGACCTCTTCCTGAAGAAGACGCGACTCGTCTTGGGCTCGCTCAAGATCCGCGAGGGCCTTCTCGGCTTCAGGAAGTCTGCCGTATGTGATTTCAGAGGCACGTCCAAGGTTCCCCAGACGTTGAGCCTGTTCGGCCTCGGTGCGCAGCGCATCGATCTCCTCCTGGAGGGCTCGAATCTCGTCGATCGACTCCTTCTCCTTCCTCCACTGGGCCATCAGGCCGGTGGACTCTTCCTTGAGGTTGGCCATTTCCTGTTGAACTGTCTCGAGTCGTTTTGCGGAAGCCTGGTCAGTTTCCTTTTCAAGAGCCTGTCGCTCCATCTCCAACTGCATGATCTGTCGTTCGATCCGGTCAATCTCCGTCGGCATGGAATCGAGCTCGATCTTGAGCCGCGACGCTGCTTCATCCACGAGGTCCACCGCTTTGTCAGGCAGGAACCGGTCCGAAATGTATCGATCGCTCAAGGCCGCGGCGGCAACGATGGCGCCGTCCTTGATTCGAACTCCGTGGTGAACTTCGTATCGCTCCTTCAATCCCCGAAGGATCGCCACGGTGTCCTCGACACTGGGCTCACCGACCTTGACGGGTTGGAAGCGACGCTCCAACGCTGCATCCTTTTCGATATACTGGCGGTATTCATCGAGCGTCGTGGCCCCGATGGTCCGCAGCTCTCCTCTGGCCAGTTGGGGCTTGAGAAGATTGGACGCATCCACCGCTCCTTCGCTGGCACCAGCACCGACAATGGTGTGAAGTTCATCGATGAAGAGAACAATCTCACCTTCCGATTCGGTCACCTCTTTCAAAAACGCTTTCAAGCGATCCTCGAATTCCCCCCGATACTTCGCCCCGGCAATCATGCTGCCGAGATCGACCGAGATGAGACGCTTGTTTTTCATCGAGTCGGGCACATCGCCACTGACAATCCGACGAGCCAAACCTTCCACGATCGCAGTCTTTCCCACACCTGGTTCTCCAATCAACACCGGATTGTTCTTGGTTCGACGTGAAAGCACCTGGAGGACCCGACGAATCTCTTCGTCCCGACCAATCACCGGATCGATTTTTCCTTCCCGGGCTTTGGCGGTAAGGTCCTGACCATATTTCTCCAGAGTCTGATACTTCCCCTCGGGGTCCTCATCAGTGACCTTCTGGCTTCCCCGAATCTCCTTGAGAGCTGATTCCACATTCTTGGTGGTCAAGCCACCCTCTTTGAGAAGCTTTCCTCCGGGAGAGTCATCATTGAGCATTCCGAGAACAACATGCTCCACGCTCAGATAGTCATCGCCCATCTTTTCGCGGATTTGATCCGCCTGATCCAAGACGCTGCGCAAGCCATTGCTCATTTGTGGTTGCGACCCGGCGCCCTGAACACTCGGCTCCGACGACAGCGACGCTGCAACGGCGGCCTTGAGAGCGGTGACATCCGAACCGGCCTTCTCGATCAACGGCACGACAATTCCGCCCTCCTGTTGCAACAATTCCAACAGAAGATGTGTCGACCGAAGTTCGGGGTGAGCCGATCTCAACGCAAGTTGTTGGGCACTCTGAAGCGCCTCTTGTAATTTGGTGGTGATCTTGTTCATGGTTTCTTTCTAAATCATCGGACGGCTCATAACAATTATTTGTTCACCAAATTTTTGCATTTCTTGAAATTTTAAGATTCAACGTGGAAGCTCGCCGCGATGCGGGATTCCAAAGCAATCATCCGGGAGTATTCGACACCTCTCACTATAATCCCCACAAACCTTTCACCCTCGCAGCCGTCCATGGGCCCTATCAAGTGTCTGGCACTTGATATCTACGGCACCATTTTGATTTCGGAACGCCAGGATTGCCAGGCGGCATGGAAGTCATTGATCGACAAATTCGACCTTCCCGCTCCATCCGAATCGCTTCAAGGTCTCATCGAGCGGGAACATAAGTTTGCAAGGGAACGCGGAATTGAGTTCCCGGAAGTCGAAATCCGCGATCTTTGGAAGGAACTTTTCCCCAATCATGATCCAGAACTTCTGGCCCTCCATTTCGAACTTCTCAGCCACAAGGTCTGGCCCATGCCCGGCTTGGACATTCCTGCCAATCTCTCCTTGGCCATCGTCTCAAATGCCCAGTTCTACACACCTCTGATTTTGGACGCCCTTTGCCCGATTCCCGCCGAGCCGGCTTTCACCTTTTACTCATATCAGCACCGTGTCGCCAAACCGGGCCCGGAACTTTTCGAAAAACTTCGGGAATCAATTCAAGAAAGAGACATCTTACCCTCCGAAGTGGCTTTTCTAGGAAACGATCATCACAAGGACATCCTGCCAGCCAAGCAGATCGGTTTTCAAACCATCCTGTTTGCCGGAGATCAAAGGTCGTTGGCCTACGACCCGGACCTTGAACAGCCGGACGCCATCATCACCCATCTTTCGCAACTTTTCTCGCTTTTTGAGGTTTCCTCGCTTACCAATTAACGAAATGTCCGCCCGCTCCGTTATTTTTGCTCTGACTTTCGTCCTTGGCGGACTGATCGCTTGGCTCCTCGTCAATGACATGGGCGGAAAAGAAACGGTTGCGGAGACTCAGAGTCACAAAGACCCGCCTCCCAAGGCCAATTCCGTCCAGCCAACGAGCGACCGCGAGCTGTCAGATCGCGAAATCGCGAAACTGGCCGAAGCCTGGCAGGCCATTCCCGGAGAGAGGATCCTCCAGTTTTCATCTGAGAAGGCCTATCAGGATTTCCTTAAAAATCTCGGCAACTCCCGTGTGCGTAACCTCGGTCAGATTGATCAACTGTATGCCGTTCGCATCGGATTTGACAGGCTTTCAGACCTCGATGCCTTGGGTCTGGATCCCGAGGACATGGCCTACAATTTTCCGGTTTCAATTCCCCCTCCCGCTGAGGTGGGCGAACAAAATGGCATTGTGGGCTTCCAGCGGACCGCTCTCGAATACCTGGGAATTACTGTCGACAATTCAACTTGGGGCGATGGCGTAACCATTGCTGTGGTTGATACGGGTATCGAACCTCATCTCGCCCTCAACAAAAGCATCCTCTCCATCGATCTGGCCGATCTCGAGCAGGGAGTCACTCCTCACAGTCATGGAACCTCCGTCGCCTCTCTGATCGCCGGCAATCACCCGAACCTCATGGGGGTCGCACCCGGTGCCGATCTAATTTCCATTCGGGTCGCTGACGAAACCGGCTACTCCAGCTCCTTCGTCCTTGCCCAGGGAATCATGGAAGCCTCACTAAACGGGGCCCAAATCATCAATGTCTCGATGGGCTCGAACTACAACAGCCCCATCATCAACAACGCCATCCAGTTCGCGATCGAGAATGGCGCCGTCATTGTCGCCTCTCCAGGAAACGACGGACTTGCCGAAGCCGCCTCTCCGGCACGTCATCCCGATGTCATTTCGGTCGGGGCCGTCGACGCTTTGGGCCAGCATCTCAATTTTTCTCATACCGATGAAAACCTTTCGGCTTCCGCTCCCGGACTTCAGGTCACAGCAGCCTATCCCGGCGATCTTGTGACCGACTTTTCCGGCACCTCAGCCTCCGCTCCTTTTTTCTCAGGCGCCATCGCCGCCGTGATGTCTGAAAGTTCATCGCCCATCTCCGCGCAGGAAGCTGTGGATATTCTCATGGCCACCACGAATGAAGCGGGAGCACCCGGCGCCGACCCAGCCTACGGAAATGGCATCCTCGATGTCGGCAGGGCCATCAACCGCAACACGTCCGGCATCACCGATCTCGCTGTGGCATCCCATCACTATGTCTTGCCCAGTGATGACCCGGCGGGAACCGGTCTACAGATCAGCGTGGAAAACCGCGGCACAGAACCCGTCTGGGGATCGACTCTCGACGTGACGATTGCGGGCGGCGAGTACCCGGTGCAGATGAATGTCCTCCAACCTAATGAGCGGAAAGTCATCACCCTACCGGTTGGCCTTGCTCAATTTGAACAGGAAGGCTTCCTTGAAGTTCAATCGGAAATCACTCTCGGCGGAGAAGCCACCGACATGAAGGAAGGCAACAACCAACGCGCCGAGCAGCTCACCCATCCGAACAATGGACCGTAGTTTCTTCTTCGCGCTCCTGCTCGTTCTCCCCATTCCTCTTTCCGCCAACTGGCTCTCCGCTCCGGTCAAAGATTCCCCGTCGGTCAATCAACTCAAGACGAGCGGAAATGCCTGCGGCCCGGCCTGCCTTCTCGATGCCTTCCGCTCCGGCAGCAAGAAATGGAGAAGCTCCATCGCTCGCATCGAAGGCACCTCCGACAAGGACAAGATCATCAACATCATCAAGGCTCACGGTCGAAAGGCCTCCCGACTCGACGCCACCAAAGCCCGTTGGAATACCCGCCAAGGCATCAATGCACCCGATCTCGCTGACATGGCCAACGAAATGAGGGCCGCAATGTGGATGGGTACCGTCAAACAGGAACTGTTCTTCCCCGGAAACCGGGAAAGTTCGTCTCAACTTCTCCAACGGACCCACCGGAATCTCACCCGATCCCTGGAAAAAGGCCTTCCTCCGATTCTCAGCATCCGTCGCATGGCCCTGCGCGCGCCCGCCCGAAACTCAGCGCCGGTCTGGCTGACCGTGAAGAGACACTTCGTGGTTCTGACCGGGCTTCCTGCCCAACTCCCCAAAAATGCCGAGTCCTTTCAGGTCACTTATCACGATCCCTGGGGCGGAAAGAAGCTCACCGGGACCGTGCGGCTTCCCAAGCCCGAAGAGAGAAAGATCGGCACTCTGGTCGTTGACTTCACTGGGTCTAACATCGGACGCAACCTCGTTCGACGCGGCGAGCAAACCCGCCTCTCACTTTCGTCGGCCATTGGCTTGTTCTAGACCAACCATCGCCCCTGAACTTCGCCAGCGACAAAGCCCTCTGACGCCTTGGTCAACAAGCAGGCGGTCAAAACACCGTCTTCAAGATCAACCATCCATGGCTTGCTGCCGCGCATAAACGAACCGGTGTTGATCATGATCCGGTGGTTCCTTTCCCAGATCCCGGCCTGATGAAAATGTCCACACACCAGAACGGAAGCTCCTTCTCCTGAGTGTTCCAGGAACCGCAGCCCCTGATCCCCCATCCCTTGCCAGACCCGAATCATTTCAAAAGGGCGACTAAGAGGCCAAAAGGCCGTCGAGAAGAAATTCAACGGTGGTGGTAATTTTGGCAAAGGGATGACCTTGAGAGTCAGGGCAATCTCCTTGGCCCGGTCGGCACACGCTTCGGCCAAATGACTCCGCGAAGAATAACGGTCGACAATCTCGTGAACCTCGGCCCGGTATCGCCCAATCTCCCGCGACCAGGGAGTGGCGTCATCGTAAACGGCGTCTCCGTGGGTCACCAGGATGGCTCGATCCGCCAACCAGGCGACACCGTCACCACCTTCGGGGTCGTGATTTCCGCGCAGAAGAGTCACCTCGATCTTCAAATCATCCAATCGCTCCAACAGCCGGTTGAACATCCTTTCCGCTCGAGCCTGGTCTTCTCCCATTTTCCTCTGTTGCCAGACATCACCAGCCAGGACCAGGCGATCGACACCTTCGAAAAGAGGCTCCAGCATTCCGGGATCGGACAGTCTGGAGGCGGAGTGCCCCAGATGAAGATCAGAGAGAACTCTTGTCTTCACGACATCCGTTGCCTGACCGCCTCATAAAGGCAGACTCCCGTGGCGACACTGACGTTGAGGCAATCCACTTTGCCCTTCATCGGAAAACTGATCAGAAAATCACATTCACTTTCGGTCAGTTGCCGCATCCCTTCGCCCTCCCGCCCCATCACCAATGCCGCAGGTCCTTTAAAATCGGTTTCATAGAGCGACTGGGTTGCCCGATCCGAAGTGCCCACGATCCAGACACCTCGCTCCTTCAAGTTTCTCATGGTTCGAGCCAGATTGGTCACTTTGACAAAGGGGACACTTTCCGAGGCTCCCACCGAAACCCGACGCACGGTATCGGTTAACCCCACCGCCTTATCTTTGGGAGCAATCACCGCGTCGACTCCGGCCCCATCCGCCGTCCGCAGAATCGCCCCCAGATTATTGGGATCCTGAACACAATCGAGGATCAACAACAATGGCGCCTCGTTTCCCTCCAACAAATCATAGAGATCGTCTTCGCTTCGAGGTTTCGCCTCACGTTCCCGGCTATGACGGTTCTCCCTCGCTTGGTTGGCTCTCTTGCGCATGCCCCTCCTTAGACTTCAATTTCCCCCTTTTCAAAGTGCAATTCCCCGATCTCTCACCGTAGTCTCTCCCCATGAAGTGGATTCTTCCTCTGATCGCCAGCACTCTCTTGTCGCCAGCCAAGCCCAATATCGTTTTCATCCTCGCCGATGATCTTGGCTATGGCGAATTGGGCTCCTACGGGCAGGAAAAAATCAAGACTCCCCACATCGACAACCTGGCTAAGGAAGGCATGCGCTTCACCCGACATTACACTGGAGCCCCTGTTTGCGCTCCGGCCCGCTGCGTCCTCATGACCGGACTCCATCTTGGCCACGCCGAAATCCGCAATAATGGAGATTCGAAAAACGGACGTAAATTCCCGGGCCAATGGCCCATCACTGCCGAGGCAGTCACCATTGCCGAGGTTCTCAAATCCGCAGGTTACACCACCGGAGGATTCGGGAAGTGGGGCCTGGGCCCGACCGACTCATCGGGCTCTCCCATGAAGCAAGGATTCGATCGCTTCTACGGCTACAACTGTCAGCGCAACGCCCACTCCTTTTACCCCCCCTTCCTCGATGACGATGACGGCATCGAGACCATCAACAAAAACCCAATCCCGGGACACAAACGCCAACCTGAAGGCGAAGTCAAAGCCAACACTTATCGAGCCGAAACTTATGCGCCTGACCGGATCCTCGCAGAAGCCCTCGAGTTCATCGACGACCACAAAGACAAGCCCTTCTTCCTCTACCTTCCCTTTGTCGAACCCCACGTGGCCATGCAGCCGCCCCAGTCCAACATCGATCAATACCCCGAGGAATGGGATCAAGAGAAAGGCCCTTACCGGGGACAAAACGGCTATCTCCCCCATCCGCGTCCACGGGCCGGCTATGCTGCCATGATCTCGGATCTGGACGACCACGTGGGATCCATCCTCGAACGGCTCAAGAAATACAAACTTGATGACAACACCCTCGTCATCTTCACCTCCGACAACGGCACGACTCATCCCGGACGTGACCCCAAATTCCACATCGGTGGAGTGGATGCGACATTCTTTAATTCCAGCGCCGGACTCAAAGGGTGGAAGGGTTCGGTCAACGAAGGAGGCATCCGTATTCCCGCCATCGTGCGCTGGCCCGGAAAAGTGAAGGCTGGATCAACCACCAACGCCCCTTCCTACTTCCCGGATTGGTTTCCCACCCTGTGTGCGGCCGCAGGGGCCAAAACACCCGGGAATCTCGATGGCACCGACCTCACGCCCGCCCTCACCGGAGGAAAGTTCGTCCGCAGCAAACCCATGCTTTGGGAGTTTCACGGCTACCGCGGCCAGCTGGCTCTAATCGACTACCCCTGGAAAATCGTGCTCCAAAATGCCAAGACCAAGAACCCCGGCAGTTGGCAACTCTACAACATCGAGAAGGATCCGGGAGAAGCGAACAACCTGGCTGCCGAACAGTCGAAACTGCTCCGGCGAATGGTGGAGGCCTTCAAGAAGGATCGCGCTCCGAATGAACGGAACAAGCTCCCCCTTCTAGACTAAAGCACCCTCAAGATTGCTGAAACAAAGACCCCGGGGGCGCGTATCTCTGGCATGCGCCACTGGTTCATCCTCAGCCTTTTCCTGACCATTCCCGCCCTCGGAAATCGAGGCGCGGAAATCTACATGGAACACTGTGCTTCCTGCCACGGGGACAAGGGCCAGGGAGTGGCAGACGAATATGATGAAGCGCTCGTGGGCAAGAAATCAGTGGCGTCTTTGGCCAAGTACATTCACAAATCGATGCCTGAAGATGCCGAGGATGAGGTCGTCGATGAAGACGCCCGCCTTGTCGCCGAATACATGCATGCGGCTTTCTATTCTCCGGAAGCCCAGAGCAAACTCAAACCTGTTCGAAAAGACCTTCTTCGTCTGACCCAACACCAGCACCGAAGAGCCCTCGCCGACATTGTGGCGAACTTCCGTTGGCGACCCAATCTAGGCAAGGAGCAAGGTTTGAAGGCCGAATATTTCAACAAGGAGAAAATGAACGATCGCAAGGGCAAATTGCTCCAGCGGGTGGATCAAAAAATCTCCTTCGACCTCGCATCCAACCACGGAATCAAGGATCTCAACCCAAAAGGATTCTCCATTTTCTGGAGGGGTTCGCTCCTGCCTCCCGAAACCGGAAGTTATCAGTTCCGGATCAAGACCCCGAATGGCGCGAGACTTTGGCTGAATCACCTCAACAACCGCTCGGAGCCTCTCATCGACGCCTGGGTTTCCTCCGGCAATCAAATGAGGGAATCAACCGGCTCGATGTTTTTGCTGGGCGGCCATGGCACCCCGATTGAGCTCAACTATATTTCCTATAAGGAAAACGTCTCCTCCGTCGCTCTCGAGTGGAAGCCTCCTCATGGAGTTTGGCAGCCGATTCCTGTGCAGTTCCTCTATACCGGTCCCTCACCCAAAGTCGCGATCTGCACCACCTCGTTTCCTGCCGACGATGCCTCGATGGGATACGAGCGAGGATCATCGATCTCGAAAGCCTGGAAGGAGGCCGTAACTCGCTCGGCCATCGAAATTGCTTCCATCGTTTTTGACGACATCGACTCACTTGCCAAAACCAAGCCTGGCCAGGAAGACCGTGTGCAGAAACTCCAATCCTTCTGCCACCGCTTCGCAGAGCATGCCTTCGCGCGCCCCTTGAGTTCGGCTCAGAAGCAAACCTATGTTGATGCCATTTTCAACAAGAGCAAAGGAGACCCCGAATCAGCTGTCAAACGATCGGTGATGCTGACCCTGACCTCACCCTATTTCCTCTATCCTTCGCTGAACCGGAATGCCGAAGGCAAACCTGACGCCTACACCCGGGCGGCCCGGCTCTCCTTGCTTCTCTGGGATTCTCTTCCAGACAAACCCCTTTATGAAGCCGCCAAGAAGAACCACATCCTCCAGGATGGAAGCTTCCAACAGCATATCAACCGGATGCTCGAGGATCCGCGAGCCCGGGAGAAAATGCAGCGATTCTTTTTCCAATGGTTGAACCTAGCCGAAAAAGACGACCTCACCAAAGACAGCAAAACCTTCCCGGGATTCGACGAAGCCACCATCGCCGATCTCCGTGCTTCGTTCTCGATCTTCCTTGAGCAAACCGTTTGGTCCGAGACCTCTGACTACCGGCAATTGTTCTCCTCTCCAGAACTCCCGCTGACTCCCCGCCTCGAGAAACTCTACGACAAGGGAGCCAATCCGGCTGGTCTCCTGACCCATCCCTACATTCTCACGGCCTTCTCCTATCACAAGCAGACTTCGCCCATTCATCGGGGAGTCTACCTGAGTCGAAATGTTCTCGGTCGTTTCTTGAAACCCCCGCCCAAGGCGATCGAATTCAAGGACTCCGAGTTCAACCCTGACCTCACCATGAGGGAGAAAGTGACCGAGATCACCAAGGACAACAGCTGCATGTCATGCCACTCCATCATCAATCCCATTGGATTCAGCCTGGAGAATTATGATGCCATCGGACGCTTCCGGACCCACGAACGGAACAAGCCCATCAATACCGTGAGTGACTACTCCACCGAGGAGGACGAGGTCCTCAAGATTACCGGCCCTGCCGACCTTGCCAAATTGGCAGTGGAATCACCTGGAGCCCATCGCGCCTTTATCAAACATCTCTTCCATCATCTCGTCCACCAGCCCGTTAATAGCTATGGCTTTGACAAAATGGACGAACTCCATGACTCCTTCAAAACGGAGAACTTCAACATCCGAAAGTTGATTGCACAGATAGCCGTGACCACCCGGATCTAGTGGACCAGTCGGAGAAATCGCTTCGCAGCCTTTTCGCCGACCACTACGAATATCTGGTCACCTTCGCTTAGCTCATCATCCGCCCCGGGCACAATGGCGTGAAGTCCTTTCAATAGCCCCACCAGAACACAGCCCTGGGGCCACTTCAGCTCTCTCACTCGTTTCCCGTCGGCTTTCGCTCCCTTGGCGATATGGGTTTGAATCACCATTCCATCCCCCAAGCGACGAACGACATGGTATTTCTCGGTGGTGACGTAGCGGGAAATCTCTTTTCTTGAAGCCTCACGAGGACTCACCGCTGCGATCACGCCAAAATGACGTCCGGATGCGCTGATCGCTCGTGCGTAGTCGGCGCGGTGAATCAACGTCAGGCAATTATTGGCGCCGAGATTGTGTGCCTGAAGACAGGTCATCACGTTATCCTCGTCACTTCCACTGGTAGCGACGAAGAAATCAGCATCGCCCACCTGTTCATCTTCGAGCTCAGCCACCGACGTGGCATCTGCATTAATCACAGTGGTATTCGAAAGTCGGTCGGTCAGGTCCCTGGCCAACTCGGGGTCCCGCTCGAAAATGCGGACCCGGCAATTCCAACTCTCCAACATTTGGGCGAGTGAGAAACCGTATTCCCCCCCACCAAAAATCACCACGCAAGGCCCTTCTTTGGTCGTGGCCTCTTTCTGAAGTCTCTCCACCAGAGTCTTCAACTTCCTCGGTTCTCCGAAAACGGTGACAATATCCCCCTTCTCCAATCTCGTGTCAGCATGAGCCACTTCATGAACTCCGTCGCGACTGATCGATGCCACCCTCGTGTTTGCCGGGCACTTCAATTCCCGCAGTGAAATGCCGATCGCATCGCTCTTTGGGCTGACCCGGACCTGCTGCAATTCGATTCTTCCCCGGGCAATTTCTTCGACCACCAACGAATCGGGATTGCGAATGAACTTGGCCAATTCAATGGCCGCCAATCGTTCCGAGCTGAAAATATGATCGATCCCGAAATGTCCCCGGAAATCAAAGAGCCATTCCTCACGCTGCAGTCCCGGATGCACCCGGCTGACCACTCGCTCCACTCCCATCGACTTGACCATGGAAGCACTGATCAGATTGACGGTATTATCGCTGGTCAGAGCCAAAAATAACTCACAGTCGCCCAAATTCGCCTCAGCCAAGGTATTGACACTGGCGCCATCACCAACAACCACCCGGCCCTCGATCTCATTCTGCAGCTCCGCAGCCCTCCGGGCATCGCTCTCAATCACCGCAATGGTGTGCTCTTTTTGCGATAGCTCGATCGCAAGATGACGACCGATCTCTCCGGCACCAACAATAATGATATTCATGGTCTCCTCCTAATCGTTTCGAAAATCTTCGTAGGCATCAATAATTCGTCCGACCACCGGATGACGCACCACATCCGAAGAGTCAAAATTCTGGAATCCGACCCCTTCGACATCACGTAACGCCTTCTGGCTTTCAAGCAGGCCGGAGGAATTCTGGTCCTTCAGATCAATCTGGGAGACATCCCCCGTGACTACGCATCGTGCTCCTTCACCCAGACGGGTCAGGGCCATGAACATCTGCTCACGAGTGGTATTCTGAGCCTCATCCAGAATCAGAAAGGCACGCGAGAGTGTTCGTCCACGCATATAGGCCAAAGGAGCGATCTCGATCGAGCCATCCTCAATCCTGCGCTGACCTTCCTCACAACCGAGCATATCATCGATGGCATCGTAAAGAGGGCGAAGATAGGGAGCGACCTTATCACGCATGTCGCCAGGGAGAAATCCGAGGGCTTCACCCGCCTCAACTGCCGGCCGGGTCAAGATGACCCGACTAATCTGCCGATCCCTCAGAAGGTGCAGCGCCATCGCCACCGCCAAATAGGTCTTTCCTGTTCCGGCCGGTCCGAGACCGAAGACCACTTCGTTTTCCGCCATCAGCTTCAAATAAGCCATCTGATGAGCATTCCGGGGAACCACCGGCTTTCGCCCCCGGGCTCCGATCAACTGGAATTTCCCCAGCTCTGAAACCCCCGAACCTCCGGACACCGCGTGATCCACAGCGGTTCTGAATTCCCTGGAAGTGATTTCCCCACCATTTCGCCTCGCCTGCTCCAAATCCTGAAAAACAGCCTCAACAATGTCTCTTCCACGCTCATCTCCCTTCGCAGTCAGCCAGCCTTCGCGGGTGACAATGCGAACTCCTGCCTGATCTTCCAGATATTCTAACTCCCTTTCCTCGTGGGCAAAAAGGGACTGCAGAAAACGAGGAGTCTCGTATTCCAATCTCAATTCCTGGCTGACTTCCGGTATTGTGGCCACGGCCTAGGAAATATCCCCGGCTTCCCCTTGTTGCGAGGAGGAAATCGGGTCATTTGGTTTCCTTAAGCAATTTTAAAACTTCATCCTTGCCAAACCCGCAAACCCCTCCTAGCTTCCGCGCCCTCAACCCATTTTCCTGATCCTATGTCCAAGCACAACTCTCTCAAACGTAAAGGTGGCGCAACCGGTAAGCGCTCGGTGATGAAACGCTTCGAGCGTGTCAAGGTGATGAAGGAGCGCGGGGAATGGAAAGAAGGCCAGAGCGCCATCGGACTCCCCAAAACCAAGGCCGAGAGCTAATCCAGCTCCGCCGGGACTTTTTCTATTCGAAACCACTCCAGCGGGGCCTGTCACAGGCTCCGTTTCTTTTTGCCTGTTTTTCGCCATGACGACTGAAGACCCTTCTCCGGGAATCCGGCTCAATAAATACCTGGCTTCAGCCGGAGTCGGATCCAGACGGGCGTGCGACGCCCTCGTCCAGCAAGGAGAAGTTCTGGTCAATGGAGAGCCCTGCCTCTCGCCGGCCTACCGCGTTCAACCCGGCGATCAGGTCAGAGCCTCCGGAAAACGCATCGAACCCCTGATGCTTCAATCCATCGTCCTTCACAAACCCGCTGGATTGGTCTGCACGAGAAAGGACGAAAACGATCGCGCCACCATTTACGAGCTTCTTCCGGGACGACTCCAGCATTTGGCCCACGTCGGCCGGCTCGACAAGGATTCCGAGGGCCTCCTCATTCTCAGCAACGATGGCGAATTGACCCAGGCGCTGACTCATCCCAGCCACAGCGTCGAGAAGATCTACCACGTCACCACCGAAAATGCCTTTGAGAATTCCATTCTCAGCCAGCTTGAAAAAGGCGTCTTCACCGAAGTCGGCAAGTGCCGCGCCGTTTCGGTCAAACGAATTTCCTCCAGACGCATGGAGATGATCCTCAATACCGGACTGAAACGCCAAATCCGTTATATGATTCAAGCCGTCGGTCACCGGGTCAAAAGACTCGTCCGCGTGCGCATCGGAGATCTGACCCTCGACAACCTCCGCCCGGGAAAGTGGCGGCTGCTTGAAAAGCATGAGCGCGAAGCTCTCCTGGCCCTCTCGCAATCCCCGGGAAGGAAGAAATAATTCTTTGTGGAATCGGGAATTGTCTGCCCGTCCCGGAACTTGGTAGCCTCCGCGCAACACTTTCCCATGAGCAACAGTATCGAAAGCCACCTCAGCGAAGATCGTAGTTTCAAGCCCTCCAAAGAATTCTCAAAGAAGGCCCGCATCAAAAGCATGGCGCAGTACAAGAGGATGTACCGCGAATCCATCGACAAGCCCGGCGTCTTCTGGGCCCGCGAAGCCAAGGAGTTGAGCTGGCAAAAGAAATGGACGAAAGCCCTCGAGTGGAAGGCTCCCTACGCCAAGTGGTTTGTCGGCGGAAAACTCAATGTATGCGAAAGCTGTGTCGACCAGCATCTCACCAACGGGCGAGCCAACAAGGCTGCCATCTTTTGGGAAGGCGAACCGGGCGAATCCCGCACCTTGACCTACCGTCAACTGCACCGCGAAGTCTGCAACTTTGCCAACGTCCTCATCGCCAAGGGAATCAAACCCAAGGACCGGGTGATGATCTACATGCCCATGACGCCTGAAGCGGTCATCGCGATGCTGGCTTGCGCCCGGATTGGCGCTGTTCATTCTGTGATCTTCGGTGGCTTTTCGGCCGACTCCATTGTCGATCGACTCGAAGATTGCCAGGCCAAGGCCATGATCACCGCAGACGGAGGATACCGCCGCGGGGGGATCGTCCCCCTGAAGGCGAATGTTGATGCCGCTCTCAAGAAATACAAAGGCATCGAAACCGTCATCGTCCACCAGCGCATCGGTGACAAGGTCCCAATGAAGCGCGGTCGGGACGTCTGGTGGCACGACGAAGCCGCCAAAGTCCCTTCGACCCACGAGGCCAAGGCCTTCGACAGCGAACACCCCCTTTTTATCCTCTACACCTCGGGATCGACCGGCAAACCAAAGGGTATTCTCCACACATCGGGTGGATACCTCACCGGAACCTACGCCACCTGTAAGTATATCTTCGATATGCAGGACGACGATGTCTACTGGTGCACCGCTGATGTCGGCTGGATCACCGGACACTCCTACATTGCCTACGGCCCTCTCGCCAACGGAGTCACCCAGGTCATGTACGAGGGCGCTCCCAATTATCCGGACTTCGGGCGCTTCTGGGATATCGTTGAGAAATACTCCGTCACCATTTTCTACACCGCCCCCACCGCCATCCGGGCTTTCATCAAAGCTGGCGACAAGTTTCCTGAATCCCGGGATCTCTCATCACTCCGCCTCCTCGGCACCGTGGGAGAACCCATCAATCCGGAAGCCTGGATGTGGTATCACGAAAAGATCGGCGGCGGACGCTGCCCGATTGTCGATACCTGGTGGCAGACCGAGACTGGTGCCATTATGATTTCACCCCTTCCGGGCTGTACTCCGACCAAGCCAGGCACCGCGACTCTGCCTTTCTTTGGAGTCGATGCGGCCATTCTCGACGAGACTGGCGAGGAATGCAGCCCTAATGAGGGAGGCAAGCTGGTCATTCGTAAACCCTGGCCCTCGATGCTTCGAACCATTTACGGAGACAAGAAACGCTATCGCGACACCTACTGGAAGGACTACAAAGGCCTCTACACCGCCGGAGACGGTGCTCGCACTGACAAACAAGGCAACTTCTGGATCGTCGGCCGTCTCGATGATGTCCTCAATGTTGCCGGCCACCGACTGGGCACTGCCGAAGTTGAGAGCGCCCTCGTTGAACACAAGGTCGTGGCCGAATCAGCCGTGGTGGGACGCCCGCACGAAATCAAGGGACAGGGCGTTGTCGCCTTTGTCACTGTGAAAAGCGGGGTTAAAACCTCTGACACCCTCGCTGCGGAGCTCCGCAACCACGTAGGCAAAGTGATCGGCGCGATTGCCAAGCCCGACGAAATTTACTTTACTCCGAGCCTTCCCAAGACCCGCTCCGGAAAAATCATGCGCCGTTTGCTCAAAGAGCTGGTGGCGACAGGAGAAGTTTCAGGGAACACCACTACTCTCGAGGACTTCTCGGTCATTGCCGACTTACAGAAGAACCTCAAAAAATAGTCCCCTCCGCAAATGACCCGATCCCGATACGGCATTGCCGTTCTTCTCCAATCCTTTGGCTATATCCGCAAGACCAAGCGTCTCAGCGATATCACCACGGAGATGCATCTCTTGCAAGATGGAGAGGAAATCCTCGGGGCAACTTGTTGGGCCAACACCGAAAAAATTGAGGAGCTCTCAATGGAATACTGGACGCTTCGGCGTCTTGAACAAGAGCAGGCCGCGATCGCTGCAAAAATCGAAGCCTCCGAGGGAATCCTGGAATCAGCCCAGCAGCGCAGACTTGATTTCGCTGATGCCTCCAAGGAAGCGGGAGACGAGCTTTTTCAAGCCAGAGAGACGCTTTTCGAGGAGCTGGAGAAGCTCAATAATGCGAGGGATGAGATCATGTTCGAAGCCCAAGTCATAAAACGCAAACATGGCGCTCTCAAGGTGAAAACCAAGGTGCTTCTTGAGGAGGAGAATGATTCGGGCGTAGAAATTCAGGAATGCCGCGAGGCCCTCGCCGTCCTGAAAGGACAGTTTGAAGAAACCAAGGAACGACTGAACCAGCTGGACTTTCGTATCGATGCCAAGGACTCCCAATTGGCTACGCTGCAAAAACAAGTGGACGCCAAACTGCAGGGCTCCAAGGGCAAGGCCGAGGAAAGCTTCGCGCAGATCAGTCAGGCCAACAAGGACATCACCAAGTATCTGGCTGAACTTGGACTGCTGCAGGAAGAGTTTTCACAGCATTGCCGGGATCTCGGCCGCTTTCTCAGCATCAATGAAAAACGTCCCGACTGCTGGGAAGCATGTAAAAAACGTCGTGCCTTGCTCGAACAATTGAGGGTCCTCAGAACCTCAATTCAGTTAAACCGCAAGCTCGTCGATCGGGTCACTGTGTAACTTGCTTTCCGCTGGCAGCGCCCTTGAACCAAGGACAGTGCCAAAAGGAGGCCGGCCTATATTATTGGCGACCTCCCGAAACCTTTTTACGAGGTCACTCTCATCGGCATGAGGACGTAGAGAAAGGCATCCTCAGTCCTCAACACGCCGGGACTCATTTCGTCGATGAGATCCAAATGAATCTGGTCCTCTTCCAAGCTCTTCAATGGAGCCATGAGAAACTCGGGATTAAAGGCAATCGCGAAATCCGGCCCTTCATAAGACACCTCGATCGACTCGTTGGCCTCCCCGATATCAGGACTGTTCGCCGTGACATCGACTTGATTGGCGCCAAAAGTCAGCTTCACCGAATTTGACTTCTCAGAGGACAGCAGGGAAACACGCCTCGTGGTCTCAAGAAGTTGCTCACGGCTCAAGGTCAGCCGTTCTTTCGTTTCCCCGGGAATGACCTGACGGTAGTTTGGATAATTTCCCTCGATCAGTTTGCTGACGATGATGCTCGATCCCACCTCAAAGCAGACCTGATTGTCGGAAAGCCTCAGGACCAGATCACCATCAACTCCAAGATGCCGCTGGAGCTCCTGCACCGCTTTGGTTGGAACGATGAAATCAACTTCGTGACTGGCCGGAAACTCCAATTCATGATCAACCATGGCCAGACGGCGTCCGTCTGTGGCCACCAGAGTCAGCTTCCCTTCCTTGAATGAAGCAAAAATGCCATTCAAAACGTAGCGCGTTTCGTCGGTCGAAATCGCATAAGAGGTTTTCTTGAGGCCGTTGCGCAGAATCGCCTGGGGAATCTTATATTCCTTGGCGTCTTCAAAATCGGCCAAGGGAGGGAATTCCCCGTCGGGCAAACCGATGATCTTGAAAAAACTGGGACCGCTCTTGATCGACGCCACGTTCTTCGAGTCCACCGATACCTCGATTTCAGCGGAAGGAAGCTCGCGGATGATATTGGCTAGACGCTTCACTGGAAGCGTGGTTGCTCCCGGCTTGCTGATATCGGCGGACACGATTCCGCTGACCCCCACATCCAGATCAGTCGTGGTCAGTCTCAGCCCACCTTCGGTGGCCTCGATCAGCACATTCGACAAAATGGGAAGCGTGGTACGGCTACTCACCACATGCTGCACCTGCTGCAGCCCATCTAGAAAAGCCTCCTTAGCAATCCGGAACTTCATAAGAAATCATGCCCTTAATGGACTGCTCAAAAGCTGCCCGTCAGGAGTTCCCTTGGCAAGTATTTCCTTGAGAATCGACGGAGGATCAACGCTGCAGGGCCGAGGCCAGCTTTTCGACAGCCGCTTTGACTTCGGAATTGCTTTCCATGTCGTGTTTCACCTTCTTACAGGCATGGATAACCGTCCCATGATCACGTCGCCCAAAAGCCTCGCCAATTTCCACCAGTGAGAGTTTGGTCAGCTGTCGGGTCAAATACATCGCGATCTGACGGGGAAAGGCAATGCTGGCAGGACGACGACGGCTGCTCATGTCGGCCAGACTCAGGTCGTAGTAATCAGAAACCAGCCTTTGGACCTGATCCACCGTGATTTGCTGGGAATTCTCGTCCCGAACCAGATCCCGGAGAAGCTCGTCCACTCGCTCGATCGTCATCTTCTCAGACGACAAAAAGCTGTAGCTTGCCACCCTGGTCAGAGCGCCTTCCAGTCGGCGAACATTGCTCTTAATGAGATTGGCAATGTGGACCACCACCGAATTGTCCAACTCAACCTTCCACTGCATCATCTTGCGGCGCAGGATCGCCACCCGAGTTTCGAAGCCCGGAGGCTGTAGCTCGACTGTCAGACCACTTTCAAACCGGCTGATCAACCGTGGCTCGAGAGTCTGAATCTCGGGAGCCGGACAATCACAAGTCAAAATGACCTGGGTCTGGGAGTTCAGAAGAGTACTGAAGGTGTGAAAAAATTCGTCCTGGGTCCGCTCCTTGCCTGCAAGAAACTGAATATCATCGATTAACATGACATCGGCACTCCGGTAGGCCTTGCGGAAAGCGTCAAGATTCCCCTTTCTGACGGCCTCGATAAACTCATTGGCAAAATGCTCGGCCGTGAGAAAAACCACCTTCTCCTTTGGGTTATTGAGGAGGTACTGCTGGGCAACCGCCGACATCAAATGGGTCTTTCCAAGCCCGGCCCGACCATGGATGAACAAAGGGTTGAAGCTTCTTCCCTCTTGCGACGCCACCGCCGCACACGCTGCATGCGCAAACTGACTGTTGTCGCCGACCACAAAACTCTCGAAATCGAACTCAGGGTTGATTCCCAGTCGTTTGAGGCGCCGCTCGAACGCATCAGGCTTTCCTCCCGGCCCATCGGCCTTGATCACCTTGACGCTGTCCTGCTTTCCTTTCCGAGGGGCCCTCGCTGCCTGTTGGAGCTCCTCCTCTCCAGCCGCGCCTTCCTCCTGCCCGGCCACAATCACCCTCGGTGAACAGTGAATCCCGGCAGCCTCGGCAAAGGCGGCTCTTAATTCCACCAGATAGTTGGTCTCAATCCAGATTTGCTGCATGTCGGACTGAACCCTGATCACCCCCTGCTCGCCATTGCCCTCAACGAGCTCCGCATTCTTGAACCAACGCGAAAAGGCATCGGAACTTAAATACTCAGCTAACTTTCCTTTTACCTTCCCCCAGACACCCTCGTCTTCCGTCCCGTTGTTTTCTCTTTCCTGTTGCTCATTTTTTGCCTGAAACCCTTCCCGATGGTCAATCATTGTTGTGTTTAGAATCCCGAATTTTATTAAAAATAATTAAGTAAGATGGAAACCGTAGTTGCCCGCCCGACGGATTCAGATTGCCCTCAAAAATCTCCACAAAGGAATCAAAAACGACCGCTATATTTTTAAAAATTTTAGAGCCCCTTGTTCCACGGATGATCCACGGTTTTTTTGAAAAATTTCCGTCACGGAAGCATTCTTAACTTCGCTTAATCTTTGCCCCGATTCAGGATGTCAGGATCGCTCGTTGGGAGGCATGCATGAGTCACTCAACACAAAGACAATCCAGAAAAGACAGCCGCCTTCGCTACCCACGAAAGCTATCAATCCAAGTAACTACTTGGCCCTTTCAAGGGCTTTCATCCACATTCCACGCGCTCCAGTTCCAAGAACTGCCGGAAATCAAGGACGCTTACGAGATCGTCGCTTACCCACTCGTTCGGCTCGTCCTAGCTTCGACAAATCGGCCACCGGCCAACCCACAGAGGTAGGTCAAACCGGCATTCAATGGAAAGAACCATTCGGAAGCGAGCGCCGGTCTGGTGGACTCCAGGAAATCAGCAAAACTTCCCATCCCGATTTGATCCAGAATAATCATGAGTTCCGGCCTGAACCAAGCAACGAGCAGAACCGACATGACCGTTCCAACAACGAGTCCTCTCGTGGAAGACTTCCAAGGCAAAAGGGCCGCCAGCAAGATCCCAAGCAGAGGGCCATAGGTATACGCCACCATCCCGAAGGCCAACCCGATGAGATCGCTGTCCTTATTCTGGGTGTATACCCACAAGAGAACCAACCCAGCCAGCGTTAGAACAACTCCCCAGATGCAGACCGCAATTCGAGACTTCTTGACCATCTCCTCTCCATCTCCCTCGCTCTCCATGCGCTCGCGCCCATAAATCACCGACAGACTTGTCTGACTCAACGCCGCCAGAATGGAGTCCAAACTTGAAATCGCGGCCGCGAACGCTCCGGCGAGAATAAGACCACTGAGGCCCATGGGCACCTCATGAACAATCCAGGTTGGGAACACAAAGTTCGAGTTTTCACCAAACTTGGCTGCAAGCTCTGCACTCGGCTCAAATTTCTGATACCAGGCAAACAAGCCAGCTCCGACCGCAAGCATCAGTGCCGTGATCAGAATCGACACGCTGCTCCAACACATCGCCTTTCGGGCATCAGAGACATTTCCGCAACAGAACATCCGTTGGGTGTTGAGTTGATCGACGCCAAATGCCGTGAAATTCTGGAACGGCATCGCCAAAAGCCCCACCCAAAGAGTATACCGGAGCTCTGGAGCTTCGAAAACCGAGGTCAAATCAAGCCATCGCATTTTGTCGACCTCCTTGCCGTCAACCACCACTTGGTTCAGGCTGACGATTTCTCCCCATCCGACGTGATAAATCAAGAGGCTCAAGGCCAGCAACCCTCCGAAAATGAAAAGGACAAACTGCATCACATCGGTCCAAATTACCGTCCGCATTCCCCCCATGAACGTCCAGAGAACGGCAATCATTCCGATGACCACAATGCAGACTCGTGCATCCAATCCCGTCACCACCTGCAAAATAATCGCAGTTACGAGGACTCGCACACTCTGCCCGAGAATCGAGCCCACTGAAAAGAGCCCCGTAACCAACCAGCGAACCTTTTCTCCCAGCCGATTTCCCATGAAATCATAAGGACTGTAGACTTCCTTCTCGTAATAAAGAGGCACCAGCCAGTGAGCGACCGCAAAACGAGCCACGATTGATCCCAACCCCCACTGAAGATAAGTCCAATCGCCAGACATCGCATAGACCATCCCCGGAACACCAATGAAGGTCAGCGCGCTCACCTCGGTCGCTATCATCGATCCACTCACCGACCACCACGGCAAGGTCTTCCCTCCTAGAAAGAAGTCCTTGATGTTAGCCTGCCGACCCGACATCCGGTGTCCCACCCAGGTCGTCAGAATCATGTAACCAAAAACCACGGCCCAATCCAAAACGGTGAATTCCATGGAGCCACTCTGCCCACCTCCTTGAATCTGTCCATCTTGGACAAATTTTTTCTTGGAACATCCAATTAGTCTTGTGAGTCGAACGCACTCGGCCTACTTTCCACAAACTGTCGAAGGAGGATCAAAATAAACGACGAAAAAACAAAAATCGTTGGTATCATCCCGGCCCGTTGGGCCTCCTCGCGCTTCCCCGGAAAGCCCCTTCATCCACTCTTGGGGAAACCCCTTCTTCAACACGTTTACGAGCGGGCCTCCCTCTGTCGGGAACTGGATGAACTCCTTGTCGCCACCGACGACGAACGTATCTCCGCTCTGTGCGAAGAAATCGGAGCCCCGGTCGCCCTGACTCGAAACGACCACCCCACCGGAACCGACCGAATTGCCGAAGCCGCCTCACACTCCCCGGGAGCCACCCACGTCATCAACATCCAGGGAGACGAACCTCTTCTCGACCCGGGTCTGGTCGATACCCTCGCCGCCAGTCTCTCGCAAGACCCTTCGCTGAAAATGATCACTGCGGGAAGCCCTCTGGAGGATCCTGCGCTCATCGAAGACCCCAATATCGTCAAGCTGGTTTTGAGCAACAACTTCGACGCTCTCTACTTTTCCCGTTTACCCATTCCCTATCGTCGGAACTCATCACCGGAGCTCCCCACATATCGCCACCTCGGGATTTACGGATACCGGGTCGACTTCCTTCAGCGCTTTATCTCCCTTCCGCCTTCCCCCCTTGAAATTGCCGAAGGACTTGAACAACTCAGGGCTCTCGAGGATGGAGCCCGAATCCGCGTTCATCTGACCACCCACGAAGCCATCGGGCTCGACTCCCCGGACCAGATCCCACTGATCGAATCTCTCCTAGCTGCCACTTCGCCATGAAATACATCTTTGTCACCGGAGGAGTTGTCTCTTCCCTCGGAAAAGGTCTCGCCGCCGCGTCGCTCGGCACTCTTCTCGAACTCAGGGGGCTCAAGGTCCTCCTCCAAAAATTTGATCCATATCTCAATGTCGACCCGGGAACAATGTCGCCCTACCAACACGGCGAAGTCTACGTTCTCGACGATGGCGCAGAGACCGATCTCGATCTGGGACACTACGAGCGCTTTACCCATGCCAACCTCTCTCAGGTCAACAGCTTGAGTTCCGGTCAGGTGTTCGAAAACGTCATCAAGAACGAACGGGCCGGAAAATATCTAGGGGCAACCGTCCAGTTCATCCCTCACGTCACCGACGAGATCAAAGACCGGCTGGAAATGGCGACCGAACGAAATCCCGATACTGACGTGATTATCACGGAGATTGGAGGGACCGTGGGAGACATCGAAGGCCATCTCTTCCTTGAGGCACTCCGGCAATTCGCCCTCGATGTCGGTGACGAAAACGTCTGCTTCATCCACGTCACCTTGCTTCCAATGGTTCGGGCTGCCGGGGAAATCAAAACCAAACCGACCCAACAGTCGGTGGCCAAACTCCGAGAAATCGGAATTCAGCCCGACATCATCATCTGTCGGACCGAACACGAGCTCGACGACGACAACCGTCGAAAGATCGCCATGTTCTGCAATGTCCGAAAAAAGAACGTCGTGGCCTTCCGCGATGTCGAAAACACCATCTACGAATGCCCGCTGGATCTCCGCAAGGATAAGCTGGATCGCCTGGTCTCCGACGTTCTTGGGTTGCAATCCGACACCCCAGACCTTTCCCACTGGCAGCGCTTTGTAGATCGTCTGGTCAACCCATCGAAGATCACCACCATTGCGGTTGTGGGCAAATACATCGACCTGAACGATGCCTACAAATCGATCTATGAGTCATTGACCATTGCCGGCGCCGAACATGACACCGCGGTCAACATCGTAAAGGTTGATGCAGAGGACATTGAAAAGAAAGACGCGGCTGAGGTGATCGGCAACGTCAGCGGCATCCTCGTTCCGGGTGGCTTTGGCGAGCGGGGAACCGAAGGAAAAATCCTCGCCGCCCAATACGCCCGGGAGAACAAGATCCCTTACTTCGGGATCTGTCTGGGCATGCAAATCGCCACCATCGAATTCGCCCGCAATGTCTGCGGTCTGGCCGAAGCCAACTCCACCGAGTTTGACAAGGAATGCGCGCATCCCGTCATCAGCCTCCAGGAAGAACAACAAGGCATTACCGATATGGGTGCTTCGATGCGTTTGGGGTCTTGTGAATCCACCCTGGTCCCTGGAACCAAGTCTTTCGAGCTCTACAATCAGGCCGATACCATCCACGAACGCCATCGTCACCGCTACGAATTCAATCCAGCCTACCGTGAACAATTGGAATCGGCCGGCCTCACCATCGCCTCGGTGTCCAAGAAGGAGGGCTTGGTTGAGATCATCGAGATCGCGGATCATCCTTTCTACGTAGCGGCGCAGTTTCATCCGGAATTCAAATCCAAGCCCAACTCCCCCCATCCCATCTTCTCGGGCTTTGTCGCGGCATCCCTCTCCAGTTCATGAAGGCAGAACGCCTGATCGTCGGAGTCGAAGGCCCCGAGTTGACCTCTCGGGAGGCCGACCTCTTTCGGGAAATCGAACCCTCGGGTTACATCCTGTTCACCCGCAATCTGGAGTCACCCCGGCAAATCCGCGAACTGACCGACACCCTCGCTTCCTTCTCTCTCGATCGTCCGTTCATTTCCATTGACCAGGAAGGCGGGCGTGTCTGGCGAACCCGCGAGTTCAGCTCGGCCCCACCCGATGCCGCCACCTTCGCCTCAAAGGCCAGCCCCCGCCAGATTGCTCAATTTGGCGCGTTCACCGGGCAGCTTCTCGAACTCCTTGGAATCAATCTGAACTTTGCTCCCGTTCTCGATCTCGATCACTTCCCCGACCAAAACAACGGCCTGCGTGGGAGATGTTGGGGAACCGACTCCCAGCGGGTCATCGATCACGCCGGAACCTTCAACCGGTGGATGCGCAAGCAGGGCGTCCTTTCCTGTGGAAAACATTTTCCGACCAACGGTCTGGCCCTCAGCGATCCGCATCATGACCTTCCGGTCGCAGACATCACTCTGGAGGACCTCCTCAAGGAGGATCTTCTCCCCTACACAGCTCTGATGCCTGAACTGGATGCCATCATGGCATGTCATCTCCTTTTCCCGAAACTGGACCCTGAGCTCCCGGCTTCCCTCAGTCGACGAATCCTGACCGGTCTTCTTCGAGATCAACTCGGATACAACGGACTAATCCTGACTGACGATCTCGACATGGGCGCCATCGTCAATCACTACGGGCGGGGAAACGATATCAGCATGGCCCTGGAGGCGGGAGCCGATCTCGCGCTCGTCTGTCATGAGATGGACTCCCTTCCCGCAGTTCTTCCGGAAATCCGGACCAGCAACGATGACGATGCCCTTCGCCGGATTGAAAAACGAAGGATCAAGATCAAGAAACCGCCAGTGTTCTCCGAAGAACGATGGAAGGAAATCAATGACCAGTTGACCGAATTGACCCGGGAAATCATCGGCCAGGATCGATTCGACCCAAGCAGCCCCACGCAAAGTCCGGTCGAAGACTATTAAACACGCTCCAGCTTCACCGGGTAGGTTTTGCCGGAATTAAACTGGGCCACATAGATATCCCCCTTGGCATACACAGTCAGATCGTGGGGGCGCACGAAGATTTTTTGATCATGGGCCATCGTCTGAAGGCGCCCCTCGTCATCATAGACCGGTGCCGTTCCCGCGATATTGGAAACAACCTTCATTTCGCGATCAAGAACTGACAGGAACCCAGGAGAATTTCGGTCTTTCGGCCATTGGTCGCCCAAGTGAGCGACAAAGTAATGCTCTCCCTTTCGTCGGATCTGACGAGGATTACCACCGGGAAGGTCGACTTGTCTCTTCTTCCCGCCGTTCAAATCAAGCTCCAGCAGATACTGTTGGTCGCTCATCGCAATCAGGAGCGATTCCTCATGATTGACGCCGGAATCAATCATCCCGCCATGAGGCCCCCAGTGAACAATGTCACCTTCCTTCCCTCCAAAAGTCTTCTGATACTTCCCTGCTGGACCATACTGATGGATGTAATCCAGTCCGTATCCGTCCAGGACATAGAACGTTCCGTTCTTCCGATGCAGGGTCCATGAAGGACGGTATTGCGAAGCCTTGTCATACTTTCCAGAACCTTCCGGCCATTCCCATCGCTACAGAACTTCCCCATCCAGGGTCGTCTTCTCCACCAGATTTTTCTTCAAGTCAGTGATGAAAAGGACCTCCCGGTCACCCTCAACGACAAGCGACAGTCCATGCGCACCGGGATAACTCATTCCCCATTTTCCAACCAACCGCCCTGTCTGATCATAAATGATGACGTTGTTCCGCACCTCATCCGTGAGCAGGACAAGGTGTCCATCACCCGTGGTGACGATCCCGTGGCAATTGTTGACCGGAGTCTTTTCGTCCAGAACTCCCCAATCCTTCACCACCCGATATCGAAAATCCTTCTGACCGAAGATCGGCGTCTTGGCGGTGAGAATCGCAGGAGCTCCCACTACCGAGGCGGCGGAAGCAGACTTCAGGAATGAACGTCGTGTGTGGATCATTGGTTTTCGTTCAAAGTCCAACAATCAATCAGGGACGCGGCCACCCGGCGTGCCTCGAGATCGGCATGAACCACGACATCAAGCTCCTGACTGTCCAGATGTTCCACCTGGTTCATCGTTTTCTCGACAACCTCCCAAATTCCCGGGAATCCCAAGACCCGGTTTCGGAACGCTTCATTGGCCACCTCATTGGCCGCATTAAGAACTGCCGGCAAGGTTCCTCCTCGCTCTCCTGCTTCCCTGGACAATCGGAGAGCCGGAAAGTCATCTTCCCGCGGAGCTTCAAACTCCAGCTTGGCCAAGGCCGGGAAATCCAGAGGCTTCAGCTTGTTCTGCAATCTCTCCGGCCAAACCACGGCATACTGAATGGGAAAACACATGTCAGTGGTGCTCAGTTGCGCGAGCACGCTCCCGTCCACGAACTCGACCATGGAATGTACGATACTTTGAGGATGTACCACCACTTCGACCTTCGACATGGGAATGTCGAACAACCAACGGGCCTCGATCATTTCCAGCCCCTTGTTAAATAAAGTCGCCGAATCAATGGTAATCTTCTGGCCCATTTCCCAGGTCGGGTGCTTGAGAGCGTCTTCCAATTTCACATCGGACAATTTCTCCTTCGGCCAGGTCCGGAACGGGCCACCCGAAGCAGTGACAATCAATCGTCGGACTTCTTCAGCACTTCCCTGGTGCCCTTCCAAACATTGAAAGATCGCGTTGTGCTCGCTGTCGACCGGAAGAATATTTACCCCCCGTTCGCGAGCCGCCTTCATCACCACCTCTCCGGCCATGACGAGAATTTCCTTGCTGGCCACCGCAATGTCGCATCCCAGTTCGATTCCTTTCAACGTCGGACGCAAACCTTCGACTCCGACAATCGCGACCAAAACCAGATCCGGTTGGGTGGCTTCCACGAGGTCAACTAAACCCTGCGCGCCTGCAAAGACCTCCCGTCCCTCTCCTTTGATTTCATCAAGCCGGGACTCATCAGCCAGACAGAGCGTGGTCACTCCGAATTCCAGGGCCTGTTGCTTCAATTCTTCCACCCTCGTTCCGGCAGCCAAGCCTACGATCTCCATTCGCTCCGGAATCTGTCTCGCAACCGTCAGGGCACTCGTCCCTATGGATCCGGTTGAACCCAGAATCAAAACCTTCTTTCTCATCCTGCCAAGCCAGTGAAAATCAGATAGAAATACATCACGGGCGCCGCGAAGCAAAGGCTGTCAATCAAGTCAAGCACCCCACCAATTCCCGGCATCCAGTTTCCAGAGTCCTTGATCCCGAGACTTCGCTTCAAGATCGATTCCGCAAGGTCACCCGAAACCGCAGACAAAGCCATCAAGAGGCCCAAAATTGCCACATGAAGAGGCGGAATCCATGACAACATCTCTCCACCCCACAGCCAAATTCCCCACGCTGCGATCTGGGCAAAGACCAGAGCTCCGGCGAATCCCTCCCAGGTTTTGGCCGGACTGATATGCGGAGCCATCTTGTTCTTCCCGATCAACGACCCCGTGGCATACGCCCCCATGTCGGTAAATTTGGCGGACGCCACCATCATCAGAATCAACCAAGCCCCCGGCACCTCTCCCCCGACATCGGGAAGAAACAAGAGCCGGAACATGAAGGCTCCGAACAAAATCGGAACATAGACGTAAGACATCAGCGCATCGGAAACCGCGTCGACACTCTGACGGCCCTCGATTCCACCACGAAACCGCCAACAAAAGGCTCCCAACAAGACAACCACCAGTCCGAGCATCTCCCAAGGAAACCCATCCCGGGCACACCCGCAGACCATCTCCACTCCGCCACCAAGAACAACAAGAAGTCCCGCGCTGATACCGATGATCCGGCATCCGCCTCCCGGAAACTTCCTGAAAAGGCCGAAAAACTCGAGTGCTCCGGCCACCGTGAGAAATGCGATCAGCGCGAAAAACGCCCACGCGTTCTGGGAAACAAACACGCCGGTGACGATGGCCCATAAAACGAGAGTGCTGGTCAACCGGGCTCGAAACACGGCCGCTTTCGATGGTTTTTCTCCCTCTCCTGACATCGTCCGAATACTCAGGACTCGCTTCGGAAGGGGCAATGACAATTCCATGAAATTATTTTGCAACTCTTTCCCGACACTCTGGTTTGATCGAGCGAATCCAGGAACCCGAAAAGACCTTCCTGAAAACTCAAACCCAAAAACAAGCTATGAAAACCAAATTGACCGCAATCGCCGTGGCTATCGCCACCTCCTCACTTTCCTTCGGCCTTGAGCCAGTAAAGGGAAAATCTGAAAAGCGCCGCCCAGGTGGCCGCCCCGTGCCCCCCGAAGCCCTCGAAAAGTTCGACAAGGACAAGGACGGAAAACTCAACGAAGAAGAGCGCAAGGCTGCCATGGAAGCCCGCAAAGCCGAAATGCTCGCCAAATACGACAAAAATGGCGACGGAAAGCTCGACGAAGATGAGCGCAAGGCCGCCATGGAAGCCCGTCGCGCCGAAATGATGAAGCGTTTTGACAAAGACGGAAACGGAGAGCTCGACGAAGACGAGAAAAAGGCCCTCCGCGAAGCCATGTCCCGTCGTGGAGGTGGCCGCCCGGAAGGTGGCAAAGGTAAAGCTAAGGGCAAACCCGGCAAAAAAGGCAAAAAGCCTGCCGGCGAATAAGCCTGCCGAATAATCAGTTCAAGGAGTCCGGTTCGCCGGGCTCCTTTTTTCGTTTCCCACTACTCCGAAAAGACAGGACCCTGAATTTTTGGAGACAATTCCTCGAGTTTCAGGCAATTAACCTTCAGCAGGTCGTCTGATCCAAATGGCCGGATACCGCCTGCTACCTTCCCATGGATCACAAAATCAGAGGCTATCTCACCATCTCCATGACTGCACTGGCAATTCTGCTTTGCGGATATGGAGTAGGCCATCTGATGGGTGAAAAAGCCGGAAAGACCGAAAGCGCCTCACAGAGCGTCAGTTGGCCCAACGACACCCTTTCCCGACTCGAAAAAGAGTTGTCCCTTGACCCCGCTCAAACAACGGCCGCCGAAAAGGTCATTCAAAAGGCCGCCGAAGAACGCTCACGCTCACTTTTGCGGATCTACGATCATCTTGCTCCAGAATTAAACGAAGAACAGCGGGCTCAGTTGAAAAAACTCCTTCTTGAACTGCATTCCCGCGAGGGAATTTGAAGTTTCCTCTTTCGTCTTCCGCGTTTACTTTCAGCCCATGTCTCGTTCCCAGCTTCTTCTCAGCTTTGCCCTGCTGTGCGTCTCGGGAACGCTGGCATTCATCGTTTCCTTCCGCTACCGCGAGAATGCCTCGGCAGCAAAAACCGCTCCTGCCGGCAGTCCGATCAACCGGGAAGCCCGTCCTGCTCCAAGAAGCTCCGAATCGCCGAGGCTCTTGCTCTCGGATCGCCCCTCTCTCCCCACCGACCCGACCCACTATGAAATCACGGTCAGCGACATCGCCCTTCAGGAAATCGGCTCGAAAATTGAAAGGGAATCTCGTCAACGTCTTGAATCGATGACCGACAAGTATCGACTGACCCCGAACCAGCGGCGCCAGATCTTTCCGCTTCTGGTCAGCCACCACGCAGACTTCACCTCCGGTCTCATCGTGAATGGACTTCCGGCTCTCGATCCTCCCGATGAAGAACCGCTCTCGGAAAAAATCTATCCGCTCCTCGACCTCATCCAGCAGGAAGATTACGAGCAGGACCTGCTGGCCAATGCCGACTGGTGGGGCGATGTTCTCGGCCAGCTCCGTGACGATCTCGATAAGGCCTATCAACGAGGCCAAGTCGACCTCGTGACTGATTCCGGGGCAACTCCAAGAGACCGAAGAAAGCAACCCAAGGATCCCGAGTAAGCCTTCCGGGATTGCCTTCCAGCTCTCCGGAACTAAAGTGCCTAAATGAAGGTCCTTCTCTTTTTACTCCTGTCCCTTCCCCTCTTTGGCCAAGGAATTGGAGATAGCCGCCAGGTCGTTGTCGGCCTTGCCCAATCATGGCAAAGTTCACACGCCACCCTCACCCTCTACGAAGTCAGAGGGAACCAGTGGACCAAGGTCGAAGGCCCTTTCAAAGTGCGCTTGGGACGCAACGGACTCGTCTGGGGGGTCGGCGTTCACAAGAATCCCCGTGGGGCCACCTTGAAACGGGAAGGCGACGGCAAGTCTCCCGCCGGCATCTTCTATATTGGAGGGGCTTGGGGCGACGCGCCAAGCATCAAGAAGCACCCCCGTCTTCCATATCGCAAAGTCACTCCCCGGGATCTTTGGGTCGAGGATTCGAAGTCGAAATACTACAACCAACATCTGGTCTTGCCTCATGATCCCCGCACTACTTGGGAAAAGGACGCCCAGATGAAGCAGAACGACTACGCCCATTCCCTCAAACTCTTCATCGCCCACAACCCACCACCAAAACCGACTCCTTACGCTGGTTCAGCCATCTTTTTTCATATCTGGCGAGGTGGCGGATCGAAGGCCACTGCCGGCTGCACGACGATGTCGGAGGGCAATCTCAAGAAACTCATTGCCCGTATCGACCCCACAAAGAAACCACTCTACGTGCTCCTCCCCACTGCTGAATATCAGGCCATGCGCGGCCCCTGGAAACTTCCTTGAAATCAGGTCACCTCTCCTACCAACCTGATTTCCCGACTCCCGATCGCGAACTGAAGGAACTGCGTCCCACACTGGAGCTTCTCCGGGAAGCGGAACTTCTACCCGAAGAAAACCCGCCACGACGAGTCCCGCCCCCACCAAACATCGAAGACCGACTTCCGGAAGAACGTTTCGAGGAACTTGCTCCAAAACCGGATGACCTCATCCTCCACCGTCGCGCAGCTTGTGCGCGTTGTGCTTTCCTCCGGCGCTCGGCAAGCCGCCTCGCCGCCTCCTCGGCCTCGGCCGAAGAAATGGCAGACCTCGCCAGCGAAGCCGCCCGGCCTGCCCATTCCATCGCCGATTGATAACGACCCTCCAGAAGGTCCTCATTGGCACGATCCAGCGCATCCCCACCTGGCCGTCCATTGATTCTGACGTTGAACGAGCCCTGCCACCCCGAGGCCCGTCGAACCTCTTTTGAAGCGGACTCCAGTAATCTCACCGCCTCACGGGCCATCTTCAATTTCCGATCCAACTCAAGCAAAGCTTCGCTCAAGCCCAGATGAATCCTTCTCAAACGGTCCTGCAATTCCCTCCAATCACCATGTTCAGACTGGAGGTCTCTTCCCGCCTCTTCAAACTCCCTCTCACGTGATTCAATCTTGCCCACCGATTCAACCGTATCGGTGCTATCCGTAATTCGATCGGTTCGGGACTCCAGGACGAGCCGGTTGGCTTTTCCCAGCGCGACTTTCACCGACTCCAGCAGCTGGGCCGCCTTGCCATGTTCCGCCAGATCATCGGCGATTCCTTCATGCAAGGCTCGCCCTCTCAAACCGGCCTCTTTCAATAGATCCTCGGCGGCATAGGGAGAAATTTTCCCTCCCTGTTCCCCCACCATTTCTTCGATTGAATTCAAAACCACGCCGAAGTTTTCAAAATCCAGCAAGGTCCTCTTCATCACCCGGCGGTCAGCGAGGAGGAATCGCAGATCTTCCTGATTCCGACGGCAGACCTCGAGGCCACGAAGATTGCGCGACTCAAGATCCTTGAGTTCCTCACGTCTCTTTCCGACTTCTTGACACAATTCCTCACCAGCTTTGGCCAAAGCCCTCCCGTCTTCCAAAAGATCCCAGCTTTCAAGAAGTCGACCTTCGGCCTGGCCGGTCTTGGCCTGATCCAGACATTTCACAATCGCTACCAAATACCCTTCCAGCTCGACCGGAGCATCTCGAAAACTCCCCAGATCCTCACGATCAGGATCCACAAAAAGAGCTGGAGGGGCATATCGATCCCGCATCACTTCAACCTGATCGACAGCGGTTTTGACAAGGTCATCCAAGTCGCCTCGTCTCCCCCACAACCCCTCGCTGGCTGCCGGATACTCGGACAGCGACCTCTTACTTTCTGAAACAAAGAACAGCGCCTGCTCGATCAAGGCTTTGGCTTCATCGAGAAATTCTCCAGCCGAAGAGGCACTTCCAAGATCAAGAGCGGCCAAAGCTCCTTCAAACTGAAGGGTCGCTTCTTTCAAATACTCGGTCGGATTCCTTCCCTCCTCTACCAGACAGCGATAATTCTCAAGCTTCAGGATCGCGGCAAGCTCACGTCTCTCAGACTCAACCTTGGTCTGCGCCGACTGCAATGCCGGTTTAAGCTCCTCGTCGGCCGATTCGGCCAACCTGACCGCCAACGCCATTCGAGATGCGAACTCCTCGAGACGAACAACAAGCTCATCAATTCCCTCAGCGACTGATTTCTCAACTCCTTCCATTGCGATCTCGTCACACCTCTTTCCAAGATCCTCGAGAGCCGCATCAACCCAGATTGTGGCTCGCTTCCGGGAATCGAGAGAGGCCTCTCCCGATTCGATCTCCTGCCAATGATCACGACGGAAGTGTTCGACGACACTCCTCAACCGCCCGGCCTCTTCGACCATACGTTCCGCTTCGGGGATCGGACCACGAAGCGCTGACACAGGATCATTCTGGCCGATTTCAACACCCTTCAAATGCAACTCGCTCATTGCCGGAAGCCAAACTTCCGCAATCTGCTCACAAGCCAACCACGGATCATCGTGGTCAATCTGCTCCTTCGAAAGACCTTCAATGGCATTCCCTAGTTCCTCTCTCCTGCCCACGATCGTGGTCCACGAGCGATCAATTTCGTCGAGCCGTTCTTCCGCATCTTCCAAGGCATCCCGCGTCCTTCCCTTCCACTCATCGATCGGCATCGAAAAAACCTCGTCGCGCTCCTCACCCGGCCGACTCCTTTCGTTCATCTCCGGAACCTTGGCCGCCTCCACCCTCATCTCGGCATCCAGCAAATCAACCGCTTGCTCATAGCGACCACCATTGAAAAAGTTTCGTAAACGCGACAACCAACTTTCCGGCTCAATCAAGCGCCCCGCCTCCTCAATGATCTTCTGAACGTTCGACGAAAGCACAAACCCTTCGTCCACCTTCTCCAAGGCCTCTCTGGAAAGTTGCAGCGTAACCCCTGAATACCCCCGCGCATCCAGCTCGTCAATCGGACCCACGACCACTCCCGCCCGGTCCATGACGGCAAAGAGCCGATCAGACATCTCACTCATGGCTTCCCGCCTTTCCTTTAGAAGTCTCTCGGACTCAGACTTGATCCTCCGTCTCTGGCGGTTGCAAATCCAGCCCAGCAAAACGAGAAATCCAATGCTTACCGCAACCATCATCAATCTGCTTTTCCTACGAGACTCGATCTGGCTTTGCATGCGGTGAAAACCATCAATGCGAACCTGAACCTGGCCGAGGGAATTCCGATACCCCGGATTCCCCTGATGATACTCTTCTTTGGCATCCACCAGAGCCACCTCGATCATCTCGTGCATCTTTCCCAGCGAGTCCGCCTTCGAAGCAAGTCTCTCAACCTCCCCTTCCAGTCGCTCGATCTGAGTCTCATCCCTGAGATATTTCGAAGCCTCTCTCATCCAGAATTCCACCCTTCGTTCCAACGTCGCTGCCCGGCCTTCAAACCCATTCAAGTCTCCACGTTCCACATCCTCCTTCAGGAACAACAACTCCTGATTCAAGGCGTCGAACTGATTCCCGGCCAAAGCCCCTCCGGCGTTTTCGTCCAACTTCCCCATGAGTTGATCAGAAACCACCTTCGCTTCCTTGAACTTTCTCTCCAACGCTTGGAGGCGTGCTGAGGCCTCTTGAATCACTCGTTGATTCTCTCGGGACTTTCTCGAGCGGGCCTTTTCGTATTCGCCATCCACCAATTCAATGGTTCCTTTCGCAGCTTCCACGATTCGACCTCCGTTTCTCATGGCAGCAATGGCAGCCCGATCCAGCCGCCCCTTCCACGCCTCTTCCCCGAGTCCGAACTGACGATAAGACTCAGAGCCATAGTAAAAAATATTCCTCTCCTTGAGGCTCAGAATAAAAAATGCGCCATTGGCCTGCCCCGATTGAGAATCCTTCAAGGAACCAAATCCGGTCTTCGAAGGAAGTCCTTTCCCCATCCCATGCTCCACGGCATCGATTCCTCGATACACTTGATCCTCAGCATCAACAAACCCTTCACCGATCGCGTCTTCGAGTAATAAAACGGTCCAGTTCGTCGCATTGGCGTCGATCCATTTTTCAAGCTCCGCCAGCTGCTTTTCCGCCACCCCAATCTCCCCCACCACATAAACATGCTGATCAGCCTCCCAATGTGTGAGAATCTCAAGCCCCGACTCCAATCGCAGAGCGCCGTCGCCAGCCCGCGCGAACACAGGCCCCAAGGCCAGAAATGCCAGGAGCAGAAGATTCCGTGAATTCGACAGTATTCCCACGGGATTGGTTCTACCCCCGGCCGAACCTCACCGCAAGGATCCCTTGAGCAACTGCCTAGGCGTCTTTGTAAGACTTCACCACCATATCACTGAGGAACTTGTCAGGATTTGCCACCGCCTCCTCGGTCAACAGAAATTCACCCTGACCCGTATTCTTCTGAATCAACTTCAGACCAAACTGATAATCACGGAAAAGCTGTCGGGCCACCTGGAACACACTCCGGGCCTGCTCACCGGCTGTCTTGACCAAGAATGCCACCGCATCGTCGTCCAACTTTACGACTACCCCATGCTTGTCCCTGAATTCCCTGACAAAAGCATCGACATCCTGCCTCGCCTTTTCGACTACCAATTCTAGGCCAAGTTTCCGATACTCTCCAAGATGGTCCTCGCGATGATCGATGAGATCCGCATCAACCACCAACTCGGAAACCGAAGTCCCGGGCAACTCATATTTGAAATCACGGAGAATCCGTTCACCGACCGTCATCAATCCACGAGCTCCGGTCTTCTCTCCGGCAGCCATTTCAGCCATCCGGGCGATCCCGTCGTCCTTGAATCGAAGATCGATGCCATAGGCTTCGAACTCCCGCTCATACTGCCTCAACAAACTCCCCTCGGAATACTTCAGGATTGCCTCCAGATCCCTTGCCTCAAGATGCTCGCACACCACCCGAACCGGAATCCGGCCGATAAATTCAGCTTCAAATCCAAAATCAATATAGTCCTGGGTGGTAACATGCTTGAAAAGCTCGGTGTCCATCGTCGGCTCCTTCTGTTCAGCCGAAAAGCCGATCTGGGACTCGCTCGAACGTTTTCGCACGATCTTCTCGAGACCCGAAAAAGCTCCGCTCACAATGAAGAGAATGTGACGGGTATTGATCGTGTCCTTGCTCTTCTTTCCCTTCTGGAAATCCATCATCGCCATCATCTGGCCGCGCATGTCCTGGGGGTTGCGCAAAGGCACTTCGGTCTCTTCCATCAACTTGAGCAGAGTCGTTTGCACACCACGCCCGCTGACATCGCGGCCAATCATTCCACCGCTCGATGCCAACTTGTCGATTTCGTCGATGTAAATGATGCCATACTCGGCCAGGGAAACATCCCCGTTGGCTTTTTGGACCAACTCACGCACGAGGTCATCGACATCACCACCGACGTATCCGGTCTCGGAAAATTTGGTGGCATCAGCCTTCACGAAAGGAACGCCGATCAATTCCGCGATATGCTTCACCAAATAGGTTTTACCAACGCCGGTCGGCCCAACCACCATGACGTTCTGCTTCTGCAATTCCAGACGCTCGCCTTCTTCATCCTGCGCTTTGAGAGCCTTGACGTGATTGTAGTGATCACAAACTGCAATCGCCAAAGCTTTCTTGGCTTCGTCCTGACGAATGACAAAACGATCCAGATGCGCTTTGATATCGCGAGGCAGGAGGTCGAACTTGAAAATGTCATCGACGTAGGGATCGATCTCATCCTCAGGCTTCTTCTCGTCTTCTCCCGAGAACACATCAGGGGCCATTCCCGGGAAAGAGAACCCCTTCCCCATTTTCCCGAACATCTCCTCAAGGGTCTTTCGAAAATCATCGGGGTCCGGTCCCTTCGGGCCTTTCTTGTCGTCATCGCTCATGGCAGAACTATCGACCTCCCCGACCCCGACGCAAGCGAGGAATCGAGATTCATGTCCCCAAAAAAGGCCGGGAGTATGCCCCCGGCCTTGGATGAGTCGTTAGGAGCATTGCTCCAACTACTCCTTCATGGAAACCATGTAAGCGATCAAGTCGTTGAACTCCTCCATCGTAAGAGCATCTCCGAGCCCAGGAGGCATCATCGATTGAGGTTGTCCCTCTCTTTTCTTGATGTCGCTTCCCTTCAACTGAGTCAGGACGCCGGCAATATTGCGAACGTCAACGACACCGTCTTCTTCGCGAGTCACAAAGCCTGAATGCACGTTCCCGTCCTTCATGGTAATCAGAACGGTCTGGAAGCCTTGAGCCACCACGGCATTGGGATCGAGAATGGATTGGATCAAATAGTCTTTGGTGAACTTGCTCCCTGAGGAACCAAGATACGGCCCCTTCTGCTCAGCCTTTTGATCAACGGCGTGACAGGCAATACATCCCTGACGGGTAAATAGCAGCTTGCCCTTTTCCGGAGCTCCTTTTCCAACCATCGCAAGCTTCATCACTTCGTCTTTCTTCAACTCTGCGACTCTCTTACCACCAGTGGTCTGGGCTTTGGCAATGGCCGCCTTCGCCTGCTTGGCGGCTTCGATCAAGGTGTCGTTGTCGCTATTGATGGCCGCCTCGATCTGCTTGTCGAATCCAGGCAGAAGCAAATCAGACAAAGCAAGGAAAAGCCCTTCCTCGCGTGGATTCTTGTCGATCATTTTACGAATACCCGCCTTCTGATTTTCCTTGATCAAAGGACTCTGACTAAAGGTCAACAAAGTCCGCCAGGCCACCCGGCTCTCGGACTTACTGCCCTTGGCCGCCACCGTCCGCAAGGTCTTGGTCGAGAGAATCAAGGCCGGCTGGTTGATGAAATCAGTGAGTTCACGTTCGACATCCGCTGTTTTGACTCCTTGGTCCAACCAAGCTCCAAGGATCTCGATTTGATTCTTCACAGCCTTGCCACCATCGACCCGTCCCAAGGCACGATACCCCTTCACCCGCTCTTCCCAAGGACGCTTGGGGTCCTTGGCCGCTCCAGTGAGAATGTCGATCTGTCCTTGATCCGGCGAGGGTGTCACCAAGGCCAAGGTAAAGGGATCCTGATCGCCCAGCTTCAACTCCGAAATAGCGAGTCGGTTTTTCCCAAGAAGCCCCAACATTTCTTCCTGCTCAGACTTCGAGAGCTTTTCGAACACCCCCTCGAGGGCAGCCTTAATCCGGGGAGTCTCCTCCCATGTTTCGGGAGTGAAGTAAGGTCCCCGGTCGTCAGGACGCGTTCCCCACCACGCCTTCAGATCCCACTTGGCTTCCCGATGGAAAAGTCTACCAAGGACCTCGATCAACCCCATCCGTTCTTCCCCTTTGGTTTGCTCCAGCTTTGTGGAAACTCCGGAAATCACCTCGGGGCGATGCAAACGCATGAGTGCCAATCGGGCGATCCGCTTGTCGCTGTCCGCGATCAAAGCATTGGTATCACCAATCGCGACCAAGGCTTGAATGGCCGTGTTCTGAATCCGTGGGTCCTTTGATTGTGAAACCATCTTGATGATCTCGGAGGAAGCCCCCTTGCCTGGATTCTCGATTCGCATCAAGGCGATCATGGCTTGAAGTTGGACGCGGGGATCGTCGGACTCCAGCGAGTAGCGAACAAGCTCGACCGACTTCTCGGAAAGCGCTCCACCCAGATCTCCGGCGGCACGGAGAAGAAACTCGTGAATCTCCGCAAACTTTTTCCATTCCTTGCGATAGGGCTCAAGGAGTTGATCAACCTCTACATCATCCAATTGCGCAAAGGTAAAAACGGCTGCCACTCTTGATTCGATCGAAGCGTCTGAGCTGATCAGGGACTGAAGCATCGCAGCACTTTCTTTGTCCTTACGGGCCAAGATCTCCCTTTGGGCTTCAAGACGACGAACTGCGGAAGCGCTCTTCAGTTGAGCAACGACCTCAGCGGTCTTCATTTTTGTGAGATCCGGAAAGGGCTCTCCCTTGAAACCCTTCTTCACCAACTTCTGCACCATTCCCACCTTCTTACCCTTGCCAGCAAACTTGAAGCGCCCGTCACGCCAGTCACAAGCGTAGAGGACACCCGATCCATCAACATCGATATCCACCGCCCGTGTCAGATTCATCCAGACACTTTCCTTGAGCGTGAAGTCGGCACCTTTCCGGGTGACTTCGTCGTTGTAGATCTTTCCGGTTGTCCAATCGCAAGTCAGTAACAACTCATCGTGACCTGGCTCGGCCAGGTAAAGCGCTCCCGTTCCACTACCCCCACCCAGATCAAGAATGGGCTTCACTGCTTCATCGGTGAAGTTTTTGTAAAGCCGCGGGTAACCATGCTCGGAACCATTGGTCAGATGATGAACCCGGATGTTCCACCCCTTGCCATCGTTGGTGTTGTCACGAGTGAAGATGTCGAGAGTCGGCGTGATTGCGATGTCACAGATGTTCCGGGTGTTGTAGGAATAGACTTCAAGATCAGTGCCGTCCGGACGAACGCGAGCGACCCCACCTCCGTGGAAGGTCACCACTTTCCCGTCGGTTCCCTTGGTGGCCTCCATTCCAAAATCACCCACCGCGATGTAAAGCCAACCATCGACCCCCATCCGGCAACCATTGGTGGTATGGTCGGATCCACGAGGGTGCCTCAATCCGAAGCCGATGTTCTCCAACAAGACCTTGTGCTCATCCGAGACTCCATCGCCATCGGTATCCCGGAAGGAACTGAGAAACGGTGGATGAATGAGATAAAGGGTATCCCGCACGAAATGCCCGCCCCTGGGACTATCAACGTTGGGCACAAAATCGACAAACTTGTCAGCCTTGCCGTCGCCGTTGGTATCGCGGCAGGACACGATTTTCCCCATGTTCTTCTCCTTGCCGAGCGAGCCATTCTTATCCACCGAAACATAAACCGTGCCATCGGCTGCGGCCGTCAATGCTGTCGGGTAATCGACGTCGAAGGGCTCCGCCCAGTTCGAGATTTCGTATCCCTCGGGAACGGCCGAAGCCGCAGTGGTAAGCAGGAGCGCAGATAAGTGGTGTTTCATGGTCAACTTGGTTGGTCGAAAAAACGGAGCAGCAAGATTGCCCCTTTCAATGCGGGGCCAATCAAAGCAGTCTCCGCTCATGCGAAAAGCTTTTCTTCTGGGCGCCGGTCTCGGAACCCGCCTCCGCCCCCTGACCAATACCCTTCCCAAACCCCTGATCCCGTTTCAGAACCGCCCCCTGATTACTCATGTGATGGACCATTGTCTCGCGGCCGGAATCACCGACTTCGCGATCAATACCCACCACCTGCCAGAAGCTTGGGAAAAAGCGTTTCCCGAAAAAAGCTATCGTGGCGCTTCCATCACCCTCTTTCACGAACCCGTCCTGCTCGAAACCGGCGGCGGCATCAAAAACATCGCTGACTGGATCGGCTATGACCCAGTCCTCGTCTACAATGGCGATATTGTCACCGATCTTCCCATTGATCGCCTCATCACCCGCCACATGGCATCCAACAACTCCGCCACCCTCGCCATCCAGGATCACGGCCCGTCCCTCCATGTCTCCACCGACGGCAGCCAGATCACCGATATCCGGGGCATGGTGCACGAACTTCCGGGCACCCACCAATTCAACGGAATCTACGTCATTGACCCCGAAATCCTCGATTTCATACCGCCCAATGAAAAAGTCTCGGTGATTCCGGCTTTTCTCGAGCTCATCCGTCGGAACGAACTCGGCGCTTACCTGGTCAAGGGTGAGCCCAAGTGGCTCGATCTCGGAACGCGGGAAGCCTATCTCGCCGCCCACGCACTCTCGCCCGCCGAAGTTTCGCCGGAAGCAAATGTTTCACCCGATGCCATCGTCGAAAACTCATGGATCGCGCCCAACTGCAAAATCGAAGCGAGAGCAAGGGTCACAAACTCCATCCTCTGGCCGGGAGCCAAGATTTCAGGGGATGCGGAATTGACAAATTGTGTGGTTCACACCACTTCCCCCGCGTCAGGGACTCATCTTGACGCCGATCTTTAATACTATCATTTCGCATTAACGTAATGCCCGCCGATACTCTCCTCACTGCCGTCCGCGCTCATCTCGATCTCTCGCCGACTCATCGGGTTCTCATGGAACCCATTCAGAAAGGAGCTTCCGGCCGCACCATCATCCGCATTACTCCGGATGACCATCCCAGCTTCATCGGGGTGCACTACACTCTCGAGCGTTCCGACAACGCCAATTTCCTTCCCGTCGCCGAGTTCCTGACAAAGGCCGGACTCAATATTCCCGAAGTCCTCTACGACAATGTCCGTCGACACGTCGCGCTTATCGAAGACCTGGGCGACGACGACCTGCACGGCCTCAAGGATGCTCCTTTCGAAGAGCGGGAACCCTATTACCGTTCGGCCTTCCAACAGCTCGACAAACTTCTCTACACCCGCCCGCCCAAGGATTTTGATCTGCAGCCGGCCTTCGACGAGCCACTCTATCGCTGGGAACAGGAATATTTCTTCGAACACTTCGTCGAAACCCACCTTGGCAAGGACGCGTCCGAGCTTCGCGAAGACCCCATTCTCCTCTCACTGGCCAAACGCCTCGGAGCCACCGCTCCTCACCTCGTCCACCGCGATTTCCAATCGCAAAACCTTCTCCTAAAGGACAACAAAGCTTACCTCATTGACTTCCAGGGACTTCGGATGGGACGACAGGAATACGACCTCGCCTCCCTCCTCTATGATCCCTACATGAACCACCCGGCCGAGGACCGTCGCAAAATTCTCGAAATCTGGGAGGACGTTACCGAGGAGGAACCCATCGAACCCATCCTCAAGGATTGCGCCGCCCAACGTCTCATGCAGGCCCTCGGCGCCTTTGCCAACCTTGGCCACAACGAGGGCAACGAATGGTATCTGGAACAGATTCCCGCGGGGGTTGAATTTCTCAAGGAAGTCATCGACGACACTCCCCTCGAAGACTCCCTCGGTCCTGTTCTCGACTAGCTCCTTCCGAATCGCTAGCGTCCCCCGCAGTCATGAATTCCCTGCGGCAGACCTTGCAGATCTTCCTTCCTCTCACGGTGGGAATCGGTCTTCTGGCAGCGATACCACAAATTCAGGCTCTTGTGGATTTCGAGCACAAGCTCTTCTGGACACCTCATCTTCATCGGAAGAGCCCCACCTACGCCAGCCCGTCGAAGAAGGCAGACTTTGAAGTCGCCATCTTGGAGCAGTCGATGGTCTCGGCCATCCGACAGACCAATACCTACGAAGTCGATTCCACGACTGAAGACATCCTGGGCACCAGCCCTCTTCGCCCTGCCAATTGGGCCTACCTTCTCAGCCAATTGAGTCCGGAAAAAGCAAAGGTCCTCGTCATCACCTCGGATCTTTCGTGGGAGGATGCCGATGAAATTCCGATCCGAACCCTGCAACATGAGCTATCCCGATTTCCTGGCTCTGTGATTGGTTTGGCTGCTGAAAAGACCGGCGAGAGTGATCCACTCCCGCCCTATCTGGAATCGTCGGTCATTGGTGAGTATCAGGGATTCCCCGCCGACCTTCCCGAAATTGATTTCATCACGACGCCCCCCTCGGTCCAGCCGACTTATTTTGGAATCAGCACCGTCAGGGGCTTCAAAGACAAAGCTCCTCATATCCCCCTGTTGGTTCGTTGGGGCAATCACCTGCTTCCTTCAGTTGAACTCGCAGCTCTCCTCGCTGAATTTCAAATTCGTCCGTCGGAACTCGTCATCGATCCGGCCGGATTCATCCGACTGAACCGTGCCGGCATGATCTATCTCGAATTGGATGAGCAAGGGAGAACGAAGCGAGACTGGAATGGCAGTCTTAAATCAGCCTCCACGCTTCTGACAGGACCTGAGCAGCCCAATGCCCATTATTTTATCGTTCCCCCTGAGGCACCCGAGCGCTTCAAAAATCTGGCCATGAATTACAGCAAACTGGCACAACACGGACAACGCGAGCTCACCACCATCACCCGCTGGCCCCTCATTATCGAAGCCGCTCTGCTCATTCTGCTCGTCCTTTCGTTCTACACCAAGAGCCTCTGGCCTGCCTTCATCTTGATCGCCGCCTCATTCGCCACTTCCTTCGTCTTATCAAAGTGGATTCTCGCCACCCCGCTCTTGGCCCTCCTCATCTTCTACGTCATCCTTTTCCCCAAAAGGCCCAGACGGAAGAAGTATTCGAAGATCACCTCTCCTCCCGCTGCCGAAGAGGAATCTCCGGCCCAAGCCTAAAGTCATTCTTTCCCCTTTCACCCGTCGCCCGATCTCGCTAGTTCTTGGCTATGCGCGACGATGTGAAGCAATTGCTCAGCCTTCAGGAAACCGATCTCAAGATCAAATCCCTCAAAGCCGACCTTGCCCGAATTCCCCAATTACAGGAATCTGCCAAAGACCGACTCGCCAATGATGAGCAGGCTCTCGCCGACGCCAAAAAGGCCTATCAGGAAAACGAAGTCGCCATCAAGAATGTCGAACTCGATATCGGCACCCGCCGAAACACCATCGAGCGACTCAAGACCCAACAGTTCGAAACAAAAAAGAACGACGAATACGCCAAGCTCGGAGCCGAAATCGTCCGCTATACCGAAGAGGTCGATGATCTTGAAACCCAGGAACTCGAACTCATGGAAGTGGCTGATCAACATCGGGAGACCATCGAGGCCGCCAAAACCGCCCTCGCCAAAACGCAATCTTTCGTCGACGAGGAAATCGCCGAACTTCAGGCTCGAGCCGACGAACGCCAAAAGGAACTCGAGGAAGCAGAAGCACTGCGCAACGAAAAAGCTTCCGTTGTCGAAGAGGACCTTCTCGGCAACTACCAACGTCTATTTGAGAAGCGAAATGGCGATGCCGTCATGGTCGTCACCAGCGACCGAATCTGCACATCCTGCCATGTTCAGGTCACCCCTGCGACCTATGCGGCGGCGCAGACCAATGGCGAAATTGCTTACTGTGACAACTGCGGAGCCATCCTCTACGTCGGTTGATCTGATTCGTTCCCGATTTAACTTTTCCTAAACCCCTCTTTACCTGATTCTTCGCCCCGTTATGGCGAAGCCCAAATCAGCAATCACTCCTACGCGCTCGGAGAATTTTCCCGAGTGGTACCAACAGGTGGTCCGCGCCGCGGATCTTGCCGAGAATTCGGAAACCCGCGGGTGCATGGTGATCAAGCCGTGGGGCTTTGCCATCTGGGAAGCGATCCAGCGGGACCTCGATTCCCGCTTCAAGGCCACCGGACACGAGAACGCCTATTTCCCTCTTCTCATTCCCCTCGCGTATCTTGAAAAGGAAGCTGAGCACGCCGAAGGCTTTGCCACCGAATGCGCAGTCGTCACCCATCATCGTCTCGAAGCCGAGAAAGATGAAAACGGCAAAACCCGTATGATACCTTCCGGGAAACTCAATGAGCCCTACGTCATTCGACCCACTTCGGAAACAATCATTGGCGCGGCCTTTTCACGCTGGATCGGCTCCTACCGAGATCTCCCCCTCCTCATCAACCAATGGGCCAACGTGATGCGTTGGGAGATGCGCCCACGCCTTTTCTTACGCACAGCCGAATTCCTCTGGCAGGAAGGCCATACCGCGCACGAGACCAAGGAGGAGGCTCTCGAGGAAACCCACATGATTCATCAGCTCTATGCCGATGCCATCCGCGACCTTCTCGCCATCCCCGTCATCATGGGAGAGAAAACCGAGGCCGAGCGCTTCCCCGGCGCGGAGTCCACGCTCACCGTCGAAGCAATGGTTCAGGACAAGAAAGCCATTCAGGCCGGCACCTCCCATTATCTCGGGCAGAATTTTGCCAAGGCTCAGAATATCAAGTTCGTCGATCGTGAGAACACCGATCAATTCGTCCACACAACCTCATGGGGCGTTTCCACTCGTCTCGTGGGCACCTTGATCATGGCCCATTCCGATGACGACGGACTCGTTCTCCCTCCTCGCATTGCTCCCCAGCAAATCGTGATCATTCCCGTCACCCCCAAGGAGGATTCCCGCGAAGCGATCATCGACGCCTGCGAAGCTCTTGCGGTCCGACTCCGTGAACAATTCTACGGCCGCGAACCACTCAGGGTCCATGTCGACAAGCGGGACCTCGGAGGGGGCGTCAAAAAGTGGGAGTGGGTCAAAAAGGGTGTTCCCATTCGAATTGAAATCGGTCCCCGTGATCTCGAGGAACGTAAAGTCTGCCTGCAACGCCGCGATCAAGCTGCCAATGAGAAATCCTTCATGGAAAAAGAGGAGTTCCTCCGGGACGTGGTCGAGATCCTCGACAGCGTCCACCAGTCTCTCCTCGAAAAAGCCCGTGATTTCAGAAATGCCAATCTTACCGAGTGCGGCGACCTCGAAGCCTTCGAGAAACACTGGGCAGACACCAACGAGAATCCCGGCTGGCTCATCACGCCTTGGTCCGGATCCCGTGAAGAGGAGGAAGAGCTTTCCAAGCGTTTAAAGATCACCGTGCGCTGCCTTCCCATGGACAAGCAGGAGGAACCCGAAGCTCCCTGCTTCCTGACCGGAAAGCCCACCAAGTCGAGAGCCATCTGGGGGCGGAGCTATTAAAGCCGGTCTTCCCTGGTAATCAGGGCTTGCCCATTCGCCTTCCTCGTTTCAAAAGCGGGTCATGTCGCAACGCACCAAAGTCGCCATCATCGGAGCCAGCGGATACACCGGTCTGGAGCTTCTTCGTCTGATTTTTTGCCACCCCGGGGCCGAAGTCGTTGCGATTACCTCGCGCGCCAATGCCGGCAAGAAGGTCACCGAAGTATTTCCGCGATTCGAAGGTCATCCCGGCACCGACCTCAGCTTCATCGAACCCGACATGAATCTGGTGGCGTCCACCGGAGCCGACGTGGCCTTTCTGGCTCTCCCCCACGGAACAGCCGCCCCCTTTGCCAAGGAGCTCCTCGACCTCGGCTTGAAAATCATCGACCTTAGCGCGGATTTCCGACTCGATGATCCGGAAGTCTATCAGGACTTCTACGATCACCCGCACCCGGCTCCGGAGCTCCTCGATCAAGCAGTCTTCGGACTTCCCGAAGTCTACCGCGATGAAATCAAGGGCGCCCGCCTCGTCGCTTCCCCGGGATGCTACCCCACTTCAATCATGCTCCCCCTGATTCCGCTGCTGAAAGCAGGGCTGCTCGATCACAAGACCATCAACGTCTCTTCCATGAGCGGAGTCAGCGGGGCCGGCCGAAAGGCAGACCTGTTGCTCATATTCTCCGAAGTAAATGAAAGTGTCCGCTCCTATGGACTGCCACGGCACCGACACCTTTCTGAAATCGAACAGGAACTTTCGAAGGCTTCAGGCGAAAAAGTCACCATTTCCTTTGTTCCCCATCTCATTCCGGTCACTGCGGGCATTTGCACCACGACCTTTGCCAAACTCGCAGGGGACTACGAGGAAGTCGGCCGGGTTCTTGAAGAAGCCTATGCCGACGAACCATTCGTCCGCTTGCGGGGAGCGGGAGTCTCCCCCGACACCAAGCACGTCACCGGCACCAACTACGTTGATATCGGCTGGCATCATGACGCCCGCACCAATCGGCTGATTCTTCAGAGCACCGAAGACAATCTTGGCAAGGGAGCTGCTGGTCAGGCCGTTCAGAGCTTCAATCTGCTCACCGGGCATGCCCAAACTGATGGGTTGCAAAACCTCTAACACCTGACCAAGTTACCCGCTTTCCATGGATCATCCCTATTCCAGAATCAAAGGCGGAGTCTGTGCACCCAAGGGATTTCTCGGGAGCGCCGTTTCGTGTGGAATCAAGAATCCCGATTCCGACCGCCTGGATCTCTCTCTGATCTATTCGGATCGCGAGTGCCTCTCCGAAGGGATGTTCACTCAAAGCCGGGTTAAGGCCGCCCCCGTCCGGGTCTGTCAGAACCATCTTCGTTCGAATTCTCTTCGGGCCATCATCACCAACAGTGGCAATGCCAATGCCTGCACCGGCCCCAATGGTATGAAGGACGCCCGCAATATGGCCCGAGAAACAGCCAAGCTGCTCAAACTCAAACAACGCGAGGTCGGGGTATGCTCCACCGGCGTGATCGGACTTCCGCTTCCGATGGCCCGGATCGAGCCGAACTACGGCGCTTTGGTGGAAACCCTCGGACCAAAGAAGGGCCACGAGGTCGCCAGCGCCATCATCACCAGCGACACCCATGAAAAGGAATTCGCGATTTCCCTGGAACTCGACGGAAAGCGAATCCGGATCGGAGGCTGCGCCAAGGGTGCCGGGATGATCAATCCCAACATGGCCACGATGCTCTGTTTCATCACGACCGATGCCAACCTGAACCCATCTTGCCTGCAGCGATCAGTCAAGGACGCCGTCGAAAACACCTTCAACCGCATCACCATCGACGGCGACACCAGCACCAATGATACCGTGCTCGTTCTGGCCAATGGGGCTGCCGGAAACAAGAGGATCGCCCGCGGCAGCAAGAACTGCCGGATCTTCGCCCATGCACTCGAATTCGTCATGGGGAAGCTGGCCAAGGCCATCGTCCGGGATGGCGAACGGGTCACAAAGTTCATCACTCTCAACGTCAAGGGAGCCCGCACCGCCGTCGACGCCAAAAAAGTCGCCCAGGCTGTCGCCAATTCCTCCTTGGTGAAATCCTCATGGAATGGCGAAGACCCGAATTGGGGGCGTATCATTCACGCCATCGGCTATTCCGGGGCCAGCATCCGGGAAGAGCTCATCGATATCTTCTACGAATCAAAACCAGCCTGCGAGGGAGGCCTCCAGGGATCCACCAATCCCGAGGTTCTTCGCAATATCGTCAGCAAACCGGGGTTCTCGATCACCATCGATCTCAATCTCGGCTCAGCCGAACACACCATCTACACCTCCGACCTCTCGCCCGAATACGTGGAATTCAACCGCTCGGAATATGCTTATTGGAAGCAGGCGAAAAAAGACGGCCTCGTCTGATCAGGCATGATCGAGAGCTCTCGCCAAGGCTCCGATAATCACCTCGCCCTCTTCAATTCCCACCGAGAGCCTCAGCAAATTCGGCGAAACCCCACAGGCTTCGGCCCAATCCAGTTCGAAGTAGTGCGCCAGCATGGTATACGGGCTGGCCAGAGTGAAGTCCGTCCCCAGGCTCGGCCCCTTGCAAAGTTCCAAGGCATCGTAAACTTTCGGCATCTTACGCGGCTGCTTCAAGGTGAAGGACACCAGCCCACCATACCCTCCGGTATCGCGTCGAATCAGCTGATACTCATGGGGCGTATTGAACTTCGGATACCAGACCCTTCCCACCGCCGGGTGAGCCTGAAGGTATTCAGCAATTAATTCACCGTTCTCGTTGGATCGCTGCACCCGCTCTTCGTAACTCTTCATATTCGAGATCAGGGCCCGGCAATCTCCGGTGTAGAGGCGGGACCCACCATTGGTGTCCTCCTTGAAAAAGCTCCGAAACTCACTGGCCCAACGGGAATCGGCATTCAATGTCACCATCCCGGCCATGACATCGCCCGTCCCCGAAACCCACTTGGTCAGACTGGTCGTGACCAGGTCGGCAAACTTCAGCACCTCCACATTGACAGAACTCGCAATGGTATCGTCCACCACCAATGGAACTCCGCCCTGGCGACATGCTTCGGAAACGCGCGGCAAATTAACCGTTCGCAGCAAGGGATTGCTCGGCACTTCACAAAAGACCGCGGCAAATTCACCCTCCTGGATCCTCCGGACCGCAGAGTCGAAATCCTCTCCTTCGGCATCGTAGAGAAAAACGACACCATTCCCGAACCGCTCCTGCACCTTGAGCGCATCCACATAGGGAAACTCCAGCTGCAGGGTTTTCTTGCTCGGAAAGAGATTCATCACCGCGCGATAAGCCGAAAAAATCCCGGCCATTCCGCTTTCATAAATGAAGTGATCATCGAGATCCGCCCCGGTCGCCTCAGCCAACTGCTGTTTGAGAATCACGGTCGATCCCCCTTCTCCTTCGCGATCATTCAGATGGTCGTCAGCCTGACGACTGCTGATGATTTCACCGGTAAACCGCCAATACTCCATCGCGACCCCGATGGCGGTTTCAGGTACAATGAGGGCCTGCATCCCGTCGTCGTAACTCGCGATACGCGTCGCCACCGCGAGAGTCCTCTCGACGTAGCGCTGGGCTCCCTGGGCCGCTCTCTTGTGAGGAAACACGATGGCTCTCTTTCCCGTTTCCGCAATTTCCTCGGTCGCCTTGGCAAACAACCGTTTGACCAGCGGATGCAGGAAAAATCGCGGATATCCTGCCTCCATCTTCTTGATGACCTTGTCCCGCCCCTCCTCGTAGCCAATCACCGAATCCCAGGTCGGCAGCGAGACCGCACACGCATGATCGCTGTCCGGCAAAGGCCGGCCAATTGATCGAGCCTGCCAGAGCGGGGTTTTGAGGAGATCTCGCACGGCGTGGTTTCTGACCGGAACTCCTCCTTTTCGCAAGTCCCTGTTTCCCGATATTTGCGTTGACACCGGGAAGGCTCCTTCCTAGCTTTCGCGCCCCTTAAAGTCTGTCGGGCTCCCCGACGGACCCAACGGAACCCAGTAAAACCATGAAAACGTTTTCAGCAAAACCTGCCGACGTCGAGCGCGCCTGGCACATTATTGACGCCAAAGACCAGATCGTTGGCAAAGTCGCCGTGGAAGCGGCCCGTCTCCTCCGTGGCAAGCACAAGGCCATCTTCACCCCGCACATTGATACCGGCGACTTCGTCGTCATCATCAATGCGGATCAGGCCCGTTTCTCCGGAACCAAGGAACAGTATAAGATCTACGCCCGTCACTCCGGTTACGTCGGTGGTCAGACCATCGAAACTCCGGCTAAAGTCCGGGCCCGCCGTCCCGAGCTCATCCTCGAGTGGGCCGTCAAGGGAATGGTCCCCAAGAACAAGCTTGGTTCGGCCCAGATGAAGAAGTTGAAGGTCTACGCCGGTGAGGAACATCCCCACGAGGCTCAAAACCCGCAGCCTTACGCCATTTAATCCATTACCCCACGTAGAACTAATTTACCATGAGCGAAACTTACACCGCCACGGGCCGCCGCAAAACCGCCGTTGCCCGCGTCTGGCTCACTCCCGGAACCGGAAACATCCTCATCAACGAGGAGCCTTTCGAAGAAGCCCTTCCCACCCTGACTCTCCAGGGTGAAATCCTCGAGCCTCTTCAGGTTGCCAACCTTCGCAACAAGTTCGACATCAAGGCTGTCACCAAGGGTGGCGGAGTGAACGGACAGGCCGGCGCCATCAAGCTTGCCATCTCCCGTTCTCTCATCGTGGCCGACCCGGAACTCCGCCCGGCTCTCAAGGCCGCCGGACTTCTTCGTCGTGACCCACGGGCCAAGGAGCGCAAGAAGCCCGGCCAGCCCGGTGCCCGCAAGCGCTTCCAGTTCTCGAAGCGTTAATCCAAGCGGATTCCCGATTTTCAAACAGCCGTCGTTCCCTCTGGAGCGCGGCTGTTTTTTTTGTAGCCTCGCCCCATGAAACTCATTTCCTGGAACGTCAACGGCCTTCGCGCCGTTCTCAAAAAAAACTTCGTCGATTTTGTCCTCGATTCCGACCCCGACATTCTCTGCCTCCAGGAAACGAAAGCCCGCCCGGAACAAGTCGACCTCCCCCTTGAACTCGGACACTATCGCTCTTATTGGAATTCTGCCGAAAAGGCCGGCTACTCCGGGACCGCCATCTTCACCAAGACCGAACCCAACGACGTTCGTCTGGGATGTGGCAGCGAAGAAGGTGACAGCGAGGGGCGCGTCATCACACTGGAATATCCCGACTACTTTCTCGTCACCGTTTATACCCCGAATGCCAAGAACGAGCTGGCCCGTCTTCCTTATCGAATGGAGTGGGACATTGCCTTCCGAACCTTCCTCAAGAACCTGGAAGCCGAAGGAAAACCGGTTGTTATGTGCGGGGACCTCAATGTCGCCCACGAAGAGATCGACCTCGCCCGCCCCAAACAAAACCGCAAGTCAGCCGGATTCTCGGACGAGGAACGAGCAGGTTTCAGCGAATTGGTAAAAGCCGGATTCGTCGATACCTTCCGGCACTTCCACCCCGAAAAGACGGAAGCCTATTCATGGTGGAGCTATCGGGGAGGAGCTCGCGCCAAGAATGTCGGCTGGAGAATCGACTACTGGTGCGTCTCGGAATCGCTCAGCCCAAAACTGAAGTCCGCGAGCATCAACGACGACGTCATGGGTTCCGACCACTGCCCGGTCAGTTTGGAAGTCGATCTTTGATCACCCCTACTTCATCCAGGCAAGGAACTCGACATTCCCGTCAGTCCCGGTGATCGGCGACCTAATCAATCCCAGCCAAGTCCTCCCGAGCTCTTCGGTGATGAATGTTCTGATTTTATCGACAGCTTTCTGATGGAGAGCTTCGTCTCTGACGATCCCCCCCTTGCCCACCTCTTCCCGCGACAACTCGAACTGCGGCTTCACTAGGGAAACCACAGCGCCTCCTTCTTTGAGAATCTCAAAAGCCGCGGGAAGGACTTTGGTGAGTGAGATGAAAGACAAATCCATCACAACCAGATCCACCTGCTCCCCGAGGTCGTCCACTGTCAGATTGCGGGCATTGAACCGCTCTTTGGAAATCACACGCTCGTCACTTCGCAGCTTCCACACCAGCTGATTGGTCCCAACATCCACCGCGTGAACTTTCGCAGCCCCATGCTGCAAGAGGCAATCCGTGAAACCCCCGGTCGACGCCCCGAGGTCGGCACAAATCCACCCTGCGGGATCAATTCCAAATTCCTTGAGCGCTCCTTCCATCTTGAAGCCTCCTCGACCGACATACTTCGGACGCTCCTTCACCGAAAGTTCGACATCGGGAGCGAACTTCTGACTGGGCTTCGAGACCCTCTCGGTCCCGCACAAAACCTCCCCGGCCATGATCAATCGCTTGGCCTGCTCACGCGAATCGCAAAGCCCCCGCGACACCAGCATGGCATCCACTCGCTCCTTGGCCATCAGCTTTCCACTTCGGCTTGATTCACGGCATCAATCAATTCGCGTAGCCTGCCGAAGTCGCGACGACGATGACGGAAGACCAGTCTCGGTAAATCAACCAGATCCTCATCAGCCCATTCTTCCTCCAAGGCTTTCATTTGCTTCATCTGCCCGGCCTTCACGATATCAGAAAACTCCTCATTCAATTGGGAAAGAGCTGATCCGCTGAGCTTGGACTGCAACCGAATCACCAATCGATCCCCGACATAACGATAGGAATGAAAATTGAGATAAAAGTCGGTGATTTCCTTGATGGCCACTTCGATGTCGTCGGTAACCGTGAACAAGGAGAAGTCGGACTCCGAAATCATTCCAAGCCGGAAGAGGTGTTCCTCCACAAACTGCTTCCAGGATTTCCAATAAGTGCCCCCGGGGGCATCCAGACAGACGATGGGATACATCGTCGCCTTTCCGGTCTGTATCAAGGTGAGCGCTTCAAAGACCTCATCCATGGTCCCCACACCGCCCGGCATTCCAACCGCGGCATCGGCCTCTTTGACAAAAGCCAGCTTACGGGTAAAGAAATACTTGAAGTCGATCAACTTGGGATCGCCAGCGATGAATTCATTCGCGGCAGCCTCAAAAGGCAGCGTGATATTCAAACCAAAGCTATGCTCCCTCGTGGCTCCTTCATTTCCGGCAGCCATGATTCCCGGTCCAGCCCCGGTGATGGTCATGAACCCCTCGTCACGCATCCGACGCGAGAACTTCACCGCCGTTTGATACTCGACCTCTTCCGGCTTGGTTCGAGCCGATCCGAAAAGAGCCACCTTACGCTGCCCCCGGAAAGGCTGGAAAACCTCACTCGCCATTTTCATCTCCTTGAGTGCCCGATTCGCAAGCTTGAAATCTCCATGATCTGTCACTCCTCTGGCGATTCCGACGGCCGTCGAAATCATCTCAGCCAACAAACACTGATCGTCCACTCCACTCACCGAACTGGCCAGCTCCATGATCTTTTCATCCACCGTCTTGTCGCCAGTTGATTCGACAAAATCGCACTGGGGATCAGGAACCATTCCGGCGGTCAGATCACGATGACGTGGGGGGCGCATTCTTCCCTTCTTCGACATACTCACAATGTGCCGCCTTTCAGTTCCAAAGACAAACCCCACTCTTGAATTTCTCCCGAAACCCTCAAGACTGGGGCCGTGGCTATCACAAACACAGACGACCTTCGCATCCAGGGAATCGATCCGCTGATTTCTCCGGCCGTACTCTCCTATTACCTTCCGATGACCGAATCGGCAGCCCAGGTGGTCGACAAGGCTCGTCGTGATGCTGAAGCGATCTTAAAGGGCGAGGATGACCGCCTTCTCGTTGTGGTTGGCCCATGCTCAATCCACGACCCCTCGGCGGCCATTGAGTATGGTGAACGCCTCAAAAGCCTCGCCGATCGATACAAAAACGACCTCCACATCATCATGCGGGTTTACTTTGAGAAACCCCGCACCACCGTGGGTTGGAAGGGTCTCATCAATGACCCCCACCTCGACGGGTCCTTTGACATCAACCGGGGTCTTCGCTTTGCCCGTGAACTCCTCCTCCAGCTCGCGGAGATGGGCGTTCCTGCCGGCACTGAGTTTCTTGACGCCATCTCGCCGCAATACGTTGCCGATCTCATTGCCTGGGGTGCCATTGGCGCCCGCACCACCGAATCACAGGTGCACCGGGAGCTTACCTCGGGACTTTCGATGCCGGTTGGCTTTAAGAATGGAACGGGAGGATCAATCCAGATCGCCCTTGATGCCATCGGCGCCGCAGCTCAGCCCCACCATTTTCTTTCGGTGACCAAACAAGGGGTCTCCGCCATTGTTACCACCACTGGCAACAAGGCCTGCCACCTTATTCTAAGGGGCGGCAAATCAGGACCTAACTACGCAGCCGAAGACATCGCCCCGGTCACCGCCAAGCTCAAGGAACTCGGACTTCCCGAACAGGTCATGATCGACTGTTCCCACGGCAACTCGAACAAAGACTACCGCAACCAGCCGGTCGTGGCCGCCAGCCTGTGCGAGCAAATGGCCAATGGATCCAAAGAGATTGCAGCGGTGATGGTCGAATCCAATCTCGTGGAAGGAAACCAGAAGATCTCTGACAACATGACTTACGGTCAGTCCGTCACTGATGCCTGCATCAACTGGCAGACTACCGAAGAAGTGCTCGAAGCCTTCTCAAACGCCGTTCAAGCACGCCGGACCAAGAATAGTTAGTCCGGAGAGTTTTACCAAGCGGACGGGTCGAGACCATAATACTCGGCCAGCTGATCAAACAGAGCCGGCTCGTCGATCCGAAGCTGTCTGGGTTTCTCAAAAAAGGTCTCGCTGGCCACCGCAAAGAATTCGGCCGGATTGGTGGCGCCATAGGGATCCATCACTGTGCGGCGCCCATCTTCAACATCATCGCAGAAGGTTTCGTAGGCCTTCGAAAAGATCGTGGCCCACCGTCCCACCGGCTGCGACTGCGGCAGCTCCGGCAACCCGTCGGCATGCTGGTTGGCCTGATCCAATTGATGTGAAAACTCGTGAATCACGACATTCAACCCGTCTTCAGGATTCTCCCCTCCCCGTTGGACACTCTTCCAGGACAAGACCACCGTTCCTGAATCCCAACTTTCCCCGAGCCTTCCCCCTTCCTCTTCTTTCCCGTCGCGGTCCCGCCCCCGATAGGCCTCCGGATAAACCAAGATGCTACGAAGTTTGGGAAAAAAATCATGCTTCCTTCCCAACAGGAGGAAGGCGGCCTGCGCCATGATGACCACCTTCATCTCGCGGGTCACCTCCTTGAGACCACCGCAAGCCTCGAAACTCTTCTCAGCAATCAAAACCAGTGTGATCTTCTCGAGTCGCTCGCGAAGATCAGAGGGCATTCCGTCCAAAGCCCGGACATGCTTCTTCAAATGCTCACGATCCTCATCGGTGAAACCACCCTGTTTAGCCGCTTCCCTCAGGGCATTTAACCGCCGGCGCCTGCCCCCTCCAAACGCCCAGATCGCAATCCCGATGATAAACGTCACCCAGAGAACCCAAAGGAATGTGTCCATGGTTGAAGGTAGCAACGGATCACCGTTTTAAGGAGATCAATCTTCAGAATCTCAGAAACAAAAAAGCCCCGTCCCGAGTCAACGGGACAGGGCTTTGAAACACTAATGGTGGATTTACTATCGTGAGTAAAGTTCCACGATGAGCTGGAGGTTGACCGGTGAGTCCACATCTTCCTTTTCAGGGAGACGGGAAACGGTTCCTTCCATCTTTTCACGATCGAGAGTCAGCCAGTCCTGAAGAGGAACCGACTGAGTCAGGTCGAGCATGCGAAGTCCAAGCTGCTGCGAGGAAGCCCGATCGCCGATCTTGATGACGTCCCCGGCGCGAACCTGGTAGGACGGAATATCAAGCTTCTTCCCGTTCACGAGAACGTGACCGTGGTTGACGAGCTGACGGGCGGCCTGACGGGTGTTGCCGAAGCCAAGGCGGTAGCAAACATTGTCGAGGCGGGTCTCAAGGAGAAGGAGCATGGTGTCGCCGGTAATTCCACGACGACGGGAAGCCTCGGCGTAATATCCGCGGAACTGCTTCTCGAGCACTCCGTAGATGAACTTCAGCTTCTGCTTTTCTCCGAGAGCGATCGCGTAATCCGACTTCTTACGGCGTCCGGAACGGAGACCGTGAGGACCCGGAGGGTAGTTGCGACGCTCAAGCGCTTTGGAAGGTCCAAAAAGAGGGACTCCGAAGCGACGATTGATCTTATCTTTTGGGCCGGTGTATCGTGCCATTGATCTGTCTTTCTAATGAATGGTTGAAGATATTAGACACGACGTGCCTTCTTGGGACGGCAGCCATTGTGAGGAATCGGAGTCACATCGAGAATCCCGGAGACTTCAATACCCACGCCCTGAACCGCACGCACGGCAGACTCACGTCCTGCGCCGGGCCCCTTAACTCTTACGAAGACTTCCTTCAGCCCGTGGGACATGGCCTGACGGCAGGCGTCCTGGGAAACAACCTGGGCGGCATAAGCGGTGCTCTTACGAGATCCCTTGAAACCCATTTTACCGGACGACGACCAGCCGATCGTGTTTCCACGCTCATCAGTCACCGTTACAGTGGTGTTGTTGAAGGTGGCAGTCACGTGAACAATCCCCTTGGTCACGTTCTTGCTCTTCTTCGACTTGTGGATCTTGACCTTGTCAGGATCCTCTTCTCCGAGAAGCTCCGCGAAAATGTCGCGCTTCTTCTCATCCTTCGGTGCCGGGGCTTCTTCGCCCTCGGTGCTTTCACCCTCAACAGGAGCATCGCCTTCAGCCGGAGCCTCGGATGCTTCTGGAGCTGCTTCTTCAGCAGCCGCCTCAGGGGCTGGAGTTTCCGCAGGAGTCACTGCCTCAGCAGCTTCGACCTCGGTCTCCTCATTTTTGTTTTCTTCTTCAGCCATTTTCTAATGGAATGGAAAGTTTTATTTCACCACACCCACGGTCTTCCGCTTACCTTTGCGGGTCCGAGCGTTGGTGCTGGTGCGCTGTCCGCGGACAGGAAGGCCACGCTTGTGACGAATCCCGCGGTAGCAGTTAATGGAAGAAAGGCGCTTCATCTGTGCCTGCTTCTCACGACGAAGATCACCTTCAATCAAGATGCCTTCGTTCTGAATCACGGTCGCGATCTTCACCAACTGCTCTTCGCTGAGCTCACCGGTGCGGATGTCAGGATCGACGCCTGCGTGCTCGAGAATCTTGGATGCGGTCGGGCGACCGATACCAAAAATATACGGGAGAGAGGCTTCGATACGCTTCTCATTGGGGATGTCTGTGCCGAAAAGTCGTGCCATGATCTTAGTTGTTCAAAAATACCCGAAAAAGTGCCTCCTGCACCCTCGCGGGGACGGGTTCTGTATCAGAGTTCCTCCCTCTGGCAAGAGGAATCCGGCAATTTTCGTGGAGAAGGGCCCATTTATTTTAGGTTTCTTGAATTTCTTCTCCGGAGGAATCCTTTAATGCGGGTCTCGAATCGTTAAAAGACCCCGGATTTCAACGATTTCCGAACCAAGTCCTGCTCCCGAACCACTTTGACAAAGTCTCACCCGCTTTTTCTGCTTCCCGAAGAACAAAACCCCAACCCACCCCGCATTGTGAGAATCCCCCCAATTTGTCAAATCGTGGCTCTCGTCTTCTCTTCGATCCTCCATGCTCACAGGAAAAGAGCATCGAAGAACTCGTCGCCGAAACCGAAAAAATCGAAGCTGCTTTCCGGGCCGAGGGTTCCTACACCGACAAACCGGTCTACGATGCTGTCATCGCCCCTTCTGACGCCACCAAGTGGCACAAGAGTGTTAAGCTGTCCAAGACCCAAATCGATGCGATCTCAACCCATGTGCAAGAGTTCTACAAACGGTACAATCACATGGATCGGGAAAAGATACTCAGCGATTCCGAACTCTCCAGATTCCTGACCCCCGAATTCATCGCCATTCTCCAGCGTCGGGCCGTGGCGCGGCAACTAGTGGGTGGCTACATCCTCTTCCCCGGACTTTCTGAAAACGCCGATCTTTACAAGTACTACGGTGCAATGACGGGTCCCCGTCCCGGCTATTACCTCACCGACTTCGCGGTCGGCTGGACCAAAGGAGAAATTGTTTACGAAAGCCACATCTGGGTCGTTCTTAAAGAAGAGAACGGGACCTGGAAAATTGATGACCTCCGAGACATGGGCAATGGCTAGCCCTCTGGCACATAGCTCCCCCTTGAGTTCCACCCTTGTTCTCCAATGAAGAAACTGACCTGCGTCCTCCTCTGCTTCGCTCTCTTCCCGTCGACAGCATTTTCCGCCTACAAACGAAACCAACTCGAGCAACAGCTTGTCGATTGGTCCAACACCCGGATTCAAAATGCCTCCGGACCCGGAACCATGCTTTGGCAACTGGTGCAGATGAAGGACTTCTGGAAAGGAATCCGGAACGCCAATGGCACCGTCAATCAGTACACCGCTCTCAACGGCTTGATCCGGGTACGCAGCGCTGTCGACTATTACCAGAAACAAGGCGACCTCGAACTAGCCCGCGCTGTCGTCCATGCCTCCAACAACCAACGTCTGGAATCGCTCGCTACTGACGAATCCAAAACGTCTCCCAAGTATCGCTACAACCACACCCGTCAACGAATCAAGGACTACCAGCCTTACCTTGAACCCCTGCTTCTCAAATCGCCTGATCTGTTCCTCGAAGCCTCCATGCAGTTCAAGGGGTATGCCATTGATTCCCATCTTGCCTGGTATGCCAAACGTCGCAAATTGAGCCCTGCCCAAAGAACGCTCGCCGACAAGATCGCCACCCTGCAAAACCAACAGAACAGCTATTACAAAACCCTTCTTCTCAAACCAAAGAAAGGAGCCGAGGCAAATCTGGCCAAGGTTCAAGCCTCGGCCAAAGTGAAGTTCGACCAAGTCACCAAGGAGCTTCAAAAATACACCCCCGAGCAGATCAGGATGAGCAACACCTGGGTCAACCTCAGTGTCATTCCCTCGCCAAACGAACTCCGTTCGTTGATCGATCCCGAAACGCTGGTCATCGACATTGTCCAAGCCCGCTCCCTGTCCGACAAACCATACAGCATCAATGCGTGGGATCGTAAAAATCTATGCCGGTGCTGCCTTTGACCAAATGGGATCTTATGGGCCGGTGATCATGGGCGACACCAAACCGATCGATGCCCTTGTCAAAACCATTACTACGGCCATGCGGGCTCCCGGAAATAATGCCGATCCCGCCCTCGTCGCCAACACGGCCAAGCTTCGACAACTGATTCTCGATCCCTTTCTCCGCCTGGCTCCCGGCAAGAAGAAGCTTATCATCTCGCTCGATGGCGAACTTCTCCTCGCGCCCATTCCGATGCTTCCTGATTCGCAGGGCAAGTTTATTACGGAGCAATACGAAGTCTCCTTCTTCGAATCCTACCGCCAGCTCACCAACCTGTCCTCCTACCGTTCCAACCTCACCCCGAAGACCAGCCTCCTCCTCGGCGATCCGGTTTATTTCTCGGAAGACCTGAAGAAACAACTCGGCGAAAAAGCGAATCGACGCTATCTCAGCCCTCTTCCAGGTACCCAAAAAGAAGTCAACCAGGTCACTTCAGTACTCCAGAGACAGAAAAAGACCCCTCTCACTCTCTTGGGCGTAGGGGCCACCGAAACAGCCTTCCGCCAAGGGATGACTGTCCCTCAGGAGTTTATCCACATCGCCACCCACGGCGGATACAGCCAATCCAAAGGGGATATGAATCCCTCCGAGCGAGCCCGCCTCACCTTTTCCTACGCCGAAGACACTCTGCACAAAAAAGGCAGCAACATTGCCGACAGCTCTCCCAACGACGGCATTTTTCAAGCCAAGGACATCATGTCTTACGATCTCTCCAGGACCCGTCTGGTTATGCTCAGCGCCTGCGACACCGGCCTCGGCGAGTCTGTTCAAGGCGATATCGTTCAAGGATTTCGAGGAGCCTTTTTCATGGCTGGAACTCCACAGGTCATGATCACGATGTCACCGGTCAATGATGGCATCGCACCCATCCTCATGAACCTCTTTTATTCAAACACCCATCTCACCAACAGTGATGTCACCGCCTGGACGGCCTCAATGCGCGCTCTGCTTCAGAATGAAGCCTTCAAGGACAAGTCGCTCGCGATCAAGTTGCTGGGCCCCTTCTACTTCGTGACTCATCGGCCAGCCCATGCCAAATACTGGCCGGTCGCTCCTGTCCGGGGATTCATCAACTGGCGCCGCCCTTTCCCAACCACCGCCACGTATGTTGCAGGACTCCACGAGGATCCCCAAGTCGGCCTTTACCTCACCCCGTCTTTCCTCCAGCGACTCAAAATGGTCGACTCCTCACAGTTCGGCATCATCCCGACAAGCGCCGTCGGCCATCAGGTCGTCACTCAAGGCAAGGTTTCCTTTGTCAAAATCAAGACCGCTTACCAGGCTTTCATTTTCACCCTAGAAATCATCTCATAAATGTTGGAGCAGGATTTTTACGCAGGCAAGGTGGATGAAACCCGCGTAGTTGAGGTGGTGGTATTCGTAACGCACAACGGTTCGGCGTGAGTTGAATAACCAAGCGAAAAATCGCTACACTTTCCAGCGC
>JBMHCW010000067.1:0-6584 GCA_049889715.1 Akkermansiaceae bacterium | reverse complement strand
GTGGGCAACTCCTCAAGATAGCCATCGTTGATCTCCACGAAGTCTTTCCTCATCGGCTTCATGAACTGCTCCCGGATATAGTAAATAACCTCGTATCTCTCCTTTGGCGTCATCCAGGTCTGTGGTCCCATCATCCCGTTTCCATCAGTCAGGGTCTTGAACATGGAATATGGATCCTTTCCGAATTTGAGCTCTCCCTTCCCAAAGGCCCGGGCCGTGGGCAGCGGAGGAGTCACCCCGTCCGCTCCATGACAATTCGTACACAGTGACTTGTAGATCCTCTCACCGCTCTTCAATGACTGCTCATCCCACGACTGAATCAGACCGGCATGATCCACTGCATTGGGCGGTTCCTCCGCCCACAAATGAACAACGGCCGCCAAGAACACCCCTAGGAATGATTTCATGAGAAGCTCCTAGCATTTCCAGATACGCGACACCACCAACTTCATTGACATCACCACTCATTGTAGGACTCTGTCAGGCATGAAAATCTTCAGCCTCTTCCTTCTGATCTGCACCACTCTGCACGCTGACGACTGGCCCCAGTGGTTGGGTTCCAAACGCGACGGAGTCTGGCGGGAAACTGGAATTCGCAAAACTCTCGACGGCGATCTCAAAGTCTCCTGGCGCACTCCCGTCAACTGGGGATACGCCGGGCCGGCCGTCGCCAATGAGAAAGTTTACGTCCCCGATTTCCTGATCACTGATGGCGAATTCGATGGCGTCGGGCAAGGTGGCAATCCGCGAACCGGGATGGAGCGCATTCTTTGTCTCGACGCCTCCAACGGAAAGGAACTCTGGAAGCACGAATACGAAGTGACTTACACCGTCTCCTATCCGGGTGGTCCCCGGGTCACTCCCACGGTTCAGGATGGCAAGCTCTACTTCCAGGGAACGATGGGACACCTGCGTTGCCTCGATGCCAAAACCGGAAAACTTCTCTGGGAACACGACATCTGTAAAAAATACAATTGCCGTCCACCCCGTTGGGGATACTCCGCCCACCCCCTCATTCACGGAGATCTCGTCTATGCCACGGCTGGCGGCGAGGGGCAGGTTCTCATTGCCTTCGACAAGAACACGGGCGAAGAACAATGGAAGGCCTTGAGCTCCGAGGAAGCCGGCTACTGTCCTCCGCGGGTGATCAACCACGCCGGCGTCGAACAACTTCTCTTCTGGTATCCCAAAGCCGTCGTCTCGCTCAACCCAGCCACCGGAGAGCAATACTGGTCCGTCGACCTCGCCCCCATCTACGGAATCTCCCGCATGGTCCCCCGCAAACTCGGGAACAAACTCTTTGTCTCCGGCCCCGGTAAGAATATTGCCGCCATGATTCAGCTCGATGACAACAAACCCGGAGCCAAGGTTCTCTGGAATGGCGAGAAGAACAAGGCGGTCTACACCCTGAACTCCCCGCCCTATCTCCTCGATGGGGTGATTTACGGAGTCGATAGTGAAAGCAGCGAATTGATCGCCGCTTCGATGGAGGATGGAAAACAATTATGGAAAACCCGGGCCCCGTCTCTGGCTCCTGGTTCCCCAAAAAAATCACGCCACGGCTCGGCCTTCCTTGTCTATCACGGAGCCAACAAACAGTTCTGGATCTTTGGTGAAATGGGCGACCTCATCCTTGCCGAACTTTCACCCGACGGATACAAGGAGCTCGGGCGCCGGAACATTCTCGCTCCGACCAACGGGGCCTGGGGCCGCAAGGTCGTTTGGAGTCAGCCCGCCTTCGCCGAAAAATCAATCTTCGCCAGAAACGACAAGGAAATCATCCGCATCGATCTGTCGGAGTAACCTGGGTTCCCTACCCTACTGCTTAATCACACGGACGCGGAAAAGGAGGTTGCCACCGAGCGCCCCGGTCGATTTGTAGGTTACAATCTCTGTGCCTGTTCCATCGTAGGGATTCTCAACGCTCTCCAGGGAGAACGCGCCCGAGGCGTCATCCCAGTTCTCGCCGTCCGTGCTCGATTCCAGAAGATACTGGAGTCCACCGGCTTCACCCAGACGCCGGCGGAAGCTAAACGAAATCTCCTTGGTGCCTCCTGCCTCCGAGAGATTGTAATTGATGCCTGCGTGACTGGTGCTGTCGCCCGGATCGGTGGCCAATCCATACTCGATCATGTTGTCGTCCCCATCCCGATCGAGATCGCCTCCCGGAGTTTGGCCAAGCCCCCCCAGATATCGTTCCTCCCAATCATCGGCAACTCCATCACTGTCGCTGTCCACCAGAGCCGCCGCGTCCCTGAGCAACCGCTTCAAATCCTCGGTGTTGTTGGGGAGTGCCAGATCGAAGGTCGTCAAATTATAACGACCCACCTCCCGATTCAGTCCGTCCAGAATGATCACGTCCCGATAAAAGGCCCCGAATTTTTGCCGGGCGTTTTCAGCGGCAGTATCTTGAAGCCAAGGCATCGTCCGCCCCGCGGTCATCAAATGATTCGCCGAGTCGATATCCTGAAGCCAATTGATGCCCAAAACCCCAATCTTGTAATCGTGGCTTTCAGTTTGAAGGCTGTCGAAGATCAACTGTAAGAAACCAAACTGGTTTCGGCAGTATCCTCATGTGGGGTCTCCAAAATAATAAGCCGATACCTGATGACGATAATCACGAGGTGATACCATCTCTTCCGATCGGGGAGAGGCTTCGTTGTCATCCAAAAGCGAAAAATCAGAAATTGGATCCATTGCCAGGATCGGCAACATCGTCGCCGTCAAAAAACTCAAAGTCGTTTTCACCATTGCAAGACTTTCCCATATTCCCCTTCCGGAAGCAACGACAGGTTCTCGAAAGAAAAACTATTCCTGTCACAGCTTTTTCCCCCATGACATTAATGGGAAAGTTCCCGAGCTCGTGAAGTTTCTCGCAATATTCGTCTCCATCCTTCTTTCGGCCCCATCGACCGAAGCGGCCCTCGAACTATTTCCCGCTCCCGACCTCCCTCCTTCCCCCAAGTTCAAGGTCGAAGTCCAGACCGGGGAGGGATGGCAGGAAAGTTACCTCAACTTCAATCCCGCTCGCAAGGAAGGGCTCGGAGCCAAGGACCAACCGGGCCGTTCGACCAGCTGGACGACCTTCGGAACCAGTGAGCCGGTCAAATTGAGGGTGACACGACTCAGCGGTCCGGGAGGCAAAGTCAGCATCCGGCCCTCGCGTTTCAAAATCACCCCTCACCCAACTGGCCGGAGCTCCGTCGAATTCACGATCACCCCGGGGCAAAAACTCTCAGTGGAGTTCGCGGCAGATGTCGTCCCTCATGCATTCACCGGACCTCCTCACGGCGTTCCTTGTGTCGTGGATTCATTGATGATCTTTGCGGATCAGAACAAACCCGGGGATCCCATGACCGACTACCCGGAGGGAATGATCACCAGAATCAAACCCGGGCCCCATGCCCGATCACTTCCGGTTAAAAACCTTCCTGACATCCGGGCTGATCGATGCCTTCCCGGACTCAGCAAAGGGAAAAAGGTCGTTCATTTTCTTCCCGGCATTCACCACCTCGGCTACTGGCAGGTTCCCAATTCAGTCGAACACCTTCACTTTTCCCCGGGAGTGGTGGTCTTCGAAGCCATCGATGTTCTTCCTCAAAACCAACATCCCGGAAAGGTTGATCTGAAGAAGACCTATCTCGACTCATGGTTTCAGGAAGAACTCCGCTCCCAATTCAAGATCACAGGACCCGGGATCCTTTCCGGCGCAAAACTCCCCTGGCATCTCACCAAGGACTTCTCCTATTTCGAAGAAGACATTTACTGGAGCCACATCAAACTCCTGCAGATCGCAGCCAAAGAAATCATCCTTGAAGACCTCACCATGGTCGATTCTCCCTATTGGGTTTTGTCCTTCATCAACGACACCGATTCACGAAGCCGGGGCCGCTTCGAAAACTTCAAGATGCTCGGAGCCTGGACCTATAACAATGACGGGCTTCCCGTCCCCGGCGGCTCCGACAGCGTGGTCCGCGATGCCTTCATTCACGCCAACGATGACACCTTCAAACTCTACAATTCAAATGCCCGCGTCGAAAATTGCGTCGTTTGGCAGGGTCCCAATGGGGCCACCTTCCAATTGGGCTGGTTTCCAAAATCCGTCAGCAATGTTCATTTGAAAAGGATTGATCTCATCCACAACGAAAACTGGTACGGAGTCTCACGAACCAATCGCGCAGTCATTAACTTTGCCGATGCCACCGGTAAAGGCCTCATCGAGGATTTCCACTTCGAAAACATTTTCATGGAGGGCCCTCTCCTTCGCCTCTTCGACTTGTCCGCTGGAGGAGATCAGATCATCTGCAACTTCACTTTCACCAACCTTCACGCCGGCCCCCTCACCGCCGGCCATCCAGGGTCACGCGGACGCAATCACTTCTCCGGGAAGGTCTCCAACTTCAAGTTCAACAACTGCACCGCAGGCGGCAAACGCTTCGCCATCAAGAGATAGTTAACCCGCCAAACCCTTCATCAGATGAAACACATCGTCATTCTTCTGGCCTTCCTGATCGGGCTTCCCGCTTCGGCCAACCCCCGACCCAAAGTTTGGATCTACACCGACATGAGCGACAAAACACTCAAGGGTCGGGAAAAAGAAGGATCGGTCAACGATCCCGATGACATCTCGGCCATGGCCGGATACATTCTCATGTGCAACGAATTTGAAACTCTCGGCATAGTGGTTGCCAGCACTCACCGCAAGGAACACCGCAAGAGTCCGGATCAAGCCGAACGGGAGAACGACTTCTTCGGGAAGGCCTACGCTTCGGACCTGCCCGGACTGCAGCAGAACCTCGGCGGCTATCCCGATTCCCTAACGTTCACTCAAAGCTGTATCAAGGAGTCTTCCGAACGCTTCGATCCCAAGAAGGAATACCGTTCACTCGACCAATACCCGACCGTCCGCTCTCTTCTCGAGGCCGCACAAGGAACAAAGGAAACGATCAACGTTCTCTGCTGGGGTTCGCTCACGGAACCAGCCATTCTTGCCCGGCACTGTCTGACCACGGGAAATACAAATGCGCTGAAACAACTGCGGTTCATTGCGCACTGGACCAATTCCAGCTTCCGGCAAGGCACAAAGGAGCACCCCGAGCATGTGGCCAACTGCCACGAAGACACAAAAGCGTGTGCCTTCCTGAAAAAACTGGCGCTCGAGGAAACCATTACCTTCCACGAGTGTGGTGCCATTGGCCAACACGGGATTGTCAGCGGATCCCCAAAAGGCCGGGACTATTTCAACCAGTTCAAGGTCAGCAAGATCGGGACAATATTCGTCGACGGAAAATTTGCCTACAACGGAGTCGATCACTCCGACTCGGCCACTTACTGGAGCCTGCTCGGCACCTATGGAGTAAGTCTCGAAGATATCGCCTCGAACGGCACAAACCCTCCGGCCGTCGAAAAAGCCAACGAACAGACATTTAAGAACAGCTCGAAACGCATCCACAACGAACTCCTTCGGCGGTCCCGTCTTGCTGCCAAGCCATAGACAATCCTCTTCAACATCCATCCTCTCATCATGCCTCTTCTACCCTGCCTTTGCCTGCTTCTCTGCTTTTCCCTCCCGGGATTCTCAGAAAAACCCAACGTCCTGATTATCATTGCCGATGATTGTACCTTCTCGGATCTCCCGGTGAACGGTGGCGAAAACGCCAAAACACCCCACCTCGACAACTTGGCCCGCCAGGGACTGACCTTCGACCGCGCCTACCTTGGGATGGCGATGTGCGCGCCCTGTCGGTCAGAACTATTTACCGGCCTCTATCCCCACCGCAATGGCTGTGCCTGGAATCACGGAACCTGTCGGCCCGACACGAAAAGTCTCCCCCACCACCTCGGAAAACTGGGCTACCGCGTGGGCCTTGCCGGTAAGAAGCACATCAAACCCGCCGCCGTTTTTCCTTTTGAAGAAGTCGGTGGATTCGATCCCTCCTGCGTACGGAATCCCACCCGCCCGCACGATCTCGCACCCACCGAGAAATTTCTGACCCGCCAGAAGGACCACCCCTTTTGTCTTGTGGTCGCGCTGACCGAGCCCCACGTCCCCTGGGTCATGGGTGACGCCTCAGCCTACCCGCCAAAGAAACTCAAACTCCCACCCTACCTCGCCGACACCCCTTCCACCCGCGAACAGTTCTCAGCCTATCTCGCGGAAATCACTTATATGGATTCCCAGGTTGGCGAACTCCTCGGCCTGCTGGACGAACACGAATTGAGCGAAGACACTCTGGTCCTCTTCACCAGTGAGCAAGGAGCACAATTCCCGGGTTGCAAGTGGACCAATTGGGACAACGGCCTCCACACCACTCTCATTGCCCGCTGGCCCGGAAAGATCGCCAAAGAGACGCGCACCCAAGCTATCGTCCAATATGCCGACGTCGTCCCCACTCTTCTCGATTTGGCGGGAGCCGATCCCGATCCCGCCCTGTTCGACGGCACCAGCTTCGCCAAGGTCCTCCAAGGCAACATCAAGACCCACCGCAAGTATGCCTTCGGCATGCACAACAACTACCCTGAAGGCCCTCCCTACCCCATCCGCTCAATCACCAATGGTGAGTGGCGCTACATCCGCAACCTCA
>JBMHCW010000066.1:0-7382 GCA_049889715.1 Akkermansiaceae bacterium | reverse complement strand
GGTGGCGCCGGGAATGCAGCCGTAGAATCGATCGAATCCACGTTGACGGGGCCAGCGGCTTTCATCGTGGAAACCCAGGTGCCACTTGCCGGTCATGAGGGTGGAGTAGCCCGCGGGTTTGAGGAGTTCGGCAACGGTCGTACACTTCTTGTTGAGATAACCTTGATACGATTCCGGTTTCGGATTGCGCTGCTTGGTGGGGGAATTGGTCATGTGTCCGATTCCCGTCTGGTGGGGATGAAGTCCAGTGATGAGCGAGGCGCGGGTGGGGCAGCAGCGGGCGCCATTGGTGAATTGCGAGAACCGAACTCCATTGGCTGCGAGAGCATCGATGTTGGGCGTCTTGATCTCTCCGCCGTAGCATCCAAGGTCGGAGTAACCCATGTCATCAACCATGATGAGGATGACGTTGGGTCGATCTTCGGCCGATGCCGAAGTGAAAAGGAGGATGCTTGTCAGGATGAGTTTGCGAATCATGATGCTTATTTCTGGAGTTGCCTGGTGGAGCCGTTGTCACCCATGGCTTGGCCGGCCTGTTTGAGCAGGAAGTCGAGCACGTCCTTGTGTTCCTCGCTTTGGAGGAGGTTGTCTTTTTCCATGGGATCGGTCGCGAGATTGTAAAGCTCTCTGGGATTGAATTTCTGTTCCCACGCGTAGGTGTGGTCGAGGAAGAGTTTCCATTGACCCGGTTTTGGACCGGCATTGGAGCGGATGGCGACCCAGGATTTCTCCCGGTTGTTGCTTCCCCCTTCGTTGTGATCGTTGGGGATGATGGGAATGCGGGGTGGGCAGGCTTTGCCCTGCAGGGCAGCCAGTTGGTTCACGCTGTCCTCTGCCCCCCGGCCCTTTCCTTTGAGAGGGGGAAGGGGTTTGTCGAGAATGGCAGCAGTCGTAGCGAAGAGGTCATTGAGTCCAAGGAGGCGGGTGGATTCCTTTCCTCCGTTCACGCCACCCAGTGGCCAGCTGGCGAGGAATGGGACGCGATGTCCGCCATCGTAGACCGATCCTTTGTTGCTGCGCAAAGGTCCGGTGAACTGCTTGTTCTTGTTTTCGGAACCATTGTCGGAGGAGAAGATAAAGAGGGTGTTTTCGATCAACTTTTTGCCGGGGCGCCGGGGGTCGTCGGTCGTGGCGAGATAATCCCGTAGACGGCTGACAAGAACGTCGTTTTCGTAGATGAAATCGAGGCGCACGCTGTTGGTGGGGGAACCGTCCTTGTTGCGACTGGCACCGACGATCTTGTGGTTGCCGATCCTTTTGTCGGGGGTGTAGGGGCTGTGGTTGATGTGAGAGGCAAAGTAGAGGAAGAAGGGTTTTTCTTTCGCGTTGGCGGAGTCGAGAAACTTGCGACTTTGTGCGTCAAGCACGCCCCCGATTTCGTGGAGAACGTAGGATCCGTCTAGTTGTTTGCCGTTACCGGTTGCGCCGGTGATCTTGCGGCCATGGATCCAGCCGGGTCCCCGTTTTTGGTCGGGGGTATTGGCGACTCCTCGTTTCCCCACCTTGTTGGGACCGGAGGTAGCATGGCTGCGGGAGAAGCCGTGGAAGAAATCAAATCCATGGTCCAGCGGACCGTCAAAGATGGGTTTGGTAAGATCGGCATCCTTCCATCCCTCGGCGGGTTGACCATTGGCCTGACGATAGGTGAGACCAAGATGCCATTTGCCGACCATCCCGGTGGTGTAGCCGCTGTCCCGAAGGAATTCAGGGAGCGTGGTGCGTTCGCGTTCGATGAGTGGGTCACCATGGACGCCGAAGAGAACCCAGCTTTTGAGGTGAGTTCGCCAGCAATAGCGACCGGTGAGGAGGGCATATCGACTCGGCGTGCAGCGACTGGAGGGCGAGTGGGCGTCGGTGAAGCGAATGCCATCGGCCGCCAGCTTTTCGAGAGCGGGCGTGTGAAGCTGGGCGCTGTCGGGATTGCCGGACCAAGTTTGATAGGCGCTGGTGTCACCCATACCCATGTCATCGGCAAGGAAGACCACGATGTTGGGAACAGGGTCGGCGTGCCCGCGATTCAGAACGAGCAGAGTGAGGCAAATGAGAAGTGGTTTCATGATGATGGTTTATCCGTTCCGGCCACCGATGGACGGGGCCCAGGTTTTTGGAAGGTGCGAGCGAAACTTGTTGAGGAGGGGTTTGGATTCTTCGTCGCCGGATAGGTTCTGAAACTCATGGGGGTCTTTGCGATGATCATAGAGTTCCTCTTGTCCGTCGGGATACCTGAGGTAGCGGTGGGTTTGCGACCGTGCGGTGAAGCGTCCTTCTCCATAGGTGGTGATGGAGAGATGAGGCCAGCTGCTCTCGGGTTCACTGAGCAACGGCGAGAGGTCTCGTCCGTCGAGGTTTTGCGATGGCTTTTCGAGCTGGCAAAGCTTGAGCAGGGTTGGGTAGAGATCAATCAAGCTGACCGGAGCGTCGCAGGTTTTTCCGGCATGTTTTTGGCCGGGAAGCCGGATCCAGAGAGGGACCCGTGCCGAAGGTTCCCAGAGGGTCGACTTGCCGTAGTGGTGCTTTTCTCCGACATGATAGCCGTTGTCCGAAGTGATGATGACGATGGTCTTGTCGGCGTGGGGGCTTTCGTCGAGGGCTTTCAAGACCTGGCCAATATTCCAATCGGCAAATGACGTGCAAGCGAGATAACCGTGCATGATGCGACGCCACAGGTCGGGGTTTTGGTCGCCGGCCTTGTCCCAACGATTTTGATAGATCGCTGCAAGTTTATGCCCGCCCGGAGGCACGTCATCGAGATCGTCTTCGCGATATCCGGGAGGAGGGAACTGGATTTTTTCGGGTTTGTAGAGATCGAAGAATCTACGTGGGGCTGTCCATGGGTTGTGTGGTCTCCAGAGACCGTAGACCATGAAGAAGGGTTTGGGTTGCTGCTCCTTGAGGTTTGCGATGGCGAGGTTCGCGCTTTTGACATCGGGAAAGTCGGTATCTTTCTTGTCCCATTCCTGGACGCCGAAAAACTTGCCGCCGATCTGGAACTTCGGGTCGGGGAAGGGGCCGAATCCTCCGTTGGCAGTGGCGCGGTTGTCCCACTGCTTTTTCTTTCGATCTTCCGGAAGCGGCGCATGAAAAAGCTTTCCCATTCCCCAGCTGGTGTATCCCGAGCGGCGGAAAAGTTCGGGAAGAGGAGTGGCTTCTTGTAGGGCTTTGGACTTGTTCCAAGGGTCGCTGCCATTGAGGTAGGATCCCGTCCGGTGGGGTAAGAGTCCCGAAAACATCGAGGCTCGGGACGGGCCGCAGACCGGCGAGGCACAGGAGGCGTTGGAGAAGGTCAGCGATTGCTTCTTGAAGGCATCGAGATGAGGTGTCTGGACGTCAATCCCACTGGACGAGGTGGCGTAGTCATTCTGGTCGTCGGTGATGATGAGGAGAACATTGGGTCGCGCAGTCGCAAGAGTCTGCAAGAGAATCAGAATGATAGTACACGGCTTCATGACAAACGAGGGGCTAACCCTCGACAGGACAATGTCATATCTGAAGTCGAGTGTGACTTCTTTTCTAACGTTCCCGGATTAGCAGGCGGAAGAATTCCTGACTTCCATTCGCAGGAGTAGTCAGGGTTTCCTGCGGACCGGCGGGGTTCCGGGGGATCCCGTCGTTGCCCGGTGCAAGCCACGGCAGCCAGGTTGAGAGGTCTGTGGAGCGCTCGATCAGGACACTGCGATTGGAATAGACAGGGAGCTCGATTTCGACGTTGGAGCCATCGAGGTGGAATGTTGCTGAAAAGTAATCGGAGCCATCGTTGGGGTCGGTCTCGGTCAGCCACTCGTATTGGTTGGAGGCGCGGTCCTTGTCCGGGTCGGCGTCGGGCTCTCCTTCGGTTGACGTGTTGTTGCCGAAGCGGGCGATCCGCCAAGCCTCGTAAGTGAGCTCGGAGGTGGCCTCCTGTTGGATCCAGTCAGTGAGGAGCTGGATGACGATGGTGTCGGATTCGTTGGTGGCGAGGGGAGGCATGCGGGTATAGCCGTTGGAAGCGGCCACGCGATTCAGGATGATGGAGCGGGTGGGATTGCCGGGGACGACGAGGCGGTCATCGGGATGCTGGGTGCCTCCTGAGGCAACTCCGTTGATGAGACCAGTCTCCGACATGGTGAGATGGAAATTGCCTTCCCAGCTGAGTGGTTGGATGCCCGGATCCTGATGACAGTAAGCGCAGTTCACATCGAGGTAGGAACGGACGCGTGCTTCCAAAGAATACTCCGATTCTTCGGGGCCGATATGTCGGGGAAGGGAAGAAGGGTCTCCGGCGTCGGTGTTGAGGTAGCCACTGGCAAAGAGAAGGTCGAGGAAGTTACCGGAATCTCCTTCGATGGTTCCCGGAAGATTGAGTTGGCGGGTATTGAAAGAGAGGGCGAAGCCGGCGTCGGCAGTGTGGCAGGCGTTGCAGGCAGCCCGGGAAGGGATGGTCCAGGTCTGATTGACCACGCCATCGGGAGTGGTGACGGCGAGGTCAAAGGACTCACCAACACTGCTGACAAGCGTGGCTTCAGTGCCGGCGTCATTCCATTTGTAGGAGACTCCGTAGATGCTTTCGGTGCCGGTGACTTCGCTTGCGATGAGCTCTGGCGTAATCAACATGTCAGAACTTCCGAGGCCATCATTGAGCCCTTGGATGGCCAGAACGTTCGTGCCGTCCTGAAGATCGGAGAGGAAAGGGGTGAGATCGAAATCCTGAAATGTCATCGCGCTATTGTCGGAATTGTTGGCGCTGGCTTCCGAATTGTAAGTAAGGGTTTCAGGTGGTGAGGCATCTTCGGGCGGGTTGGCATCGGCCACCCGTTGCCCGTTGAGAAAGGCCACGAAGCCATCATCGAATTTCATTCGCAGGGTCAGTTGCCCGATCGAGGCAAGGTTGGAGACATTGAATGGAATGCGAAGGTAGAAGGAAGTGTTGACTCCATTGAGGGCATTCCCAAGGTCGCCATTGGTTCCGAAGTGGGAGTCATATGTGGTGTTCTCGTCGTATCCGATTCCAGTGTTGGCGGTGTTCCAGGAGGAGTCATCGAAGGAGGGATTCATCCAGGTGGTGTCGAGTGATGAATTGCCGGGAACGAGGTAGCGGCCCAGGGCTCCTTCCGCGACCAGAGTGGTCGGATTGATGGTCTCGTCAGTTTGGTTGCGGACGATGACACGCGTTTCGATTCTCTTTTTGGTGTCGGGGTTCCCGCGTTCCAGTTCGAGGTCGAAGTGTTTCACCCAAATCATGCCGTTGGGAAATGCCCAGGGGTCATCTTGTGAGTAGGAGATGAGGTCGGTGGTGTTGTGGTGGGCGAACCAGCGTTGTTTGACGGCATGGTCCGACCAGAAGGGGAGGTTGACGTCATAAGACACAACGCCCGGGTTCGGCGTGAGATTGGCGAGGTCGGAAAAGATGCCGGTCTCGGTCAGGGTTGTCGGGAAAGTGGGGTCGAGATCGCGTGAAACAAGCCGTCGAACGGATCCGCCCAGATGGGCGATGAGCACATCGCCGTTCGAAGGATCAGGGCCGAAGCCGGCGATGCTTCCTTGTCCGGCGATTCTCTCGACGATCGGCTCGCCCGGATTATCGGTCCGTTCCAAGGACCAGATATTTCCCGAGACGTAGTCGGCGCAAATGTATTTTCCGGTAAGCTCGGGAATGTTGGCGCCACGGTAGACGAAGCCTCCTGTCACCGAGTTGCCCTGGAATTCCCCGCTGCCATGTCCGTAGTTCCATTCCTCTTGGGAGAACGTGGCATTCGTCCGGCTGGCTCCGTTGATGGTGTTGTTGAACTTTGGTCCGTTGAGATCGGCTTCGAACCATGGCCAGGCGTGGTTGCTGCCAACCTCCGCGATAATGATCTCTTCGCGTGAGCCCTGACCGACATCGCCAATCCAGAGGTCGTTGCCATCGAAACTCATTCGCCACGGGTTTCTGAGACCGACGACGGCGAACTCGGTTCTGGTCTGGGTGGGGTCAACCGAAACGCCATTGAAGGTGGTGGCTCCCACCCAGGGATTGTCGGAGGGAATTTCGTAGAGGGGATGCCCTCCCACGAGTTTGACGGCGGGGTGATTGTTGGGTCTGACGTTCTCGTCATCGCTGCCCGTGCCATCGGAAGGTGTGTAGTCTTCGGGTTCGAGATCAACGTCGATGCGGGTGACGGATGACCAGAAATCCTTGTCGAGGAACTGGGCGTTGTTGAGGGAATCATTTTGCCCCCCTTCGTCACCCCAGCTCATGTAGAGATAGCCATCGGGGCCGAAGTGAAGATCGCCGCCATTGTGGTTGGAGGCTCCGTTGATCATTTCAATCAGGACGTCTTCGGAGTTCGGATCGGCGATGGTGTCATTGATATTGGGATCGTGCCAGCGGGAGAGACGTTGGTAGTTCACTCCGCCGGAGCGGACATTGTAGACAGTGAAGAAGAATCCGTTGGTGTCGTAGTCGGGATGAAAGGCAACCGCGAGAAGACCTTGTTCACTGGAGGTCAGCAGAGATTCGCCTCGACTTGAGAGGATGACATCAAGATCGAGGAAAGTTGTCTTGGTCGGCGTGGGAGCGGTGACATCGGGAACGAGCTCGAGGTCTCCCCCTTTTTCGCAGACGAAGAGCCGTCGGGTTTCTCCATTTGGGCTGCGCAGGCAGACGGGGGAGGAAAACGAGACGCCGGGAAAGGCATTGACGACTTCGATGACCGTCGCGGGCGGAGTGTCAGGCAGAGTGATGGTCGTGTTGGCGACTCTTGGGCCGGCAGAAAGGGAATGAGTGGCTGCCATGAGAATGGCAGTCGTGGAACGGGGATTCATGACCCGGGAGTGTAGGACGTCGCAGAGTTTCCTTCAATGGACAATTCTGACGCCAGAATCGGGCCCAAGAAGACCTCACAGGTGCCGGGGGTAAGAGGAGCTTCTTTCGATCAATCTTTTCTATTCACCGACCGGAAAGAGCGGCTTCAGTTTGGCGGCGGCCTTGTGGGCTTCCGGGGAATCAAGGGGGATGCCGGGATCGCCTTGATGTTTCAACTGGGCATCGAGCATGGTGGCGAGTTCCTGTTTGACCTTCTGATGAGCCGGATCATCAGCGAGGTTGACCATTTCAAAAGAGTCCTTCGAGGTGTGGTAGAGTTCCTCGGCAGGACGAACCATGAAACGATTGATCAGCTGTTCGTTCCGGGGTTTGGAGAAGGAGGAGAAGACCCAGCTCTGCCAATAGGGGTTGTGGGAGATTCGGCCCATGAGGTGTTTCTCGATGTAGAGCTGTTGGGGCTTGAGGTTGCGGATGTAGCGCCACTCACCATTGGTGATTGAGCGGATGGGGTAGGGAGGGCCTTCAGGGTAGTTGTTGTGCATGCCGAAGGCATACTTGCGGTGGGTCTTGATGTTGCCTTGGAGGACCTTGGCGAAGCTGG
>JBMHCW010000065.1:0-3473 GCA_049889715.1 Akkermansiaceae bacterium | reverse complement strand
TACGTGGACGTGATGTGCCAGATGACCCGCAGCAAGCCGATCCGCGTGAGTGGAATCGGAGCCCGTCTCACCGACGATCTTCCAGAAGGTAAAATCAATTATGGCCATCTTCAGGTGACCTTCGAGGATGGTAGCGTCGGTTGGTATGAAGCCGGTTGGGGCCCGATGATGAGCGAGACGGCCTTCTTCGTGAAGGACGTGGTCGGTCCCAAGGGTTGCGTGACCATTTCGGCCAAGGATGCCGCCGGCGAAGGAGCCTCGGCTGATGTTGATTCTCACTCCAAGACCGAAGCTCTTCGACTTCACCACAGTGATCTGGATGGCGAAGGAAATTTCGTGAAGGAAGATGATTGGATTACGACCGAGGACGAACCTGACCACGATGGTTTGTGCTATCGCGAGCAGGAGTATTTCCTGAACGCCATCCTCAACGACACCGATTTGACCGACCACATGGCCGATGCCATCAATTCGATGCGAATTGTGGCGGCAGCCGATGAAAGTTTCCGCACTGGAAAAACCGTAGAATTATAATCATGATCAAATCATTCATTTTCGCTTTGGCCTCGCTGAGCCCGATGTATGGCGGCGAGTTCGTCAATCTCTTCAACGGCAAGGACTTCGAGAACTGGGGAGGCAAGGGGAAGACCGAGCACCAGGGATACGTCATCAAGGAAGGGGGCGTGCTTGAATCGACTCCCAAGTGCCGTCATCTCATGACGGAGAAGGAGTATTCCAACTACGTCTTTGAATTTGAATTCAAGCTCACTCCTGGAGCCAACAACGGACTTGGCATTCACTACCCGGGCAAGGGGGATCCGGCCTACACCGGCATGGAGATCCAGATCCTGGACAATTCGCATCCTAAGTATGCCAAGCTCAAGGATTACCAGTTTCATGGTGGTCTCTACACCTTGGTGCCGGCCAAGAAGGGACACCTCAAGCCCGTGGGCGAGTGGAACAAGGAGATCGTGACCGTCAACGGACCTCACGTGAAGGTGGAGCTCAATGGAACGGTCATCATGGAGGCCAATCTCGATGAGGTGAACAAGGCTAAGCCCAAGCACAATGGTGCCAAGCGTCGCAAGGGCCACCTCACCTTCTGTGGCCACGGCGCCATCGTCAGCTTCCGGAATCTCCGCATCAAAGAGCTTCCGGAAGCCAAGTAAGCATCACCTGATTTTACCCACCCGGCTCCGTCGTTTGGAGCCGGGTTTTTTATGCTAAAACGGCAAGCCGGAAGAACTCGAAGGGACGGGGCGAAGAGCGAAGGCGTCGTTTCCAATGGCTCTCTCTGGACAAGATGTCCGGAGCCTCAGCGGTTTGTTCAAAGCAGAATTTCTTTGGAAGCGAGGAGTAGAGCGAGACCGGGGGAGTGTTGCCGCTGATTCGTTTGAGAATGCGTCCGGACTCCGCGGTGTGGTAGTAGATGGTTTTCATGCCCAGCTCATCGACGAGGAACTCCAGAGCCGCGGTCAAGATGGCTTCATGCCAGGTCTTTTCGTGCGATGAGAATTCATCGTCCCAGTAGTAGATCAGGTGATTGGTTCTGAACTCAAACCCGTACCAATCGAAGATTCTCTCGCCCTTCTTTCTGGCAGTCCGGGCATCGCTCATGGCTTCGCGATAATCGCGGAGCATGTCGGTCTGGATTTCTTCGATGAGGGCCTCTCGTGAATCGAGATCCACATCGAGACGGCACCACGCGAGGGTGGGATTGCGGTCATTCCGTGTCGGGTGGGAGTAGTAATCGAAGGGTGTGTCGTCGGGATCGATGAGGCACCGTTGCAAACGACGGAAGTGAGACTGGGGCATGTTGAGTTGCAGCACGAGACTGACTCCTTTTCTCGAGACTTGATTGCTCTTCCAGTAGTCGAGATCTTCCCCCCAGAGATCGAGAGAGAGTCGGTAAGCTCTTCCGTCCCGATGGTATTGTCTTCGGGGAAGATCAGCAGAGGAGAGATCTCCGGATGGGCATTGGGAGAGGAAGGATTTGATGGTGGGTTTTTCAAGGAGGCGCCCCACCCGGGAGCGCCGGAGTTCATGAAGACGCGGCGTCTTGCTTCTCATGAGATCGAGAAGCAGGAAGGCGTAGTCGTCTTTGGTGTAGTGGAAGAGAGTGCGACCGGCGGGCAGGCAGGCGATGATCTCTTTCGCGAGTGCAAGTTTCATACAAGGGGAGGCGAAATGGCTGCTTTCGCCGGGCAGGGTCTTGGTGGGAAGTCCGCGGGGAATAGGCACGCGGAACGGAACCGGCTTCCAGAGAAGGAAGGATTCGATCAGGAGGAACATTCGTCTTCAGACCGGGAATGAAATCATTCCGATCTTCTGAACTCCTCACTTGTCGGGACAGACCAACATCACTTGCATGGGTTGAACGCGGGGACTGGTAGTGGGTGGGCTGCGGAGAGAAAAGAAGAAAGTTGGGATTCCCACGGTTCAAGAAATCACGATCTCTTGATGTCGGCTGCGGAAGGTTTATGTTCTCGGCATGGAAGAGGGGACGGGATCATGTTGCAGTAGTCAGGCCGAAGAGAATGATTCTTCCCGGGGGATTTCGGCGTATCTTCCGCTCTTGGTCATTGTCTCCTTGTCGGCGGCAGCGGCAGCAGCGAAGCAATTCTCCTATGGCGTCTGGAGCGGAGGAATCTGGATGCACGATTTCATGGGGATTTTTCTTGTGATCTTTGCGATGGTGAAGCTCTTCGATCTTCGGGGGTTTGCCGAGGGTTTCGCGAAATACGATCTCCTCGCGGGTCTTTCGAAACCCTATGGGATGGTCTACCCGTTTCTCGAACTGGGACTGGGTCTCGGTTATCTCTCCGGTTGGTTCCCCGAATTGATCTATGGATCAACGATCGGTTTGTTGGGCTTCGGAACCCTCGGGGTGCTGATGGCGATGAAGCGGGGCGAGAATCTCAAGTGCGCCTGCATGGGATCCTTGTTGGACGTTCCGGTGTCGGTAGTGACTTTGACCGAGAACCTCGGAATGGTTGTGATGGCGATGGTGATGTGGGCGATGTAGCCCTTGGCCCGGATGCCTTGTCAGCGCGATGGGTCTTGAGTGTCGGGACGTTCTAAATTCCCAAAGACCGGAATTCCTTTGAGCTTGTATGAAGTGGCAGGATGGACTACCTCTTTAGGCCGTGTGGACAAAATGGAAAAGTGTCCGGGATTGTTTGGAATCCTTGAATAACCAAAGAAGTCTGGCATGCTGCCGCGGTGAAAGAAAGTTATGCGGCAGCAATGCCAGACGCACTGTTTGAGTGCCTAAAAAAATTAACTTAACTCCCGGCGGAAGTGGCAGAGCAATTTATTTTCTGTAAAAGTGGTGGATCTCAATGAGGTGATCGTTGGTTTTGGTTAGCTGAGGTGTTTGGGGTTGAGGTAGGCGCGTCCGCTTTCCCAGTCGTCGGACTGCTCCATCAAGATTGAGCTGATGAGGCGAAGGCAGCTTTCTTTGTTGGGGAAGA
>JBMHCW010000064.1:0-31142 GCA_049889715.1 Akkermansiaceae bacterium | reverse complement strand
AATGGTGGAATGAAGGTTTGGCTGGTTTTGTTAGGATTGTTGGGCGCGCAGGCGGAGGGACGGGTGATTGTCATTTCGATGGATGGATTGAGGCCGGATGCGGTGACCACCTTGGGCCCGGAAAAAGCTCCGAACTTTTATCGTTTGAGAGAGGACGGCGCGTTCACCGACAATGCCCGGACGGACTACCACTTTTCCGAAACCCTGCCTAATCACACTTCGATGATCACGGGCCGTCCCGTGCTGGGGCCGGGGGGACATGGTCTGGATGTGAACGTCGGGGGTTCCAGAACGAACCTTCATGTCAGCGGCTACATCGCGAGCATGTTCGATGTGGCACATGACCACGGATACTCGACCGCATTGATTTCCGGTAAAGGAAAGTTCGAAGCCTTTTCGGCGAGTTACGATCGGGACAAGGGAGCTGTCGACGAGGTGGGAGATGACGACGGTCGGGACAAGATCGATTTCTTCAAGCACTACATCACCGATGATCTTTCAGTGGACGGATTTCTGGAGTCGATGCGCTTCTTCGCTTGGGACCTGTCGATGCTTCATCTCAAGGGCATCGATGTCACCGGGCACGCCGAGGATTGGGATTTGGATCCGGAGAGTTCCTACATGAAGAAAGTGCAGGAGCTGGATGGGTTGCTGGGAAGGGTCTTCGAATTTGTGGACGGTACTCCGGCCTTTGCGGGCACGACCCATCTGATTGTTCTTTCCGATCATGGTGGGACCGAGGGAACAAAGTCTCATTTGAATGCGGAGGTGCCGACCAACTTTACCGTGCCATTTTATGTCTGGGGTCCGGGTGTTCTGCCGGGAGGTGATCTTTACGAATTGAATCCGGGTTATACCGATCCCGGTTCTTCGAGGCCGGAAACAAATTCCCCTGATCAAAGCATTCGCAACGGCATGGCGGGAAACCTTGCGTTGCAGCTGATGGATCTGCCGGCCATTCCCGGATCGATTCATAATTTCTCCCAGCAGTTCCGGATCAATCACCCTCCGACTTATGGTTCTCTCTATGAAGGACTGGATCCGGATGAGGATGCCAACGGAAATGGTCTCAGTAACTTTGCCGATTATCTTATCGGGGCCGATCCGCGGGGGCCTCACCGTCCGGATTTACTTCCCAAGGTGGAGGGGAGGTTCATGGTCATCCATCTTCGGCACAATGTGCCCGACGTGCAGCCACAGATTGAGATCAGTTTAAATGGGGTCGACTGGGGGAGGCTCGTGGAAGGAGCAACCTTCGTGAGAAGGACTGCGGAAGAGACGCGGGACGGGATCAAGCTGACCGTGGAAGCGTCGACCTTTTCCGACAAGGCCTTGCTGCGTCAGGTCATGGAACCTGCGGAATGATTTTTGGGAGAGGAATCCGGGGAGGTCAACGTATGAACGGTCGATGAAGAGACGTCGTTTTGTGCAGTCGGGAGCCTTGGTTCTCGGAGGGGGGATGACCTCCGGGCAATTGATTGCGGAGGAGGCCGGGGCCAAGCCCGTCCTGGCGCTTGGTTTGCTGACCGATGTTCATTACGCCGACAAGGCTACCCGGGGAACTAGGCACTACCGGGAAAGCCTCGCCAAGGCCAAGGAGGCGGCGGCTCTTTTCAAGGAAAAGAAGCCGGCGGCCATGATCTGTCTGGGTGATGTCATCGACGAGGCCAAGACGGTGGAAGAGGAGGTTCATTATCTCAAGGCGATCTCAGCGGTGTTGGATGAAGCGGGAGTCCCGCGGCATCACGTCCTGGGGAACCATTGCGTGGCGACCTTGACCAAGGAGGAGTTTTTCGAGCACGGGGGAATGGCGGTGAAAAAGGGGTATTACTCAATGGACCTCGAGGGAGTGCATCTCGTGATTCTTGATTCCTGTTTCAACAAGGAGATGACGCCGTATGGGCGGAACAACTTCAAATGGAACGATCCGAATATTCCGGCTGATGAATTGGAGTGGCTGGAGAAGGACCTGGCGGGAACCAAGCTGCCGGTGGTGGTCTTTGTTCACCAGCGGCTGGATCTGGAGCCGAAAAGCAACTACGCGGTGAAGCAGTCGCCGCAGGTGCGCAAGATTCTGGAGGCGTCGGGAAAGGTGAAGGCTGTCTTCCAGGGCCACAGTCACAAGAATGAACTCAAGATGGTGGGAGGAATTCCCTATTGCACGCTCAAGGCGATGGTGGATGGAAGCGGCGAAGAGAACAGCGGGTATTCCCTGCTGGAGGTGTTTGCGGATGGAAGCTTGCGGCTGAAAGGTTATCGCAAGCAAATGGATCAAGCGCTATCTATCGAGAAGTGATCATGAAGAGACTAATTGGTTTGTTGTTGGGTTTGTTGTTGCCGCTATCGGCCAAGGACTGGGAGAAGGATATCGTCAAACTGGAGGCGAAGGCTGAGGCCGCCAATCATGCGAAGGGCGGATATCTTTTTGTGGGCTCCTCGAGTATCCGGATGTGGGACTTGAAGGCCTCTTTTCCGGAGTGGTCGACGATCAATCATGGCTTTGGAGGATCACAGCTGAGCGACTCCATCCAGTATGCCGATCGGATTGTCATTCCCTTTGCTCCAAAGGTGGTCTTTCTCTACGCGGGCGATAATGATGTGGCCAAGGGGAAGAGTGCGGAGGTGGTCATTGCGGATTTCAAAACTTTCGTGGCCAAGATTCACCAGGCTCTTCCCGAAACGAAAATCGTTTTTCTTCCGATCAAGCCGAGCCTTTCGCGATGGGAGTTATGGCCTGAGATGAATCAGGCCAATCAGGCGATTAGAAAGATCGCGGAAGGGGACAAGAAGTTGGGTTACATCGACACTGCCACTCCGATGTTGGGAAAAGATGGGAAGCCGATGCCGGATCTCTTCAAGAAGGACGGACTTCATCTCAATGACAAGGGGTATGCGGTCTGGAACAAGGTGGTGATTGAGTGGGTTGCGGCCTCGAAGTGATGTTTCATCGGGGTGGAGTTATTTGAGAGTCTGGCCGATTCGACAGGCTCGACTTTGGAGTGTGATTTGTCGTCCAACGAAGTAGGGTTTCCTCATGAAGAAGCTTGTATTGCTGGCGTTGATGTTGGGAGCACAATTCTGCTTCGGGCAGAAGGCGACCTCGTTTTATTCGTCGACCAACGCCAAGGTGGTGGCGGTGTTGTCGTCGTCCGAGCTGGAGAAGGAGCCGGAGATTGATCACTTCGAGCACCTTTGCCCGGGGTATGGCGGCTATGAATTATTGCATCGGGGAGGGGATACGCGGAGTTGGATCGAAGTGCGTTTCCAGGGGAAGACCAGCGATTTGTACTTGGAATCGATGGAGGCCAGTGGGGGAACCTTTCCTTCCAAGGCCAATGATATTGTGGAGTGGCGGGGAGTGTTGAAGGACAAGGTATTTACTCCCTATGCCGTGATCTACCGGATGCAGGCTCAGGATCCGAATCAGGATGGCAGGAGTTTCACCAAGCTCCTGGTGGTGGCTCTGAACAAGGGGGCATCAAAGGTGTTGGGAGCGACTTCAGGAAAGAATGCCGATGTTGAGGCCAAGAGATTGGCGGATACCGTGAAGCCCCGCTGAATCATCTTGCGAAGTGAAGGAAAGCCGGGCTTTCGGAGACTTCCAGAATGAGAGAGTGGTCATCGGATGAATTGATCCTGGCAGTCGCCGCTGGTTGATCGGGAAGAGGCATGACCGAGGACCCGGTGAGCTTGCCCGGGAGATTCTTGAGAGTGGCTTTGTGAATTTGATTGGTTCCGGTGGGGGACCAGACGGCCCAAGTGGTTTTCTTCGGGTCGGTGGCATGTTGGTATTGGTGGATAAAAAGTTTGCCGGGCTCGGAAGTGACCGTTTTTTCGAAGCGATAGTCGCCGAGGGTTTCCTGGAGATGGGCCACGGCGTGGAAAGAGGGTTTCGGTTTGAAGTTGCGGGTGAGTCCGGCGCTGGCGTGGAGCGAGGGCTTGTCGCTGTCGTTGAAGAAATAGATGTAGGCCCGCTCGACGGGCATGGCGGAGAAGAGAAGGAGGGAGCGGACGATCCATTGGGCTTGTTGGGTATCGGTGACTCCTTCCCATTTGGCGAAAGTTCCGGATTTCTCGTTGGGTTTGGTGGAACTGTCGTATCCAAATTCGGTGATCCAAATTGGAGTGTCCTTTATGTGCTCGTCCCGCCAGGCGATGAGGTTTTCGACGTCTTTCAGGTAGCGGGGCAGGGCGGGGTCTTCGGGAAAGCTGCGCTTCCAGGTCGGCCAGCCGGTGAGCTGGGCATAAATGTGGATGGTGAGGACATCGACAAAGTCGTGGAGCCCCTTCAGGCAGGTCACACTCTTCTCGTAGTCGCCGCTTTTTCCGGTGGTGAGGTTGCAGGTGCCGATTATGAGCTGCGGATCGCCGGCCCGCAGTCCGGTGGCCATGGCGCGGAAAATTCGGGCGTAGTCGGCGTCGGTCCACTTTCCGGGTTCGTTTCCGATTTCGACCGACTGGACGAGCTTGCGGTCTCCCGAGGGGCCGAATTGGCGGGCAAAATTCTCGCCGTATCGTCGCGCATCCTTTTCAAGATCATTCCATTGGTCGATGGGAATTGATTCGAACATCAGGCAGGCGTTGGTGGTCCATCCCGATCTTTGCCAGGATCCGTAGACTTTGGACCAGTCGACGCGATTCTTGGCAAAGGGGAAGGGCGCCGGGGTTTGCGTGGCTTTGTCGAGATCCCATGACACCGGATGGTAATCCCGGACGAGAGAGCAGGTCGGTTGGTAGAGATCTGGTTTGAATTGAACAGTGTGGCCGTTGATGCCGATGAAATCTTTGATCAAGGGACGCGCGGACGGCTCTCCAAGGGCAGAGATTGGGAGAGCAAGAGTGGCTACAAGTCGAAAGGGCATTGATTGTCAGGGAGTTGGGTTTCGTTGGGGAGTGTGATCAGGGGCGCTCATCCTTATGATATCTGGATGAAGAGAGCCAAGGTTATCATCGAAATGAAGGGCTCTCAGGGCAGTGGTTCCCCACATGAAATGAGCTAAATGGTTGAAAATTATAAGAATGCACCCAAACCGGCTATGTAATTCCATGAAATTTGTGGTTGCGCTGGGGGGCGTTTCCTGTCAAAAGCGTCACTCGTTAAAGAACTCAACCCTTAACACACGAATGAAATTAACAAAAACAATCTTTGCTCTCACCGCCTTGTTGGCTGGAGGAGCTGCCAATGCCGCTCTCTTGGTCCACTATACCTTTGACAGTGACGATGCTACGAACAGCGGAACACTCGCTGATGGGACGGTCGCAGGTGGAAGCACCTTTGTTCCCAGTGGAGCTGGTGCAAACGCTGGTAACGCTTGGGCGGGAAACCGAACTGGTGCCAATGATGCCCGAATCGAAACCGGGTTGACTGGAGACAATCTTGGCTTCGGTGCCGGGGGGACCTACACGGCGATGGCATGGATTCTCTGGGATGGAGTTTCAGGATCGAATGATCACATGGTTTTTGGTCAGGATGACGGTAACGCAACCGGTAACGCAGCCCAGCTTCACCACGGAATCCGCTCGGAAGGCCCTGATGCTAACGCCGATAACATTCACTTCGGTGGTTGGGGAGGCGCCCAAGACATTTCCGATGCAGGAACAGTGGCCCCTACGACTTGGACTCACGTCGCATGGCAATACGATGGCGTCGACAAGGTCGTTTATGTCAATGGCGTCGAATCAGTGAGAGCTGCCGGTAACAACATCACGAATCCTGCGCTTAATGTTTTGATTGGTGCCCACACCCGGGATGGTAACGCTGGAAACGGATTCCAAAGTTTTAATGGTCAGCTTGATGAAGTCAGAATCTATGATGATGTCCTTACGGCCGCTGAGATCGGAACGATCGCCAACGTCGTGAACATCCCCGAGCCAAGTTCGTTGGGCTTGTTGGCTCTGGCTTCCCTTGGACTGGTTCGCCGCCGGCGATAGTTTGAGGTTGAATCCTTGATTTTCAGGCCGATCCTCTTGGTTGGGGATCGGTCTTCTGGTATCCATTCCCTTCACTTTTTCGCCGCCAACGATGAAACGTTATTTGGTCCTACCTGTTTTTGTTCTTACTTCCTGCCAGGATTCCGGAAATCCCGAAGAATCTTCCAAGCCTGATGAAGGTGCCTCTTCCGGTTCCATTGTCTCCCAACCTCTCGGTGAGAGGTCGGTGGGAGGAGAAGGACAGTCAATGTTCACCAGCCTGACGGCCGAGACCACCGGCGTCGATTTTGAGAATCGTATCGTGGAGGACCATCGGTTGAAGCATTTGTATGCCACTGAAAAGGTCTGCGGTGGTGTGGCAGTAGGAGATGTCAATGGTGACGGTCGCCCGGATCTCTTTTTCACGAGCGGCCCGGAGAAGAACCGCCTTTACCTTCAGACCGGTGATTTGAAGTTTGAGGATGCCACGGCCGCCGCGAAACTGGAAAGTGGAGACGTTTGGAGTTCGGGAGTGGCGATGGTGGATGTGGAAGGCGACGGTGACCTCGATCTTTACGTGGCGAACTACGGGTCTCCCAATCACCTTTTCGTGAACGATGGGAAAGGAGTCTTTGTTGAGAAAGCCAAGGAGTTCGGCTTGGCCCACGTCAGTGCCAGTCACATGCCGGCCTTTTGTGATTATGACCGGGATGGGGACCTGGATCTGTATCTGCTGACCAACCGTTTTCATTCGCCGAAGGGGCAGCCCCTTTCCGGTGAAGCCCTCCGCTTTTCCCAGGAGAATGGCACGTTGAGGGTGGGATTCTCAGATCCCGAACTGGGCCTCTATTTCCGGCCTTATCAAGCAGGGAGGCAAGATGACGGTCGTCCCATCTTCAAGATCAAGAAAGTCGCCCAGCAAGACGTTTTGTTCCGCAATGACGGGAAGGGTGGCTTCACCAATGTGAGCAAGGAGGCCGGGATTTATGGAACGGGTTTTGGTCTTTCGGCCACCTGGTGGGATTTCAATCAAGACGGCTGGCCTGATTTGTGGGTGGGGAACGACTTCGATGACCCTGACCGGGTTTACCGGAACAATGGCGATGGAACCTTCACGGACATCGTCAAGGAGGTGACGCCCCACACTTCGTGGTTCTCAATGGGAGCGGACTTCGGTGATCTCAACCACGATCTCAAGCCTGACTTCCTGATTGCCGACATGTCGGGGACCAGTCATTACAAGCAGAAGGTGAACATGGGCTCGATGGGAGCCAATGCCGAGTTTTTGCGTGACGCCTTTCCGCAGCAGTATATGCGCAATGCCCTCTTCCTTGGGACGGGACAGGATCGCTTTTGGGAAGGCGCTCAAATGGCGGGTCTGGCCAATTCGGATTGGACGTGGACGGTGAAGTTGAGCGACTTCGATTGTGATGGCATGACCGACGTTTACATCACCAACGGGATGTCGAAGAACTTCAACGAATCGGACAACGATGCGGTGTTGCCTCTGCCGAATGAAACTGAATGGGACCGTCACGTGCGGGCCGGCACGGAAGAGTTGAAGGAGCAAAATCTGGCCTTCCGGAATGAAGGGGACCTCAAGTTTTCCGACGTCAGCAAGTCCTGGGGACTCGATCATGTCGGGATGAGCTTTGGAGGTGCCCATGCTGATCTGGACCGGGATGGTGATCTGGATTTGATCGTCTGCAACCTGGGGGAACCGGCCGGGATTTATCGGAACGATGCCGGAGAGGGAAACCGGATGTTGATCAAGTTGAAGGGCCGTGGAGCCAACCGGGATGGCCTGGGCACCCGGCTCGAGCTGGAAACAGCGGACGGGAAGATCCAGATGCGCGAGCTGACCTTGGTTCGGGGTTACCTCGCCTCCAACGAGCCGCTGGTTCATTTCGGATTGGGAGCCAGCGACCCTGTGAGGTTGACCCTTCATTGGCCTGAAGGGCAGGTGCAGGAGTTCACCGATCTCCAAAGCAATCACTTCTACACCATCACCGCACCTGAAGCCCAAGGTGACCTTTCGAGTCCTACCACGCCTGCAGACGAGATGTTCGAGGAGTTTGAAGGCTTGGCGGGCGTAAAGCATCAGGAGAACGAATTTGATGATTTCTCCAAACAGCTGTTGCTTCCCAACCAGATGTCCCGTTTGGGACCGGGACAGGCTTGGGGAGATTTTGATCAGGACGGTGACGATGACCTCTGGGTTTCGGGAGCCGCGGAATCGAGCGGGCAACTTTGGCGGAATGATGGCAACGGCAAGTTCTCCCAAGTCAGCTCGGAGGCTCTCAAGGCCGATGCGGCAAGCGAGGACATGGGAGGCCTCTGGTTTGATGCCGATGGCGACGGAGACGTGGATCTCTATGTGGTCAGCGGCGGTTATGAGTTTTCACCCGATGATTCCCATCTTGGTGATCGTCTGTATTTGAACAACGGGGGGACCTTGACCCGGGCGGAAAGTGGAACTCTTCCGGCGAAGACCACGAGTGGTGGCGCAGTTGCGGCAGCGGACGTTGATCGGGATGGTGATCTGGATCTTTTTGTCGCTGGCCGCCAGCTTCCGGAATCCTATCCCGAGCCGACCACGAGTTCGCTGCTGATCAATGAGGGAGGCAAATTCACGGCTTCCCCTCTTGAGGTTGAAGGAATGATTACCTCGGTGCTCTGGTCTGATGTGAACCAGGATGGGTGGATCGATCTCATCCTGACCCAGGAGTGGGGACCGGTAAGGACATTCCAGAACAAGGAGGGCGAACTCACCGAGGTCACGGGAACCAGTGGGATCGAGGAGTTGAAAGGATGGTGGAACGGAATGACTGCGGGCGACTTCGATGGCGACGGGGATTTGGATCTCGTGGTGACCAACTTTGGATTGAACACCAAGTACAAGGCTTCCATCAAGAAGCCCGCCTTGATCTATTATGGTGATTTTGAAGGAGACAGACGCAAGCGAATCGTCGAAGCCAAGTTTGAGGACAAACATCTCTATCCGGTCCGAGGGCGCAGCTGTTCCTCGACCTCAATGCCTCACTTGCGCAAAGCCTTCAATACCTACAAGGATTTCGCCATCGCTGAATTGCCTGAGATTTATTCTCCAACCACGTTGGATGATTCGTTGAAGTTGTCCGCCACGGTTTTGGAAGCCGGAGTGTTTCTCAACGAGTCGTCCGAGAATGGTGAGATCAAGTTTGTGTTCAGTCCGCTTCCCCGAATTGCTCAGATTGCGCCATCGTTCGGGGTCGTGGCTTCCGATGTCGACGGGGACGGGAATCTGGATCTCTATCTGGCCCAGAATTTCGAGAGTCCCCAGGTTGAAACCGGCCACATGTCCGGCGGAGTGAGCCAGTTGTTGCTTGGTGACGGCAAAGGCGGATTTTCACCGGTTTCACCCGACAAGAGTGGACTGGTCGTTGGCGGAGACGCCAGCAGCCTGACGCAGGTGGATCTCAATGGAGATGGCGACGATGATTTCCTGGTTGCGGTCAACAATGGTCCGGTGAAAGCCTTCCTCAACAACTCCGGCCAGAAGTCTTTGAAGATCCGCTTGCAGGGTTCGAAAGGGAATCCATCGGCCATCGGGGCGCTGGTCACTGTTCAAGGGAAGGACGGCAGAAGTTGGGTTCGTGAGATGCGGGCCGGGGGAGGTTACCTTTCCCAATCTCCGGCGGAAGTGACCTTCAAGGTGCCTTCGGGAGAATCGGCGAGTCGCGTTTCGATTCGTTGGCCCGACGGAAGTCAGTCGGAGCATGAACTGAAAAGCAACACGGGCGTTCTTGAAATCGCTCAGCAGAAATAGGAACCATGGCTTGGAACGTCGATTATCGAGTTGTTTTTGGGCTGGCCTGTCTTGGAATTGCAGGATGCGGCGAGAAGGAAACCTCAGAAGCTGAGGAGAGCGCCGGAGTCAGTCTGAACGTCCTGGCGGGGACCAAACTGTCTTCCTCCAAAGGGGCTGGTGAAGGCCCCTTGTTCAGGGTGGTGCCGCCCGAGGAATCGGGGATTAATCCCAAGTATGTTTCCCGCAAGGATCATCCACTGGCCTACATGGAAGCCTCGGGCCTGGAAGCCGGCGGCGTCGCGGTCGGTGATGTCGATGGTGACGGTCGACCGGATTTGTTCGTGGCCAGTTCGCCGGGAAACAACCGTTTGTATCGTCAGACCGGACCCTTGTTTTTCGAAGACATCACGGAGGGATCGGGTCTGGATCAAGACAGCTCCTGGAGCCGGGGGGCCAGTTTGGTCGATCTCGACAACGATGGGGATCTCGATTTGTTTGTGGCCAACTATGGGGCACCCAACGAAGTGTTTCTCAATTCAGGCGTCCAAGATGGCAGGGTGAAGTTTGTGGAGAGTGCCGAGAAGCTGGGACTGGCGCTTCATGATGCGAGCTTGATGCCGGCTTTCTGTGACTATGACCACGACGGGGATCTCGATCTTTACCTGATGTCGAATCAGTATCATTGGCCGAAGTCCCAGACCAAGCCGTCGCTCGCCGAAATGTTGGGCAACAAGGACGGCAAGCCGGTGATCAAACATCCTTACGACAAGTTCTTTCGTGTCACCGAGGCCAAGGCCGCGCCCGAGGGAGGATACTCCGTCAAGACCGACAAGTGCGGGCGCCCGAATTTCTTGTTCCGGAACGAAGGGGGCACGTTCAAGAATGTGACTGAGGAAGTGGGGATCGACCCGGGTCACGGGCGGGGATTGTCGCCGATGTGGTGGGACTACAATGATGATGGCTTCATGGATCTCTATGTGGCCAATGACTGGGGGGATCGTGATTTCCTCTATCGCAACAACGGGGATGGCACCTTCGAGGATGTCATTGCCGACGTGGTTCCATACACCTCGATGTTCACCATGGGTTCCGATTCGGGAGACCTGAACAATGATGGTCGGATTGATTACATGGCGGCCGATATGTCGGGGACGACGCACTACAAAAGAAAGGTCAGCATGGGAGCGATGCAGGCGGATCAGATCGACTTCATGGCAGCAGCCCGGCCCCAGCAGAACATGCGGAATGCGGTCTACCTGAATACCGGAAGTGAACGATTGATGGAAGGCGCCTACTTGATGGGGTTGGCCAATTCCGATTGGTCGTGGGCGGTCAAGGTGGCGGATTTTGACAATGACGGATGGAACGATGTGTTCGTGACCAACGGCATGGAGCAGAACCTCCGGGAGATTGAGGGTGAGACCGACGGAGTGAGCAGCAAGGAATTGCGGAAGGAAGATAATCTGGCCTTCCGGAATCTGGGTGATTTGAAATTCAAGGAATGTGGCAAGGAGTGGGGCTTGAATCACTTCGGTTACAGCATGGCGGCCGTTCGTTGCGATTTTGATCGTGACGGAGACCTTGATCTCTTTGTCATCCACCGGGATGAGCTTCCGACCTTGTATGAGAACCGGAGCACCGGAAACGGGCTATTGGTGGAATTGCGTGGCAGTGCCAACAATCGCTTCGGCATCGGGGCCAAAGTCAGTGTGGTGACCTCGAGAGGAACCCAGGCGCAGCGGATGATGCCGGCAAGAGGGTTTCTGGGATCCAACGAAGCGGTGTTGCATTTCGGCCTTGGAGAGGACGAGGCTGTTGAGAAATTGATTGTGGAGTGGCCCGGTGGCGGGAGGCAGGAATACCAAGGGCTGGAGTCGGGAACGCTCTATCAGATTGTGGAGGAAGAGGCGGATCCCGGGCCGGAGAAGTCAGGGAGTGCGACAAAGTTTGTGAAACTTGCCACGAAGGAAGTGGTTCATCGAGAGGTGCCCTTCAACGACTTTGCCAGTCAGCCGCTATTGCCCAACAAATTGTCCCAGCTGGGACCGGGCCTAGCGGTTGGTGATATCGATGGTGATGGCGATGATGATTATGTTCTTGGTGGAGCCAAGGGAAGTGCGACCCAGGTGGTTTTGAATGATGGCAAGGGTGGAATGGGTGCCGGTGCCGCAATTGAAGGAACCGGGGACTATGAGGACATGGGCCTCGTCCTGTTCGATGTGGACGCCGACGGGGATCGCGATTTGTTCGTGGCCAGCGGAGGGGTGGAATCGAGCGGGGATCTTCTGGCCGACCGACTCTACTTGAATGACGGGAAAGGGAATTTTCAAGTGGCGCCGGACGAGAGTCTTCCCGGTGGTGAAGAGAGTGGCGGACCGGTGGCGGTGGCTGATGTGGACCGCGATGGTGATCTGGATGTTTTCGTCGGCGGGCGCGTTGTGCCGGGCCAGTATCCTCTGGCGTCCCGGAGTCGTCTGTTGATCAACGAGGGTGGAGTCTTCAAGGAGGGAGAACTTCCGGGGGAGCTTGGCATGGTGACAGGTGCGGTGTTCTCCGACGTCAATGGCGACGGTTGGCAGGACCTTTTGTTGTCGAGGGAATGGGGACCGATTGCCTACCTGCGCAATGACGAAGGGAACTTGGTGGATGCGACCGATGCCAGTGGGTTGGCGGGGGTCACGGGCTGGTGGAACGGGATTGCCACTGGTGATCTCGACGGAGACGGAGACATTGATCTGGTGGCGACCAATTTTGGGTTGAATACCAAATATCATGCCTCGGTCAAAAAGCCGGCGGAACTCTACTACGGCAAATTTGGAACCGACAAAATGCGACTGGTGGAGGCGGAGTATGAAGGGGATGAGCTGTTGCCTGTTCGGGGAAAGAGTTGTTCCACCCGGGCCATTCCTCATCTGGCCGACAAGTTCAAAACGTATCACGACTTTGCGCTTGCGGACATGGCTCAAATCTACACCAAGCCGGTGATCGACGAATCGATGAAGTTCGAGGCCAATACCTTGCCATCGGGCGTTTTCCTCAACGACGGGACTGGCAAGTTCGTCTTCGAGGCCTTCCCTCGCATTGCCCAGATTGCTCCGTCATTCGGGATCGTCGTGTCGGAACTGGATGGTGACGGAATCCCGGACATCTTCCTCGCCCAGAATTTCTACAGCCCGCAGATTGAAACGGGTCGGATGTCCGGAGGTCTCGGCCTGCTTTTGAAAGGGCGCGGCGATGGGAGTTTTGAGCCGGTCTGGCCGAAGGAGAGTGGGATCAGTTCGCCGCACGACATGACGGCGGCTGCGATGAGCGACTTCAATGGAGACGGGCTTCCGGAGCTGGTGGTGGCCTCGAATCATGGTCCGGTTGAAATTTTCGAGGGACGACAAGGGACTGGCAAAGTCACCCGGGTCGTTCTGGAGGGGGATTCTGGAAACCCGGAGGCCGTGGGTGCCAGGGTGAGCGTTGAATCAAACTCCGGCACGGTGCAGACATACGAAGTTCAGGTTGGTCACGGTTATCTCGGACAATCAGGGCGAGGCCTCTTCGTGGGTGGAGAGATCAAGAAGATCAACGTGCGTTGGCCGGATGGAAGCGAAAGCTCCTTTGAAGGCCCTGGTGACCAGACGACGATCAGCCTGAAGAAAGGCAGTTAGCGTCCGGGGTTGAAGAATTCCATCAGGATCCTGGAGAGAATCTGCTCGCCGGCGGCGTTGGCGTGGACGACGTCGCGGTAAAAGAGATGAGGGTGGAGGCCCGAGGATAGGATGTACTGACTCCACGGAGTGGTCATGTCGAGGTAGGCCGAAGAGCTTTCCCGGGCGAGTGACTGGAGTTGCTTGCCGTAGTTGCCGGTTCCGGAATGGGGGGCTTCGGCAAGGGCTTTGGAATCGCGGGGATCGACGGTGCCAAAGGTTCCCGAAAAGAGAAGGATCTCAAGATCAGGAAGAGCGGTGCGAAGTTGGCGGATGACTTCGCGGATGTCGTCGACACTGCGTTGGCAGATACCGCCAATGAGGATGAGATCGGGACGACGGGGAAGAACATACTTCGCGATTCGATCTTCTTCCCGATAGTGTCCGCAGTGGCCACCTCCGCGGACATAGACGGTGGTCCTGATGTCGGCCTTGGGGTAAGCTTGTGCCAGTTTGGCGACCCAGCCGGAGCGCATGGTGTCGTTCACGATGCTGTCGCCGAGAGCAAGAATGTTGAGGGTGCCTCCTTCATTGAGAACTTTGCGGGTGCGGGTCAGGTGGGTCCAGTCGTTGGCGGGAATTTCGAAGGAGCCCTTCGGCATCGAAGCCTGGATTTGATCAATCTGGGCGAGCGACCGGCAAGGGGAGGACATGATGAAAAAGTCCTTTTCGGCGGGGAAGGTTTCGGCCTTGAGGTCGGGTTTGAACTTGGTGGGCAGCGGGCCCTTGGCCGGAAACTTGACCGGCGAATCCGCCATCATGCTCCCCGGTTTGGTCCGGGTGTTGACCGCGTTGTGATCCTCGGGCTTGGCGTCCTGAGCGGGAAGGGAAGAGAGAGTTAGGAGCGCAGCGAGGAGTCTGGCGATGTTCATTGATCCTTGGGGAGGAGTTCGGCCTCGAGAATGACGTAAGCCGATGGAGAAAGGGTCGACTTCTTGAGCTTCTCAAGGTCTCGTCGAGCCAGGTTGCGAGAGCCGAGAAGGGTCAAGGCCAGTCCGCGGTCCGCGATGAGGGTGAGGTCGGGACGATCGGGCTGGATCCGGGAATTGAGTTCGAGCAATGCCGAGTTGAGATCGGGGCGGGACATATCGGGTTGATTGAGGATGAGATGGGCACGGGCCCGTCGTATCAACCAGGAGGCACGGAAACGCGAGGAGGCAATTTCCTTCTCGATGATGGGGAGCGTCTCGGCGGTTTCTCCAGCGGAGAGGGCGGCATCGATCCAGGCGTTGCGCAGCACGACGCTCTTGTGTTTTTGGTGGGCCGTTTTGAGGACCTCTGCGGCCTCGCCGGGCTTGCCGGAGGTGAGAAGGAGGCGGGCGTGAAGGAGGTCGACCTCGCTGGGGTGATCAGGAAAGTCCTTCTGGATTTGACGGCAGGTTGAGAGGGCGGTCTTGGGATCGCCACTCCGGTCGGCGACCTGGGCGATCAGGTAGAGGGCTTCGAGGCGATGCTTGGGATCGGTGGAGGATTTCAGGTAAGATTTGGCCAGCGTCATCGCTTCCGGCGTTTCCAGCAGGAGAATGAGAGCGGTGCGGGCTCCCCGATGTTTGGAGTCGAGCTTGAGGGCGGCGCGAAGATCCTCCTCGGCCATCGAGGGATTGCGGAGGGCGCGGTATTCGAGGGCGCGCTGGTAGTGCAGGTCGGCGGTCGGTCCCGCCTTGATCTTCTTGTCGAGACCAAGAATGACGGCGTTGACGTCGTGATGACCGAAGAGTGCGGCCGGAAGGAGGGTCGCAAGGACCACGATCAGGCGGAGGCAGGACATGACCTTACTTGCTCAAGAGGAGAAGAGGGTGCAAGGAAAAGTCCGAGCTCTGGAGGTTGGCGTTGTGCCCCTCGATCGCGATGACGTTCTTGCCTGGCTTGAGAAACTTGGAAACATCGCCGAGGGGGAAGTATTCGAATCTCGCTTCCGCCTCATGCAGGTCGAAGTCTTCGGCTTCGTTTCCACGGCCCCGTCCGACTCCCTGGCGAAGCACTTCGTGTCCGTTGATGTAGGCGATGAAGGCGTCATCGTAAGAAACTGCCAAGCCCAACTTGGGAGCCTTGACGTCGGCGGGGAGTTCGAAATCCGAGCGGACATAGACAACCTTGTAGTTGTTCCTCATCTTGGAAAGAACCGTGGTGTCATCGTTGTCGCCATAGCCGAATCCGGCCTTACCGCTCTTCCAGGACGAGAAGTCGTAGTCCGGAGTTGCCCAAGCGGAGCCTTCACCAGCGGGATGTGATCCGGCGAGGTAGGACCACTTGGCGCCCTGACCAATCAGAGTGATGCTGTCTTTTGGAACCGGAGGAGCCTTGGGCTTGGAAGGCTTGCGATGATCCTTGCCGAAGTCAGGGTGAAGCTTCGGATTCTCAAGTGGGGTGTGTTTGACGGTGCCCTTCTTTACGATGGAGAAGGTGTCGCGGATTTCGCCTTTGCTGTTGAGCATCTCGCCGGTGAGGGTGTCGCCTGACACCGAGATGAGGCAGGAACCGTGTTCGACGATGATGCGCTTCATGAACGGGATGGTGCCGCGGCGGCCGTTTCTGGTGCCTCCGTGTCCGGTGACAATGGCGACGGTTCCGTTGTTGGGCTGCAGTCCGGCGCTCTTGCGGTAGGGGCCGTCGCCTGCGGGGTCGCCATCGCCGTCATCAAGGATCACGCCGTCTGCAATGGTGGGAGTGTGATAGGCCCCATCGATTAGCATGGAGCGTTCGTAAATGTGCGAGTGGCCGGTGAAAACGAGGTCGACGCCTCCGCTTTCAAGAATGGGCATGATGTGTTCGCGCATCTCGATGAGCTGGCCTTCCTTGTCGGAATCGTGAGTTCCCTTGGTGTAGGGAGGGTGATGGAAGTAAGCGACGAGAAAGTCAGCCTGTGTTTTCTCAAGGTCGGCCTTGAGCCATTGGGCCATTTCTCCGCTAGGGCGGCGGTCGAGATCGTGGGAGTCGAGGCAGATGAAATGAACGCGGCCGTAGTCGAAGGAATAGAAGGCTTCTTTACCCGAGGCGAGTCCACCGGCTTCGGCATTGGTGGGGCAGATGTAGGCGTCGTAGTAGGGGCCTTCGCCAGAGGCTCCTTTGGAAGTGCGCCCTTCGTGGTTGCCCATGGAGGCCCAGCAAACGGTGTTGCGCAGAGTGGGCTCGTACATGTCGAAGAAACGGTCGTCGAATTCCTTGTTGGTGCCTGACCCGTAAGCCATGTCACCGACGTGAAGGTAAAGGTCCAAGGGTTTGCCGGCTTTGGTGTTGTGTTCGACCATCGCGGTGTGGACCGCGGCCTGATCTTTGCCTCCGGTGCCGGAATCGCCGACGACCCAGAAGTAAACGGGGGCATCGGTGCCGGGAACAGGATTGGTTTTGAATCGGTAGGTGTTGTCGGCGGCGGTCAGTCGGTTGTCGCCGTCGTAAACTGCGTAGTAATAGGTCGTGGAAGGCTTGAGTCCCGAGATGGTGGCTTCGAATTGATGGATATCGACCGGAGCGTCCTTGAAGATGGGGGCGGCGTTATCGACGGAGGGGTGACGTCTGGTCAGGATGCTGTCCTTGGGCACTTCGGAGCTGAGGTTTTCCACGGTGGAGCCGAAGACGACGCGGGGAGTGGATTCGCCGGAAGTTCGCCAGACGACGCGGATCGAGTCGTGGGTGGCCAGCTGGACGTAGGGAGCGCGGGCAAAATTCGAGGGATCCGCGAGAGCGGTCAGGCAGGTGAAAACGAAGAAAATGAAAGAACGCATGGTGTCGGAAGGGAGAGCTTTAATGAATTTCAGAAAATCGCAATCATCATTGTGGGTTTGACGGTGGGGCGGTGGGAAGGCTAAGGATGGGGAGTGATGAAACCTGTTTTGCTTCTCGCCTTGTCCGGCACTGCTCTTTGCCTGTCGTCCTGCGGCCTGTTCCAGTCGGCAGTGCAATTGCCGATCCGGACCCTCCAGAGCGTAGGCCGGGGAGTTGGGGTAGGATTGGAGCACAGCGAAGAAGCGAACCAAGCCGGACAAGCTACGAAGGAGAGCTTGCCGGAATTTCGTCAAAAATAGTTCGGAATCGGAAACATCGGCCCGCCGGTTGAGGTATGCGGGTCCATGCGAACTGTGGATTGCCTGATCAGGGTTGTTCTCTTCTGGATCTCCTTTGGAGCCGTGGCGCAAGCTGCCGAGCTTTTTGTGTCTCCGGAAGGCAATGACGGGAATCCCGGGACGAAGGACAAGCCGTTCTCTTCGCTCGTTCGAGCGCAGGAGGAAGTTCGCAAGATCCGGAAGGCGGATGCCGCGGCCGGAGTGGTTGTTTTTCTGGCGGAAGGTCGATACGAACTGAAGGCTCCCTTGATTTTTGGAGCGGAAGACGGAGGGGCATCAGCGGAGGCTCCGGTGGTCTATCGGGGGGCAGGAATGACCGAGGTCACCGGCGGGCGTTTGGTGGAGGGATGGCATCGTGACGAGAAGATTCCCGGACGCTGGAAAACCAAAGTCGAAGGGTTGCCGGCCTTCGAGCAGCTCTGGGTGAACGGCCGGAGAGCGGTGCGTGCCCGGACTCCGAACTGGTGGAATTTCAACCGGCTGCATCATGTCGACGAAGAAGTGATTGCGGGTCAGCAAGAACGAGCCAGTCATACCTTTGAAGTGACGCCGAAAGATCTGGAATCGCTGAAGGGACTAGGCCCTGATGATCTGGCGAAGGTCCAGGTCATGGTGTTTCACAAGTGGGACACCACCCGGGAGTTTTTGAAAACGGTGAATGCGGAGGCCGGGGTGTTCACCACTGAGGGTTCGGTGATGAAGAGCTGGAATCCCATGAACCGGGGGTGCTTGTATTTCTTTGAGAACTATCTCGGAGCGCTCGATGCGCCGGGCGAGTGGTTTCTCGATGGCGAAGGCTGGCTGTATTATCAGGCGAGAGACGGCGAAGATTTGAGCAGGGCCGAAGTGGTGGTGCCGGTGCTTGAGTCATTGATGGAAATTGGCGGGACTGCGGAAAAGCCGGTGAAGCATTTGCGCTTCGAGCACATCGCATTCCGGCATTCCGCCTTGCGCACGCCTTCCAAAGGGGTGCCGCCTTATCAGGCCGCCATGGCGGTGCAGGAGAGCATAGTCACAGTGCGCAATGCGAGGGAGACGGGCTTCCGATTTTGCCGGTTCGAGCACGTGGGCGGAACCGGCATGTGGTTTCGTGAAGGCGCGAAGAGCTGTGATCTGCGGGACTCCCGTTTGTTTGATCTCGGAGCGAGCGGAGTGCGCATCGGAGAGATGAGGACCTTGCCGGACGAGACCAGAACCAGCCATATCACGGTGGACAACTGCATCGTGCAAAGTGGGGGGCGGATTGCTCCGTCGGCGGTGGGCGTCTGGATTGGGCGCAGCAGTGACAACGTGGTGCGGCACTGCGATATCGCGGACTTCTATTACACCGCGGTTTCGGCGGGCTGGGTCTGGGGTTATGCCCCGAGTCCCTCGAAGAGGAACCGGATCGAGAACAACCACCTTCATCATTTGGGATACCGCATCCTGAGTGATATGGGCGGGGTTTATACTCTTGGGAAATCGGAAGGCACGACGGTGACGGGCAATGTCATCCACGATGTCTATGCCACGAGATACGGTGGCTGGGGGCTCTATCCCGATGAAGGGAGCACCGGGATCCTGTTCGAGAACAACCTGGTTTACGACGTTCGTGATGGCGGATTCCACCAGCACTACGGGCGCGACAATGTGGTGAGAAACAACATTCTCACCTACAGCAAGGAAGGTCAGGTCGCGGTGACCCGGAAGGAAGGTCATCGATCCTTCATCTTTGAAAACAACATCGTCTATTGGGACGGCGGAAGACTGCTCGGAGGCCACGGATGGAACAACGGAGCCACGGTCGAGATGAGAAACAATCTCTACTGGCGTCATGGCGGACAGTCGTTCGATTTCGGAGGGAAGTCGTTCAAGGACTGGCAGACGAACGGACGCGATCAGGGATCGAAGGTGGCGGATCCCATGTTTGTCGATGCCGGGAAGCGGGACTTCCGCTTGAAGCCGGATTCGCCCGCCTTGTCGGTGGGATTCAAGCCCTTTGACTTTTCGATTGCCGGAGTGCGCGGAGAGGAATGGCGGGCTCTTGCTTCATCGATCTCCTTTCCCGAGCCCTATGTCGTTCCGCCTTCGATGCCCAATCTGGTGAACGATGATTTTGAGCGGGGTGGGATGGGATCGTTCTTCCGTGTGGCCAAGATCGATCAGGAAGGACGAAAGGATCTCGTCAGGATCGTGCCGGGCGAGGGCGGGCATCATTTGGAAGTCCGCAAGGACCCGTCCTTGAAGCATGGCTACAACCCACACATTTTCTGGAATCCCAATGTGTCTCAAGGCAGGGCGCGCCTGCGATTTCGGATCAAGCTGTCCGAAGGAGCAGCCTTGTCCTGCGAGTGGCGGGGAAAAGGAAATCCTTATCAAACGGGCCCGGAGTTGACTTTCCGGGGAGGGAAGATTCTTTCCCGGAATCAGTTGGTGGCGGATCTTCCGATGGACCAATGGATCGAAGTGGTGATGGAGTCGTTGGTTGGCATCCAAGGCTCGACCTGGAAGGCCACGTTGACTTTTCCTGGTGGCAAGGTCCTCGAGACCGCCGGACTGGTCAGTGACGGTGGTTGGCAGAGTCTGCGATGGCTGGGATTTACCTCGAAAGGGGCAGACCGCTCGGTCTGGAAACTGGACGATTTGTCCTTCGAAGTTGAGTAGGGAGGAGGCTTCTCCGCGAGATTTCTTTGGCAAGATGGCAAGGCGCCTGTCAGTATCTTTCGTTATGTTTTCCAGGAAACTAGCCGGAGTTCTTTGTGCCACCACCGGGTGGGCGTTTGGAGAGGTGGATTTTCAGCGCGAGATCCGCCCTATCCTTTCGGACAAGTGTTTTGCCTGTCATGGATTTGACGAGGAAACCCGGGAGGCTGATCTGCGTCTGGATACGCAGGACGGAGCCTACGAGGATCTTGGCGGATATGTCGCCATCGAGCCGGGCAAGCCCATGGATTCCGAGGTCTATCTGCGCATCATTACCAAGGACAAGGACGACATCATGCCTCCACCCAAGGCGCACAAGGAGCTGACGCCGGACGAGATTGCCCTGATCAAGAAGTGGATTGAAGAAGGGGCGAAATACGAGGATCACTGGGCCTATCAGCCGGTGGAAAAGAAGCCCGCTCCGAAGGACCGTGAGATCGATCACTTCATTGGGGAGCGCATGAAGAAGGCCGGCTTGAAGCCGTCGGAAGAAGCGGATCGCTCGACCTTGCTTCGTCGTATTTCCTGGGATCTGCGGGGCGTGCCGCCGACCGCCGAGGAGACTACTGAATTTCTCGCCGACAAGAGCCCGGAGGCTTTTGGGAAATGGGTTGACCGTTTCCTGGCCGATCCCAAATACGGAGAGCGCATGGCGGTGTGGTGGCTCGATTTGGTGCGCTACGCCGACACCATTGGGTATCACAGTGACAATGAGATGAAGGTCACGCCTTATCGCGACTACGTCATCGCGGCCTTCAACAAGAACAAGTCCTTTGCCGACTTCACGATCGAACAACTGGCGGGCGACTTGCTGCCCGACCCGACACTCGAGCAACGCATTGCCACCGGATACAACCGCTTGCTGCAGACGACCGAAGAAGGAGGTGCGCAGGAAAAGGAATACCGCGCCATTTATGCCGCTGACCGGGTGCGCAATGTTTCGGAAGTCTGGATGGGATCGACCGTGGGATGTGCCCAGTGTCATGACCACAAATTCGATCCCTTCACCATGCATGACTTCTATGCCATGGCGGCTTTCTTTGATGATGTCACCGAAGGAGGCATCGGAAAACGCCGTCCCAATCTGACCGTGCCCACGGCTGAGGAACAGGCCCGCTTGGCCGAGCTTGAGAAGAAGATCAAGGAAGGGGCTGTCGCTCATCTGTTGAAGCACGATGAAGCCTTCCGCAAGAAAGTGACGGAAGGGCGGCAGAAGTGGTTGAGCGAAGGAGCATTCCCGGACTTCGGATGGAGAACGGTCAAGATGGATTCGATGAAGGCTCCGAAAGGAACCAAGCTGACCGTGCAATCCGACGGGTCGGTGCTGGAAGGGGGCGCGGTGGCCAATTCGCCGGTGTATGATTTGCAGATTTCTTCGGCTGGTAAAGTGACCGGACTTCGTCTGGAAGCGATGACCGATGCCAGCTTCCCGGTGAAAGGTGGGTTCTCGCGAGGCAACGGAAACATCGTTTTGACCGGAGTTGTAGTGAAGCACGGTGGCAAGCCTATTAAGATTTTCAAGGCTTTCGCTGACGTTGAACAAGGTGGCTATCCCGCGATGGCGGTGCTCGATGGGAAGAAGGAAACCGGTTGGGCCGTCGGGGCTCACATGCCGGAAGGTCGGAAGGGGACCCGTCAGCTCTTGCTCCTCCTTGAGAAGCCGGTTGAGTTGAAGGATGGAGAGAAACTCGAGGTCATCCTCAGCTATCAGTCCCAGCACGTGAAACACAGCATCGGGCGTTTTCGTTTGAGTGCCACTGCCGCACCCGATCCTGGTTTGAAGATGCCCGAGGTGCCCTCGACCGAAGTTCTCGCGGCTTTGAAAGCTTCATCGCGAACCGCAGCCCAAGAGAAACTTCTCGAAGACTTTTATCTCAAGATTTCGCCCGAGGTTGTGGCTCAGAACAAGTTGGTCGAGGGCTGGAAGGCCGAACAGAAGAAGATCAACGACGGCATGCGCAAGATGTTGGTCACGGTGGCTTTGGACAAGCCGCGCATGACGCGGGTGCTGCCTCGCGGGAATTGGTTGGACGAAAGTGGCGAGGTGGTCCAGCCTGCTGTGCCTGAATTCCTGCAGGAACATGGTTGGCAGGTTGAGGGCCGTGCCAATCGTCTCGATCTGGCGAAGTGGATCCTCGACAAGAACAACCCCCTGACCGCACGCACTGCCATGAATCGTCTGTGGCGGCTGTACTTCGGACGGGGAATCGCGACTGATGTTTCCGACCTTGGTGGCCAGGGAACGATGCCGTCGCATCCTGAGTTGCTCGACTGGTTGGCGGCCGACTTCCGGGACAACGGATGGGACCTCAAGCGGATGGTCCGCAAGATCGTGACCTCGCAGGCTTATCGTCAGAAGTCCGAGGAGAGTTCCTTCCTTCGGGAAAAGGATCCGGCCAACGATTACTACGCACGCCAGGGACGCTGGCGGGTCGATGCGGAATTTGTCCGCGATAGTGCCCTGAGCATTTCCGGCTTGTTGAAGGATGAGCGTCAGGGGGGAGCGAGTGTGAAGCCCTACCAGCCGGCGGGATACTGGCAGCATTTGAACTTCCCCAAGAAGAAGTGGGTCGCCAGCAATGGGGACGATCTCTACCGCCGCAGTGTTTACACTTTCTGGTGCCGGACCTTCCTGCACCCGTCGATGTTGGCCTTTGATGCCCCGAGCCGAGAGGAATGCACTGCTGAGCGGGCTCGCTCGAATATTCCCCAGCAAGCCTTGGCAATGTTGAACGACCCCATCTTCGTGGAAGCCTCACGGGTCTTCGGAAGCCGCATGGCGGGCCAGAAAGCCAGCGATCGCGAACGCCTCGTCTGGGGAATGAAGGAAGCCTTCTCGCGCGAGGCCACCGTAGAAGAACTACAGTTGTTAGAGAGTTTGTTGAAGAGCCAACGCGAACGTTTCGCCAAAGACGAAGAAGCAGCCAGGCAGCTCCTGTCAGTCGGAGACTGGCCTGCCGAAGCGGCCATTTCAGTGGCCGAAGCAGCCGCCTGGGCCCAAGTCGGACGCGCCATCCTCAACGCCTACGAAGCGACTTCGCGGTTTTAGGTTTCGTGGTCGGTCGCTTTAATCTGTGCAGCAATGTCTTTGATGTTCCCGAAGTTTTTCACTGCGTGCCTCGTATTTGGCTTTGCCGGTTTGTGTGCTCAGGAGGCTGATCGAGACGAAGATTCGGTGAAGCCCTTCAAGGTTTCCTTTGGGCAGGTCAACAAGAAGCCGCTGATTTGGATCGAGATGGAAGTGTAGACTTTTCAGTTCAGGCAGGATTTCGATCGGGAATTGAATTCTATTACGAGATTCGTGTTAGGGCTTTCGAGACCGCTGAGTTTCTCTATGAGACAGGAGAGTTTGGAATGAGGTTTGAAGGGGTGGATGAGGGGAAGATGATTGGGCCTGATAGTGGTTCTTTGGTCTACTCATCGTTGTGGATGAATTCGGCACCGGCTGATTTGGCACAGAGTATTCCGCTTGCGGGTCTGAACCCGCGGCCTGGGAACTTCGTGGGGGAGACGACTTCTCTGGGCTTCCGGTTTCAGGGCGAAGGAGGGTTTCATTACGGTTACGCTCTTTTCACGGATACCATGGTGGACCAGACCACGCTGGTGGCGACGGCTTGGGAGAGTGAGCCCGGGAAGGGAATCCTGGCGGGGGCGGTTCCAGAGCCTTCTTCGTTGGAGATGTTCCTGTTCAGCCTTCCTCTGTTCATGAGGAGAAGGCGGTGCTAATTACCGAGGTCGACTGGTCGTCCTGTATCGAGGCTTTGCCTTCCCGCTTCTAGAATGGCGGTGGTGGCGCGGGTGGATTGGATGGTGGCGAGGTGGTCGTGTGGGCCGGTGATGAAGTCGGCGATGCTTTGGTATCCGTAGCAGGATTGCCCGGCGAAGCGGCCTTGGGAATCGGGAGTGTAGCGGAAGAAGAGAGGGTTGGGGCTTTGGTAGCCGGTGGCATCGCTGGCAAAGTCGTATCCCCGGTGGGCTTGATCGACGCGGACTTCGCCTTGGTGGTGGAGGGCAAAGAAGCGTTGTTGGGAATGAACTTCTGCCGTGGCGGCAATCCAGGACGAGGTGTAGATGGCGGTGGCTTTGGTGCCTGAGTTGTTGAGCCAATCGACCATGAGCGTGATGGAATCTTCGGTGGGAAGGTTGAGGGATTCAGCGACGCCGTTGGAGGCCGAAGCGGTGACGCGGACGGGGCGGGCGCGGCCTTCGAGAGCCCAGCAATGGAAGTCGATGTGATGGGTGTTGAGGTAGTAGGAAATGTCGGAGGACTTGCCGGCCCAGGCGCGAAAACTTTCGAGCTGGGACTTGGGTTGGCTCATGTAGCTGGCGAAGTAGGAGGCATCGCCGAGTTGGCGGAGCCGCTGTCGGGCGTCGGCGTAGATGGGATCCCAGCGTTTGTGAACTTCGGTGGCGATGGTGACACCGTTCTCGTTGGCGACTTCGATGAGAGCATCGTGTTCCGCGAGAGTCTTCACAATGGGTTTGGCAACGAGCACATGCAGGCCTTTGGAAGCGGCGGTGTGGGCCATCTCGAAGTGGAGGTCATCGGGCGTGAAGATCACGACCGAGTCGCCGGGTGAAAGTTCGTTGAGGGCGGTCCGCCAGGCGTCGGGATCACGGGCATCGTCGGCCGGGAAGAATCGGAAGGAGGAATCGAGTCCGTACTTTCGGGTGATCAATTTGTCGAAGTGATCGCGCACGAGCGGGAACTTGGACCCGTTGGAACCGGCGAGGAGGATGTCATCGATGGCTCCTTTTTCGCGGAGGTCGAAGAGGGTGAGGGCGACGATGCCGACGCCTTTGTCGGAGGTGGATTTTGATCCGTGGACGAGGCCGGTGACGTATTCGCCGGTGCCGATAACGAGGACTTTCATGCGGGTCGGTCGAAGTGACTCCGCGAGGCTATAAGTCGGCGAGGGCGATGTCAGACTTTTTCGTGAAGCGGATGACGAGGCGTTTTCCCCGGCCGCCTGCCGCTTGTTCGAAAGTGGAGACGGTTCCCTTGATGATGATTTCCTTCCCCACGAACGAACGGAGGAATTCTTCGTCGATGTCATCCTCGGCGCGGCTCGGGCTGATGCCGGCCCGAAAGCCGGGACCTTCTTCGTGAAAGACAAGGTAGAGCGTGCTGCCAGTTTTGGTCTTGGTGAAATCGGTGATCTTGGCGCGGAGGGTGACGAAAGATTTGTTCATGTTCCGCAGTTTCTCCTCGTCCTCGACGGTGTAGACCGCGTTGCGGGTGCTGCCATCGTGAATGTCTTCGGGAGTCTCGACGATCAGCAGGGTGCTGGTCTTGAGGTATCCGGTCACTTTGACCTTCTGACCGACCGGGACTTCCGAAACTCCGTCGGGAAGTTGAGCTTTGATCGAGGCCTGCTCGAAGCTGAGTTGATTGTCTTCGGTGCCGGCGGTGGTCCCGAGGAGAACGATCCACTTGCCGGCCGTTTCTTCGAGAGAGGTTTCGTCGCTGGCGTTGATGTCGAGCATCTCTCCGGCGAATTCCGGCCGCTCGGTTGGATCCTGCGGGGCGGGCTGCTGGCGAGGGTGGGTGAAGCGTCCGGTGCCTCGGGTTCTTCGTCCTCGTTTTCTTCCCTCGGTTCCGGTTTGGGAGGTGAGGAAGAGTCCGGCGTTTCCGTGCTCGCAACATTGTCGGGAGTGACTGTTTCCTCGGGTGCTCTTGAATTGATCCAGAAGATTCCTCCTTCGATGAGCAGGAGCATGGACACGATGAGAAGGCCGGGGATGAGGAGTTTGTTTCCGGCAGGAGGAAGGGCGACCGGGGTTCCGGGTTGCGGGGTCACCGGAGGTGGAGCGCTGGCGGCGGGGGCGGCTTCCTGTTTTGGTTTGTAGGTTTGGGGCGGAAGCTTGGAGGTGACCAGCATCGTGGGGACATTGGCCTTCGGAATGCCGGGAGCAGAGGAGGCAGCCGCGGGGTTCTCGGGAGGAGCGGGCTCGATGGGCTTGAGGGATCTGATGAGCGTCTCGAGAAAATGGTGGGGATTGTTTTTTTCACCCGGGGGATAACCGATGGCCCAGTCGCGGAACCAGGAGAAGAAGTCGATGGCAAAAGTGTATCGAGGTTTTCCGTGGTGGGCATCGGCCACGACAACTTCGTCGGCACTGAAGGCGAGGGCTCCGGATCGATAGCCAAGTGAGGCGATGAGATCCTGGGCCTGCTTGCGGAGGGATTCGACCTCATCGGTCGTGATTTGGACCTGGGAGAGAGTCGAGCCTTCGACCCACTTTGTAGCAATCCAAGGGTGGCCGTCGACGGGATCGAGTCCGCCATCGACGACCCGGCGGAGATTGGGGTGACCGAGAAGCTGGAGTTCTTCGAGGCCCTTTTGGAATCGGTCCTGTGCCTGAAGATTGGCGAGGACTTCGTCTGAGAATTTCAGCCTGATGATGGCATGCGGGATCCCGCAGTGATGCTGTGCCCGGTAGAGGACGAGTTCGCGGGTCTGGAAGACCAGATCTTCGATCTGATAATCAGAGTGCACGGCAACAGGGGGGGAGTGGAGAGAAGGAATACGACGAAAGAGTGCCATCCCTATAGACAAATTTTCATGAAAATTTGATGAGGCCTATTCCCGGTAAAAATATGTTAAAACAACATAAACCATCGTTGCGGTGACCGGGGTGAGAGATTGAGGGTCAGCGGGAGCCGGGCCGTTCCAACTGTTCTTTTCTGGCGGCCCTCTCGGCAGCTTCCTGTTCTTCTTCGGCGATGATCTGGGCTCGTCGCTGGATGACCCACCAGACCCCGGCGGCCAACAGTGCCAGAAGAACGAGAATGGTGATGATGGGGCCGGTGCGAGAGGGTGGCGGTGGGGGCGTGAAGGTGTCGGCTTTTCGCGGTTCAGGTTGCGGAGGTGACCCCGGAGATTTCGGGGAAGAAGTCTTGGGAGGTTTTCCAAGTTGGTCGAGGAGCAGGACCAAGCGAACCTCGGGGTCGCGGTCCGAGCCCGGGGTCTGGTCCTCCGCGTGATCGCAGAACCAGACCCAGAAATTGATGATCAAGCTGAAGGAGAGTTCTTCGTCCTCGGATTTCGCGGAGATGATGTCCGCAGAATCCAGCGAGAGCGCCCCGGCTTGATCGCCCAGGAAGCCCAGAGCTTCACTGGTCTTTGATCTCAGGAGTTCGAGGTTTTCCTTGTCGAGGGCGGCGAACTTCTTTTGGTCGCTGAGCGGTGTTCCGTTGAACCAGGGAACGGCGACCCAAGGGTATCCGTCGACGGGGTCGAGATCTCCATCGACGACGGGACGGATTCCCGGATGGTCGAGGTCCTTGAGCTTTTGGAAGCAGTATCGAACTTTTCCCGGGAAAGTTCGGGGAGAACTTTGGCCGGGAGCTTGAGCCGCGTCAGGGCAAAGGCGTCACCTTCCTTGTTGCGGGCACGATAAATCACGCGGGTTCCGTCCTGATAGACCAGAGCCTGGATGTGATAATCGCTTTGCATTGTTTGGGGAAACGGGAATCTTGGCTTCTTGTTGCCCACAAGCCAATATCGAAAGTGATGGGAATGGGGATTTGAAAGAGAAGGCTCGTTAGATAGAGGCTGCGGGTGGCTTCGCTCTGGGGGTGACCGGAGAGGGCTTGCTCCAGTCAGGAGCTGACATTTGTGCGAGCGGCGGTATCTTCAGGTCACCATCCATTGAAATGAACGATCATTTGAAACGAATTCTGGTCCTTTGTCTTGTCTTTGTGGCGGCATTTCTGACGGTCCATTTTTTCCGGACCTGGCAGGGAGGGCACGGGATTTTCGGATTGGGGCAGGCCCCTGATGATGGTCGGTTTGCTCCGGAGTACGCCACGCTGGCAAGCCAGTCGGCGATGGCGCCTGAAGACGTTCCCGGGCTGGTTCGGGCCAATGATGAGATGATTTCGCTGGTCGAGAAAGTGACTCCGGCAGTGGTGAGCATCGACACCGAGATTTTGAAGAGAGAGAGATTGTTCGATCCTTATCGCGGCCGGGTATACGAGCGCAACCGGTTGGCACCGGGGCTGGGGTCCGGTGTGATCGTTTCGGAAGAGGGGCACGTGATCACCAACCATCACGTCATTGAAGGGCACCAGCGGATCCGGGTGACCTTGCACGACGGTCGGTCTCTGCCGGCGACCTTGATCAATTCGGACCGCCTGCTTGATATCGCGGTCCTGAGAATCAAGAGCAGTGATCCGGAGGAGCGGTTTGAAGCCTTGAAGTTTGGCGATTCCGATCAAGTCAAAGTGGGGCAGCTGGCGATAGCGGTCGGCAACCCCTATGGCTTGGGGGAGTCGGTGACTGTGGGCCGGATCTCCGCGAGAGACCGTTCCCTTTCTGACGGCCAGCGAGACCTCTTTCAAACCGATGCCGCCATCAATCCCGGGAATTCGGGAGGGCCGTTGTTGAATCATCTCGGCGAAATCATTGCGATTAACGCTTCGATCTATTCCGAGGATCGGGAACATCCGGGATTCCAGGGAATCGGGTTCTCGATTCCTTCGAATGAAGTCAGGAGGACCATGGAATACATTTTGGACAAGGGGCGCCCCATCCACGGGTATCTGGGCTTACGGACGCTGGATCTCAACGACTATCTCAAGAGCGTTTTCAACTATCAGGGTGAGGGAGTGGTGGTCTGGGATGTGACTCCCGGAAGTCCGGCGGCCGAGGCCGGGATCGAGAGGTTCGACATCATCACCTCCTTCCAGGAAGAAGGGGTGAGTTCGACTGCGGGATTCATCAACAGGGTCCAGAGGGCCAAGGTGGGCGCCCTTGCCAATGTCGGAATTTACCGAGGAAGCGAGACTGCTATTTTAAGTGCGACGATCAAGGAGGCGGATCCTTTCGCAGAGGCTGATGATGAATCGGTGGCCCAGCGAAAGAAGCATGATCAGGCGATTTATGATGCGGTGGGACTGGAAGTCCAGAGTCGCGGGCGGGCCGGTGGGCGTCAGGCCCTGGGGGTCATTGTCTCCGCCGTGGGGGAAGGAGGGTTGGCAGATCAGGCGGGAATCAAGAGGGGAGATCTGCTTCTCGAAATCAATGGGTCGAGGATTCGCAACGCCGAAGATTTTTATCTTCGATTAGTTGCGACAGCGGCGGTTCAGGAGACAGAACTGTTTGTCTTCCGCGGTAATATGAGGGCGCGCTTGAAACTTCCCAAAGTTCCGCGGACCACTTCAGACCCTTTGACGAATCCAGTCGACTAATCCGACCTTAATCCATGAGCTCTTACGATTCCTACGAACCTCGATCGACCTTCGGAATTTTTGCCGGCGTGGGATTTTTTTTGGCCGCGATGGCGGCCGGGGGACTCTACTATTGGCAGTCGTCGGACCGGAGCGAGGAGCAGGTGCGGGTGGAAACGAAGCCGCCGGTCGAGCAGCAAGAGGTCGAGCCCGAAGTGGTTCCCCCCAAGTCCGACGACCCGTTTAATTTCAATCCCGAGCCGCCGGTAACGGATGGAGATACCGTCGCTCCGGCCAATTCGGAAGAAACACTCGTGGATCTGGGAATGGGGATCAAGGAGCTGGACCCGGAGACCTTGCTGAAGAAAATCGGGGAAAGTCTCGAGCAAGGAAAGTTCCAACAGGCGGCTGTGTTCATCGGGAAGGAAGCCCTCGACGAAAGCCATCTCGAAGGTCTCAAGGAGCTATCAGCCTCGGGTGATTTTCGACTTCATGCTCTCAATCCCGTGAGTGAGATCGGAGAGCTGGAGGCCAATCGTCGTGCTCGATGGGCCCTCAACATGGACAGTGATCTGGGTGAACGGATTTACTTTGATCTGCTGAGAAATACCGTGGGTCAATGGGGGGTCGAGAAAGTCAGGATTCCGGAAGGGTCTCCTTCCGCAGGAGAGCCGTCGAAGGCGGTTTTGGTGGACTCGTTGGGAATTACCCACGCGTTTCTGGAAGCGGCCCTGGCGCAGAATTTTGACGATGCCAAATCCTTTGTGGATACCTCGTTGGTTTCGGATGCCAAGATTGCCGGGCTCTGCATTATTTTCGAGGAGGCCAAATACCGGCTCCGCGCTCAAAAGCCATTGCGGGCAATGTTCAATCGTGATCTCACCGCGGGATTCATCGCCCACGTCGAGGGTGAATCAGGTGAGAAGGCCGCGGACTTTGGGGTCACTGTGAAGCGGTCTTCGCCCGATGATCCCTGGCGGGTCACTGAAGTGAATCTCGATTCTCTGCTCGCGGATTACGCGAACCGGGTTGCCGGCGGGGATGTCTACTACACGCCTCTGGTCAAGAATCCCGAGGGAGGAGACACCTTGATCCTGTATTTCGGTTTTGATGAAGATGAATTGACGCCGAGGACCCAAAAGCAATTGGATATCGTGGCGGGACTTCTGAAACTTGATGCCGGAAAAAAGCTGACCTTGTCGGGCCACACTGATTCTCTGGGCACCGACGCCTACAATACCGGTCTTTCTTCGAAGCGAGCGAAGGCGGTGGAGAAATATTTGTTGGGGAGTGGAGTTCCGCCGGGACAGATTGTGGCGTTTGCCGAAGGGGAAAGTAAACCCCGCTTGCCCAACCAGACCGAGACAGGAGAAGACAACCCAACGGGGAGGCGCGCCAATCGTCGAACCGAGATTTATCTCGATTTTTAGGAGCTGGATTCTCCCATCTGGACGATTTGGATGCTTGGAAATCGAGGTCGGCGGGATGAACAGGCCTGATTTTGGGAGAGGGAACACGCGATTCCCCGATGATTCCTTCGGAAACAAGCGACCTTCAAACGATATTTTAACGTTTTTTAAGATGAGTTTGATGTTAAACTCCTCGTCGCTTTCGCCTTTGGCATCAGCAGCTTGTTTGTTAGGCCGTGTGGACAAAATGGAAAAGTGTCTGGGATTGTTTGGAATCCTTGAATAATCAAAGAAGTCTGGCATGCTGCCGCGGTGAAAGAAAGTTATGCGGCAGCAATGCCAGACGCACTGTTTGAGTGCCTAAAAAAATTAACTTAACTCCCGGCGGAAGTCAGCAACTGACATTTTTGGGAGAGGAAG